>NZ_RKQE01000011.1:0-585952 GCF_003815055.1 Acinetobacter sp. BIGb0102
AACCAGATCACAGATACCAAGACTGAGTTAAACAACACGATCACGAACACCAAGACCGAGTTGGAAAACAAAGGATTGAACTTTGCGGGCAATGCTGGTGCAGACGTTCATCGTAAGTTAGGTGACAAGTTAAACATCGTGGGTGGTGCTGATGCTGCAACAGCAGAAGACAAGACCAGCGGTGAGAACGTGATCACACGTACCACAGAAGATGGCATCAAGATTGAATTGTTGAAAGATGCGAAGTTCGACAGTATTACCACTGGCGACAGCGTATTAAACAACAATGGCTTAACCATTAAAGACGGTCCAAGCATTACTAAAGATGGTATCAACGCGGGTAATAAAGTCATTACTAACGTTGCTGATGGTTCAATTGCCAATGGATCTAAAGATGCAGTGAATGGCGGTCAGGTGAAGAATATCTCTGACAGCATCAAGAACAGCATCGGTGGTAATACAACGGTTAATCCAGACGGTAGCATTACAACCAACAACATTGGTGGTACAGGCAAAAACAACATCAATGATGCGATCAAGTCAGTTGATGACAAAGTGACTAATGGTGTGAATGACCTGACCAATACAGGTCTCAACTTTGCTGGTAATGCGGGTAAGGATGTACACCGTAAGTTGGGTGACAAGTTAAACATCATCGGTGGAGCTGATGCTGCAACAGCAGAAGACAAGACCAGCGGTGAGAACGTGATCACACGTACCACAGAAGATGGCATCAAGATTGAATTGTTGAAAGATGCGAAGTTCGACAGCATCACGACTGGTGACAGTGTATTAAATAACAATGGCTTAACCATTAAAGATGGCCCAAGCATTACTAAAGATGGCATCAATGCAGGTAACAAGGTTATTACCAACGTTGCTGATGGCGTAAATGGTAAAGATGCAGTCAATGTTGACCAGTTAACCAATGTTAAAGATGGTTTAGATGGCAAGATCACGGATACCAACAACAAGTTAGATGATGCGAAGAAAGACTTGGGTAACCAGATCACCAATACTAAAGATCAGTTAACCAATCAGATTACTGATACCAAGACTGAGTTAAACAACACGATCACGAACACCAAGACCGAGTTGGAAAACAAAGGCTTGAACTTTGCTGGTAATGCAGGTGCAGATGTTCATCGTAAGTTGGGTGACAAGTTAAACATCGTAGGTGGTGCGGATGCTGCAACAGCAGAAGACAAGACTAGCGGTGAGAACGTGATCACACGTACCACAGAAGATGGCATCAAGATTGAATTGTTGAAAGATGCGAAGTTCGACAGCATCACGACTGGCGACAGCGTATTAAACAACAATGGCTTAACTATTAAAGATGGCCCAAGCATCACTAAAGATGGCATCAACGCGGGTAATAAAGTCATTACTAACGTTGCTGATGGTTCAATTGCCAATGGATCTAAAGATGCAGTGAATGGCGGTCAGGTGAAGAATATCTCTGACAGCATCAAGAACAGCATCGGTGGTAATACGACTGTTAATCCAGACGGTAGCATTACAACCAACAACATTGGTGGTACAGGCAAAAACAACATCAATGATGCGATCAAGTCAGTTGATGACAAAGTGACTAATGGTGTGAATGACCTGACCAATAAAGGTCTCAACTTTGCTGGTAATGCCGGTGCAGATGTTCATCGTAAGTTGGGTGACAAGTTAAACATCGTAGGTGGAGCTGATGCTGCAACAGCAGAAGACAAGACCAGCGGTGAGAACGTGATCACACGTACCACAGAAGATGGCATCAAGATTGAATTGTTGAAAGATGCGAAGTTCGACAGCATCACGACTGGCGACAGCGTATTAAACAACAATGGCTTAACCATTAAAGATGGCCCAAGCATTACTAAAGATGGCATCAATGCAGGTAATAAAACGATTACCAACGTTGCCGATGCTGTAAATGGTAAAGATGCAGTCAATCTTGACCAACTTCATAAAGTTATCACGGGTGACAATTCGATCAATAATGGCGGAGCAATCACTAATATTGGTGGTACTGGTAAAGATAATGTTAATGATGCGATTAGCCATGTAAAAGACGCTGCAACTAAAGCGAAAACGACAGTTACTGAAGGCGATAACATTGTAGTTAAAGAAACCACCAATAAAGATGGTAGTACAAACTACGAAGTTTCGACTAAGAAAGACTTAACTTTAGATAGCGTTACGACTGGCGACAGCGTATTAAACAACAATGGCTTAACCATCAAAGATGGTCCAAGCATCACTAAAGATGGCATTAATGCAGGTAATAAAGTCATCACTAACGTTGCTGATGGTTCAATTGCCAATGGATCTAAAGATGCAGTGAATGGCGGTCAGGTGAAGAATATCTCTGACAGCATCAAGAACAGCATCGGTGGTAATACGACTGTTAATCCAGACGGTAGCATTACAACCAACAACATTGGTGGCACAGGCAAGAACAACATCAATGATGCGATCAAGTCAGTTGATGACAAAGTGACTAATGGTGTGAATGACCTAACCAATAAAGGTCTCAACTTTGCTGGCAATGCGGGTAAAGATGTACACCGTAAGTTGGGTGACAAGTTAAACATCGTGGGTGGTGCGGATGCAGAAACAGCAGAAGACAAGACCAGCGGTGAGAACGTGATCACACGTACCACAGAAGATGGTATCAAAATTGAATTGTTGAAAGATGCGAAGTTCGACAGCATTACCACTGGCGATACTGTATTGAACAATAACGGCTTGGTCATTAAAAACGGCCCAAGTATTACCAAAGATGGCATCAACGCGGGTAATAAAACAATTACTAACGTTGCTGATGGCGTAAATGGCAAAGATGCAGTCAATGTTGACCAGTTGAATAAATTGAAAGATCAGATCGGTAAAGACATCGGTAATCTTTCAGATAACGCGGTTCAATATGACAAAGATAAAGATGGCAATGTTGATAAGAACTCAGTGACTTTAGGTGGTGGTGATAAGGGCACTAACTTGAAGAATGTTGCTGATGGTAAGGTTGAGAAAGATTCTAAAGATGCGGTGAATGGTGGTCAGTTGTGGGATGTCAAACAGAATGTTGACAAGAACACAAATGATATTCAGAACATCCAGAACAATATCAACAACATCAACAATGGTAAGTCTGGTCTTGTTCAGCAACAGGAGTCAAATGGCGAAATTACTGTTGGTAAAGATACTGGTGGTAAGAGCGTCAATATGGCTGGTAAAGATGGTGACCGCGTTGTTAAAGGTGTCGCAGATGGAACGATTGCAAAAGGTTCTAAAGATGCAGTGAATGGTGGTCAGATCCATAATATTTCTGACAGCATCAAGAATAGCATTGGCGGTAACACGACGGTTAATCCAGACGGTACGATCAAAACCAACAACATTGGTGGTACAGGCAAAGACACGATTCATGATGCGATTGGTACATTGAACCAGTCAAATCAGGAATTGGGTAACCGTATTACTAACCTTGGTGATCAGTTACAACAAGCGTTCTACGATACCAACCAACGTATTGATAGCGTAGAGAAAAAAGCCAATGCTGGTGTTGCAGCTGCGATGGCATTAGAAGCAGCTCCATTTGTTGCAGGTAAATATACCTATGCTGCGGGTGCTGCTTACCATGGTGGTGAAAATGCAGTCGGCGTAACTTTGCGTAAAACTTCTGATAATGGTCGCTGGTCAATTACCGGTGGTGTTGCAGCGGCATCTCAAGGTGATCCAAGCGTACGTATCGGTATCAGCGGTGTAATCAACTAAGAAACTGGCGGGGAGAGCGCAGGCTCTCCTTACTCAACAAATGAAGAGAGTAATGAAATGAAAAAAACGATTCAATGCTTAGCAGTAGCAGCTCTTGCTGGTTTCTCAGTAGCGACTTATGCAGATGAAGATACAACTCCAGTTCAGCAAGAAGAAATCAAGTTTCCTGCGGTTGAAAAGAGTTATTTAAAACAGGTAAAACGTTATGAATATGACGATGTTGCCCGTTTAGATACAGGTTTAACCAAAGACCAGATTCGTCATTTATTGGGGAATCCTCAATTTAGCGAAGGCGTATTCTTTGTTAAGACCTGGAACTATGTTTTAGATATTCGCCAGCCGAATAGCCAAGACTATTTACGTTGCCAACTCCGCGTCGATTTTGACAAAAAATATTTGTCAGAAAGATTGTCATGGAAAGGTGAAGCATGTGAAGGTTTAATGGCTTGGGGTGCAAATAATCAGGTGCCTAACGATGCAAACCTAAATACTGCACGTTCTGGCAGCGTATTCTTTGCCTTTGACCGTTTCAATGCCAATGCAATTGAACAAGGTTCGGCTTCGGTATCAGCGATTGCACAACGTATTAAGCAAAGCAATGCATCAGGTCCAATCCTTGTCGCTGGCTTTGCGGATCCATTAGGCAAATTTGCTTATAACCATCAATTATCAGCACAACGTGCCAATACAGTCGCGAAGTTGCTGGTAAATGAAGGTGTTGATGCAAGCCGTATTCAAATTCAAGCAAATAGCCAGACTGACTTATATCAGCAATGTGCGGCTAATAAAGCCAACTCTAAACTTGTTGGTTGTTTGGCACCAAACCGACGCGTTAACGTAAGCTGGTAAGCCAGTTCATCTTAAAAAATGGCTGCTTTAAAGTGGCCATTTTTTTATGCCTTTATGAAATAAGGAATCTAAAATGCAGTTAAACCGATGCATGAAGTAAAAAATATTTTGTATGAATTTTTACGAAAATCTAATTTTTTGTGAACTGTTAGACAAAATGTGTAATTTTGCTTAATAAATGATCTAGAATGCAGCGCGTGAGATAACAGCTTTAGATGTCAATTATATGTATCTCAACCATTAAATAAGTATTTTTTAGCAGGAATGGTCTGCTTGGATTGACCATTTGCGGGGATAGAAGTTTAGCGACTTTAGAAAATACTTCACATTGCGATGACTTTTTAGAGAGAAAACGATGTTTGAATCAAAAAATCTAATTGTTCTGGATCAAATGCTTGTCTTAAAAAAAGAAGGTAAACGTGATTTAGTCTATGAGAATGATACGCTTCTCAAGGTCAAAATGATTTCTAACCAGCATATCGTGGTAGAAGATGATGCTCAGACCAGCTTTTTATTGAAACCTCAGGATGAAAATGTGGTTTGGTCATTTATTTAATCTGAAACACCTTGGATAAGCTGCTTGTTTTCATGTCATAGAAAGCAGCTTATTCGGCATATTTCAGTTAATTCGGCCTTCCAATAAAAATATCCGATAAACGTATTACGCCTTTTCTAACACAACATCCTTTACCTGCTCAGCATCTTTTATGGCTAAAATGGGGCGGTTTGTTTATTTTGACTCAATTGACACGCACCGACCAAATACAGTCAATTCTATTTTTATCTTTTCTCCTTAACTTGAATAAAACTGTTGGGAAATAGCTAAAAATGGATCGGTCTATGCACAATAATAAATTTATCAAATTCACAAAATCCTTTTTGACGCACTGCGTTCTGGCAAGCTCGATATTGCTGATGAATACCACTTATGCAGCGCCAGAAGGAAAGCTGGATTTAACGCTGTCGACACATTCACAGAATAAGATCAAACAACTGCTGAATGATCCAAAAACATGGCAACAGATTCCCAAGCAAGTTACTTTATGTGTGTTTTCACCCAATGGTGAACATAGCGAGGCTTTTGAACAGGCCACCAGTTATATCACTGAAATCCCCCGTATGGTTCGTGTCGCGAAGCAATTCGGTGTCAATATGAATGTGACCCGACCTTCGCATCTGCAATTCAAGCTAGATTTTGATTATCCCAAATTAAAAAAAGAAGCCTCGACTCTAGTTAATCTAAAGGTCTATACCAACGAAGCGGTGCTTACGGAAGATTTTCGTAGTAAGCGTTGTGATGGGGCGGGGATTAGTAACCTTCGAGCCAAACAGTTTAATAAATTTGTAGGCAGTATCGATGCGATTGGTGCATTACAAACCTATAAACAGCTCAGTTCTGTGATTCAGGTTTTGGCTAATCCAAAATTCGATGAAAAGATGGTGAATAAAGATTATGAGGTTGTTGGTATCGTGCCGTTGGGTGCGGCTTATATCATGGTGACCGATCGTAATATTAATACTTTGGCAAAAGCTGCTGGTAAGAAAGTAGCGGTATTCCAGTTCGATGAAACGCAAAAAAAACTGGTGCAGAATGTCGGAGCACAACCTGTATCTGTGGATTTGGTGACGGTAGGTGGAAAGTTTAATAATAAAGAAGTCGATATTATGGCTGGGCCAGCGATTTTATTTGAGCCATTGGAACTACAAAAAGGCATGACTGATAAATCAGGTAAAGCCGTTGGTGGCATCATTAAATTCCCTGTGATACAGGTCACCGGCACCCTGATTATGCATCGTAATAAATTTCCAGCAGGGATGGGCTCTATTGCACGTGAAGTGATTTCCAAACAGCTGAATCCAGCCTTTGAATTTGTCGATAAAATTGAGGCTAATATCCCTGACAAGTTTTGGTTAAAGCTGAATGAAAGTGATAAGCCTGGCTATGTGCGCTTGATGCGTGAAGCGAGGATTCAAATGACCAAAGAAGGCTTTTATGACAAGGATATGATGAAGTTGTTAAAACAGGTACGTTGTTCACAAGAGCCGAGCAATTATGAATGTGCTTTGAAAGATGAGTGATTAAGCTCAATTAAAGTGATGCATGTATAGAATAGTGTAGAAAATATCGGCATTATTTTATCAGTTCATCGATTAAGCAACTTTTTAAATGAAAAATAATCATTCTGATCGACCAATTGTCTTTGTTGCTGGGGCAACAGGTGCAATCGGCTATAAACTTTGTCTTATTCTCAAGCAAAAGGGCTTTAATGTTTATGGTTTGACTCGCTCAGCTGACAAGGCAAAGTTTCTTCAAGCAATCGGTGTTCATCCGAGGATTGCAGATATTTTTGATGCGGAAAGGATTAAAGAAATAATAAGTGAAGTTGCGCCAGATGTGGTGATTCATCAACTCACAGATTTACCTTATGGTTTACAGCTAGATTTAATGGAACAAGCACGCATTAGAAATGCAAAAATTAGAAAAGTGGGAACTTACAATCTTATTCAGGCTTTAACAAACAAATCCTGTAAGTTAATTGTCCAAAGCATCGCTTTTGCTTATGTGCCAGATCAGCCTTACTATGATGAACAAACAGAATTAGATCTAGATTCAGTCAATCCTGTATTGAAGTTGAATGCTGAGAGTATTTATACATTGGAGCAACAGGTTCTTGGCTATGGATCGAACAGTGTGATTCTGAGATATGCAAAACTGTATGGGAGTGCGACAGGATGTAGTGCTGCTCAGCTATGTAAAGTCCACGTCGATGCCGCTGCATATGCTGCTTATTTAGCGATTGAAAAGGGCGAGGGGATTTATCAAATTGTTGAAGATGAACAATTATATTTGAATGAAAAAGCCAAAATAGAGTTGGGGTTTAATCCAGATTATCGTTTTTATATGAACATAAGTCATTGAATACTTAAAATAATGCTCCAGAGGTGCCGCTGCATGGTCGTTACCCTGAACCCGATGAGTTCAAGGTGGAGGTGACGCGTACTTAACGGGTTTCCTACTCGAGGCAGGCATACACTCAAAATACACAGAACACATCCATAAATTTAAGTATCGGCAGGGGAATAGACGTACTGGCGAACACCCTAGAGACAGTTTTAGTATAACTGATCTTTACACGATGACAATCCTTGCAAGGCAGTTATCTGTAAAGATACTTACTAATTGATGGGGCTTTGTGCAATTTTACTCAACAATTTGTTCGACATCTTCCAAAATGGTTTGGAGTAGATGTTCGCAGTGGGCATATTCCTGTAAAGACTTATTCAGGCTAAACACTTCCTGCGCCATTTGTAGCGCCACCATAATCACAAGTTTGTTGTGTTCTACACGCGGTGCATTGCGACGCATATCATGGAACTTCTGATTCAATAGTTCCGCAGCACGTTCCAGTTCTTCACGTTTATCTTCAGTCGTGTTTAAACGAAAAGTCTGTTCAATTAAGCGAAGTTCGACAACGATTGATTCACTCATGATCAGGTCTCCTCGTGTGTTTCAGCATTTGGATGGGCGAGTTGCTGAATTTCTTGTGCATGTTGATCTTGGGCCGTACCTAAAATAGAAAGACGCTGGATAATGGCTTCCACTTTAGATTTTGCAAGTTCATTTTTTTGCAACAAACGATCACGATCCTGTTGTAAATCCTGAATTTCTTGTTGGCTATGACGTTGCTGTGCTTGTAATTTTTCTTTGTTCACACGCAAGTCATTACGCTCAGCCAAGATTTCTTGGAAGCGGTTTTTTAAATCAGTGGTGCTTTTCTCTAAACGGCTATAACGTTCCGCTAAAGTTGTTGCATCTTGATTCAGTTGTTTAAATTGATCTTGTAACTGAGTCAGTTGTTCAGTTAAGTTATCAACTTCTTCCTGCTTTTGCGTGATGATGCTATTTTTCTGCACAACTTGTGCATGATGGTCAGTTTCAGCTAATTGTTTAGCTTCAGTGAGCGATGTATTTTCTCGCTCAAAGTGATGTAGGCGTGTTTTTAAAACACCAATATGCGCTTGTAGACGCTGTAATTGTTCTAACATAACGAAGGTCGCACAGAGTTGCAATCAAAGGTAATATATACAGCAGTATAGAGATTGGATAAACGAATGCAAGACGATATTTCAGGTTGGACGGAATGGAATGCCCATTTTGATGGGATTGAAGAAATTTCAAGTCCAAGTGAGTTACATGGTTTACTCACTGGTATAGTTTGTGTGACACAAGCGCCAACCGCAGATGAATGGTCACAAATCTTAAACACCCTTAATGTACCTGCTTTACAGCCAGAAGCACTGGAAAGTTTGACAGATGAAGCAGAAGATGTGGCGCATGCTTTATCTGATGATGAATTAGACTATTTACCAATGCTCCCAGATGACAATCATTTGCTGGTCGATCGTGTTCAGGCATTGGCTGACTGGTGTGCAGGGGTTGTACTTGGTTTTGGTTTAGCTTCAGGTCATATTCGTGGCGAGGAGCAAGAGCTGATTGAACATTTACAAGATGTTGCAGCGGTTGAGTTTGAAGACTCGGACAATGATGAAGAAGGCGAAGAAAGCTATCAGGAATTGTATGAGTTTGTACGCTTGATTCCGGTGAGCCTGTCGATTGGCCGTACCAAGATTCCTGTTGCTGAAAGTTCTTTGTTACAAAACTTTCATGCTAAAAGCAGAAACTCGGATAACCCAGCTGATCCGCAAACCGTGGTAGAAATGTTTACCCCACATCGTCCGAGTTAACTCGGGCGGTGCCTTAAACTTTTATAAATAAAGATACTTACAATTATTCATCTTCATCAGAAGGACAATATGAAATTAAGTCAGGCCGATTTTAAACTACGTCGTGATCTTCTTGCTCAACAGATAGGTAGCAATAGTATTGCCATTATTGTGACTCGAGCAGAAATGTATCGTAACCGCGATGCGGATTATAAATATCGTGCAGACAGTAGTTTTTATTATCTGACTGGATTTGCAGAGCCAGAAGCAGTTGCCGTGATCGAAACCTTTGAAGAAGGTGAGGAATATAGCTATAGCTTATTCTGCCGCGAACGTAATCGTGAAATGGAAATCTGGAATGGTTATCGTGCAGGTATTGATGGTGCGATTGAAATTTATGATGCAGATGAAGCTTATGCAATTGATCTACTTGATGAAGAAATCATCGATAAATTATTGAATAAACAACGTCTTTACTATCGTATTGGGCAGAATGCCGAGTTTGATGCGCGTGTCAGCCAGTGGATTCAGAAGGCGGATGCACATCGTGGGGGTACTGCGCCAGCAGAAGTTGTTCAGCTTGATCGTATTGTTGATGAAATGCGTTTGAAAAAATCGGCACAAGAAATTGAGTTGATGCAGATTGCATCGAATATCAGTGCTGAAGCGCATACCCGTGCCATGCAAATGGTTAAACCTGAGATGATGGAATACGCGCTTGAAGCGGAACTCAATTATATCTTTGGTAAAAATGGCTGTGTGCCAGCGTATAACAGTATTGTAGGTGGCGGTGAAAATGCCTGTATTTTGCACTATGTTGAAAATAACCAGCCATTAAAAGATGGTGATTTAGTGCTGATTGATGCGGCATGTGAATATGAGTTCTACGCATCGGACATTACTCGTACATTCCCTGTAAATGGTAAATTCAGCCCTGAACAAAAAGCATTATACAACGTGGTTCTTGATGCTCAGCTAGCTGCGATTGATGCAACCCGTATCGGCAATCCTTATAAATATCCGCATGAAGTGGCTGTGAAGATTTTAACTCAAGGTCTGGTTGATCTTGGTTTAATGAGTGGCAATGTGGATGAGCTGGTTGAAAGCGAAGCATTCCGTCAATTCTTTATGCATGGTACAGGGCATTGGCTTGGTATGGATGTGCATGATGTCGGCACTTATAAGAATGGCGAAGACTGGCGTGTTTATGAAGCTGGTATGGTTGTGACCGTTGAGCCAGGTTTATATGTTGCACCTGATGATGAAACGGTCGATGCAAAATGGCGTGGTATCGGGATTCGTATCGAGGACGATATTATGGTCACTGAAAATGGGCCATTGGTTCTAACAAAGAATGTGGTGAAAACCGTTGAAGAAATTGAAAGCTTGATGGCGAGTCATTAAGTTGAGATTTAAAAAAAGGCTTATCGATAGATAGGCCTTTTTATTTGCTTTGATGTTCAAAACAAACTTTTGAATATATTTTAAAAACATAGACCAAACAAAGTACAAATTCCCTTCCTGATTTGAGTTAGAGTAAGATAGGCTAGGGTCTGTTGATATTTCACAAATGCTTGCGACAGTGGACATTTTTTAGGTGATACAAGGCATGGCTTATGTAATTTAGTCATTCTAAATAAATAAGCCATAACGCCGTAGCGTCAAAAAATGTCCCTGTCCCACAGGGTTGTGGCTAAAACTTCCTTAAACTTTGTTATGAAACTTGACAAGGGAGTTCGCCATTGCCTACGTTTCATGCCTCGTTTAAGTTGTTTTAGCCAACAACGCAACCATAGATGAAATATCAACAGACCCTTAACATCAAGTCATGAAAAACTGATAAGGAATAATATTATGCAGCAACAAGTCATCATTGTCGGTGGAGGTATGGTTGGACTCAGCCTTGCTCTAATGTTGGCGAAAGCTAATATCGCAGTAAAGCTATTAGAAGCTGTGAAATATCCGAATTACGATGACGAAAATGTTGCCCCTTATCATTCCAGTTTTGATGCGCGTAATACCGCATTGTCACGTCGTAGTGTACAGATTTACCAAAAGTTAGGTCTGTGGGATGCTTTACAGCAACATGCGACACCAATTCTGCAAGTACATATTACTGAGCAAGGGAGTTTTGGTAAGGCACGCCTCGTCGCTGAACAAGAAAAAGTAGAAAGCTTCGGACAAGTGATTGAGAACGCATGGTTAGGCCGTGTATTGCTAACCCAAGTGCGTCAACAGCCGTTGATTGAGTTGATTGATGGTGTCCAAGTGACCTCACTCACGCAAAATGAGGATCAGGTTCATATCGAAGCGATGCGTAATGGTGAATATATCCATTCCTTAAAATCCAAGTTGGTGATTGCTGCCGATGGTCGTGATTCTTTCTGCCGACAAGCGATTGGGGTAGGTGTGGATGAGCATGATTATGACCAAGTCGCGATTGTGACTACCGTACAAACTTCTAAACCTCATCAGCATGTTGGTTTTGAGCGTTTTAGCGCATTAGGGCCATTGGCACTCTTACCTTTACCGGGTGAATATCGTCGCTCGGTGGTATGGCCTGTGAAGAAGGGCACTGAAGCAGAATGGTTAGGTGAAGAAAACGACCAGCACTTCCTCGATGCTTTACAGGAAACCTATGGTGACCGTGCTGGGAAATTTGAAAAAACGGGTAAGCGTTTTAGCTATCCATTGGCACAAGTGTTGGCGCATAAGCAGGCCGTTGGGCGTGTGGTGCTCATGGGTAATGCAGCACATACGATTCATCCAGTCGCTGGACAAGGTTTTAACCTGTGCTTGCGTGATGCGGATGTACTGGTTCGTTTCCTGATGGAGCAATTGGCGAAGTCAGATGATATTGGCGCACCTGAAAATTTATTGGCCTATGAGCAATCCCGTTTAAAGGATCAGCAACGTGTGATCAAGTTCTGTGATTCGGTGGTGCGTGGTTTTAGTAATCAGAATCCAATTCTTAAATTATTACGCAATACGGGACTGATTGCATTTGATGTGATTCCGGGCGTTAAGCCTTTGGTTGCCAATTATGCGATGGGACTAAAAGCATGAGCGAAATGTTAGATGTTGTCATCGTCGGTGGTGGTCTGGTTGGTGGTTTAACCGCTTTATTGTTGGCCCAAGGTGGGGTACAAGCTACAGTGCTGGATGCTGCGCCTGTACTTGATCAGGATAAAACACTGGCCGTCATGAATCCTCGTGTATTGGCACTTAGTCAGGCGACGATTCACTTACTCAAAACGGTTGATGTCTGGAATGATTTAGCGCGCCAAATGCCTTATTCAGGCATGCAGGTCTGGAATAAAAATGGCTATGGCGAAATCAATTTTGGACATGCTTCTGAGCAGCCACCCCAGTCAGATCAAGCCTTAGGTTCAATGGTCGAACCGAGTGTCTTGAATGTTGCCATTCAACAGAAAATGTTGCAGCAGCTTAAAGATTACCGTACTCAAGTCAAGGTGATTCGAATTGAACAGATTCCACAAGGCTGGTCGATTCAACTGGCGGATGGCACAACATTAAAAACGAAGTTGCTCATTGGTGCAGATGGTGCGAACTCTTTTGTCCGAGAGCAAGCCTATATCGATTTAGATATATTGGATTACAAACAGGCTGCAATCAGTTGCGCGATTAAAACTACACAGCCTAATCAATATGTGGCTCGCCAGATTTTCTTGCCGACAGGCCCATTGGCTTATTTACCGATGGCAAGTCTGGATGCGCAGGAAAATGGTTACTGGCAGTCGATTGTCTGGACATTGCCCGATGATTATGCCGATGAATATTCAGCGCTTACTGATCAGGAGTTTATGCAATTGCTGACTCAGGAAAGTTTACAGATGCTGGGTGAGGTGGTTGAAGTACGTTCCAGAGCACAATTCCCACTGAAAGCACGCGCAGCGCAACGTTATATTAAATCGGGGCTGGCATTGATTGGTGATGCAGCACATGTGATTCATCCTCTAGCAGGACAAGGCGTGAATATCGGTTGTCTGGATGCCGCCGTACTTTGTGATGTCTTACTGCATGATTTAAAGCGTGGTGTATGGGCCAATGAGCAAACCTTGCTGCGTTACGAGCACCAGCGTAAAGGCCAGAATGATGCGATGATGCATAGCATGTCTGCGATTGGCTGGTTGGAAAGTTCAGAGCTATTCCCGTTTGTGTGGGCGCGAAATTTTGGTCTTAAACAGGTGGAACAGTTCGACTGGTTCAAAGATCGTTTTATGCAGCAGGCGAACGGATTAGGTGTGTTGAAAGACACACAATATGCGTGCTAAAAAATAGTAGATATTTTTTAAACAATCATTTATAAATCAGAGTGAATTTGGTCGTAAAAAATACGATTTAATCAAGATTGTACTTTGCGAATTGACGAGAGCTTGCTAAATTTCACCAAGTTCTGATGACCAAATAGCGATGATGAGAAATTTAGTCATTGTGGGGAGATTAATATGACGGAAATGAATGATTACGACGAAAACACAGAAGATTCTGCTGTAGACGACGAAGAGGCGAAAGCCGCAGAAACTGGTGCAGATAGCGAAGAGTCGAGCGCCAATGATGCCGATCTTGCTGAAGCAGAAACGTTAACGGTGACTGCAAAGCAGAAACAACGTCAGGCTTTAGAAGATGAAGTGGCTGCGTTTCTTGCACGTGGTGGACGCATTACCGAAGTTCCGCCAGATGAACATCAAGATTAAGTCGAATACAGACATCAAAAAAGCATCACGATTGTGGTGCTTTTTTGTGTTGATGTGATTCATGTTCACATTCGAGTGGTTGATGTAGTTCTTTTAAAATTCCACATTGTTCAATGGTCCGGTGTTGCGAGCATTGTTGTTTTAAATGCGTTAGATCCTGCTTGAGATGTTCTAGGTTTCGAATCTTCTGAGAAACTTCTGCAAGATATTGATCAATCAGATGATCTACTTCCATACAGGTTTGATTCGGGTTCTCTGACATATCCTTGAGCTTTTGAATATCCTGTAAGGTAATGCCCAGTTCACGGCAATGCTTTAGAAACAGGAGTTCTGACAGCATCTGTTCAGAATAATGTCGATAATTTCCCGCCGTGCGTTTGGCTTTCTGAAGCAGCCCAATTTTTTCATAATAACGAATCGTATCCACAGATACGCCAGACTTTTTCGCCAATTGCCCAATTGTAAAATTTATCATGCTTGACTCTGGAGTTACTCTAGGGTTTTAAATCATTATAAAAGATTAAGTGAGAAAAGTCATGGCAGGATGTGGATGCAACACAACATGTTCACCAACACAAAAGATTAGTCCGAAGTTTCGTAGAGCTTTGTGGATCGCGCTCGTTCTAAATGCGCTGATGTTCTTTGTGGAAATTATTGGTGGTTCACATGCACGCTCTGTATCGTTATGGGCCGATGCGTTAGATTTTGCAGGTGATGCGGCTAACTATGCCATCTCATTGGCAGTGTTATCCATGACTTTGTATTGGCGCGCGACTGCAGCTTTAGTTAAAGGGATTACTATGGCGGCATTTGGTATTTTTGTGATTGTTAAAGTGTTTTGGTCATGGTGGCTGGGTGTTACACCTGAACCAATGCTTATGGGGGCGATTGGTGTACTTGCACTTGCGGTGAATGTGGTTTCTGCGCTGCTGCTTTATGCATTTCGTGATGGTGATGCCAATATGCGTTCAGTGTGGTTGTGCAGCCGTAATGATGCAATTGCCAATATCGCGATTATCGTCGCAGCTGTTGGTGTGTTAGGCACAGGAACCATGTTTCCCGATTTATTGGTCGCTTTTGTGATTGCTTATCTTGGTGTGTCTTCGGGGCTGAGCGTAATTAAGCAGGCGAGGGCGGAAAGAAAAATGGATCAAGGTAATATCATGACTAAGGCTTAATATATTGTTCTTACTGCATATTTAAATGATAAGGGGAGATTTTTATAATCTCCCCTTATGTTTTATTCATTATTTTGGGTGAGTTCCAAAGCACGCTGGTAAGCGACTTTCTTTTTAATACCAGTCAAATCCGCAGCCAATTGCGACGCCGCTTTGACTGATAAATCCTGTAATAAGCGTTTTAGCAATTCATCCAGTTTATCCTGTTCCATGTCTTTTTCTGCGGATGCACCGCCGACCACCACCACGATTTCACCTTTTTCTTGATTGTGATCATTTTCAATAAAAGTGACCAGTTCTTTTAAGGTCATTTTCTTGATAGTTTCAAATGTCTTGGTAATTTCACGTGCAAAACCAACAGGACGATCTTCACCAAAGACCTGAACCATATCTTGAATACACGCCAGAATACGGTGTGGTGCTTCATAGAAAATCAGGGTCTGGGTTTCATCTTTGAGCTTTTCAAGCTGGCCAATTCGCTGTGACGCCTTGGATGGCAAGAAGCCTTCAAAGCTAAAACGGTCACTTGGTAAACCCACCGCACTTAATGCAGCAATTGCAGCACAGGCACCTGGTACAGGAATTACGCGAATGCCGTGTTCTTGTGCAGCACGAACCAGTTTAAAACCGGGATCGCTAATCAGGGGCGTTCCAGCATCACTAATTAAGGCAACACTCTCACCATTTAGCATTTTTTGGAGAAGTTGATCAATTTTGTTACTTTCGTTGTGATCATGACACGCTGTTAGCGGAGTTGAGATATTATAGTGTTTGAATAATTGAGCAGATTGACGAGTGTCTTCTGCGGCAACCACCGAAACGGATTTTAATATATCAATTGCACGAAAGGTCATATCATCTAAGTGCCCAATCGGGGTTGCTACAACAAATAATTGAGCACTCATAAAAGGTAACTCCCTAATGTATTACAAAAAATATTGGCTGCTACTCAGTTTGGCAGCAATTGTGAGTCCAGTTTATGCGGACGTACTGGTGATTCTACCTGAATCTGGTGCGATGGCGCGAGCTGGTCAGAGCATCAAACGCGGTTTCTTGAGTGCTTATACAGCATCTGGTAGCAAAGAAAAAATCATTTTTGTAGATTCCGCAAAAAATAACATCGATACGATTTTCAAAAAACGGGTTAATAATAAAACTCGTTTGATTGTTGGTCCATTGGCTCGACCTGATATTGAAAATGTGATGCAGCGTAATCCGGCGATTCCGGTATTGGCATTGAATGATATGAATTCCCAAGCCACCAATGTCTGGCAGTTCAGTCTGGCCAAGCAGCATGATGCAGTGGCGCTGAATCAATTATTGAAAAAAGACAAAATTAAAAAGCTGCTGGTGGTGCGTCAGGCGGGCACAGAGTCGGCAACAGAGCTATTTATGATGGCATTGATGTCCGAGTTTGGTTCGGATATTCATGTGGTCAATGAAGTCCCTAAAAAACTGTCACGTCGAGAAGGGCTGTTATTGCTCGGTGATCATCAGTGGCTAGAACAATTAGGAACACTGCCAGAAAAGAATATTTATGCGACAGCACTGAGTATTGAGCAGGATAAACCGATTCCTACAGGATTAAGCTTCTGTGATACGCCTGCTTTATATAATGGGCATTGGGCTGATGTTGTCAAAGCTTATAAAGAGCAACCTGAAAATATGGCTTTCCAGCGTTTACTGGCTTTCGGTGGAGATGCTTGGACCATCAGTCAGCAATTTCTCAGCAGTCCTGACCGCAAGTTTAATTTTGAAGGTCGTACTGGGGCAATTGAGGTGAAGGATGGTAAAATTTACCGACAACCGTATTGTTATCAACAGCAGAAAAATGGCATTCAGGTGTTGAAATAAGTTGACCGATCTATGCAACAGACATTTCAGGATTTAGGGCAATGGGCTGAACAGACAGCGCTTGCCTTTTTACAATCACATGATTATGAATGCGTAACGCAAAATTATCATTCACGTTATGGCGAAATTGATCTTATTGTCCAGCGCCAGCAGGAGCTGGTCTTTGTTGAAGTCAAAGCCAGATCGGCTGGAAGTTATGCTGAAGCATGTGAGGTCATTTCCCCAACTCAACAGCGAAAAATTATTAAAACTGCACAGCTATTTTTACAGAAATATCCTAAATATTATGACTTTGATTGCCGTTTTGATGTGATTTGTTTTGATTTTCCACAGAAAATTGCAAAAACAGTACAACCAGATTTTTCAAAATTGCAGTATGATCAGCAATGGATTGAACATGCATTTACTTTAGATGGGTGAATGTACGGTCTAAAGCTAAATATTGAAATTGAACAAATTTGTTTGTAGTTAGGGAGTCTTGCCAAGTGTTAAAACGTTTAACGATTACGTTGCTTTGCGCTGCAAGTTTATCGGGATGTGCGAGTTTTATTTCTGGTGGTACGGGAACGTCGCCAGTTGGAACAAATAGTGGTGAACGTAGTCTAGGGCAGATTTTTATTGATTCTTCAATCAAGCGTACTGCAAATATCAATTTGTATAAATTAGACCACCGTTTTAAACAGTCACGTATCAACATTGAAAGTTTTCACAGCAATGTTTTATTGACAGGACAAGTGCCTGATCCATATTTGAAACAGCTGGCTGAAGACAACTTACGCTCAATGACGGATGTTAAAGCAGTACACAACTATATTACGGTAGGCGACAAAGTTGGCTACAACACCATCATGCAAGATGCGACGGTGACTGCAAATACTCGCGGCTTGTTAATGAAAGCGCCAGTGGTATCGGACAGTAAAGTACTGGTACATACAGAAAATGGCGTACTTTATGTGATGGGACGTTTAAATACAGCTGAATCACGAGATTTGGATGACGTCTTACAAAAAGTTGGAAATGTGACTAAAATTGTGACGCTCATTGACAATGTGGACCAGCCTTCAGGTACTGTAGCGAGTTCAACAGCAGCAGCCCCAATGGTGGGTACTGCGACGACACAGCCTTTAGTTGAGACACCTGTTGCAATTGACCCAGATCAGGCGGACCCTGCGACCATTACTCCAACTAATCCTTAATTTATGAAGCAACTCATCCAACAAGTACAAGAAAATGTCATCAAGGCGAAAACGTTATATCAGGAGTTTCGCCTTTATGATTTTGCCAGTTATTCAATTAACTATTTAACGCCTAAAGATACTTTTGAAAAAGAAGAGCATCTAGCCTATGGGCTCAAAGCAAGACAGCGTCTGGATCTGTATCGGACTAAAAATCCGAAAAAGCAAAGACCCTTGATTGTATTTGTACATGGCGGTTCTTGGCAGCATGGCAATAAGCGTGATTATTTATTTGTTGGAGAAAGCTTTGCCAGAGAAGGCTATGATGTTGCGGTGATTAACTATCATCTTGCACCAGCGCATATCTTTCCCACCTTTATTGATGATATTGCGCAAGCGATTCATTACCTGAGTCAGAATCAGGACAAACTCAATATTTCGACAGATAACATCATATTGATGGGCCACTCAGCGGGTGCTTTTAATGTGATGTCTGTGGTGTATTCAGCTTATTCACAAAGTTTTAAATATAAAGACAAGATCCGTGCAATTGTTGGCATGGCTGGCCCTTATCATTTCGATTATAAGGGTGACCCACTGGCAGAGCATGCCTTTGATCAGAAAGTGTCGTATCAGCAAGTCATGCCCTATTACTTTATTGAGCCGAACCAGATTAAGCATTATTTATTGATGGCTGAACAGGATCAACTGGTTGGTAAAGAAAATAGCTTTGATCTGGATAAAGCATTAAGAGAAAAGGGCAATCATAGTCATATCGCCGTGATTCCAAAGACAGGGCATATTACGATTGTGGCAACACTGGCAAGTTTAATGAGCCATTATTTCAAAACCAAACGTACAATTCTGCATTTTCTGGATGAGGCATTAGAGCCTTAATACACATCTTGATCTGATTGATCCGTTCGGATCGTGAGGGCAGATTGCTGAGAGAACAGTGATCTGCCTTTTTTAGTTTGATTGCATAGCATCAAGAATGAGATGAATCCCTGTTTGCGGATCAATGCTCAAGGCTGCGCAATACCAGACATATTCCACCACATCTAGACGCCGTTCACCTTGCTCTACTTTTTGTACATACGAGTGTGGCTTAGCCATGCGCGATGCTAATTCGCGCATAGTCAATTGTTGTATTTTGCGCTGCTGCTTAAGCCAATGGCACAAAATGTTCATTTCATCGGTATGAATGCTACTTGTCATTGTACCTATTTATGGTAAATTGACTTAATTACCCAAAATAGGTACAAATCTGGTGTTGGGTAATGCATGAAAAAATCTGAATATGTGTGATAGATCAATAAAAAATTAAATACTTTGAGGGTGATTCAATGTTGTGCAGCAGGTACAAAAAATCGCAATTAAGGCGAGTTTTCTTATTGCTAAATAGGAATGTGAAAGCAGGTGCAATTGAATGGAGGATATGAATTGCAACAGCGATATAAAACATTGGGCACAAGCGTTGATGAGAGAGGATCCGATCCCGAATGTCTTGTTTTTACCGCCACAACCACTTGAACCGGAAATATTTCCTCCAGAAGTGGTGCCTGCAACCTTGGCAAATCTATTTCATTTTCTGATCCGTAATGAAGATGGACAGTGTGAGACGACACTTGCCCCAGTCATTCAATCTTTATTTAGCCATTATCCCGATGCCCAGCAAAAGCTGGTTCAACGTATACTTCAATCCAGATCTGGAATGATGTTGAAACTTATTGCTTCACAACTGGTGAGTATTTCACAGCTACTGGATCAGCAGACGCATGAGTGGTTAATACAACAAACGCTGAGCCTGATGTTCTATCGGCAATGGACAGATGAGCAGGTACATGAGGTACTGAACCAATTATCTCAAGCGTTGAATATTGATTCAGCACAGATGCAGGCGATTATTGCAGGGCTCAAAGGCATTCGTGGATCAGACAATACTGATAAACATCAATCCAATGAAAGGATTTAGGCCACCTTTTTGTTTTCGATCATTTGCATAATCATGTTATGCGCAATACTGCCTTTAAAGGGAATTTCTGGCAGCTGATCGAATTTAAAGAATTGTGCATCACTGATTTCTTCAAGCTGAAGCTGGATTTCACCAGAATCATATTCAGCATGAAAGGCAATCATCAGGTTACTTGGAAATGGCCAAGGCTGGCTCGACATATAGCGGATATTTTTCAGTTTCAGTCCGACTTCTTCAAATGCTTCGCGTTGTACGGCTTCTTCCAAAGTTTCGCCGACTTCAACAAAACCTGCGATCAGTCCATACATATTGGTTTTATTGTGCGCTGACTTAGCCAGCAGGACTTCATCCTTGCCTTTGGTGATAATGGTAATGATACACGGTTGAACACGTGGATATTGGTGATAAGCACACGCAGGGCAAATCATTGCATATTCTTTAGGATGTATTTCGGTTGCATGACCGCAGTGACTACAGAATTTGTGATTGCGTCGCCATTCCAGCAATTGAACTGCACGGCTGGCTTGCAAGAAATCACTGCTTGACCAGCTTTGAATAAGTTCCCGAATCGGAATGAGTTGGTAGCCTTCTGGGATGGCTTCATCTTCAAGAAGATCACGTGCGATGACGTGATCATTCTGATGGATGGGGAGGTCACTTGCTAACTTTTCAACCTTTGGCAGTTGAAAGTTTTCGTCTACTAAAAGTTTTTGGTGTTGAAAAATATAAGCAAGTGATAGTTGAGTCATTATGCGGCTTTAGATTGTAATTGCTGACTGTTTGATAATGCCACATCAAACATAGATTGCAAGACTGGTTGCTTGTTCTTCAAGTTATCAACTAGTAAATCCAAGCCTGCCACAACATTTAAAACACAATTAATTTCTTCCGCAGAGAAGGGCTGATTTTGCGTCAGACGATGCTGAGCGAATTGTGCTGCACCTACCAACGCATTTTGTTGTGCTGAACTACCAAGGAATAAAGCCGCACCAGCAAGCTCTTTCAAATAGCCTGGCAAAGCCTCTAGACTATGAGCGCTAGGGTCTTGCACGTAGAGACTTAAAGTCTGGGTTAAGGTTTCCACCAGTGTTTTGGTTTCAGTCAATAAGGCCTGATGCGCTTCATCTAAACGATCCAGCGAGATCTGCATATTATTGACGCGTAACTGTAAACGGCTCGAGGTGTAATTACGTTCTAGAATGCCAATAGAATTCATTGACGCTAGAATACTATTCATGAGCTGCTGCACTGAAGTGGCATCAGTTAAGGTATTTGGCAAACTCAGTTTTTCAGCTTGCTGGGTTAATTCTCGTGCAGCTTCGTTGAGATTCAATACCTTGAAAACATTGCAAAGTTGAGTCAGCTTTTGCTGAATTTCCTGTGTCTTTTCAGGTGACATATTTTGATGGTTATATTCAATTTCATTACGAATTTGAACCATCTCATTGGTCATTAACTGGCTAATGGTGTGCACTGTTTCATAGTCAGGGCCATATAAATGACGGCTCAGAACTTGAAGCTGGGTGTCGCTGAGTAATTCATCACCAATATTCAGCTGTTCACGAATATGTTCAGAAACTTCATCTTCCTGACTGATACAAATGCATAAAATGTCTGCCAGATCAGCAATGCTATTCTTGAAAATAGTTGGCTGTGCCAGAAATTTACCGATATTGGTTTCAATTTGGATCAACGTGCGTAAACGTGCTTCGGTAATTGAGAGTTCATCAATGTGACCTAAGCCAACGTTGACCAGTTGCCAGTACTGCTGACTTGGTTGGCCTGCCGCTAAACCAGCAAGATAAACACCCACTAATTTAATGCCTTGCAGGTCAAGCGCTGTTTCTGATTGTTTAATCAGTTTGTTTAGACAAAGCTTATATAGCTGATGAATATATTGCGATTGTTCCAGATTCGGTGCCTGAGGCAAATTAAAACTTGGTGTAATAAACTCAAGTAATGGTTGAACTGTCTGGCCTTCTTTGGTTAATGGGCGGCCTAATGCTTTTTCTAAACGGTTCAGTGTATCTAGCAAGAATTGCGGCACTTTTACTTCGCGTAAGCAGATAAACTCAATATAACGCTTCAGCATGGTCGTGCCTTCGCTTAGAGCAACCACATCACTGGTCTGAACCTGTTGAGGTTGAGCCATGATTTTACGCATCAACTCAGCAGAGTATTGAGTAATTTGTGATAAGTGAGGCATATCAATCAGAGCAAGTACTTGCGTACATTGTTCAAACTGGTTGAGCGCATCATCAATCCCGAATGGTAAGGCTTGTTCTTCGGCAAGGGTATTGACTGCTGTTTCTACCAATTTAATCGAGTTATCGATCTCATTTTTTATTATTAATAATGCCGTTGGGTCGAAGTGAATCGAGGTTTGGTAAGACATATGACCTACACCTTTCCTGAGTTGTTATATCCATGGGCCTTCTGTTGAGAAGGCCTAAATCTTTAATAGTTAATATAACGTAAGTTTTAAAACTTGAAATACAAAAAATTACATTGAGCAGTAAATTTATTTTGCGAAAAGGCAAGGCTCTCCATGTTTTTGCTCGTATTGTTTGACCCAAGTCTCATGTTCATTTAATTCATGTTCCGAAGGTTCGATGATGGGTAAATCAACCTGCACACGTTGACGTGTTGTTTTATTCTGATTTTTTTCGGTCTGAGAGAGGGCATCCATATCAAAAGAGACTTGCCCACCCGTCATCGCAAGATAAACATCAGCCAGAATCTCGGCATCGAGTAATGCACCGTGGAAGGTACGATCTCGTGCTGGAATTTCATAACGGCGAACTAACGCATCCAATGAGTTCTTCTGTCCCGGGTGCTTGTTCTTGGCAAGTGCCAGCGTATCGGTCACTTCACACACGTCTGAGAGTGGCGGTAGGCCAACCCGTTTGAACTCCGTATCAAGGAAGTTCATATCGAAGGTTGCGTTATGCGCGATAATTTCAGCGCCTTTTAAATAGGCAAATAAAGTATCGGCAATCTCGGCGTATTTCGGTTTGTCCTTTAAAAAGTCATCGCTAATACCGTGGACATTTTCAGAGTCGCCAACCGGTTTTTCTGGATTGATATAAATATGAATCGAGCTGCCCGTAAGTTTACGGTTGATCATCTCAATCGCGCCGACCTCAATAATACGATCGCCATCCTGAAAGTAAAAACCTGTGGTCTCCGTATCTAGAATGAGCTGACGTGGGCCTTGCAGTTTTAATTTTGCTTCAGTCACAACAATGTGCGGATGTTGACTAGAAACAACGGGTGCTGGAGACATTTCTTCTGTAGTCTCGATTTCATCAGCAACATTATTTTCAGTTTCTTCGATCATCTCAACATCATCCACGTCTGCATCTATATCTAAGCCAAAAGGATCATTTAAGAGCCAGTCAGCTTCAGGCTTTTTTGTATCAGCGTTAGCCTGTGTTGCATTTTTTAATTGTTGAGCCGTTTGTTCTGCACCTAAATTTGCTAGTTGGTCGGCCATTTCATTGCCTTCATGACCAGCATGACCTTTGATCCAGTTCCACTCAATGTTTCGGTTGGCACAGACGGCATCCAGTTTTTGCCATAAATCTGGATTTTTAACATCTTTCCAGTTTTTCTTTTTCCAGCCATGAATCCATTCGGTGATGCCTTGTTTTACATAGTTGGAATCTGTCCAGATAATGAGATGGGCATCTACAGGACAAAAGGAAACCCCTTCGATTGCTGCTTGCAGTTCCATGCGGTTATTGGTTGTTTGAGCTTCGCCGCCACAAAGTTTGTGCTCACCTTGTTCGGTAATGACATACGCACCCCAACCACCGAGACCTGGGTTTCCTTTGCATGCGCCATCAACGTAAAGCGTGATTGTTTGTGACATATCTGAACCTGAACAATAAAATAAACAGCGTGAAAAATTTGAGTATTTACAATCCGAAAAAGAAGGCCAATCTTCAATTGCGAATTAAGCAAATCAACCAGAACCCAGATTTCTATTTGAGTTCAGGTCATTTGAGAATTTTAGCATCCCCATGCACCAAGGGGTATTGTAAAGCCAAATTCTGTTTTTGAACGTTACAAAACTCATCTTTTTTAATTTCTTGTAACATTTCCATGCAAATCACGTTAAATTATTACCTTGTCTAAGTGACATGCTTTAATACAATGGCAAATCTAAAGTAAAACTAGCGTGAGTTGACTGGAAGTTTTTATGTATAAATCGGGCAAATTGGTGTGGCAAACATCTGCAACATCATTATTCAAAATCACTGTACTCACTTCTGCTCTAGCCGCGTTGGGAATTACCACGGGTTGTTCTTCAACACCTCAATCAGGAAAAACATCATCTTCTAAACAGGCGGGTTCGGGTTATCTGGACGCAAGCAGTTTAGACTCACTGGAAGACTTACTTTCTGCAACCGATATGCGTGCGGTGGAAGGGGACCGTTTACTGGTACTCAAACACGGTGATGTGTGGAAACGCATGACAGTCGGTTTCAAGATGGACTTGAATCATTGGGATTCCCGTATTGAAGCGCAACGTAGCTGGTTTATTTCACGTCAACCTTATTTAGACCGTTTGAGCGCCCGTGCCAGTCGTTATTTATATCACACTGTAAAAGAAGCAGAACGTCGCGGTATGCCGACCGAGCTGGCTTTACTTCCAATTATTGAAAGTTCTTACGATCCGGCAGCGACCAGTAGTGCTGCGGCTGCAGGTTTATGGCAGTTTATTCCAAGTACGGGACGTATTTATGGTTTGCAACAAACCAGCCTGTATGATGGTCGCCGTGATGTCGTAGAGTCAACCCGTGCGGCTTATGAGTTTTTTGGAAGCTTGTATAACCAGTTTGGTTCATGGGAACTTGCGCTTGCTGCCTATAATGCAGGCCCAGGTCGTATTCAGCAGGCGATTAACCGTAACCGTGCTGCGGGTCTACCAACTGATTACTGGTCATTAAAACTTCCACAAGAAACCATGAACTATGTGCCGCGTTTCTTGGCGGTTGCCCAAATTATTAAAAATCCAGGTGCTTATGGCGTGAGTTTACCGCCGATTGCCAACCGTCCTCACTTCCGTGAAGTAAGTTTATCGACACCACTTGAGTTAAACCAGATTGCTTCGATTACTGGTTTGAGCCGTGCTGAGCTGTATGCATTGAACCCGGGCTATCGTGGTGAAATGGTTGATCCACTCAGCCCGATGCGAATTTTAATTCCAGCGGATTTAAGCCCATCAATTGATGCCAAATTACGTTCTGGAAAATCAAGTTCAGGTGGTTTCTGGGCAAGCAACAAAACGCCACCGCCAATGGCAAATAATTCGTCGAGTACATCAACCACCATTCGTACCACAACAAATACAGCGCAAACGGTGAGTCCATCGACCAAGATACCGCCGAATTTAACAGCAAGTAATACAACGCGTACCACAACCCCAACAATCCCAAAGACTAAAGTGAATACGCCTAGAGGATCTGATGCGCTGGCTTCATTTGCAGCAGCGGCAGATGTTCCAAGTGCACCACGTATTCCAGTGGCAATTACACCTGCTACCAATATCAAGCCTGTTAAAACAGAGCCACCAATTTCTGCGCAAGAGCGTGAGAAAATCACGGCTGCAATCAAGGAAGAAGGCAAAAAGGAAACTGTTGCTCAAGCTTTAGAGCCACAAGCAACTCAAGCTGAGCGTGATCAGGTCGTTGCAGAAATTAAGGCAATTGCACCGAAAGGCACCGAGATTGTTGATCCATTTGATGGCAAGATTAAACTGACTGCGATTCAAACCAGCCAGTCCGTGGCCGATGAGAAAGGTCAGGAAGTCAGCAAGGGCTTTGCTTATCCAAAAAATCTGGTTGAAGATAGTGCCACAGCAAATAGTGATGACGCGAAACGTAACCAAGGCAAGCCTTATATCAAGACAGATACCGATGTTGTCGTGACTGCGCCGAAGGGCAAACGCAGTACCTATGTGGTACAACCTGGAGATACCTTAGCGGTTATTGCTCAGAAAAATGGCGTGAACTGGCGCGATATCGCCCAGTGGAACCAGATTGATCCAAACGGAACTTTATTTGTTGGCGCAAGTTTGTATTTATACAATGCCAAACCACAAGCAGAAGCTCCAAAAGCAGCTGAGAAACCTGAGAGCTATGTGGTGCAATCAGGTGATAGCTTAACCAATCTGGCTTCACGTTTTGATTTAAGCCTGAAGCAGCTCGCTGATTATAATAATCTGTCTGTGACCGATGGTTTATTTGTTGGGCAACGACTTACGCTGATTGAGCCTAAAAATAATTCACGTACGGCTCAGCAAAGTACCCGTAATAATGAGACAAAAGCGACTGCAACATCTAAGGTTGCAACAAAATCTTATACAGTTAAACGTGGCGAATACTTGAAACTGATTGCTGATCGCTATGCATTGTCAAATCAGGAATTGGCTTCTTTAACCTCGGGCTTAACTGCGGGCAGTAGTCTATTGGTGGGACAGAAAATCAATGTTCCATTACATGAAGTTTCTCAAACAGAAGAAGCTGCTGAGCCTGCTAAAAATACTGTTAAATACGAAAATGTAACTGCATCAACCAGTTATAAAACTGAAAATTATACTGTGCAACGTGGTGATACTTTATCCAGTATTGCAACCAAGTCAAAGATCAGTTTGAGCGATTTGGCTGAACTCAACAATTTGAAGACAAATAGCGGTGTTCGTTTAGGTCAAAGCTTAAAGATTCCAGCAGGTTCAACAGTCCCTGATCAGTATGTGGTTCAGTCGGGTGATAGCCTGAATGCGATTGCTGCCAAGTACAATCTGCAATTGAGCTATGTTGCTGACCTGAATGGTCTGGAACGAACTGCGGGTGTACGGGTAGGTCAACGTTTGAAATTAACAGGCGATGTTCCTACAAAAACGGCGACCAGCAGCAATACAAAATCGAGAGAAGACAGCACGCCAGAAGTCTATACTGTGAAGTCAGGTGATACTTTAGGCAACATTGCAAACCGCTATAATTTACAGCTGGATTATGTGGCAGGCTTAAATGGCTTAACCCGTACCAGTAATGTGCGTATCGGTCAGCGTTTGAAATTGACAGGCGATGCACCTAAAGCTGAAACAGCAAGTGTCGATACAGCGCCTAAGGCCGCAGCACCAAGCCGTAATACCGAGCGCTATAGCGTAAAAGCAGGCGAGTCTCTGAATAGTATTGCCAATCGTTTCGGTATGTCGGGTCGTGAGTTGGCAGATTTAAATAATCTGAAAGCCAATGCCAGTTTGCAACGTGGACAAAATATCTTGGTGCCGAAAACCATTGCCGAGTATAAAGTTAAACGTGGCGATACGCTGATTGGTTTAGCAAGTCGTTATGGCATGGAAACCAACGCATTGGCAGAAATGAATGACTTAACCCCAAGTACTCAATTACGCATTGGTGATGTGATTAAAGTTCCTAGCCTGTAATTCAGCATGAACTTATTGCTTTGCACAAAAAGGCTTAGTCTATTGTATGGACTAAGCTTTTTTGCTCCGCTTTCATTTGCAGCCATGCAAACCACACCCTATTTAGCCATGCATGTGCAGCCTAAATATGCCCAGCTTAAAGCAATGCCTTATGCCAATCCCAATGCACCCAAAGGTGGGATGCTGAGCCAATCTAGTCTGGGAACCTTCGATAATTTAAATAGCATGAATGGCAAGGGAAGTTCGACTGAAGGGGTGAATTATCTGTTTGATAGTCTGATGGATCGTTCACTGGATGAACCGCGGGTGATGTATCCCTTACTGGCTGAACAGGTCAGTTATGATCCAAACCATTTGCAAACAGTGACCTTTCATTTAAATCCTAAAGCCCGTTTTAATAATGGTCAGCCGTTAACGGCAGAAGACGTCAAATTTACCTTTGATACCTATCAAACCAAAGCCAATCTCGGCTTTCAGATGTATTTGTCTGATCTGGCAAGAACGGAAGTGCTGTCTAGACATCAGGTTAAATTCATTTTTAAATCCAAGAATAATGTCGAGATGCCCTTGATCGTGGCGAGCTTACCGATCTATTCAAAACTGGACTGGAAAAATAAAGATTTTAGCCGTGTCACGTTGCAACCGATTGTGGGCTCTGGGCCTTATAGGGTAGAGCGTATTGATGCTGGACGCAGTATCACCTATAAACGCAGTCCGAACTATTGGGCTAAAGATTTGCCTGTTAATAAGGGACGTTATAATTTTGATCGGCTGAAATACGTGTATTACCGGAATTTAGATGTTAGTTTTGAAGGCTTTAAATCACGGCAATTTAATTTATACGAAGAAAAAAATATTCGGAATTGGGTCACCTCCTATCATTTTCCAGCTGCGAAATCAGGCTTGGTCAAAAAATACAAAGCACGGTTAGCCACACCGCTTGATATTCAAAGTCTGGTATTTAATATCCGTCGCGCTCCATTAAATGACATTCGCTTACGTCAGGCATTGACCTATGCCTATGATTTTGAATGGCAGAATAAAGCTTTATTTTTTAATCAAAATCAGCGCTTACAAAGTTATTTTGATAATACCGATCTGGCTGCTAAAGGTCGCCCGAGTGCTGCTGAGTTAAACATACTCAAACCTTATTTGGCACAATTGAATCCGCTGATGCGACAAGGCGTATTGACTGATTGGCGCTATCCTGTTTCAGACGGTAGTGGCTTTAATCGGAACAATTTACTGATTGCGCAAAAGATTTTAAAAGATGCGGGTTATTTGATTCGCGACGGCAAATTATATGATCGCTCAGGTAAAGCCATTCAAATTGAATTATTGATGCAGCAGGAAAATCCGCAACGTGAGCTGATGCCTTTTGTGCGGAACCTGAAAAGATTGGGCATTCAGGTTAATCTTAGACAGGTCGATGTTCCTCAGTACATGGAACGGATTCGCCGTCAGGATTTTGATATGATGGTGTTGAAATTGCCACAGACCTTAACACCTGGTAAAGAACAGGCTCAGTTTTGGGGAAGTGCAGCAGCAGATGAATCGGGTAACTATAACTATTCGGGTATTAAAAATCCTGTAATTGATCAAATGATCGAAAACATTGTTATGGCTAAAACACGTGAAGAAGTTGTGCTCTATACCCGTGTGCTTGATCGTCTGTTACGTGCGGGTTATTACCAGATTCTGACTTATGGAAAACCTGAACGCTGGTTTGCCTATTGGGATATTTATCAACAGCCAGCAGTGAAGCCAAAGCTTTCTGTAGGATGGGAATATTGGTGGATGGATGCAAATAAGGCGAAGAAACAGGAGCAGGCTATACAAAAGCATTAATTAGAATGGTTTTGACTAGCGTTTGATGAAGTTGTTAGATTAATATTACGGAGTCATCGAGTTCCCATCTTAATTTCAGGATAAGTTTTTCAGCTGGAGTGACTTTGGTTTCGCCTAGTAAGAAGCTACGCTGCGGAAGAAAGGCTTCTTGCGCTGCTATATCGCAGTTCATCTCAAAACCTGTTTACTTATTGGACCTCTTTTATTATTTCGCAAAAACATGATCTTGTTTAAAACACGCAGGTTGTGGATGACTTTTCCGTGTATTTTCTCTCAAGTTAGATTTCATAAAAACTTAGTAAATAAATTAATAAGGGTTCGATTTCAATGGTTCACTATATTCTAAAAAGAATGTTGTTGATGATCCCGACATTATTTTTCATTTTATTGATTAATTTTTTGATTGTGCAAATTGCTCCTGGCGGGCCAGTTGAACAGGCCATTCAGCAAATTCAGAATGCACAAGGTTTAGGCGCAGGAGCAAGCGGGCAGTCTAATCTGGCGAATCTGGCACAATATCAGGGTGCACGTGGTTTAAGCCCCGAAATGATTGAAAAAATCAAAGCCCAGTATGGTTTTGATCGGCCTGCAACAGAACGTTTCTGGCTGATTCTGAAAGGGTATATGCATCTGGATTTTGGTACCAGTTTTTTTAAAGATAAACCTGTCACGCAACTCTTATATGAAAAGCTACCTGTGACCTTGTCTTTGGGATTGTGGAGTACTTTTCTGATCTATTTGATTGCCATTCCACTCGGCATTAAAAAAGCAAAAAATAATGGCTTGCTGTTTGATCAATCCACATCGTTATTATTGGCGGTCAGTTATGCCATTCCATCGTTTGTTTTTGCCATTTTATTGATCGTCTTTTTTGCGGGTGGTAGTTATTTGCAATGGTTTCCATTGCAAGGGCTAGTGTCTGAAAATTTCTCCCAGTTAAGCTTCTTGGCAAAAATCAAAGATTATCTGTGGCACATGTGTTTGCCGATTCTGAGTATGCTGCTCGGTAGCTTTGCTGCACGTACTTACCTGACAAAATATGCATTTGTAGAAGAGCTGAACAAGCCTTATGTATTAACAGCCCGAGCGAAAGGATTAAGTGAAAATCAGGTGCTGTATGGGCATGTCTTTCGTAACGCGATTTTGATTGTGGTTGCTGCTTTGCCAGAAACGTTGGTGGGTATTTTCTTTGTCGGTAATTTATTTATCGAGATCATTTTTAATCTGGATGGGATTGGATTATTGGGGTTCGAGGCGATTACCCAGCGTGATTATCCTGTTATTTTTGGTACCTTGTTTTTATTTACCTTGTTCGGAATGATTTTACGTTTACTGGGTGATTTGCTTTATCACCTCATTGATCCGCGGATTGATTTTGAATCAAGAGGTGGACAATGATGTCACCCTTAATGCAAGCGCGATTTGATCGTTTTCGGCAAAATAAGCTGGGTTTTCGCTGTTTGATCCTGTTCTTGATTATTTTTGTGCTGTCTTTGCTGGCGGAACTGATTGCCAATGATAAGCCTTTGCTGGTGCGTTATGAGCAGTCTTTTTATTTTCCGATTCTGAAAGATTATCCAGAAACCACATTTGGTGGGGAGTTTGAAACAGCAACGGATTATCAAGATCCAGTGGTAAAGCAGTTGATACAGACGCATGGCTGGATGATTTCGCCTCCGGTAGCTTTTTCTTATCAATCGCCGAATCTGTCTTTGGCTGTACCTGTTCCTTCTGCACCGAGCGCACAGAACTGGCTTGGCACGGATGATCAGGGGCGTGATGTATTTGCCCGAATCCTGTACGGTCTGCGGATTTCGCTCTTATTTGGATTTGCACTCACATTGTGTTCTGCTGTGGTCGGGATTATGGTCGGGGCGATACAGGGCTATTATGGTGGCTGGGTTGACTTGATTGGGCAGCGCATTCTGGAAGTGTGGGGTGGCTTACCGATGCTTTTCATTGTGATGATTCTGGTCAGTATGTTTAGCCCGAGCGTGTATTGGTTATTTGTGATCATGTTGCTTTTTGGCTGGACAGAGCTGGTCGGCCTAGTACGTGCTGAATTTCTCCGTGCCCGTAATCTTGATTATGTTCGTGCGGCGCAAGCATTGGGTGTTAGTCAGGATAAGATTATCTTTAAGCATATTTTACCCAATGCGATGAGTTCTAGTCTGTCGCAGATTCCTTTTATGCTGACGGCAAATATTATTGCTTTAACTGCACTGGATTTTCTGGGTTATGGCTTGCCACCTGATTCAGCTTCGCTCGGAGAATTATTATTACAAGGGAAAAATAATCTGGATGCGCCGTGGCTGGTGTTGTCGGGTTTTTTTAGCTTGGCAATCGTTTTGTCTTTACTGATTTATATTGGGGAGGCGGCACGTGATGCATTTGATCCAAGACGATAAGTTGCCTCTAAATCAACCTTTACTCAAAGTACAGCAGCTGAGTATTTGTAATGGCGCTGAGAAGTTGCTTGAGGATGTCAGTTTTGAAATCTATCCTACCCAAACCGTTGCCATCGTGGGAGAAAGTGGTTCAGGTAAATCCATTACTGCGTTGGCATTGTTGGGGTTATTAGCTCAGACATTAAAGGTGACAGGTGCAGTTCAATTTAAGGATCAGGATGTACTGAAACTGAGTCAACCGCAGTTGCAGCAAATACGTGGCAAGAAAATTGCCATGATTTTTCAGGAACCCATGACAGCATTGAATCCTTTGCATACTGTAGAAAGAATGCTAGGGGAAAGCCTGCTTTTACAAGGTTCTGCAAAAGCTGCGGTACGACAAAACACGTTGCGTTTGTTAGAAGATGTGGGCTTGCCTGAAGCGGAATATCTTTTAAAGCGCTATCCACATGAACTGTCAGGCGGTCAACGTCAGCGCGTTATGATTGCCATGACTTTGGCTTTAGAGCCAGATATTTTAATTGCTGATGAGCCGACGACAGCGTTAGATGTGGTGTTACAAGCACAGGTCTTGATGCTACTGAAAAAACTACAGCAACAACGACAGATGGCGATGATTTTAATTAGCCATGATCTCAATCTTGTTCAGCAATACGCAGATCATGTGGTGGTACTGAATCAGGGACGGCTAGAAGAGCAGGCAAGCAGCACTGAACTTTTTAGCTGTCCTCAGAGCGTTTATACGCAAAATTTATTGAATCACGATTTTGGGCAAGCTTTGCTGCTACAACTCTCAGAACCATTGCTTGAACTTAAAAATGTCACGGTAAAATATCCCGTCAAAAGAGGTTTATTTCCTCGGATTCAGGCCTATAAAGTTGCTGCTGAATCAATCAGTTTTACTCTAATGCAAGGTGAGGCTTTGGGGATTGTTGGAGAAAGTGGTTCAGGCAAGTCCTCAATTGCCTTGGCAATTGCCCGTTTGATTGCGAGTGAAGGAGAAATTAGCTTTCAGGCACGAGATCTAAATCAGCTTAACCAGAAACAGCTTCGGCCGATTCGTAGTGAGCTTCAAATTGTATTTCAGGATCCTTTTAGTAGTTTAAATCCACGAATGACCGTTGAGCAGAGTATTGGTGAAGGACTTAAACTCCAAGAGATTTCCCAGCCACAATACGCTGCAAAAATTGACGAAGCCTTGCTCAAGGTTGAGTTATCTCCCGAGGATAAAGACAAATATCCGCATCAGCTTTCAGGCGGTCAGCGGCAACGGGTTGCACTCGCACGAGCTTTGGTGGTGCAGCCGAAACTGATTATTCTGGATGAGCCTACCTCTGCGCTGGATCGATCTACCCAGCTTGCAATCATTCAATTGTTAAGACGTTTGCAACAGCAAGAACAAATTAGTTATCTGTTCATTAGTCATGACTTGCAAGTCATTAAAGCCCTGTGTCAAAAAGTGCTGGTGATGCATGAAGGGAAAGCCTTGGAATATCAGGCAACCGAGACTTTATTTGCCCAGCCCCAGACGGAATATACCCGTCAGCTGATTGCTGCCAGTGAATATCCTCATTGTAAATAAATTGACATGTGATATTGTCAATTTGTCGGAACAGCTATTGACACCACTAATAATCGGATTAAATTAGAGCAAACACTCTAATTTTAGCAGAGGATGGCCATGAGTCAGATTGCAGACAGTATTCAGATACGTAATACCACATTTAAAAATCGCATCATTAAAGGGGCAATGAGTGAAGCACTTGCCAATGATGCAGGGCAACCGAATGATTTGCTGATTGGTTTATATGAAGCTTGGGCGAAAGGCGGTTTAGGTTGCGCCGTTACAGGTAATGTAATGGTGAATATTGGCGCCAAAAATGAACCAGGTGTGGTGGCAATTGAAACTGAGCGTGATCTGGAAAAGTTAAAGCAATGGGCTGCTGTCGGTAAAAAACACGGTATGGTGCAATTGATCCAGTTGTCACATCCAGGTCGTCAGTGTCCGAAAGGTTTAAATAAAGAAACGGTTGCACCTTCGGCTGTACCTTTTAGTCCTGTACTGGCAACCATGTTTGGAACGCCACGTGAGCTGACGCATGATGAAATTCTGGATATTATCCAGCGTTTTGCGACCGCTGCTGCTGTTTGTGAAAAAGCAGGTTTTGAAGGGGTACAATTTCATGGTGCACATGGTTATTTAATCAGCCAGTTTTTATCACCATTAACCAATAAACGTACTGATCAGTGGGGCGGTTCAATCGAGAACCGTATGCGTTTCTTGCTGGAAATTTATAAAGCAGTACGTGCGGCGACCTCTGAAAATTTCATCATTTCGGTTAAATTAAATTCGGCTGATTTCCAGCGTGGTGGCATTACTGAAGAAGATGTCATCACTGTATTTAAAGCGATTGATGCAGCAGGTATCGATATTATTGAAATTTCAGGTGGTACCTATGAAGCACCTGCGATGGCGGGTGCAAAAGCAGAAAAGCGTAAAGCCAGTACCATTGCCCGTGAAGCTTATTTCTTGGAATTTGCCGAAAAGATTCGTCAGCATGTGTCATGTAAATTGATGGTGACAGGTGGTTTCCGTACAGTCGAAGGAATGAATGCAGCTTTGGCCAGCGGTGCCTGTGATTTCATTGGAATTGCGCGTCCTTTAGCGGTAGAACCAGATTTGCCAGAGCGTTTAATTGCAGGGCATGATGTTCGTTATGCGGTAAATCAGATTAAAACAGGGATTCCATTTGTTGATAAAATGGCAATCATGGAAATCATTTGGTATGCAGCGCAATTTAAGGCGATTGGGCAAGGTAAAAAACCGAATCCAAAACTATCGCCGCTATTGGTCTTCTTGAATTATGCAAAAGGAAATATCAAGGCTGTGGTGAAAGGCCGAGTCAATTCGCGTAAGTCAGCATAATATTTTCTAGGACTCTTCGGAGTCCTTTTTATTTTTAATCAATAACGTCGTAGTAGAATTCTTTTAATAATTACATTTAGAATGTTCTTTTTATTAAAGGGGAGATATTTATGACGTGGATTATTATTTTAATTGTTGTGTTTACAATAATGGCTTTAGTTTTAGGGAATGTGAAGAAAGAAAAGAAAGGTGGAGCGCGTAATCCGATTAAGGGTAAACGTATTCTAACAATGAACGAACAACCAACTTTCTTCAGATTAAGAGAAGCATTACCAGAGCATATTATTTTGGCACAAGTTTCGTTTAGTGCATTTATGACAGCTCAGGGCTACGCTACTAGGAATTTATTTAACCGTAAAGTTGCTGATTTTGTTGTATTGGATAAACAATTCAATATTGTCGCTATTGTTGAGCTTGATGACTCATCTCATAAAGGGAAAGAAGATAAAGATGCGGATAGAGATCGTTTAATCATTGAAGCAGGACATCGAATCATTCGCTACCCAAGAACACCTGATATAGATCAAGTCAAAAAAGATTTTGGAATAACTTCTATAGAAACCACAATAATTGAATCTGAAGTACCAGAGAAGACTGTTCTAGTCTCAGAGGCTTTTGTTTTTGAAACCGAATCAAATGAACAAAAAGTACTTTAATTGCTATTGGAAATATTTTAATTAAATAAAAAAGCCACTGTCTAAATAATGCAGTGGCTTTTTTGAATTTGGCGTCCCTACGGGGATTCGAACCCCGGTTACCGCCGTGAAAGGGCGATGTCCTAGGCCTCTAGACGATAGGGACTTCTTGAGGTGGGTGTATATTAGGGGTCTGTCACCAAAGTGTCAAGAAGGTGAGGAGACAGTTTGTTCAAAATATAGCAAAACAGTTCAGCAGTCTTCTGTGTATCGTACAACGCAGAGTGTGCTTCTTTGCCATCAAACTCGATTCCAGCCTGAATACAGGCACGCGCCAACACCGTTTGCCCGAACATCACCGCACTCAACGTCACCGTATCAAAGACTGAAAAGCTATGGAACGGGTTCTGGTTCTTTGTTCCAGAGCGTGCAATCGCAGCTTGAAGGAAACCTAAATCAAAGTGCGCATTGTGTCCCACTAAGACCGCATGGGTACATTGTTGGGCCTTGCGGACTTCATTTAAAGATTTGAAAATACGGCGTAAAGCAGTACGTTCATCTTCAGCCATGGCAATACGCATCGGGTTAGAAGGATCAATGCCAATAAAATCGAGTGAGCGTCGATCCAGATTGGCACCTTCGAATGGGTTGATATGCGCTTGGAATGATGGGCCTGGTACAAATTGACCGTTTTCATCATAAACAATTGGAATACACGCGATTTCAAGCAGTGCATCGGTTTGTGAGTTAAAACCTGCTGTTTCGACATCGACGACAACAGGTAAAAATCCACGAAAACGCTGACCAATTACAGGAGCTTTGTTTTCTTCTTGTGTCACACTTTTCTCCATTGCAGTGTTTTGCCTGCATGAAGTGGAATAATTTTTTGATCTTCAAGATAATCAAAAGACTCGGCAACCGTATTTTCTTCTTTCACTAAGGTGATTGTTGAAGTATTACGTGGTAAGCCATAGAAGTCAGCACCAAACATGCTGGCAAAACCTTCCAGACGTTCTAGCTTACCGACTTGGTCAAATGCCTGTGCATAAAGCTCAATGGCATTTGGTGCGCTATAGCAGCCAGCACATCCACATGCATTCTCTTTGGCATTTTGCGCATGTGGTGCGCTGTCTGTGCCAAGGAAGAATTTTGGATTACCGCTGGTCGCTACTTCTAATAATGTCGTTTGATGGGTTTGACGTTTTAAAATCGGCAAACAGTAGAAATGCGGCTTAACACCACCAACCAACATGTCATTACGGTTAAACAGTAAATGTTGAGGGGTAATTGTTGCAGCAACATTACGATCCTGCTCAAGCACAAAATTAGCCGCGTCGCTTGTTGTAATATGTTCTAGCACGACTTTTAATTGAGGGAATTGCTTGAGGAGCGGTGACAGGACTTCATCCAGGAATCTTTTTTCACGATCAAAGATATCGACGTGATTATGAGTCACTTCGCCATGAAGCAATAAAGGAACCTGATGTTCCTCAAGTTGTTCAATAACGCCATATACCTTACGGATATCACTTACGCCATTATCCGAGTTGGTGGTTGCACCAGCAGGATAAAGCTTAATTGCATTAACGAACTCAGATTCTTTAATTTTACGAACTTCATCTGGAGAGGTATGGTCAGTAAAATAAAGCACCATGCGCGGATCAAAATTCAGACCTTCAGGAACATGCGCCAGAATACGCTCGCGATAAGCTAACGCTTCTTCGACAGTTTTAACAGGTGGAACAAGATTCGGCATACAAATTGCGCGTGCAAATTGTTTGGCTAAATCAGGGACAGTGCGTTTTAAAGCTAAACCATCACGCAGGTGTGCGTGCCAATCATCGGGTTGCAAGAGTGTAAGAGTATTCAAGGTCTACTTCAAACTTAAAAATAATACAAATAATAATGCATAAACCGTGAAAATGGTAACTACAATTACGGATAAGTGGTTAAGCAAAGCACATGACAAAATGAGAAATTGTGTTATTTTTATGCGGCACAAGAATAGTGCATTATAAAAAGAGTATTCGGGATGGATAACCAATATGATCTTGATCAATTACGGCGGTCAAAAGAAGATCTAGAGCAGCTTGTTGCCCAGCATATCCAGTCCAAAAATGCCCATCAAACCTTACCTCAAGCACTGGAAAATGAATTCTGGAAGTTTAATGTCGACCGAACGCGAATTAATGCGATTCAGTTTTTTGGACAGGGCGTCATTACCTATACTATTTTTGTGCTGTTGATATTACCTTCTAATTTTATTGTGATTCGAAACAGCGAAAATTTTGTTCTGGATTTTATTTATAGCATCCTGAGCCTGATTGTGGTGGGTGCTGCGCTTTTCCTGTTTTGGGCAGTGTCCCGTTTTAAACAAGTCAATTCCTTATTCTATCCAGCCGTCTGTGTGATTGTTTTTTTTACAATCGTATTGACCTCATTACTCATGATGAGTGTGTCGAATGTCGTCTTACAAAATCAGGCTATGGTGCTGGTGGCATTTCTATATATGCTGGGTTTTATCCTGAGTGGCATTAGACCTGTACATATGTTGTGGATTGGCTCTTTCGCAGCGATGTCTATTCTACTTTTTTTATATCTATTTCATATTCCCTGTGATTTTCTCATGATCGGGAGGACATTGATTGGAAGTTTATTATTAGGTTTTTCAATTAGTGTCATGCTGACCTCCAAAGAAAGAAAAATATTTATCAAGTCAAAAATATCGGAGATTGATGAGCAGATTCTCCGTCTTCAGGCTTCCGAATTATTACATTTAAGTCAGCATGATGAACTGACCAATGTGTCAAACCGCCGTACTTTTGAAGAAATGTGTACCTATCATTATCAGCAAGCATGTAAAGAACATAAGCCTTTGTCTGTGCTGTTTATCGATATTGATTATTTTAAAAACTATAATGATTTCTATGGTCACCAAATGGGGGATCAGGTCATTGCTGAAATTGCAAAAACCATAAAAAGCTCAATTCGACATATGGATTTTGTGGCGCGTTACGGGGGCGAGGAATTTGTGGTTCTACTTCCTGAAACGTCGGCTCAAGGCGCTTATGCGGTGGCAACCAATATCTACCGCGCGATTGACCGCTTAATGATCCCACATCACAAATCGACAGTTTCTCATTATGTGACCATTAGTCTGGGCATTACCGTGTTTAATGGTAATGCAAAAATCAGTCAGGAAATGCTGATTCATACGGCCGATAAAGCTTTATATCGTGCTAAGCAACTGGGACGTAACCAGATTTACTATCAGCCATTACCAACCTTAGAAGAAAATATTTAAGCAATAAAAAAACCGAATATCAGAATCGATATTCGGTTTTTTGTTTAGAATAATTTTAAATTATTCCAAGAATTTTACAGTCACGCCTGAACGTACTTTCGCGCCCAAGTCGTTAGCATCCCAGTTAGTCAAACGGATACAACCGTGTGATGCTGTTTTAGAGATTAAAGACGGATTTGGCGTACCATGAATACCAAATGATTTTTTGCTTAAACCGATCCAGATATTACCTACTGGTGCATTTGGACCTGGTGGTAAAGAAAGGGGTTTAAGGTTTTTACCTTGCACAAAGTTTGATGGAGAGTAGCTATACCAAGGGTTTTTCGCTACACCCACTACTTTATAGGTACCTGTCGGAGAAGGCGTATCAGTACTGCCAATTGTTGCAGGAAATGAGGCAATCATCTGGTTATTGCTGTTGAATAAATACAGTTGACGTGCGCCTTTATGTGCCACGATCAAATGAATATCTTCAGGTAAATCATTGCGCACATTGGCTACAATAATTTTTTCACCAGGTTTTTTGAATGTTGCCGTAGGATTCAGTTTCTTTAAGAAAGCCTCATCCATATGGAATTTTTCACCCAGCATTTCTGTAACACGGGTGTAGTACAAACCTTTCATTTTTGCTTGTAAAGCATAGTCTGATGGGATTGAATCCGCATAAGGGCCTTTAAAGTCAGCATCAGTCAGCGTGTATTCTACATAAGCTGGCTTAGTTTGCTTGGCAACGAGGGCATCCCATGTTTCTTTGGTCAACTGACCCGTTGGGGTAATACCGTTCATTTGCTGGAATGACGCAATCGCTTTTAAGGTATTTTTACCATTTGAACCATCAATAGCACCAGGTGAAGCATGTGCATTGTTTAACATCACATGTGCACGTGCATAAGCTGGTAGTTGTCCTTTCGGTAAACCTTCAGGCCATTCAGCATTATTCATGCTGTCCAGCGTCCATGAAACTTTAGCTGTAGGAGCAGCAGTCTTTGAGGTCGTTGAGTCAGATGTATTTTCTAATTTTTGCGATACAACCGAAGCAGCGCCAGTATTCACTTGAGGCTCAGATGCCGCTTGAGCGACCACACTCGAAGCGGGTTGAGCTGCAACACTTGAGGCAGGCTGGGCAGTAACACTTGAAGCTGGGCGCTCGATAGCCAGAGGATCAATCGGATCTTGTACTGAACCAGCGATTTTTTTTGGATTTAATGGTTGCTCAGTTGTTGGAGCAGCGAAAGCAACATTAGCAAGAATACAACTTAAACTCATAGCGAGTAATGAGCGAACAAACATGTAATTCAACCTTATGAATTATTCATATTGAGATATAAGATATTGCAAGTATTACAGAAAATGAGCGCGCTTGCAGTAGCAGTTTTGTGTCAAAGCGAAAATTTATTTTAAGTCATGAATTTTGTATGGAATTCGAATTATAAATTCCAAGCTAACTTTGTTATCATGCGCTTTATATGAAAAAATTTAGAGATTGGTAATGACAACGTTGAAAAATGATCGTTTTTTACGAGCTTTATTACGTGAACCTGTAGACACCACACCAGTATGGATGATGCGTCAAGCAGGGCGTTATTTACCAGAATATCGGGAAACGCGTGCACAAGCAGGTGATTTCCTCTCTTTATGCAAAAATACCGAATTTGCTTGTGAAGTAACTTTGCAGCCTCTACGCCGTTATGAGCTAGATGCAGCAATTTTATTCTCGGATATTTTAACTGTTCCTGATGCTTTGGGCTTAGGTCTGTATTTTGAAACTGGCGAAGGCCCAAAGTTTCATAAAACAATACGTACCGAACAAGATGTCGCAAATCTGCCGAAATTAAATGCCAAGTCAGATTTAGCTTATGTGATGAATGCAGTATCGACCATTCGTTCAGCTTTAAATGGGCAAGTGCCTTTAATCGGTTTTTCTGGCAGCCCTTGGACTTTAGCCACCTATATGATTGAAGGTGGTTCAAGTAAAGAGTTTCGTTTCACCAAGAATATGATGTATGCGCAGCCAGAAGTCTTGCATGCGTTATTGGATCATCTTGCAGATTCAGTGATTGACTATCTCAATGCTCAGATTGATGCGGGTGCTCAGGCGATCCAGATTTTTGATAGCTGGGGCGGTGCGCTGGCGCATAGAGAATATGTTGAGTTCTCATTGAACTATATGACCAAAATCATTGCTGGATTGCAAAGAGAAAAAGATGGTCGCCGTATTCCGATTATTGTCTTTACCAAAGGTGGCGGACAGTGGTTAGAGAATATGCTGACTACGGGTGCAGATGCATTTGGTTTAGACTGGACTACACCGCTTTATACCGCACGTGATGTTATTGCAGGACGTGCTGCCTTACAGGGTAACCTAGATCCAGCCGTACTTTATGGTTCAGCTGCTTCGATTGAGAAATCGGTCAAAGCCATGCTGGATGATGCCTATGCCAATGGTGAGAAAACAGGTTATATCGCCAACTTGGGTCATGGTATTACGCAGTGGGTTGATCCGGCACAACCGAAAATTTTTGTGGATACAGTACATGAATACAGCGCGAAATATTTAGGCTGATATTTAACAGACACTTCAACGTTAAACAGGCTAGGATCAGTTTCGTGCAGTTTATTGTATTACCACTCAGTTTTATTACTAAGGCAGCTTCGGCTGCCTTATTTGGGTTATTGTTGCTGATCGCATTTGCCGTCACTGCACCCATGGGAAGTCATGAATACTGGGGCTTCTTTCGTTATGATTATTTGCTGTTTTATGCCCTAGTCATTCAGGTTTGTCTGGTTTATTTAAAGTTAGAATCATGGGCAGAAGCGAAGGTTATTGCTTTATTTCATATCATGGCAATGGGCATGGAGATATTCCTGACCCATCCTGCGATTGCATCTTGGCAATATCCACAACCAGCCATTTTTAAATTATGGACTGTGCCACTCTTTGCCGGATTTATGTATTCAGCCGTGGGCAGTTTTTTCGCTCGGTCATTACGGCTTTATCAGGTCTCTTTTGAGTCTTTACCGCAATTTGGAAATATGCTGTGTCTGGCGGTTTTATCTTATTTAAACTTTATGACTAAGTTTTTTATTCCAGATATTCGGGTGGCTTTATTTATATGGAGTGTTGTGATTTTCTGGAAGACCAAACTTTATTTTCAGTTGCAACAATATCGTTTTAAAGTGCCGATGTTACCGATTTTACTGTTGTTGGCTTTCCTGATCTGGATTGCTGAAAACATTAGTACTTTCTATCAAATCTGGCTCTATCCAAGTCAGGTAGATGCATGGCATATGGTGGGCTGGGGCAAATTAGGTTCTTGGTATTTATTATTATTACTGAGTCTGGTTTTGGTATTAAAGATTCTTGGTACACGAGATAAACATGGGATATGGCGCTTAAATTAAAATTGTCGAGAGAATGGGGCTTTTGCCCCTGATATAAATATTTCAGATATATTTAAAAATTTATTTGCTAAAACAAGTCAAGCTGGTTATTTTAATTCCTGTGTAAGAAGAATTACACAACACAATAGTGATAACAAATAGTTAAAAATAATTGATACTGGAGATCGTTCCTATGTTAAAGAAAATTGCATTAGCTGCATTGTTAGCCGCTGGTTCAACTGTAGCAATGGCTGATAATGATGTGGGTTGTGGTGTGGGTACACAAGTTTGGGCGGGTAAAAAAGGTGTTGCACCTAAAATTCTTGCTGCAACAACCAATGGTATCTTTACCAACCAGTTACTCGGTATTACCTTCGGTACTTTAGGCTGCCGTCAGGGTGGAACAGTCACAGCTCAAGTGGTGACATTTACCAATGAAAATGCTGAAGCTTTAGCGCGTGATATGGCTGTTGGTCAAGGCGAAAGCTTAAATGTTCTTGCAGAATTAATGCAAATTAAAGCCAATGATAAAGCACGTTTCTTTGCTGTATCTAAAGCCAATTTTGCAGAAATTTACTCAAGCAAAAATACAAATTCACTTCAAGTTCTAGACGCTTTACAAGGTGTGATGGCAAAAGACACGGTACTTAAAGCTTACGTTTAATTTGCTGCATGATAAAACCCTGTCTTGATGGCAGGGTTTTCTTATCGCTATTTTCCTTATATTTAAAAATATTTGCTGCTGAATGAAATTAATTACTTTTGCGATAGCGTCTTTGATGTGCCATTTTGCACATGCCTCGGTTGAATCTGATTTACAGCAATATTTAAACTTTGCTCAACAAAAACAATTAGACCAGCAAATCACATGGCAACGCTTGATGTATGCTGACCAAAAGCAAAACAGTGAAGTCAGTTATGCAGGTTACTTTTATGCCAAAGATGGCAAAATGAATTTAAAAAGCGAATTACAAGCAGATATTAAAGCCTTATTTCTGGAAGCTGCCGATAATCAATCGATACGATGTAAATTCCCTGCACGAAGCCGCTGGTTGATGCAGCAGTTGAATATTGAGTCGACACAACTTCCCCAAGCCAATTGTACTGAGTTTGAGGACTGGATTAATCAGATCAAGCCGTATAAGGCCACCTTGATTTATGCCACTGACTTTATGGGCAATCCAAGTTCCATGTTTGGGCATACTTTATTGCGCCTAGACCCTAAAGATCAGAAACAGCTTAATTTGGTCTCGTATGCAGTCAATTACGCTGCAACGGTGAAAGGGGATGATAACTGGTCTTATGCATGGAAAGGCTTAACTGGACAGTATCCTGGTGAATATTCATTGATGCCGTACTACCGTAAGGTCAAAGAATATGGTGATTTTGAAAGCCGTGATCTATGGGAATATGAGCTGAATTTAACCCCTGAAGAAACCCGTTTTCTGGTCGAGCATATCTGGGAAATGCAGCATGTGAGTTTTCCTTACTATTTCGTCAGCGATAACTGTGCTTACCGCTTGCTCGGCCTGATTGATCTGGTACGTCCGAATTTAAACTTAAAACAGCAGTTTAATTATGCTGCCATTCCAATTGAAACCTTGAAGGCTGTTGACCAACAAAATCTGGTTAAAGAAGTGGTCTATCGTCCTGCACTGGAAACCCAATTACTTGCTCAAGCCAAGCAGCATGGCACGCCTTTAGCTAAAGTTGCACATCAGGTTGCGTTTACTGAGATTAATCAAGCTGAACCTGTTTTAAAAAATTACAGTCCGTCTGAGCAGGCTAAAATTCTAGAAATGGCCTACGACGATTTATATCTGCAATATATTAGCCATCAGGTCGATGCAGATTTTGCTCAACCACAATTACGCCAATTACTGGCTCAGCGTAGCCAGATAGAAGTGCCTAAACAGCGTCAGGAACCAGCCCGTCCGAAAAAGCAGCCTGTAGAAGGGCATCATGCGCGTAACTTGTCGGTAAATGTAGGTGAAGTACAAGGGCAGAAGTTTATTGAGCTGGGTCACCGTCAGGCTTATCATGATCTGATCGATCCCCAAGGCGGCTATCGGACAGGCACACAATTACTGTTTCTGGATGGCAGCCTGCAATATCGTGATGACAAGCTTAAACTGGAGCATTTAGATCTTTTATCTGTCAATTCATATAACCCGATTCAACCTTTTAAATCACCTTTAACGTGGGGCTTTAATCTAGGCTGGAAACAGGAAAGCATTGAGAAAGGCCAGTTTAGTGAAGACCAACAACATGGTGTGATGAATCTGAATATGCAGGTGGGTTATAGTCTGGCGGATTATGATCGTCGACATTTATGCTATGCCCAATTACAAAGTCATATTCAAGGTGGAAAGGACTTGGATAAAGGTTGGCGTGTTGGCGCTGGGCCTACAGTGGGGTGCATGAATGTATGGTCAGACAATATCAACAGTGTTGTACAAATAGAATTGCCGTATTGGCAAGATTTAAACCAGTGGAATCTAAGAGTGGGCACACAACTGCAATATAGTTTAAGTGTAAATGATGCTGTGCGTTTGAATTGGGATTTCGAACAGCAAGATCATAAAGACTGGAATAAATTCGGCTTGGGATATGTACGGTTTTTTTAGAGAGACTAAAGCTTTGATCAGTGCAATTCGCAGTGATCAGATTTCTACAATCACGTAGTATTTTTTGACGGTTTCCACCACTTCAAATGTTCCTAAAAATGCAGGTGGGATAATGCCTGCCTGGCCAGCAGTCACTTCAATAAAGGAATTGGTTTTTGCATCATGAATGCGCACAATGCCTTCAATGATCTGAAAGAATTCTTGCTTGTTCTCAGCAAATTGAATATTCCATGCACCGACTTCACACTGCCAAATGCCACAGTCCATCTGCGGATGTTCATACAAGCTATAAGTGAGCCGTTCAGGATTACCCTGAACCAGACGATCTGGTCGAGGGTAATCAACGCTGGCTTCATTTTTTAAATGACCGAAACCTGCTAACTGAATGGATGACATATGCAGTACTCGTATTAATAGCTTTCTGGTACAGCGCTCAAGAACTCGCGACGCGTATCTTTATCTGTTTTAAAGTCACCGATAAAAGAAACTGTACGAGTGGTTGATTCTTGCTTACCCACACCACGCATCATCATGCACATATGTGCAGAGTCAATCACAACTGCAACACCACGGGCCTGAGTTACCTGAGCAACTGCTTCAGCAATCTGCTGTGTCAGGTTCTCTTGAACTTGAAGTCGACGCGCAAACATTTCAGTAATACGAGCAAATTTTGATAGGCCCAGTACCTGACCCTCAGGTAAATAAGCGATATGCACACGGCCATAAAATGGCAATAAATGGTGTTCGCAAAGCGAATAAAATTCGATGTTTTTAACCAATACCATTTCATGGTTATCGGAAGGGAAGAGTGCGCTATTCGTAACTTCTTCAAGCGTTTTGCTATAACCAGAAGTTAAAAAAGAAAAAGCTTTCGCCGCACGCATCGGTGTATCTTGCAAGCCCGGGCGATTTAGGTCTTCGCCAACGGCAGTTAAGATATTTGCGTACGATTGCTGCATAGACATAACAATGTTCACTTAGGTGGGTTGAACAAAAACGGCAATTGTATCAGAAAACGATTAAAAATCTTAATTTTGATATAAATGCCGATTACTGTTTGAATTTAGGGTTCTTTTCAGCACGTTTGAGCAGGACTAAAACAGCGCCTGTGCCGCCCTGATTTTCAGGCGCGCTGACAAAAGCAAGTACATCACGATGCTGTCTCAGCCAGCCATTGACATAGGTTTTTAAAATTGCTTCTGGACCTTTGCCATGCACGATCTTGATGACATTCTGGTTTTCTTCTTTTGCCATTTGAATGATTTGCAGAACCGCTGCACGTGCTTGCTCAACGGTACAACCATGTAGATCCACAGCCTCGAACCAGCGAATTTTACCGGCTTTTAAGTCTTCAAAGACTTTGTGCTGTAAGGTCGCGATGCGGTAGCTTAATGCCGCTTGACTAGCCACAGGATTTAAGATCGCTTGGGTATCTGAAATCTCTGTAAGCTCTTGCTCAGCTCCACCTTCTGCCGCTGCACGTTTTGCCAAGGTTTGGGCATCAACTTTTTTGCTACGCGTCACTTTGGTATCGGCAATATTTTGATTGTCGATTGGTTTGACCCCAAGTAGGGCTTTTTTAAAAAGTTCTGTATCTTCCAATTCTTCAGCAGCAGCTTGAGCCTTTTTTGATTCGGCTTGCTTTGCAATCGCGCTGGATTGAGGATTAGAGATTTGCTTTTTAAAGGCTTTCAGTAAATTAAACTGATCTTTAGAAAGCGATGAATCGTGTTTACTCATAATGTTAGAAAAATAGGCAAGATACGAGAGAGGTGTGAAATTATAGTCTGAATCTGTGATGATTTGAACTATATTACGTTCAGGAGACTATGGAGATTAGTTTTTTAGAGCGGATTGAAAATTAAAATGCATTATTTTTAAGATGATGACTCACTTATAATTTTTATCATTCGAGATTGATTTAAACCTTTATTTTTAAAGCGATCATATAGTTCAAAACAAATATGCTGATTTGCTTGGAGACGCGGTAAAGTGTGATCAAAATCAAAATAGCGAATATAACCAGATTGATCCATGACAATTGCTAGCCGTTCGAAGTGACCGCCTCGTTTTGGAAATCTCTTATATTGTTCGATTACACCACATGCTTGAGACGTCATTAAAGTCTGCGCAGGGGATGAATACATTGCAATGCCAATCAAAATGCAGCCAGGAATGATCGTTAAGTAGTAAAAAACTCTTGGATCTTTAAAACTCTGAATTTTTTCGTAAAAAAATAAATGACTATAAATAGGAAAACCCACTAATAAGATTAACCCGATAAGTAATAAAAAGTTATTCATATTGTTCCATCAATTTTATTCTTTATTCGGAACTTATCTTTAGTTCTAGTATCATTTTAAAGGTTCAAGGCAGAATTTTACCTTGAACCTTATTGGCTTAGATTTGCTCAGGCTGACCAAACAATTCATTAAATGCTTGATCTGGGCGAGGTTGTTTCATAAAGCTTTCGCCGACCAAGAAAGTATGAATATCATTGGCTTGCATCATTTCTACATCAGCAGGCGTGGCGATACCACTTTCTGTCACCAAAACGCGAGAAGCAGGCAATAATTTCTTTAAACGCAATGAGGTATTTAAATCGACATCAAAGGTTTTAAGATTACGGTTGTTGACACCCAAAATGCACTGTTCAGACAGCTTTAAAGCACGCTCTAATTCATATTCATCATGCACTTCAACTAACACATCCAACTGCTGCTCAAATGCCGTTTTCGACATTTCTTCCAGCTGTTGATCGGATAGGCAGGCCACGATTAGTAAAATACAATCTGCATGTAAAGCACGTGCTTCAATGACATTATAAGGATCAATCAAAAAATCTTTACGTAAAGCTGGTAGGGCACAGTGGTTACGTGCGATAGCAATATTTTCATCCGCACCTTGGAAGAAATCCACATCCGTTAATACAGACAGGCAAGCAGCGCCCGCTTGTTCATACTGTTGAGCAATTTCTGCGGGATTGAAATCTGCACGAATAATGCCTTTAGACGGAGATGCTTTTTTAATTTCAGCAATAACGGCTGGACGTTTATGTTGCAAGGCATTGGCAAAACCACGTACAGGTGAAGCCTCTTTTGCCCATTGTTCAACATCATGCAATCTACGTTGTTTTAAACGTGCTGCAAGCTCCTCATGTTTGCGGTCAACAATTTTACCTAAAATGGTATTTTGAATATCGATCATGAGAAGTCCTTAGTCTGCCTGATATTGTTTCAATGTCTTGGTAAATTCAGCCAAGATACTCATTTTTTCGAGCGCTTGTCCGCCGTACAGAATATCCTGCGCCAGCTCAACAGCTTGTTTATAGGTTTTGGTAATGCCTGCTACATAAATCCCTGCAGCTGCATTCAGTGCAATCATATTTGCTGCTTTTTCGCCAATGTCGGATTTATTACGGCCTAGTGCATCTTTAATCAGTTTTAGGCTTTCTTCTGAACTATTCACCACTAAACCTGACAAGGTTTGAGATGGAAGGCCGACATCATCTGGATTCAATGTCCATTCGGTAATTTCACCATCTTTGAGTTCAGCGACGGCAGTGGGAGCAGCCAGACTGATTTCGTCCAGACCATCTTTAGAATGCACAACCAGTACATGCTCGGCACCCAACTGTTTTAATACTTCAGCAATCGGACGGCAAAGTTCGTCTGAGAATACGCCAATCACAAAACGGTTCACGCCAGCAGGGTTGGTCAATGGTCCCAATAAGTTGAAAATACTGCGGATTCCCAATTCACGACGTGGGCCAACAGCGTATTTCATGGCTTTATGATGATTTGGCGCAAACAGGAAACCGACACCCATTTCACGGATGCAGCGTTCAGTTTGTTGCATATCCAGGTCAAGCTGAATCCCGATTTGCTCAAGTACATCAGAAGAACCTGATTTACTGGATACACCGCGGTTACCATGTTTGGCAATAGTTGCACCCGCAGCGGCAATCACAAAGCTAGAAGCGGTTGAAACATTAAACAGATTTTGGCCGTCACCCCCTGTACCCACGATATCGACAAGATGCGGAATATCACTGACATCAATCTTGATGGCAAACTCACGCATAATGCGTGCCGCAGCGGTGATCTCATCAATACTTTCACCTTTCATGCGTAAGCCCATCATCAGTGCACCAATCTGCGCTTCCGTTGCTTCGCCCTGCATGATGCTGCGCATCACATCTTCCATTTGAGGCTGGGTAAGATGAATGTTTTTGGTAATGTGATTAAGGGCCTGTTGGATATTCATAGTCATGAGTTACAGCATCAATGATTAAAATTTTGAGTGAGGTCAGTTGTCTGAGTCGATGGTTTGGCTTTTTGTGATCCATGATTCACTAGCTGCGAGCTATGTTATCAGAAAATAAACAAAGTTTTTTGTTGTTCGGTCATAGTTTTAAAAATTTTGCTGCTTCTCTGATATGGTATTTTTGAATAGCTCGATTTATTTCTGGAAAAAGGTTTTAATTTATTCTGAGTTTTTATGATAAGGAATTAACCTTTTGGTATATCTTAATCATACATATCCCTAGAAAAAATGAGTATAAATCAACTAAATAAAAGTGGATATATTAGGTCGGTCTTCATTTTATTCATCCATAAATATGTACCTAAATTACTTGAAATATCTTGGGGCTGCTAAAAATAAAGGTTGTTTTGTTTTTGTCTTTATTGCATGCCTTCATCCATTAGAAAGTTATGCTGAGACCCATGTAGAACAGCCACAAAGCAAGGCAACATCGGATAAAGTGGTGCGTGTAGCAGTCACAGGTTCACGTATTTCCAAAGCTCAAAAAGATGGCCCGACCAGTGTAACCGTGATTACCGCAGCCGATATCGAAAAGCAGGGCTTTAGCAATGCCTTCGATGCATTAAATAACCTGACCCAAAATACAGGCTTTGTGCAAGGAGCTGATTATGGCAATACCTTTACGCCTGCCGCCAATGCAATTAGTTTACGAGGTTTAGGACCGAATCACACCCTGACTTTAATCAATGGACATCGGGTGGCTGATTATCCTGTGCCATATGATGGCGCTGTGAATTTTGTCAATTTAGCCAATATCCCAACTGCAATTATTGATCGAATCGAAATATTAAACGGTGGTGCTTCCGCGATTTATGGTTCAGATGCAATCGCAGGTGTAGTGAATATTATTCTGAAAAAGAAAACCGATGGAAACCAATTTAATATCAAGGCAGGTGGAACCAAAGAAGGTGGGGAGAACCTACGTTTACAACTGAGTGGTAGTAAAACACTAGATAAGTTAAATCTGGTGTATGGACTTGAACTGAGTGGGCGTGAACCGATTTGGGCAGCTGATCGTGACTTTATGATGAGCCGAACACGTTTGGGGGAAAAGCCAGACACGATCGTTGGACGTAAAAATGCCAAGACAGGACAATATCTCTCAATCGGTGGTTGTGATGCATTTGATGATTTATTTAAAGGATCAGTCCAGAATATAGGAAAAACAGGTGCAGATAACTGTGCCAGTGGATTAGCACGACCGACCTATTGGACGGTTCAAACCAAGAATCGCAGCCAAAATGGCTATCTCGGTTTGGATTATGAGCTGAATGAAAAAACACAATTATTCGCAGATGTTTTGATTGGTGCCAATCAAATTGAAAATAATACCCGTGGCCCGATATGGACATCCTTAGGTGCAAGTAGCGGCTATTTTCTTAATCAAGACACAGGAAATTATGAAATCTGGACACGACGTTTTGCGCCAGAAGAATTAGGGGATGTTGAGCAAGCCAATAAAAAATGGAAAGAGCTCTCTACAAATTTAAATTTTGGTATTCGTGGTGATATTGGGGACAGCAGCTGGCGTTATGAAGCTGCCTATAATGGCTCGATTTATACCAGTCAATTACGCAAACAAGGTCTGGTACGCTCGAATGTTGATGCATATTTCTTGGGCCAGCAACTGGGGATAGGTCAGGATGGCATTCCGATTTATTCACCGAATCTGGATCGTTTAAGTCGACCACTGACGGTAAGTGAATTTAGAACGATTTCGGGCACGACAGAAGAAAAAGATAAGTCTTGGGCACAGAGCTTAACTTTAAGTGCCAATGGTGATGTTTTTGAACTTCCTGCAGGAACGGCCAAGCTGGCTGCTGTGGCAGAAATTGGGCGTCAAGGTTTTACAATCAAACCGGATAAAGCGGTAGAAAATGGTGACTTCTATAATGCGACTTCCAGTGGTGAATATGGTGGGGCGCGTACACGTCAGGCATTGGGTACGGAACTCTTTCTACCGTTAGCAAAGCCATTAAATTTAACGCTGTCTGGACGTTATGACCGGTATGCTTTGTCAGATAACAGTATTGATAAATTCACGTTTGGTTCAGGACTTGAGTTTAGACCACATCCAACCTTATTGGTTCGAGGTAACTATGCGACCAGTTTCCGCGCACCAGATATGAATTATCTGTTTTTAAATAAACAAAAAGGTTATTTCCCAAGTACCACCGATTATTTACGTTGCAGTCAGACGGGACAAGCTTTAGATAAATGTAGCTTTAAAGATTATTCACCAGGAGCAAACTATACCTTAACGGGCAATAAGGATTTAAAGCCTGAAGAGGGTAAATCTTATGGTGCAGGTTTTGTTTGGTCACCAAGTAATAAGTTTGATATTTCCGTCGATTATTGGGATATCAAAATTGATAATCTGGTAACCAATTTAAGTGAAGATAAAATTTTACGTCAAGAAGCTGCTTGTCGTTTAGGGGCGCAAGATATTAATTCAGTACAATGTGTTGATGCGTTGGCACGTGTAGAGCGTAATCCAGCAAATGCAGTGGTTGATCCAAATGTGATCAACAATATCAATATTGTGCCGATCAATGCTGCTTCAGATCATACCCGAGGAATTGATTTCACCAGCAAATGGCGTTGGAAAACTGAAAATCTGGGTAATTTCCTGTGGACGGTGAATTATAGCCGCGTGCTTGAACGTGAATATCAACAATCTAAAGACGGCGAGAAAGATAATTATCTTAAAGACTTAACCATTCCAGATTGGAGAGACCGTTTCAATACCAGCCTCAGTTGGAATCGAGGTGATTGGGCATCGACAGTTCTGGTGAATCGCTATGGCAAGATTCCAAACGGGAATCAAACGGCTTACTTAAGCCCGACCTATTTGGTCAATTGGAGCGGAACCTATCAAATTTCTCCAAAAGCCTCTGCATCAATCATTGTGAATAACCTGTTTGACAAAGTGAAACGCGATGACACAGGCGGATGGCCATATTATCCAGTAGGATCATATTCACCATTCGGCCGTCAGGGCTGGCTGGAGTTTAATTATAAATTCTAAGAATGATGTGTGGATGCAGCGAAGTGGTACACCATTTGCTGCGTCTTTTTATTTTAAAAACTACAGAGGACAGATCTCCTATGTTGGTCAAACCTTCATTAAAAAAACGATTGCTACTTACGACATTAATTTCTTTATCCGCAACACAGATTTTTGCATCAAATAGCAAAGAACAAATTCCAATTGGAAAATTACCTGAATGGGTTGTGCCTGAATCTTATGATTTAGACTTTAAAATTGATCCTGCTCAAAAAGGTTATACGGGCAAAACCACCATTCATTTAAAACTCACTCAAGCGACCGACCATCTGTGGATTCATGGCAAATCCTTGTCGGTAAAAGAGGCGAGTATTAGCTCCGTAAATGGGCAGAAAACCAAAGCCAAATATGAGCAAGCTTCAGAAGTTGATGGCGTGAGTGTGATTAAATTTGCCAAGACCTTAGCTGCTGGACAATATCGTTTAGTACTGGATTTTAATGCAGATTATGATCAGCAACTTGATGGTATTTATAAAATTGAGTTTGAAGGTAAACCTTATGTCATGACTCAAATGGAAGCCATTAGTGCCCGTCAATCTTTCCCATCTTTCGATGAACCACGTTTTAAAACGCCGTTTAATATTCGTCTGACCATTCCAGAGAAATATTCAGGTTTTGCCAATACCAATCAGACATCAGAGCAGACCGATCAGTCAGGTTGGAAAACTTTAAGTTTTGCACCGACCAAACCATTACCAACTTATTTGCTTACGCTAGCAGTTGGGCCTTGGCAATTACAGAAAGGGCCAGATATTACTGCAACACAATGGCGCAAAGACGCCATTCAACTGCGCGGAATTGCACCAGATGGTAAGGCTGCAAAAATGCAGCATGCTTTATCGGAAACCCCTGCAATTTTAAAAACACTAGAAGATTATTTTGCTTTTGGCTATCCCTTCGACAAATTAGACTTGCTTGCTGCGCCTGACTTTGCTGCGGGAGCAATGGAAAATCCCGGGTTGATTACCTTTAGAGATTATTTGATGCTACTAGACAAAGATTCACCTGTGTCATTTGTACAAAGCTCTTTTAATGTCAATGCACACGAGTTGGCACATCTGTGGTTTGGCGATGTGGTAACGATGCCGTGGTGGGATGACTTGTGGTTGAATGAATCTTTTGCCACTTGGATGCAAAGTAAAATCACCCAACAATTGCACCCTGAATTCAATGCTGATCTAGAACGAGTCGTAGATACGGCGGGCGCGATGAAAAGCGATAGCTTGGTGAGTGTACGCCGTATCCGCCAGCCAATTTTAAGTAATGCCGATATTCAAACTGCTTTTGATGGTATTACTTACCAGAAAGGCGCGGCTGTTTTAAATATGTTTGAAAGTTATTTAGGTGAGGAAAGGTTCAAACAAGGTGTACGGAATTATATTAACAAGCACCAATATGGTAGTGCCACCGCCAATGATTTAATTAGTTCCCTTGCAGAACAGTCTGGTCAGGCTGAGCGTTTTAGCAAAGCGGTAAAAAGTTTTATTGATCAACCGGGCGTACCTTTGCTAAATACCTCATTGCAGCAACAAGGTAATAAAGTCTTTTTAAATGTGAAACAAACTCGCTATTTACCAGTCGGTTCAAAAGGGGATGCAAATAGCCTTTGGGGCGTACCATTATGTGTACGCTATGAAGTTCCAAATGCGGCAAGCAAAGTCCAATGTGAACTGATTGATCAAGCAGAAGCCAAAATTGAACTCAAAGGTGCAACAATCAAGAGTTGGTATATTCCAAATGCAGATGCAGCAGGCTATTACCAATTTAGTTTACCTCAACAGGAACTTGCTCGTTTGACAGCAGCAACAGCAAAACTCTCCAATACTGAACAATTGGCCTATGCTTATGCGATTTCGGCAGCATTTAATCATGGTGATATTAACTTGTTGGCGGTGGTGGATGTTGCGAAGAAGTTTGCTCACTCGAATAGCCGCCAAATCAGTACCGCATTATTTCAGCAGCTTAGCGTGATACAACGTCATGTATTGAAAACAGACGCTGAACGTGAGCATTTGAGAAAGGTTCTGGCGAATTTATACTTACCAAAACTGAATCAGTTGGGTTATACCAGTAAAGCAGGTGAATCTGCCGAAGATAGTTTATGGCGTAGTGAGTTGGCGCAGTTCCTTGCACTGGATATTCAGGTACCCGAAGTTCGTCAAAAACTCTTAAAGCAATCGGATGCTTTATTTGAACAGAAGCAACTGAACTTTGCCCAACTCACGCCAGAATTATTACCCACGATTCTGGCAGTACGGGTTCAAGAAAAAGGGCAGCCTGTATTTGATCGTTTAGCAGGGGAATTACAACGGATTACTCAACCGACACAACGTCTGGCAATTCTATCTGCTTTAGGCTCAGCCAATCAGGCAGATACACGTCAGCAGGCACGTCAGCTCGTTCTTGATCCGCGTGTGAAGGTGGGTGAAGTACGTACGGTGATTAACGCCATCAATAACTATAGCGGTGAACAAGGTGGATTGTGGTCATGGTTTAAATTAAATCATGATGCAGTATTTGACCGTTTAGGGAAGTCTTCTGCGGGACGTTTCCCTGCATTGTTTAGTGGCGCGGCATGTACTCAACAGGAAGCGACACAGTTGAATAATTTCTTTGCACCGAGAACCAAAGAACTGGTTGGGGTCGAACGCGGCTTAAATCAAACCAAAGAACGGATCCAGCTGTGTGAATCTTTAGTTGCAAAACAGGATGGCTCCATCGTGCAACAATTGAAGTTGTAATTTACTAGCCATAAAAAAGCCAACATTGTTGTTGGCTTTTTTATTTTAATACGATTTAAGCATCATTATCGGGTTGAGGATCCCTTACCCCCAATAACTGACTGGTTGCTGTGCCAGCGGTCATTGAACCATTTACATTTAATGCGGTACGTCCCATATCAATCAAAGGTTCGATTGAAATCAGTAAAGCCACTAAAGTAATTGGTAAGCCCATCGCAGGGAGTACGATTAAGGCAGCGAAAGTCGCACCACCACCTACACCAGCAACACCGATTGAACTAAGCGTTACGATGACAACCAGTTGCGCAATCCATAACGGATCCAGCGGGTTGATACCAACGGTTGGGGCAACCATGACAGCAAGCATTGCAGGATATAAACCTGCACAACCATTTTGACCAATCGTCGCACCAAATGAAGCCGAGAAGCTGGCAATCCCTTCAGGTACACCCAATTGCTTGGTTTGTGCTTCAATATTCAGTGGAATACTGGCTGCACTTGAGCGACTAATAAAAGCAAAGCTTAAGACTGGGAAGACTTTCTTGAAAAAGTCGACTGGATTGATGCGTACAAACACTAAAATCAAGGCATGGACTAGGAACATAATCGCAAGGCCGAGATATGAAGCAACAAGGAATTCGCCCAATTTTACGATATCGGCAAGATTGGCTGTTGCGACCATTTTGGCCATTAAGGCCAGCACACCATAAGGTGTAAATTGCATTACCAAACGAACCAGACTAATTACGAGCGCTTGTAATGCTTCAATACCATGCTTGATTCTTTCGCCATTTACAGGGTCTTTATCCATCAGCTTTAAAGCCGCAACACCTAAAAATGCAGCGAAAATCACCACACTGATAATGGCAGTAGGACGAATACCTGTTAAATCAGCAAATGGATTTTGAGGAAGTAGAGAAAGCAGAAGTTTTGGTATATCTAGATCGGTGACTTGCCCAATATATTGACTTTGAATCGCAGCTAAACGAGCAGCTTCTTGGGTACCTTGTACCAGACCTTCGGCGGTTAAACCAAATAGGTTAGTCACGGTAGCCCCCACCAGCGCGGCAATCGCCGTGGTTGCTAACAGGATGCCAATCACTAAGACACTGATTTTTCCAAGCGACGTTGTCTGATGTAATTTCACCACGGCACTGACGATTGAAACGAAAATCAGCGGCATGATTACCATTTGTAATAGCTGGATATAACCATTACCCACAAGGTTGAACCATGCGACAGAGTGTTCAATAATCTGACCATCACCATATATGGTTTTAAGTGCCAGACCGTAGATGATACCCACCACCATACCGATCAGAACTTTCTTTGAAAGGCTCCAATCTTTTCGGTAGGAAAAGAACAATCCTGCCATAAGCAGGACAAAAACAATAATATTCAATAAAACCAAGGTATTCACTATAGGTTGTCCTGATTGATATTTCAGGGAGTGCTAAAAATAATGGCGTAGATTCTACCATCCAGCAGCCCTGAAACTTAATCATTCCTATGACTATAGTTAATCTAAAAAAGTAAAAAGGGCGGTGTTCAATCTGAAATCCTATCGCACGTTTACTTTTTCTATTCTGTGAAAAGTGGATTAATTATTGAAAAAGAATGATTTGTTTTAAAGTAATAGATTGTCTTTTAATTTTAAAGCTTAAAAAATAATCAGTTTGTATGAGTTGTATATTGTTTTTATATGTTCAAAATAAAAACAGCCTATTGGATGGCAATAGGCTGTTTTAATACTGAAATTAAAAAGTCAGTTTTGGTTTAAGCATAAAGCTCTAGGAAGTTTTTAAAAATTTGATGTCCATGCTCACTCAAAATTGATTCAGGGTGAAACTGAACGCCTTCGACTGGAAGGGTTTTATGTTTAACACCCATAATTTCCTCAATCGTGCCATCAGCCTGATTGGTCCAGCAGGTCAGTTCTAGGCATTCTGGTAACGTTTCTTGCTCAATCACCAGTGAATGATAACGTGTCGCTGCAAATGGAGAAGGGAGATTGCTAAAAATCCCTTTATCTGTGTGATGCATGTCGGATAAGCGACCATGCATTACGGTTTTCGCGCGAATAATGTTTCCACCGAATGCCTGTCCAATTGCTTGATGACCTAAGCACACGCCCAATAAAGGAATTTTTCCTGCAAAGTGATTGATCGCTGGAATAGAAATTCCTGCTTCACTTGGAGAACATGGCCCCGGTCCAATCACTAAATATTTTGGCTGCCATCGTTCAATATCCTCTAATGAGACTTGGTCATTGCGAACTACTTTTACTTCCTGATTCAACTCGCCAAAATACTGGACGATGTTGTAGGTAAAAGAGTCGTAATTGTCGATCATTAGAAGCATTTTATATTCAACCTATTGAATTTAAATGATATTTTTTATTGATGCGGTTTTGGTACTCAATTTGATACTCAATATTGGTAAAGTACATATAAAATAAAGCCACCTCAATAGGTGGCTAATATAACAAAAAATGAAGTGACCAGTTTAACTATTTCATTCATTACAACTTTGCAGGAAAAAGCTTTAACGGGTATCCAAGTACTTTGAAAATAGGGATGAAAACAATCAAGGCAGAATAGGCTTTTCTTTAGAAATAAAAAACGATTCTGCCTCAGTCATGGAAGAAGATTAAATCTTACGGGTGTTATAAATCAGCCAGTCTAAAACCTCTCCAGAGAGATGTTCAGCCAATCTTTCTTGAACGGTTTGATGGTAGTGATTTAACCAGTCTTTCTCTTCATTGCTTAGCATATCAACAACGATGCAATCTAAATGGATTGGGCAAAGTGTAAGTGTTTCAAACTCTAGAAATTCACCGTAGGTTTTTTCAAAACCAGCGTGGAACTGGTTTGCAACCAGATTCTCTATGCGAATGCCGTATTTACCTTCATGATATAGCCCCGGTTCATTGGAGATAATCATTCCCTCACGCAATTTGCTATAGGCATGTATCGGCGCGTAATAAGAAAGTACTTGTGGCCCTTCGTGAACGTTAAGCGCAAAACCTACGCCGTGACCTGTTCCATGACGGTAATCTAAACCCTGTTGCCATAAAGTATGACGACAAATTGAATCGAGTAAAGGTGCAGCTAAACCTTCTGGGTAAATGGTTTTTGCCAAAGCAATATGACATTTTAAAACCAGTGTATAGTCACGTTTTTGTTGTTCTGTCGGTGTCCCAACGGGAACAACACGGGTAATATCCGTTGTTCCATCTATGTACTGTCCGCCAGAGTCAATCAGTAATAAACCATCACCTTCGATCAATGAATAGTATTCTTGAGTAGCACGGTAGTGGGGTAATGCACCATTGGCATTAAAGCCAGCAATCGTTGAAAAACTTGGGCCTATAAATCCATCTTGTTGAGCTCGAAAGGCAGTAATTTTCTCATCAATGGTCAGTTCTGAAATATTCTCTTGATGATGAAGTGCTTGTTCTAGCCAGTGGAAGAAATGGCAAAGGGCAACACCATCTTTAAGCATGGCACGACGGATATGCGCAATTTCACTTTCATGCTTGCGTGATTTAAAAAGTGTACTTGGGTTGATGTCGTATACAACCTGAATATCATTTGCGATAGCTTGTTGGTGATCAATCGATACTTTGGCTGGATCTAACAGTACAGACGCATCAGAAATATTCGCTAAAAATCTAGCGGTATCTTGATAGTTATAAATCTCAATACCATCAGCTTTGAACGCTTCTTGTGTGGTGAGATCTACCTTATTGCGATCAACAAATAAAACAGCCTGTTGAGAACTGATATATAGGTGTGAAAGGAATACAGGGTTGTACTCTACATCTTGTCCTCGTGCATTTAACACCCATGCAATATCATCTAAAGATGAAATGAAATGGCCTTCAATCGCCTTACTGTTTAACGTTTCCCGTATTGCCTGAATTTTTTCTTTACGAGATAGAGCATTTAAACCTTCCGGCATTAAATGGATATTCTTTGAAGGAAGTTCTGGACGATTAGACCAGATCAAGCCGATTAAATCTTGTCGTGTTTCAAGTTTTAAGTCGTGTTGTTTAGCCGTATTTTCCAAAGCCTTAAACTGCTGGATTGAAAGCGTTTGCCCATTAACAGAAATGACCGAACCAGACTGTAGATTTTTCTCCATCCAGGCGAGATGTGTCGACGATTCATCACTGGTCAATTTTTGTAATTGGAAGCCAGTTCCAGCGAGTTGTTGTTCGGCTTGTACCCAATAACGCCCATCAGCCCAGAGTCCTGCAAAGTTTTGGGTCACAACTAATGTGCCGACAGAGCCACTAAAACCGCTTAACCACTGCCTTGCTTTCCAATAGTCTGGTAAATACTCTGACATATGTGGATCTGCACTCATGACAACCAGAGCATCAACGTGTTGATGGATCATGAGTTCACGAAGTTTCGCTAGTTTTTCTGGAACAGTTAAGTCGTTCATATCGTTTCCAAATCAGGTTGAACTTTGCTGGTGCTTTTGCCCATTAATTTGTTCATTGGTTTCTTTAATAAAAATAACACGATTGCGCCAATAACTAAGGCCAATACGCAACGCATAAATAGGGTGGGTAAATTTTCGATAGCATCTGCTGCGACTTGTCCACCAATCAAACCTGCCATGAGGTTGCCTAAAGCTGAACCCGTGAACCATAGTCCCATAATTTGTCCACGAATGACATCTGGAGCAAGTTTGGTCATGGTCGATAAACCAATCGGGCTTAGGCACAGCTCTCCTAAAGTGAGCAGCAATAAAGCACCGACTAACCACAAGGGTGAAACCAGACCATCGCTAATGGCAAAATGGCTAGCCAGAGACATCAGTAAAAATCCGCTTGCTGCCAGTAAAAGTGCAATAATAAATTTAGAGATATAACTAGGGTCTTTGTTCGATTTGCCTAGTCTTGCCCACAGCCATGCAGCAATTGGAGCAAAAATAATAATAAAGAGGGCATTAATCGACTGGAACCATACGGTTGGAATCTCAAAACCTAAAACATTGCGGTTGGTATAATCCTGAGCAAATAAATTAAATGAGGTTGGCTTTTGCTCAAAAGCGGACCAAAAAAGGGCAGAAGTGATCAATAGAACAAAACAAATGATAATTTTAAATTTGTCATTTTGATCTAAATTGAGGAAAAGCAGTAAATACGCAAAATAGGCAATAATTCCAATACCAATCCCTACAGTTAAATAGGTCGCGACAGCAACAGGGTTGATGTGAATGATGCCAAAGAACGTTAATGCAATAACAACCGCAACTGCGAATAAAAAGCTAAATACAATTTTAGGTGCATTTTTATTTTCTACGACAGGTTTGCTACAGCTGTTGGTTTCTTGACGTAACTTGTTAAAATTTTCGAGTTGGGGAATTGCCATAAAACGGAAAATTAATAAAGCAATGAGCATCCCAAGGCCACCAATACCAAAGCCTAAATGCCAGCCATGATCTTTTACCAATAGCCCTGTAATAAGCGGGGCAATAAATGACCCCATATTAATTCCCATATAGAAAATGGAAAAGCCTGCATCACGTCTTGCATCTTGAGCTTTATATAAAGTTCCAACAATCACCGAAATACATGTTTTAAATAGTCCAGAACCTAAAACAATAAGTACTAAACCAAAATAAAAGAAAGACTGATCAAAAACAGGCGTAAGCGCAATTGAGAGATGACCTAAGGCAATAATAAGAGAGCCATACCAGACAGCACGTGCTTGACCTAACCAATTATCTGCAATCCATCCACCGAAAACGGTCATTAAATACATGGAACCTGCAAACAATCCCACAATCGCTGCGGCAGTAGGTCGATCAAGTCCTAGACCACCGTCATTGACCATGGCAATCATATAAAGGATCAGTAAAGGCCGGATACCATAATAGGAAAATCTTTCCCAAAGCTCGGTGAAAAAAAGCGTTTGTAAAGGCTTAGGATGGCCAAAAAAAGCTTTATCCGAACGTTCAAAGTCATATTTCATTAATCAAATCCTTGAATGATTTTAAGTTTTTATAAACATAACTTTGAGTTTGTTTATTAATAATAAAAATTTATGTATACGATTTTTAGTTTTTTTTAATTGTAAAATCAAGTTTGGCCTGTATAAAAAAAGTGAATGAAAAAGAACATGAATAGTAAAATTTATTTTCCGTCTGATAATAACAGCTCTACGCGAACGGGTTTGAGTTGCTGCTTAAACAACTGTTAAATCGTGCACCTAATAAGAAAAATTCATAAAATGAAAAAATATTAATTGGATTTTAAATAAAGAATATCGCCTATGGATGAATAGGTTAAGCAAGAAATTTTATTTGTTGAAATAAACCAAAACATTCATTGAACAAGAGGCTGTAAAAGATGCGATTATTTTTCGTGTTATCCGATAAGAATCTCAGCATTCTATATAAGAAAGTATTATGATCATGAACGATTGTTTGAAATTGATGCAGTGTGTTATATCAGTGCAACAATTTTGCACCAAATTGGGGCGATAGTGAGCTATTTAAATATGCCATAATTTGAAAATGTGTGAATATGGTGCATTTACACAAGCAAACAGTATAATGAGTTCAAGACAAGGAGCCTAAATCATGATTACTTATAAGTAATTCAATGTTTTAGGTATGCTTTAAAATTGTTGGTATGATAATTGCTAATTATACATCAACACCTAACACGCACTTAACAAGTGCATAAAAATTTCATTGGAGCAAATGAGCATGGCGAACAAGGTCCTTCAACTCATCAAAGAAAGTGGCGCAAAATGGGTCGATTTTCGCTTTACTGATACTAAGGGTAAAGAACAGCACGTAACTTACCCAGCTGATACCATTGATGAAGATACATTCGAAGACGGTAAAATGTTTGATGGTTCTTCAATTGCTGGCTGGAAAGGCATTGAAGCGTCTGACATGATCTTACGTCCAGATGCTGAAACTGGTTTCCTTGACCCGTTCTTTGCTGAACCGACTGTTGTTGTGACTTGTGACGTTATCGAGCCATCAACTGGTCAAGGTTACGAGCGTGACCCACGTTCAATTGCTCGTCGTGCTGAAGAATACTTAAAATCTACAGGTATCGGTGATACTGCATTCTTTGGTCCAGAACCAGAATTCTTTGTTTTCGACGAAGTGAAATGGGACATCGACATGTCTGGCGCGCGCCACACATTGATCGCTGAAGAAGCAGCTTGGTCGACTGGTAAAGACTATGAAGCTGGTAACTCTGGTCACCGTCCACGTGTGAAAGGTGGTTACTTCCCAGTTCCTCCTGTTGATTCTTCACAAGATATGCGTGCTGACATGTGTGCAAAAATCGAAGACATCATGGGCCCAGGTCGTGTAGAAGTACATCACCACGAAGTTGCATCTTGCCAGTTAGAAATTGGTGTAAGCTTCAACACTTTAGTTCGTAAAGCGGACGAAGTACAACAGTTCAAATATGCAGTTTGGAACGTTGCTCACCAATATGCAAAAACAGCAACCTTTATGCCTAAACCAATGGTAGGCGATAACGGTTCGGGTATGCACGTTCACATGTCAATCTCTAAAGATGGCAAGAACTTGTTTGCTGGTGATGAATATGCTGGTTTATCAGAAATGGCATTGTTCTTCATTGGTGGTGTGATCAAGCATGCTCGTGCATTGAATGCGATTACAAACCCTTCTACAAACTCGTATAAGCGTTTGGTTCCACATTTTGAAGCGCCAATTATGCTTGCTTACTCAGCACGTAACCGTTCTGCTTCGATTCGTATTCCTTATGTTTCTAGCCCGAAAGGCAAGCGTATTGAAGCACGTTTCCCAGATCCAATGATGAACCCGTACTTAGGTTTCGCGGCATTGTTGATGGCTGGTCTTGATGGTATCCAAAACAAGATCCACCCAGGTGAAGCTGCTGATAAAAACTTATATGATCTTCCTCCAGAAGAAGAAGCAAAAATCCCAACAGTTGCTCACAGCTTGGATATGGCACTTGAAGCACTTCAAAATGACCATGAGTTCCTGTTAAAAGGTGGCGTGTTCACTAAAGAAATGCTTGATGCATATATCGAACTTAAAACTGAAGAAGTTCGTCGTCTTAACACAACGACTCACCCAGTTGAATTTGATATGTACTACAGCCTGTAATACATCCCTGATTCAGAAAAGCTCGCTTCGGCGAGCTTTTTTTATGTTTTTGATTCGGTTGAAAGTCATACTCTTTTTTGAAAAAAAATCATGTACACTAATCGCGATGTTTTTAGTGAGCCAAGCATGCGAAATTTACGACCAAACAGAATAAAAGGAAAAGAGCTTCCTGCAGTATTAAAAAAATGGTTGTACGCATCAGGATCATTGACCCAACAATTGACTGATTTAGGTCAAGGTCAGTTTCATGTTGAACGCATTAAAGAACATTATCAGCGCCTGACTTTGAATGACAGTCAGTGGATGAAAATGCCAGCGCAGCATGTGGCATGGGTGAGAGAAACCAATCTTTATGGCAACGAAGAGCAGGCTTGGGTAAAAGCAAAAAGTATTTTTCCAATTTTAAGCTTGCAAAAAAAGGCGAGACTATTTCAGCATATTGGTAATAAACCGATTGGCTGGTTTCTGTTTCAGAGAACCAGTCCAGCTTGCGAGAGACGCGTCATTTATCTTGAAGAGGGATGGACACGTCAGAGTTGCTATACTTGGCATGGTTGTAAGTTTATTGTGCAGGAAACATTTTTACCCGCATTTGAACAGTTTATTCAACAGCATTGACGCCTAAGGATTATCATGGAAACAGTGCAACACACGACTTGGCGACAACGTTTAGAAGCCTATTATTACCTTTGTCGTTTTGATAAGCCGATTGGCACAGAATTAGTATTTTGGCCAACCATGTGGGCGTTATGGATTGCATCCAAAGGAATTCCAGATCTCAAAATCCTGTTTATTATGATTTTGGGTGTTATTTTTATGCGTGCCGCTGGTTGTGCGATTAATGATTTTGCTGACCGTAAAGTAGATGCGCATGTTGAGCGAACCAAAACACGTCCTTTAGCAACAGGAGTTATTCGTGCTAGAGAAGCTGTTTTTGTGTTTCTGGCCTTGGTGCTGGCAAGTGCTGCCTTGTTATTTTTTCTGCCGATTGAATCATTTTACTGGTCTTTTGGGGCATTATTCTTAGCGTTTATTTATCCTTTTATGAAGCGCTATACCAATTTACCGCAAGTATTTTTAGGTGCAGCATTCTCATGGTCAATTCCAATGGCGTATACAGCTGTTGGGCAAACGCCTGATTTAACCTGCTGGCTGCTTTATTTTGGTAATTTGGCGTGGACAGTGGCTTACGATACTCAATATGCAATAACCGATCGTGAATATGATCTAAAAATTGGGGTGAAATCGACTGCTATTTTATTTGGTCGTTATGATATCCAGATAATTGGTCTGCTTCAGGTAATGAGCCTGATCTTGATCGGCAGTGCCTTGTATTTGGAAAATCTTTTATTGCCCTTTGGCTTGATTGCATTGTGCGTGGTCGCGGGTGATTTTATTTATCAGGCCATAAAAACCAAAGATCGGGATCCACAAATCTGTTTTTGGGCATTCCGTCACAATCGCTGGGTAGGGATGATTATTTTTATCGGAATTTTTTTAGAATTAATAGCTTAATCTGACTATCTAGTTGAAAAGTGTCCTATGCAGGGCACTTTTTTTATGCCTTAATAAGGTGGCATGTAGTTTCATGCACAAAAATAACACAAGCATTAAAAGGATATTTTATGAAACGGTCTAAGATCGCATTGGCAATGACGTTCTCAATTTCTGCATTATTTTTAACTGCGTGTAATGACAATGATGATCGTTATACGGGTAGTGATTCAAATAAAACTTACCTATTCGAAAGCAATTATGCCATTGATACAGTAAATAATGCTTCATCTATTAAAGTCATGACCTATAACATGGCGAATGTACAAGGTAAAACCGCTACTGCGACAGCAATGGTGTTATTTCCGAAAGTAGCTCAACCTAAAGATGGTTATCGCGTCGTGGTTTGGGAGCATGGAACAGTTGGTGTGGGGGATGATTGTGCGCCAAGTAAAAATCTAATTAATCCACGTTTTAAAATCCTTGCTGATACTTTATTAGCGGCAGGTTATGTCATTGTTGCACCTGACTATGAAGGTTTAGGTACACCAGGAGTTCATCCTTATCTAAACTTAGCCAGTGAAGCTAAATCTGCGATTGCTGCGGTACGAGCTGCAAAAGACCATTACGGTTCGCAATTGAAGGGAGATTGGATGTCGATTGGTCAATCTCAAGGTGGTCATGCTTCATTAGGTACTGCTGAGTTTGCTAATACCGATACAAGTTATAAAGGTGCTGTAGCGGGCGCGCCAGCCTCTAGCTTAGGAACAATTATTCAGATTTATATTGACCCTCAATTCAATCTGGATGCCAATGGAAAACCTAAAGGGGTGAACAAATTAGATGAAAACTTGCAGCAAGTGCGTTATGCGGTAGCTAATAAGTTATTAACTCCAGAACAAGGTCAGGCAAAAATTGAGGAAATTGCAGATGGTTATGCAGAGTTGCTAGCATATGCTGCATTAGCAAGTGCGGGTATTAAGGCACAATCTCCTAACTATGATTTGAAGACGATTTTTACCTCGGGAGCGGCTGACATTGCAGAATTGGCTCATGGTCGTACAGGGGATGATGGTGCATGTTTAAGTTATCCTGATCCTAATAGTGCAAATGGATTACAAGAGAAATTTAAAGCAGGGATTTTAGAGTTCTTAGTAGATCCTACGCATCAAATTGCGCAGTATGGTATAGATCTAAATAAATTTAAAAGTGACCCTGTTGTTCAAAACTTTTTAGAATCAACTCAACCAGCGACAAATGCGACAGCAGCGAAAGTAATTAAAACACCTGTACTGATGATTCAAGGTGAGAAGGATAAGGCCGTATTGCCAGTGGTTACACAAGGCTTATGGGCAAATATGAAAGCCAATGCTTTGAAGTTTTTCCCGCAAGCAGCTTACGATAAAGGCTATCAATTAACGATTGTACCTAATGCGACACATACACAAGCAATTGTATGTGAAAATGCAAACGCAGTAGACTTTATTCAAGCCAATATGTCAGCGGGTACGGGTGTTGTTTTGACTGATGCCCAGAAAGATGCCAGCCAAAGTCCTCACTGTACAGGTAAGTTCTAAATTTAGTTTTTATTTCGATCTAAATTTCAAAAAAGAGTCTCTTTATCGAGGCTCTTTTTTGTTATATTGTTGCACTTGTTAAAATTGATGTCGTTTGAGTTTAAATCGCTTATGAGCCAGCAGCCTGTTGAAAAAAAATCAGTTCCTTGGTTATTAATGGGTTTGGGATTATTAATTCCAATTTTTATTGTAGGGATGGCTTTTCTGGCAGCTAAAAGTGATGCGCAAACCAAGAAAAAATATGATCAGCAACATGCTGAAATTGCCAAAAAATTTGAACAGCAAAAAAGTGCTGATCAAGCAGAAAAAACTGAATAATCTCCTTAGCAGTGCTACGTTATCGAATATCCATCTGTAACTGTTTTATCGATGGAATCTGAGTATAACGTTGCACTTGATAGCCTGCTTCTTGCAGCATTTGATCGCGTTTCTGATCGTCCAATTCTTTACCAATGTGACTAGGGTCATCTAACTCGATAATCGCGAGTACCTTCATCTCTTTATCCAAAACTACAAAGTCTGTGACCTTGCGATTGAACTTACTGCGAATTTTGTAGTGATGACTTGTAATGAGTGCGCTAAACGCCACTTGTGCCAGTACATGGTGTTGGGGAAAGGCTTGCTGCAAACGGATAAACATTCGAGATTCAAAAGAAGTAATCACAGGACGAGCAAAAAATTCTTGTTTGCTAAAGAAAGGGCGCAGGCAGCTAAAAAGAAGTATAGCTGTGCTTAGAAAGCCGATAACCAGAAAGATGAGATGATTTGATTCAAACATATATTTAACAGGGTGCAAATAAAAAACCCACTCAATAAGAGTGGGTTTTTTAGAATCTTGGCTCTCCCACCTGGGCTCGAACCAGGGACCTGCGGATTAACAGTCCGTCGCTCTACCGACTGAGCTATGGGAGAATCTGGAACGAATTTTAGGGGGTAAATGCAAGCCCGTCAAGTAAAATGAGTATGAATAATAATCGCTTAACTAAAATATTGGCTATTAACGTGCAACTTGGTTACATTGTGCCAATTCAGACGATTTGGCATTCCAGATTGCACCCGCAGAGTTTTTATAATAACTAATCTTACCAACACGTAACACGAGGCTTTGACAAGAGTCTAGGGATAAGGCATTTCCCCAAGGGCCAGACATGCTACACACTTTTCCATTACACTTCCAGACCACATTGGGGCCATTTTCAATTGGCACAGTCACGGTTCCTTTATAAGAAGAACCTGCATACCAAGTGGTTTGGGCAGCCATGACTGGGCTGGATAGGAATATTAAACAGAATATAAATTTTTTCATTATGTGCTTTCCCTAACATTGTTATTCAATTTGATTTTATATTAAAAATAGCGTGGTGGATAAAATATATACGATTATCTAAAATGAAAAGAACAAATACATCGTAATGTTAAGAATAGAACAGAATTTTATACTTATAAAATAAAAAGCCCATATCAATGATATGGGCTTTTTAGAATCTTGGCTCTCCCACCTGGGCTCGAACCAGGGACCTGCGGATTAACAGTCCGTCGCTCTACCGACTGAGCTATGGGAGAATCTGAGTGCCATTATAGGCAGCTTTTTAAATCGGTCAAGCTAAAAATGTCATGTTTCCTTCATTTTTGTGTCGTATGCTTTTTATTTGCACAATTATGAGAAAGTAGGAAAAATAACTTGAACTTTGATCAGGCTATTGCTAGATTCGAATTAGAAAGAACGTTTAGATATTCATCTAAACAGTGTGGATTTAACCCTACTTGCCAGCACTAAAATGGCTAAACCGGAGGTCGAAATGACGACTCTTAGTATTAAAACTATTTTTTCAAATTTTTCTTTTTATCAAGAACATTATCTCGAAATCATTCAGGATTCGGCACAGTATTATACGCCAGTCGAAAATGCATTCTTAAATACCTTTCCATTTAAGCAACAAGCCTTGTTTTTAGGTGATTTATTGCAATTGTGGTTTGGAAATAAATGGAAAATCCAAAACGTTCATAATCTATTAGCGCAAAAAAATATCTCAACGCTTGATGAGCATGCGCCGTTGTATTTATTTCAGTTAGGTGGTGAACTCTTTTTAGGCGCAAATACTGCATTGGCATGGTCTGTTGCAGAGCAGAAGGTGGTCACAGTACAGGTTAAAAGTATCTGGCAATATGCGGTGTTTAGTCATTTGTGCATTCGACCAAAACTATTCAAACAAAATAAAGCGATTGCATAGGGCTATACCTAGCCCTAGTGCGCTTTTGAATTAAGCTCGGATGATCATGCAGGTCGCAGTAGCATGAGCGTACAGCTTGCCATCGGCATCGACAATTTTACCTTCAGAAATGCCTAAATTTTTACTGATATTAATTATATTTCCAGTGGCAATGAGCTTCTGATTTCTTGGAACAGGGCGGCACATTTTAATATTAAGATCAATGGTGCCGTAGCCTACGCCAGCCTCTAAAAGGGTATGCACAGCACAACCTGTCACCGAGTCCAGTACCGTTGCAGCAAAACCTCCATGCACACCTCCGAGAGGATTCAGGTGTCGTTCATCCGCCTGTACTTCAAATTTGATATAACCTTCCGCAACTTCAACTGGTTGCATGGGAATGGTCTGGCTAATACTAGCGGGTGGAATTTTCCCTTCACACATGGCAGTTAAAAATTCAAGTCCATTCATTTCTTTTGGATGCTTCATCTTATATTTCCTTTTGTAGTTCTAAAATAGAACCTGCTGATAAAATAGCCGCGAGAGATCAGGCTGTCAATATTCCTCATTCATTCGCTGAGTATTTTGTAAATTCTAAGTTACTCGCTAATTGCTTTGTTTTATGATGTTTATAAATGTCTTTATAACAATTTTGAACAAAAGGTAAATTTATAATGAACGGACAATGTGTATGTGGTGAGACCACTTTTGAAGTTGAATTAAGTAATCATGATGTACATGCCTGCCATTGTTCTATCTGTCGTAGGCAGACCAGTGGCGTGATTATGACCCTTGATGTCGAACAAGGTAGTTTAAAATTTTTGAAGCAGGATCATTTAGCAATTTACAACTCATCTGCATGGGGAGAGCGCGGTTTCTGTAATGCGTGTGGAACAACTTTGTTTTGGCGCACTAAAGATCAGAACTATTGCAATATCAATGCATTTTCTTTGAATGAACCCCCTGAAGATCTAAATTTGGATTTAGAAATTTATATTGATTGTAAACCTGACTTTTATGCTTTTGAAAATTCGACCAAGAAAATGACCGAAGCTGAGGTGATTGCCTTGTTTAACCCGAATGAATAGGATTTATTTATTGCTGTAATTTTTATAAGACCATCATTGCTAGTCATTTAAATATAGGTTTTGAAAGCATAATCAAGCAAATGTGCTTTTCAATTTTAGAGTGAATAGGGCGCAAGGAATGCGTACAAGCATGTTATTCAAAATTATTATTGCGATGCTGGCCTTTGCAGCAAATTCGGTACTGTGTCGCCTGGCTTTGGCTGGGCAGCAAATTGATCCCATGAGTTTTAGTTTGCTGCGCGTACTCAGTGGCGCCGTGGTGTTGATGTTTTTATATTTTGCTCATCGTCGAGGTAGTGAAAACCCTTTAAAAATTGAATGGAATCTTAAAAATGCAATTTACCTCGCTGTGTATATTGTTGCCTTCTCGATAGCTTATCTAAAAATAAATGCGGGTTTCGGTGCACTCTTGTTATTTGGAACAGTGCAATTGAGTATGGTGGCTTATGGCCTTTTTCATGGCGAGAAAATTAATCTCATGTGTGGAATTGGTCTGGTTGTTGCTGTATTGGGGATTCTATTTTTATTGTTACCGGGTGCAAATATGCCTAACTTATTTTATTCACTTATCATGATGATTTCTGGTCTGGCTTGGGCAGCATATAGTATTGCGGGGAAGACCATGCGAAGTCCTTTATCCAGCACTCTGGCTAATTTTGTCTTGGCAGTGCCAGTGGTCAGTCTTGGGTTTGTATTATTTGCAAAGGATGTTCTGATCTTGCCGCAGGGGATTGTACTCGCGCTACTTTCTGGTGGTCTGGCATCTAGCGGTGCTTATATTCTCTGGTCTTCAATTGTGCAGAAAATTGACCGAATTACAGCGAGTACAGTACAACTTTCTGTACCTTGTCTGGCGATTTTGGGTGGGAGTTTATTTATTGGAGAAATACCGAATCTTCGAATGATTGTTGCGACAGTGATTGTTCTGATTGGGATTTTATTGGTTATCTTTTCCAGTTCGCATAAAAAAAACTCATCATAAATGATGAGTTTTTTTTATGGCTTTTATGACTTATTTAGCCGCTTTTTCTGCTTCGATTGATGCAATTGCAGCGTCTACGCCTTCAATTGAATCAGCCGCTTTTTTGATACGCGCTAAAGCATCAACCAGTACTTCGTCAGCAGTTGCGTAAGAGATACGCATAAAACCGCCTAAACCGAATGCATCACCAGGAACAACCGCAACGCCAGTTTCTTCAAGTAACCATTCAGAGAATTCTGTGCAAGATTTTAAGCCTTTGGCACGAATCAATGGACGGATATTGGCATAGGCATAGAAAGCACCATCAGCAGGTAAGCAAGAGATACCTTTGATGTCATTTAAGCCATTCACAACGAGGTCATGACGGCGTTTGAATGCTTCAATCATTGGTTGTAAAACGTCTTGTGGACCATTCAATGCCGCTTCAGCCGCAACTTGTGAAATTGAAGTTGGGTTAGAAGTCGATTGAGACTGGATTTTTTTCATTGCACCAATGATTTTCGCAGGGCCCGCTGCGTAACCAATACGCCAGCCTGTCATTGCATAGGCTTTAGACACACCATTTAACACAATCGTGCGGTCATATAGGTCTGGTGCAACAGTTGCGATGTTATAGAACTCATCTTCCCAGCGAATTGGTTCATACATGTCATCAGATGCAACAAAAACCTGTGGGTGACGACGTAATACTTCAGCCAAAGCTTCAAGTTCAGCTTTGGTGTAGATCATGCCTGTCGGGTTAGATGGGCTGTTTAAAACCACTAAACGTGTATTTGGCGTAATTGCAGCTTCCAGTTGTTCTGGTGTGATTTTGAAACGTTGTTCTTCACCACATTTCACGATAACAGGAGTACCTTCTGCAATGATTACCATATCTGGATAGCTAACCCAGAATGGCGCAGGAATAATCACTTCATCGCCTTTGTTTAACAAAGCGAGTGCAAGGTTAAAGAAGCTTTGTTTACCGCCACAAGACACCAGAATCTGGTTTGCTTGATAATCGAGATTATTATCGCGTTTAAGTTTCGCAATAATTGCTTTTTTTAAGCTTGGAGTACCGTCTACCGCTGTATATTTGGTAAAGCCTTTATTAATGGCTTCAATTGCAGCATCTTTGATGTGTTGAGGTGTATCGAAGTCTGGTTCGCCTGCGCCTAAACCAATCACGTTTTTACCTGCAGCTTTAAGCTCAGCAGCCTTGTTGGTTACTGCAAGTGTAGGGGACGGTTTGATAGCATTGACACGATCAGAGAGACGTACGTCCACGGCATTATTCCTTCTTATGGGATTAAAAAATAAAAAGCAGGTTATCTTAGCCTAATTAGACTTCATTGTGGTCGAAACTTGCCTTAATCGCATAAAAAGTTACCAAATTTTAATTCTCGAACGCATTCTATTTTTTTACATATTTTATTTTTATCAAAAGCCTAAAAATCCATTACAATAGCGGCTAGAAATCTAGATTTCGAGAGAATTTCAATGAGTACCCAGCAACCTAAAGCAAAAAAGGCTTTAGTGAAATTACCATTCCCTATGCCATCTGCTCAGGATGATTCTGATGATGCAGTGCATAATCAGGTTCGTCCAAAACCTGAGCAATATGCAGATCGTACTTGGATGCCACCACGCGGCACACGCCGTTCGATGGGGAAGCGTTAAGAGAAAAGCCAATCAATCTGATTGGCTTTTTTGTTTTTTAATGGCGATTTAATGGATGTTGTATTTCTAGTTCACCACGCCATAGCTTGATAAAATCATATTCATCAATATCGTAAAGCTCCATCAAGGCAATAATCACACTGACATAAATCATTGCACCTTCCGATTTGCCATGGAAATTAAAAATCTTGCCGTTAAGCTTACCGAGAATATCGCTGATTTCATGTTCACGGCCACGTCCATAACGGTCACGTGGATAAAGCTCTTCATTTAAAACCACCAGTGCAATGGCTTTTTCAGCTGCTGTTAAACTGGTTTTATCCAGTGCTTCTTCGAAAGATTCATAACCATGATTGAAGTAGAAAATCACTTCATCGTTAATAAAGGCCTGCACAGTGGCTGCGGTGAGGTTGGGGAACTGTGAAACCGCATCTTCTTCAATATAAGGACGGAAAGATTCGGGGAAAATCACATTGGAATGGATGCCTTTAAATAATGGCGCAATTTCAGAGACTTTATAACCTGCAATACCACAACCTAGCGCCGTCAAAAAGTATTTCATTTTGGCATGGTTTTTTGCATAGATCTTGAAATCATCGACATAATGCTCGATCTGGGCGAGTGGCATTTGTTGTAAATGTTCATTTAGGGTCGGAATTGCAAAGCTTTGTCCTGCCCAACCTCGACCAACACCTTTGACTGCTGCAAAGTGTTGAGCTGCGACACGTGCTGCACCGCTGTCGTGTATACCCGCCAGATTACTGCCAAAAACAAAAACTGTATCTTCTGGGAGTTCCGTTACTATTGTTTCGTCGTGGTATTGGTAAGACATATTTTTACCATTGAAATCGAGTATAACTTCATGTTGCAGTCGATTGGGCAGATGGTCAAGTAAAATCTAAGAAATTACATGGCACAAAAGATTTCATAAAATCATTGATGCAGCACTTTAAATCAATCACATTTTCCCCCATAAATAGGGATTAAGTTTTAGTGTAGGAATGAGCTTGTGAGCGAAAACCAGCCTTTTGAGTTAGTCACCAATTATCAACCTGCGGGTGATCAGCCTCAGGCCATTGAGAAATTGGTCAGTGGTATTGACCAGGGTTTTCGTAATCAGTTGCTGCTCGGCGTAACCGGTTCAGGTAAAACCTATACCATGGCCAATGTGATTGCCCAAACCCAACGTCCAACCATTGTGATGGCGCATAACAAAACCCTTGCGGCTCAGCTTTATGGTGAGTTCAAAGCATTCTTTCCAAATAATGCGGTGGAGTATTTCGTCAGTTATTACGATTACTACCAGCCAGAAGCCTACGTGCCATCTTCAGATACGTTTATTGAAAAAGATTCGGCGATTAATGATCACATTGACCAGATGCGTTTGTCTGCGACGCGTGCTTTGTTAGAGCGTCGTGATGCCATTATCGTGGCTTCGGTTTCTGCGATTTATGGTTTGGGTGATCCAAATGCCTATATGCAAATGCTCTTGCATATCGTACAAGGCGATCGGGTCAGTCGTGATGACATTATTCGTCGTCTGGTGGAAATGCAATATACCCGTAATGAACTGGAGTTCTTGCGTGGTACTTATCGTATTCGCGGTGAAATTATTGATATTTTCCCTGCGGAATCGGATAAGGATGCGATTCGGGTTGAATTGTTTGATGACGAAGTTGATTCAATTCGCTGGTTTGATCCATTGACAGGAAAACTGGTACGTAAAGTTCCGCGAGTAACGATTTATCCAAAAAGTCACTATGTTACGCCAAAAGACCATTTAACCCGTGCCATTGATACCATTAAAGATGAATTGAAAGATCAGCTCAAATTTTTCAAGGATCACGACAAATTACTGGAAGCGCAACGTATCGAACAGCGTACCCGTTATGATCTGGAAATGATGCAACAGCTCGGTTATACAAACGGGATCGAGAACTATTCACGTCATTTGTCAGGTCGTACAGCCGGCGAAGCACCGCCAACCTTATTTGATTATGTACCAGAAGATGCATTGCTGATTATTGATGAGTCGCATGTGACGGTACCTCAGATTGGCGCAATGTATAAAGGTGACCGTTCACGTAAAGAAAATCTGGTGAATTATGGTTTCCGTTTACCAAGCGCTTTAGATAACCGTCCAATGAAATTTGAAGAGTGGGAGCGAATTGTTCCGACCACGGTTTTTGTGAGTGCCACGCCAGCGCATTATGAGCTGGAAAAATCTGAACAAATCGTTGAGCAGGTGGTTCGTCCAACGGGTCTGATTGATCCTGAGATTGAAGTACGTCCAGTATTGACACAGGTCGATGATGTTCTATCTGAAATCAATATTCGTAAACAATTGAATGAACGTGTGCTGGTGACCACCTTAACCAAGCGTATGGCAGAAGATTTAACGTCTTATTTAAAAGAATATGGCGTCAAAGTGGCTTATCTGCATTCGGATATTGATACGGTTGAACGGGTCAAGATTATCCATGAATTACGTACTGGTGTGCATGATGTACTGGTCGGGATTAACTTGTTGCGTGAAGGTCTGGATATGCCAGAAGTTTCTCTGGTGGCGATTCTGGATGCCGATAAGGAAGGCTTCCTGCGTTCAGAACGTTCATTGATCCAGACCATTGGTCGTGCTGCACGTAATGTGAAAGGTAAAGCGATTTTATATGCGGATCGTATTACGGATTCCATGCGTAAGGCGATGGATGAAACAGAACGCCGTCGCAATAAACAGATTGAGTTTAATGAACTGCATGGCATTACGCCGCGTAGTGCTGTCCGTCAGGCGATTAAGGAAATCGATACGGGTGAAGTGTTGAGCGATGATGAGATTGATGAAAAAGTGCTTGAACAGGCACAAAGCATCAGTGCCGATGAACAACATCTTTTATCTGATCCGAAATTATTTGCGAAGCACATCAGTAAACTGGAAAAGGAAATGTTGAAAGCCTCTAAAGAACTACAGTTTGAGCAGGCGGCAAGATTGCGTGATGAAATTGTGCGTTTAAAAGCACACATGTTGCAATCTTAATTGAGCAGAGAAACCCTCAAAAGTGATACATATCGCAACAGTTTTTGTTTATTAAATAGGCTATTTTGAATAGCTAAGTATATGACTATTGATAACAAATTTTTGTTTTGAGGATTTCTCATGCCATTTATTAAGAATTTCCCGAAAGCGAGTTGGCGTTTAGCAAAGATTGCAGTGGGTGGGGCGGTTTTGACTGGATTGGCTGTTGGAACCATTGCTTATGCTCAGGCAAAGCCTTTACCAACTGTAGAAAAAGTAGAACTGGATAAATATTTAGGTGTCTGGTACGAAGTCGCTCGAAAACCGATGTTCTTTGAGCGTAAGTGTGTCTATAACATTACTGCCACTTATACTGTCAATGAAAATGGCAATATTGTGGTTGATAACAAATGCTATGACAGTGAAGGAAATCTACAGCAAAGTGTGGGTGAGGCTTTTGTTGCCAATGCGCCTTTTAATACCAAATTACGAGTAAGTTTTTTGCCTGAAGTGGTACGTTGGGTACCTATGGCACGTGGCGATTACTGGATTTTGAAACTGGATAATGACTATCAAACGGTTCTGGTAGGAGAGCCGCGCCGTAAATACTTATGGGTATTGTCGCGAACACCAAATCCGCATAAAGAAACCATTCATGAATATTTAAATTATGCGAAATCACTTGGCTATAATATTAGTGATGTGATTTATCCTGAACATCGTTAAAATAAGATATACTTGTTTAAAAACCATGCATGCATGGTTTTTTTATTTTTATATAGTGGATAAATCACGTATTTTTTAATTTCCCCATGTAGAGGTTCAAATTGGTTAAAGGTATCGCTTATTCAGTTTTGGCTTCTATCACATTTGGGGTTTTATATTTTTATACTCAACTCCTCGGTGCGCTGGACAGTGAGCAAACCTTTGGCTGGCGGATTATTGCGACCTTGCCTGTTTTGACACTATTTATGTGGTTTAGTGGTGATTTAGTCCATATCAAAACAATATTTAAAAGAATTTTAGCAAAACCGACATTATTACTGTTTTTAATGACCACTTCTGTGCTGACTTCAGCGCAATTGTGGCTGTTCCTGTGGGGGCCAATGCATGGTCGTGGTTTACAGGTTTCATTAGGTTATTTCCTTTTGCCTTTGGTTTTGGTGCTTGCGGGAAGTTTTCTGTATGGAGAGAAACTTTCTAAATTCCAATATCTCGCTGTATTGCTCGCGGTGTTTGGAGTAGGGCATGAAATTTGGCGTTTAGGCAGTATTGCTTGGGAAACGGCTTTTGTGGCATTGGGCTATGCGGCTTATTTCATCCTGCGTAAAAAAATCCAGACAGACAATTTGGGTGGTTTTTGGTGGGATATGTTAATTATTCTTCCTGTCGCCATTTTCTTTACACAAACGGGCGACATGCCTTTTCTCAAGTTTCTCGAACAGCCGAGTCTGATTCTTGTCGTAATCGGTCTGGGATTATTAAGTGCGATTGGTTTAGGCAGTTATATTCTGGCCAGCCGTTATTTGCCGCTGATTATTTTTGGTTTATTGGGCTATCTGGAACCTGTTCTGCTGGCACTGGCATCTTTGGTCTTAGGTGAGAAAATTGGCGCTGAAGAATGGCTAACTTATATCCCAATCTGGTTGGCTGTTTTGGTATTGGTAATCGAAGGCGCGATACATCTTTATCAGCAAAACCAGCGTAAAAAACACTTGGCCCTGAACCTTCAACAATATTCTAAACGTGTCGATTTAGAGGACAAAACTTAGAAACGCTTGAAAATCCGCCAGTAATGATCAGGAAAACTGTTATGGTTGTGACGCACATCACAGCTATTATGATGATTGAAAAAGATTTTTACCTAAATTCACAAAAATAATTATAGGTATTTTATGAATTTATAGTCAATTAGGACAAAATCTTAGCTCGTTTAGCAGCTTTTGATTCAATCTTGATGATAATTCTATTACAATAATGGCGTTTTAAAAATTCACGCCCAGTATATATAAATTAGAGGACGTAACTGTGAGCAAAGAAACAATCGTTGCCCTACACGCAGAACACCAAGGTCGTTGGAAAAACCGTGAAGAAATCGCGGAACGTATGATTACCTTAATCGGTCAATTATACCGTGAGAAAAATATTGTTGTTTCTGTTTACGGTCGTTCTTTAATTAACCGTTCAGTGATTCAGATTTTAAAAACACATCGTCGTACACGTATGCTTGATGTTGAACTTTCTGTTGTAAATACCTTTCCGATTTTGGAAGCGTTAATGAAAGTTGAAAACATCGGTTCTGCTGAAGTGGATATCGGTAAACTTGCTGTTGAATATAAAAATGCAGGCGGTGATGTAGACGCATTTGTTGCAAACGCTGTTGCTTCAATTCAAGGTAATACAACTGCTGCTGCGCCTAAAGATGTTGTACTTTACGGTTTTGGTCGTATCGGTCGTATCTTGGCTCGTTTAATCATCAGCCAGTCTGGTTTAGGCCGTGGTTTGAGTCTTAAAGCAATCGTTGTACGTAAATCATCTGATGGTGACTTGGCGAAACGTGCTTCATTATTACGTCGTGACTCTATTCACGGTACTTTTGACGGTACAATTTCTGTAGATGAAGAAAACGAAGCAATCATTGCAAATGGTCAGTTCATCAAAGTGATTTATGCATCAAGCCCAAGCGAAGTGGACTACACTGCGTACGGTATCGAAAATGCACTTTTGATCGACAATACAGGTAAATGGCGTGATGCTGAAGGCCTGAGCCAACACTTGAAATGTGCAGGCGTTGCGCGTGTTGTATTAACAGCACCAAGTAAAGGCGAAATGAAGAACGTTGTATTTGGTGTGAACAACGGCGATATCTTAGATGAAGACAAAATCATCTCTGCTGCAAGCTGCACAACCAACGCAATTACACCTGTATTAAAAGTTTTAGACGACAAATACAAAGTATTGAATGGTCACGTTGAAACAGTTCACTCTTTCACAAACGACCAGAACTTAATTGATAACTATCATAAAGCTGACCGTCGTGGCCGTGCTGCAACGTTGAACATGGTTATCACTGAAACTGGTGCTGCGAAAGCTGTTGCTAAAGCTTTACCGGGCTTAAAAGGCAAGTTAACAGGTAACTCTGTGCGCGTTCCAACACCAAACGTTTCTCTTGCAATCTTGAACTTAAACTTAGAGAAAGAAATTGATCGTGAAGAAGTGAACGAATACATTCGTCAAATCTCGATCAACTCTAAGTTACAAGGTCAAATCGGTTATACCAACTCGACTGAAGTTGTATCAAGTGACTTTATCGGTTCACGTACAGCAGGCGTATTTGATGCACAAGCAACAATCGCTTCTGGTACACGTTTAACTGCTTATGTTTGGTACGATAACGAAGTTGGTTATAGCTGTCAGGTATTACGTATTGCTGAACAAATGTGTGGCGTAAGCTATACCAAAGTTCCTGCTGAAACAAATGCATAATTTGTTCACAGAGCAATAAAAAAAGCCCAGTTTGAAACTGGGCTTTTTTAATGACTGTACAGAATATATGCTGAATAAAACATAAAAATCGATGAGAATGCAGGAAAAGGGAAATAATTAAACAAGGGATAGATCATTGTTGCAGTTCAGACGTTTATTCGTGGTATTTGCTTTAATTGTTGTGGCCAACTTGTGTGGTGTGTATATCGCAATGTGGGTGTTTAAGCATTTTAATATTTATATCCCATTGAAGAATCAAGATGTTGCGATTGACTTGCAAGAGCCATTGCAGGTGCGGGTAAAAGTAAAAGATGCGCTCAATGTTGATGTGAATGGACGTGTTGATGCCAAGATTCCAATCAATGAGCAGTTAAATGTTCCTCTGACGCAAACCCTGACGCCGCGCGTGTACTTTGATAGTCAGGTTCCGATCAGTACCACCATTCCTGTCAAAGAAATCATTAAGGTCAATCAAAGCCTCCCGATCGATACCAAGGTACAGGTTAAAATTTTAGGCAAGGATGTGACGCTGCCTTTAAAAGGCTCGGTTCCTTTGCAACTGGATGTACCGATTGATATTCAGGTGCCATTACAACAAAAAGTACATTTGAAGTTTGATGCGCCAGTTCGTACCGTCCTCAAGGAAAACTTAAATATTCCGTTGAAAGCACAGTTGAATGCCAATATTCCGATTCAAGGCAATTTAAATGTGCCGATTACCTCTGAACTGAATGCTTCTGTCGATGTAAAGAATACTTTACCTGTCAAAATTGCGCAGGGTGAACTCAAAATTCCTTTATCCAGTATGTATTTGGGACGGGTAAAAACACAGGCTGTAGATGAACCTGCAACACCAACCGATGTCAAAGTAGGTGAGTGATGGATATAACCAAATCACTGAAAAGCCTGTTGATCAGTTTTGTGATCGTCACAACGCTGGTTGCGATCTTATTTTGGTTTTATCTGAATATTCAGGCCTCATTAATCGTTTCTGCACAGCAGGCAGATATTCGTTTACCTGAATCATTAGGTACCAAGATTCAGGTCGGAGAGCATCTGCGCGTTAAGTCGGAAGGTCAATTAAATACTGTACTGGATATTGACCGTAGTTTGGCCTTGCCTTTAAAAGGCAAATATCTGGCTGATCTAAGCTTTGAGGTCGAAACCCCGATTACGGTTGATATTAATTATGAAACTGTACTTAAAGTCGATGATGTAGTGCCGATTGAGACCAATACCGATCTGATCTATCAAAATAAATTATTGCCGAAATTTCCGTTGAGCCTAAATATTCCAGTGAAACTGGATATCCCATTTCAATTGAAGCGAACCTATACCGTTCCTGTAAAAATCGTATTTGATGGGCCAGTGCATTTTGCCTTTGATGAGTCGATTAATCTGCCTGTAAAACATCAGTTTAAACCCAGCTTTTATATGAATGATGCGATTAATATGAGCAAAATCTCGTCTTTTGATGCAATCATGTATAACTCGGTGCAGCAGACCAAAGCCAATCTGGATATGCAAATGGCGTTACCTTTAAAAAATGTAAAACCGTAATCGATATTTTCCAATTGTTAAAAAATGAGACGGCAAATATTCTGCCCAAATTGATATTTTTCGGTGTTGAATTGTTTAATTTGAATATTCAACCCAGAATAAATTTAAAAAAATCAATTTGCTGATTTTTCTATTCGAGAATTTTCTTAAAATGTGGCAAAATACCCCGTTTTAAAGAATTCAGAGGATTGGCACATGCGCTTTGTTGATGAAGCAGTCATTACCGTAGAGGCTGGCGACGGTGGCAATGGCGTAGCCAGTTTTCGCCGTGAAAAATTTGTCCCTTTTGGTGGCCCGGATGGCGGTGATGGGGGACGTGGCGGAAGTATTTACATCCAGGCGGATGATGATACCAGCACACTTGTAGATTACCGTTATACCCGTCGTTATCGCGCAGAACGCGGTAAAAATGGTTCGGGTGCAAACTGTTCAGGCCGTGGCGGTGAAGACGTTATTTTAAAAGTGCCAGTCGGTACAACGATTGTTGATACTGAGTCGGGCGATATTATTGGTGACTTGGTCGCTGATGGTCAACGTGTCAAAGTTGCCCAAGGCGGTGATGGTGGTTTAGGGAATACTCACTTTAAATCGTCAACCAACCGTTCACCTCGTAAATGTACACACGGGATTAAAGGCGAATATCGTGAAGTCCGTCTAGAGTTAAAAGTACTCGCAGACGTTGGCTTATTGGGTATGCCGAATGCAGGTAAATCGACATTTATCCGTGCAGTCAGTGCGGCAAAACCAAAAGTTGCTGATTATCCGTTTACGACGATGGTCCCTAACTTAGGTGTGGTCGATGCCGATCGTCACCGTTCATTTGTGATGGCGGATATTCCTGGACTGATCGAAGGCGCAGCAGAAGGTGCAGGTCTAGGGATTCGCTTCCTTAAGCATTTGGCACGTACGCGTATCCTGTTGCATATCGTTGATGTTCAACCGATTGATGGTTCAGATCCAGCGCATAATGCAAAAGCGATTTTGGGTGAATTGGTTAAATTCTCACCAACTTTAGCAAAACTTCCAGTGGTACTGGTTCTAAACAAACTTGACCAGCTTCCTGAAGAGTCTAAAGAAGAGTGGTGTCAGCACATTCTTGATGAATTGCAATGGAAAGGGCCTGTATTTAAAACTTCTGGTTTGATGTCTGAAGGCACCAAAGAGGTTGTGTACTATTTAATGGATCAGATCGAACAACAACGTGAACGCGAAGTTGAAGATCCAGAGTACGCAGCAGAAGTTAAAGCATTCCGTGAGCAGCTTGAAGCTGAAACACGTGAACAAACCATCGCAGCTAAAGAAGCCTATCGTGCTATGCGTAAAGCTCAGCGTGAAGCTGGTCTGGACGATGACGAAGACTTTGATGACGATGAGGATGAAGGCGATGTAGAAAGTATCTACATTCGTGACTAGTAAACCGAGGGAAAAATGATAGAAGTGGTCGATGGGCAACGTCAGCTCAATGCGTGTAAACGAATCGTTGTTAAAATCGGATCATCTTTACTCACTGCAAATGGGCAAGGTCTAGATTTAAATGCAATTTCGCACTGGGCGAAACAGATTGCAGATCTACACAATGCCGGACATGAGATTATTCTGGTGTCTTCAGGTGCAGTTGCAGAAGGGATGGTACGCATGAAACTTGCGAGTCGACCCACCGATCTACCCAGTTTGCAAGCTTGTGCGGCCATTGGCCAAATGGGCCTGATCCATACTTGGTCAAGTGTGCTTGATCAGCATGGCATCCAGACCGCACAGGTTTTACTCACGCATGATGATCTTGCTGATCGTCGTCGTTACCTCAACTCATGTGATGCATTGCAGAACCTGATTGATTGGCATGTGATTCCAGTCATTAATGAAAATGACACCGTATCTACTGACGAAATCCGTTTTGGTGATAATGACACCTTGGCTGCCATGGTTGCGGGTCAGGTGCATGCAGAATTACTCATTATCCTGACAGATCAGCAGGGGATGTTTGATTCTGATCCACGCAGCAATCCAGATGCGAAACTGTTTTCAGCCGTTCGCGCACTTGATGATAGCCTGTTCGAGATGGCAGGTGGCGGTGGTGTGCTGGGTCGTGGCGGTATGGTGACTAAGGTTCGTGCAGCGCGTCTAGCAGCGAGATCAGGTTGCCCGACATTAATTGCCAGTGGTGAAAGTGACAATGTACTTGCGCGTTTGATGGCGGGCGAGATGTTGGGCACGTTATTTACCACAGACAATGATCGTGTCACAGCACATCAACAATGGCTTGCAGCGCATTTGCAAACGGCAGGGCGTTTAGTGATTGATGATGGCGCCGTTGAAGCGATTAAGCGCAAGCACCGTAGTCTTTTACCTGTGGGTGTGAAAGCGATTGAAGGACATTTTGATCGTGGTGATGTGGTGGAATGTGTTGATAAAAACGGTGGTCGTATTGCGGTTGGTCGTGTCAATTTTAGTTCACGTTCCGCAGAAATGATCAAAGGTTTATCATCAGAAAAAGTCTATCAGGTGTTAGGTGAAGCACGTTCGCTTGAAATGATTCATCGAGATCATATGGCAATTTATTAAATTGTCATCCATAAAAAAGCTCGCTTTAAGCGGGCTTTTTTATGTCTACTGATTTTGCATATTTGGAATCCAGAACTGGTAATCCTTTTTGCTCACCCATCATATAAGGGTAGTCTGCAAGTGAAAGCATCTCTAAATCTTCTTCACTATTGCCATAGGCATAAACCGCATGATAATCGTCTAAATGATACTTTTCTAAAATACGTACTTTCTTCTGTTCGCAACTACAGTCTTCAGAGCTATATTTTCCTGTTAGCAGGCCATCTTTTGTTTCGGTCTGGGTACAGATTAAATCAATCTTGAGCACATCACAGATTGGAGCGAGATAAAGGTCAACCGAAGCCGAGACCAGAACTACATGGTCACCGCGTTGTTGGTGTTGTCGGAGCTGATTAAGTAAATCTGGATCTAATTTTTTTAATAATTTTTGAGTATATTCCTGTGCTAATTTTTCCACAAAATCGATTGGCGTGTCTTTAAACATGGTTTCAAATAGACGTGGTCGCATTGCATGCGCAGGGTAAAGGCGTAAATAGTAGGCCTGAATCCAAGGCAGGATTTTCAGACCTCTTTTAACAATGTGGCGTTTTGATAGCGCAAAGAAAATAAATCCCGTGAAACTGTCTTTGGGATAAAGTGTTCCATCAAAATCAAATAAGGCAAGATTTACAGTTTTATACGTTTCGCTCTTTGCATGCATGTTTCATATCGTCCATTTACACGACTTGCGAACCAATTGGTATTGTAATCACGGCTGAGTTTAGGCCCTGAAATAATCACCTCAGGCATAATTGCATAAATTGGTTCTTTATTGGTTTTAGTTTGATATAGTTTTTGAACCGCTAGGTAAGTCTGTGTATCTTCAAATTTTCTCTCTTTTTCTTTCTTTAAATCCGCACGAATTTGACGTGGCGTCACCAAAATCCTATTACTGGTAAATGCAGCAATAACTTCTTTTTCTGACTGGCTCAATGCGGATTGTGGATTACCATCTTTGTTATAAAGTAATAAATCGCCATCTAAATCAAGATCTTTATCTTGTATCACTTCAAGCATCTTTTGGAAAGCAGCATTACGGCTTGAATACATCCCCGAATTATAGTCGGCAAAGCGATAAATGGCTTTGTCATAATCGGTCGAATATTCCATTAGGCGATGAATGCCATAATATAACCCACCATATTGGGTATAGAGGTCATCACGCAATTCCGCAATATTGCCACTTTGACGTTTATGCTCTTTGGCATAGTTAATATGTACTTGCATCGAACCCAGCGTGGTGATCGGATTCATTTTCTCGCCAATATCTTGGCCAATTAATTTAGCAGCACCAGTTAAAGCACTTACATGATAATGCTTTGACATATAATCAAAGATTTCACGATAGAGGAGATCCAGCTCGCGTTCAGTTTTTACTTTGCGCATCTGACTCATGTAATTATTTTCTGGAGATGGCTGATTTTTCAACACATCTTCAAAATAACCTGCAACAGTACCGCCAATGGTTTCACCTAACTTGGCTTCGAACTTTTCCTTGAGTCGGGTATTGATTTCCTGAACAGCTTTTTCACCTAAGCCTGGAACAGCAGGGTCGGCAACAAAGTTAGATTCCTGATCCACGACCGCCACAATACTACACACATTTTGCTTGGATTTTGGAATACTCAATTGTTGCATGATATCAAAAATATCTTGCGACCATGATTCACGATCATTTACACGCGGCGGAAGAACTTTTTTGATCTGTTCTGCCTTCATTTCAGGTTCTTTACTATTTGACCACCAAGCATTATCGCCACAAGCAGTTAAGCTTATGCTAATTGCCAACAGGCTAAATGTTTTGAGTAGAGGACGAGTCGAAACAGATTTGTTCATAATGAAGACAACACCGCACAAAAAGATGAGCCGAACGGGCGAATGAAGTATACTATGTTGGTCAGAAATTGTAAGAAAATATATGTATATTGGTTCGTATCAACTGTCAAATAATTTGATCGTTGCCCCTATGGCCGGCGTAACAGACCGTCCATTTAGAACACTATGTAAGTACTTTGGTGCCGGACATGCAGTCAGTGAAATGATGACCGCAGACAAGACCTTGCGCATGAGCAAGAAGAGCCTTTATCGAGCCAATTTTGATGGTGAGCTGGCGCCAATTTCTGCACAAATCGCAGGTTCTGATCCTGAACAACTGGCGGAAGCGGCACGTTATCAGGTGGCAAATGGGGCACAAATTGTTGATATCAATATGGGTTGTCCAGCCAAAAAAGTCTGCAATAAATTGGCAGGTTCGGCGTTATTACAAGATGAAGATCTCGTCGCCCGTATTCTGGATGCCGTGGTCGCAGCCGTTGATGTGCCTGTAACCTTGAAAACCCGTTTGGGCTTTTTAAATGGTCATGAAAATATTTTACGTGTGGCCAAACGTGCCGAAGAATCAGGCATCGCTGCCTTAGCTTTACATGGTCGTACTCGTGAAGATATGTATTTAAATACGGCACGTTATGAGCTAATCAAGCAGGTGAAACAGCTGATTGATATTCCATTGATTGCCAATGGTGATATTGATAGTCCTGAAAAAGCCAAATATGTGCTGGATTATACAGGCGCAGATGCCATTATGATTGGGCGTGCTGCTCAAGGCCGACCATGGATCTTTCGGGAAATTGCTCACTATTTGAAAACGGGTGAACATCTCGCCGCGCCAGATATTGCAGAAGTTAAGGCAGTTTTATTGGGACATTTGGCTGAATTGTATGAGTTCTACGGTGAGTATTCTGGCTGTCGCATCGCGCGTAAGCATATTGCTTGGTACACCAAAGGATTACGTTCAAGTAATGAATTCCGTCAAAATATGTACAAAGTGGAAAATACTGCGGATCAGGCAAAAGTCGTTGAGAGTTACTTTGATCAATTACTGGATCAAGGGCAGCGCATGAGTGATGTGCAGGCTGAGCAAGTCAATTTGCTGGATATCAAATAATTAGTCTTGTTGATGTAAAAAAGCCTGTAATCAATTACAGGCTTTTTATTTGATTATTCTAAGTGAGCAGTGATTTTTTGCAGAATTTGCAGAATCACATCAAATTCACTTTGTAATGGCGTACTTTTACGTGTGACTAGGGCCAGAGTACGGCTTGGGGCAGCTTCAATCGATTTCACGTCAATATCTTCATTAAAGTGAATCATGCTGTTCTTCAAGGCAATCTCTGGTAACAGGGTAAAGCCAAGATCAGACGATACCATTTCCACCAGTGTTGGCAATGAGCTCGCTTTTAAACGGTGATCATTTTTACGCTCACCCACAGGGCAGGCACTTAAAGCATGGTCACGTAAACAGTGTCCTTCTTCAAGCAACATCAGGCGTGATAAATCGAGGTCATCGAGAGAGTTTGCATTTGCCGCATTGGTATCTTTTTTGTTGTACACCAAGAACAAATGTTCTTTCGCAATTTCGGCAACTTTAAGGCTGCGTGTGTCGAAAGGAAGAGCCAGTACAATCATGTCCAGATTGCCGTGTTCCAGCTTTTCTACAATCTTCTCACTTTGCGCTTCATGTAGATGCAACTGGATTTTTGGCAATTGTTGATGCACTTCTTCCAGCAATTGCGTCAGGATAAATGGCGCAATCGTTGGAATAATACCAAGATGCAAATCACCTGTGAGTGGTTCGCTCATTTCACGGCTTAAGCGCATCAAATCCTGAGCATCGGCAAGTAGTACGCGGGCACGTGCCACAACCTGTTCACCCAAAGGTGTTAAACGGACGTTTTGACGATCACGCTCAACTAAGACGCCACCTAATAAGCGCTCTAATTCCATGATGCCGCCAGACAAAGTCGACTGGGTGACAAAGGAACGACGCGCTGCTTCAGTAAAATGTAAAGTTTCTGACAACGTAACTAAATATGATAGCTGTCTTAATGAGGGTAATGCAGCCATAGAGTCCTAGTGTGATGATCTAAAGTGGTGAGCAAACAAACCACTAAGTTGTGGAATGAAATGTGCAGGAATATCATGCCCCATTCCTTGGATTAATTCAAACTTAGCACCAGAAATTGCTTTTGCAACAGCTTTCCCGTGACTTGGTGGTAACAGTCGGTCTTTTGATCCGTGTACAACCAGTGTCGGCTGAGTCATCGTTTTGTTCAATGGTAACAGAGAACCCGTACATAATATTGCTAAAAACTGTTGAAGTACACCCGCTGGATAAAAACTACGACGATATAATTTGCGAATGGTTTGAATTGATTCAACCGGATTGACATAACCTGGCGAACCAATAATACGGAAAACATTCAGGCTGTGATTGATAATGGTTTCTTCATCATGTGCAGCTGGCTTACCGAGTAGGCTAAAAAGTTGTTTCGGATAAGGTGGTGGTAGAAGCGGTTGATTATTGCTGGTAAATAATAAGCCGACCTTTTCTACTTTTTCTGGATATTTTGCTGCAACAATTTGTGAAATCATGCCGCCCATAGAGGCACCCAGAATATAGGTTTTCTCTAGGCCAAGCTGATCAATCAGCATCGCAACATCATCTGCCATATCATAAAGTGTGTAGGGTGCACCTTCATTACCCAGACCAAACATAAAGCGGCTCATCAATTTCATGGTATTGAGCCGTTTGCCTTTATTGCGGATTTTAGAAGAGAGACCGATGTCACGGTTATCAAAACGGATGACTCGAAAGCCTTGATCAATCAGCGCCTTACAGAAAAAATCAGGCCAGAATAACATTTGTGCACCTAAACCCATGATCAGTAAAATCGTTGGGTGTTCAGGATTACCGCCCATTTCAACATGCAATTCAATGCCATTGCCCAAAGTCACTTTGGTTTCTTGCATAAAGGAAGCGTATGGCGACACATTAAACTGGAGGGCACTGTTCATGATATTCGTTCCGAATTGAATTCTTTTTATCGCTTAAGGGCGTGCTGGACATTCTTTTCTCAGCAAACCCTCGTATTTAAAACCTAAACCTGTGCTGGAATCAAGTCCGGAACCAGTTTGGTTAAGGTTAAACGTTGTTTACCCGCAGTTGCACCTAATAGGACAAATCCTCTTAAGGTACCTTCGCCATCTGCGGCTTTCGCAAGCATCCCATCTTCAAATTCTTCAGTTTCCCAGTTCACCTCAACATCCAGTGGTGCTGGTAATACGGTTAATGGTGCGGCAGGGGTTTTCACTGCGACTGGCATGGCAGGGTAGTGAACAGCAGTACTTTGACCACTCAGGGTTTTTGCTAAGGCACGGGCTTGTTGCATGATCGGCATGACGAATGGAAGCAAAGTACCATTCACTTCAGCACAGTCACCCACGGCATAAATATCAGCCTGATTGGTTTCTAATAAAGTATTGGTAATGATGCCACGACTAGTTTGGATGTCTGCTGCCTTAGCTAAAGCAATATTTGGCTGTAAACCAATTGCAGAAAGGACAATATCTGCAACTAAGGTTTGACCATTGGCTAAAGTGACTGCATAGTCTTCGCCATCATTAATTTTCGTGACTTTTTCAACGGTCGTTGACAGGGCAAATTTAATACCTGCCTGTTCTAAATTGGTTCTAAATGCATCTGCCACATGGTTTGGCAATAAACGACCTAAAGGCTGTGGTGCAAGATCAATGACCGTTACTTCATAATCACTGTGCAGTAAATCATTGGCAAATTCACAGCCAATGAGGCCTGCACCAAGAATCACAACACGTTTGTCTTTACGTTTCGACAGATTTTCACGGAAAGTACGATAGTCAATCAGTGAGTTCACCACGTGAATGTCTTCGCTACCGTCACCCGCAATTGCTAAACGGATTGGATTTGCACCGACTGCAAGAACCAATTTTGAATAAGGCTGGGTAATACTTTCGCCATTTTTTTCTAAAATAATTTCATGTTTTTCGGCATGGATTTCTTTTACCCAGGTTTCTGCTTCGATGCGCATATTCAATTGGGTCGCCATTTTTGCAGCATCGCCTAACGCAATTTGTTCGGGTGCTTTTTTACCTGCAAAGGCATTTGATAATGTTGGTTTTGCATAATTTACCGCATCGTCCGCACAGATCATGACCAGCTCTTGTTCTGGGCTTAATTTGCGAAATTCTCGTGCAACGGTATATCCAGCCATACCTGATCCGATGATGACGATAGGGTGCATTATATTCTCCAGTATTTTCTTATTTAAAAATGAACACTCAGAAAAAAAGACCATGATTCTCATAGTCTTTTTTCTTTAATCTTTAGATTTCAACCATTTCAAAATCAGCTTTTGAAACGCCGCAATCTGGGCAAGTCCAGTCATCAGGAATATCTTCCCATTTGGTTCCTGCTGCAATGCCGTCTTGTGGCCAACCTTCTGCTTCGTCGTAAATCCAACCACAAACGATACATTGATATTTTTTCATGTGACTCTCCAAACTGATCGGTATGCTCAAGTTGCCTTTCAGTAAAACTATTCCGTAATGTCGCTATGATCGCTGCAAGAGGAACTAACTTATGTTAATCGGGAATTAGATTTTTACGCAGAACGACATTTAAGTAAAGTAAATGCAAGAGTTTAATCATTTATTCAAAAAGCGATATGGCAATTCTATCTGAAAGTCTTGTTATTTGAGCAATTGCTCTAAATTTTTATCAAAAGTTCAGGACTTATGTAATGAAAAAAGCCAATCGTATAAAAATAGTATGTATAAAAAACAAACATTCAAAATCAAGTTATGATGAAGAAAACAACGATAGAAGGAGAATAACGCATGGAAACCTTATCTTATAATATTAAAATTTATGCGACCCCTGAAAAAGTCTGGCAGGTGCTTTGGTCACCTGAAAGTTATCCAGAATGGACTAAGTTCTTTGCCTGTGACTCCACCATGAAAACAGACTGGAAAATAGGGGGGAGAACCTATTTTGGTGATGGTAAAGGCAATGGCATGGTCTCTACCATTGAAAGTCTGGATGAACCGAAAGAGGTTGTGTTCAAACATCTGGGAATGATCAAGAATGGTCAGGAAGATCTGGACAGTGATGAAATCAAAGATTGGGTAGGCGCCTTGGAAAAATATATGTTGTTCGATTTTAATGGCGAAACGCAACTGCATGTTGAAGTGGATATTCAGCCAGAGCATGTAGAATTTATGAATAAAGGCTTTGATCAGGGACTCGCCATGGTGAAACATCTGGCTGAAAAATAAGCCCTGAGAATGTTGATTTAACAAGGCCAACTGTTGCGTAATCTCGATTCAAAATTGATAAATATTCATTTTTTTGAATTGTCTGATTGAAATAATACGAAAATGGGTTGTGATCTGCTATTCTATGTCACTTCATTTTTTACTTAATCGAGGCAGAGATGACGCAACAAAACGCTCAATCGACTTCTGAACAAACACTTTCCGAAAACGATTTAATCGCACAGCGTCATGCCAAGTTAAAGCAAATCCAAGAGACTGCAAAACAAACGGGTAAGAGCCCGTGGCCAAACACGTTTAAACGTGAAAACTATACAGCTGATTTGCAAGAACAATTTAAAGATCAAGATAAAGCACAAATCGAAGGTGCTGAAAAAGTTTATGTCAAGGTTGCTGGTCGTGTGATGCTTAACCGTGGATCATTTATCGTGATTCAGGACATGACAGGTCGTATCCAGCTTTATGTCGATCGTAAAGGTTTACCAGCAGACATTTTAGAAACGATCAAGAGTCTGGATCTTGGCGATATTATTGCTGCTGAAGGCTATATCGGCCGTTCTGGTAAAGGTGACTTATATGTACACCTTGAAGGTTTTGAGTTACTGACGAAATCACTACGTCCACTGCCAGACAAATTCCATGGTTTAACTGATACTGAAGCGAAATATCGTAAACGTTATCTCGACCTGATTGTAAACGAAGAAACGCGTAAGACCTTTGAGATTCGTGCCAAAGTGGTAGCGGGTATCCGTGCATTCTTAACCAATGAACGTTTCATGGAAGTTGAAACGCCAATGATGCATGTGATTCCAGGTGGCGCATCTGCGAAACCGTTCGTCACGCATCATAATGCATTGGATATGGAGCTTTATCTCCGTATCGCACCAGAACTTTATTTGAAACGTTTGGTTGTTGGTGGTTTCGAGCGTGTGTTTGAAATTAACCGTAACTTCCGTAACGAAGGTGTTTCAACACGTCATAACCCAGAATTCACCATGATCGAATTCTATCAAGCTTATGCTGACTATAAAGACTTGATGGTATTGACTGAGAATATGCTTGAAAAGCTGGCAATTGATATTTTAGGTACTACTGATGTGCCGTATGGTGACGAAGTTTATAGCTTCAAAGGCCCATTCAAGAAAATCTCAATGTTTGATGCGATTCTTGAACATAACCCAGATTTCACTCCTGAAAATGTCAATGATCGTGAGTTCTTGGCGAAATTCACTCAAGAAGTGTTAAAAGAGCAAGTTAAACCTGGTTTTGGTTTAGGTAAGTTGCAAACCATCGTGTTTGAAGAAACGGTAGAAACCAAGTTACGCCAGCCAACATTCATTACTGAATATCCAGCTGAAACTTCACCGCTTGCGCGCCGTAATGACGACAATCCGCATATTACGGATCGTTTCGAATTCTTTATCGGTGGTCGTGAGTTAGCCAATGGCTTCTCTGAGTTAAATGACCCGATTGATCAGGCTGAGCGCTTCCAAGCACAGGTTGCTGAAAAAGATGCAGGTGATGATGAAGCAATGCATTACGATGCTGACTTTATTGAAGCATTAGAATATGGTTTACCGCCTACAGCAGGTCAGGGTATTGGTATTGACCGTTTGGTGATGTTATTTGCTAACGCACCAAGTATTCGTGATGTACTCTTATTTCCGCATATGCGCCGTAAAGATTAATACGCTTTACCTTAAAAAAAGCCACGTTTAGCGTGGCTTTTTTTATGCTTGAATGAGTTATTCAGCTTGCATTTCTTTTGCTAACTTTTCTGCGGCCTGCATAATTTTAGGTGTAACGCTATCCATTCGTTTATAGCCCACTTGCATGCTTTTTTGCATCACGATTGGCATTTTATCAATCATGGATTGCCCTACAGGCGTTTTATAGAATTGGATCATGCCATCAATTTCCTCTTGGGTAAATTCTTCGGCATAGATTTTAATCATTTCTGGTTCTAATTTTGCCCATGTCAATTCCTCTTGCATAATTTTGCCAAGTTCCTGAGAGTAATTTACCATGGCAAGTTCTTGTTTTGTTGTTAATTTTTTGCCTTGAGTGATCTTATCCATATTTGAATGCATCATGCTATTCATCTGCTGACTCATTTGACCAAGAAATTGTTCAGACTTGGTTATCTTTAATAACTCTTTTACAGATTGGTTTGACGCTGGCTGAGCAAACGCAGGAATTGAGATTGCTACCGCAATAATAAATGTCGCAATAATTTTCATTATTTGATTTCAGTCGTGTTATAGGTGAAATAAATGTTACTGACAGGCATCAATTATTGTCAATTTTATCCTGCATGTTAAAAAATGTAATTGTTTCGTTTGACGATTGAAATGTGCTCATAAACCAACGATCATGTGTCCATAAATAAATTTGAGAACAGTCTGGACATGTTTTTAAAAAAATCGCTTTGTATCGCATTATTTGCTGCTCTTTCTTCTCCAGTATTTGCTCAGGGTCTTGTACTCAACGATGAAAATTTAAGAACGGATTTAAACTGGTTAAACCAGCAAGGTGTCATTCAAATCAGTACATCGACTTGGCCAATGAGCGGTGATGAAATTCAACGTGCATTGTCACAAGCAAAAGTGAGCAATAATACGCAGCAGAAAGTCATTAACTCTGTATTGAATGCATTACAGGCAGATAATGAAACAGTCAAAGTCGGTTTGCATGCAGGGACTGATCTTAAAACTGTTCCTCAGGCTTTTGGTGATAACCAGAAATCTCAATATCAGGCAGCTGTTGAGTTTAATGCAGGTGGTGAGAATTGGGATGCCAAACTGCGTGTCAATGGAGAGAAAGATCCATTGATTGATAATGGAAACGACGTCAATGTCGAAGGTTCGTATATCGCAGGTAAACTTTGGAACCAATGGATTGTCGCTGGTCAAATTCCGACTTATTGGGGGCCGGGACATGATGGTAGCTTGATTCGTGGTGATGCCAGCCGTCCAGTATATGGCGTGACAATGCAACGTGCAGTTCAAGATGCATTTGAAACCAAATGGTTGTCTTGGATTGGGCCGTGGCAATATCAGGCTTTTGCTGGTCAGTTAGATGACTATAAAGCTGTTCCAGACACAAAATTAATTGGTTTGCGCTTAACTGCACGACCATTTCCAGCCTTAGAACTCGGTGCTTCACGTGCGATTCAGTGGGGTGGAGAAGGACGGCCTGAAAGCTTTAGCTCATTGTGGGATGCTTGGACAGGCACTAAAGACAATGGTGGTACAGGTAAAGAAGATCCATCTAACCAGATTGCGGGCTTTGATGGTCGCTTATTCTTACAACCATTATTTAATGTGCCAGTCAGTTTATATACACAATTTGTAGGTGAAGATGAAGCGGGTGGTCTACCTGCAAAATATATGTACCTCGGTGGTGCTGATTTCTCATCAAGCTATAAAAATATGCCGTACCAACTCTATGCTGAATGGGCGGACACACGTACCAACGGCGAAGCAAAAGGCATTTCATATAGCCATACCACATATAAAGATGGTTACTACCAGCATGGGTTCCCATTAGGTCATGCAATGGGTGGCGATGGTCAAATGTATTCGGTTGGTGGTGATATTCGTTTTGATGTGATGAACCGCCTGAGTGGACGTTTGCTCTATGCAGATGTCAGTCAAACACGCCGTGTCGAATTGAATAATGATGCATTTCCTAAAGCAGATAAGATTAAAGGTTTAGATGTAACCTGGACACATTATCTAAAACCAACAATTCCATTGAAAGTGAATGGTTGGGTAAGTGATTCTGACCTACATGGCAGTGATGGTGGTGTTTCTGTAGGTGTTGAAATTCCATTAGAAACAAAAATGTTCCGCTTTTAAACAAAGTTGAGCCGACAAAAAAGAAGTCCAGATGGGCTTCTTTTTTTAATTTATTCATGTGAAAGTGGTTGTATTGATATTTCATAAACTTATTTTCATATCATAATTTTGCATATTGATATGAAAAAACAAGCTAAAGAATCGAATCTAAATTATTATAATGAATATCCTTTACTCGATCGTGAAAGTAGCGCGAGTAAGAATCTCGATATTATGAAAAATTGGAGTTGTTATGGCACTCGTTCCTCCACACAGTCTTCAAAGTGGTGGTTTGATACCACTTATAGATTTTATGGATAGCATGGATAAGGGGGAAATTGTACATGACTGAAAATAGATTAACGCACCTCAAGCAACTTGAGGCAGAAAGTATTCATATTATTCGTGAAGTTGCAGCCGAATTTGAAAATCCTGTGATGCTTTACTCAATTGGTAAAGACTCAGCAGTGATGTTACATCTTGCACTCAAAGCGTTCTATCCAGCAAAACTTCCATTCCCGCTGCTGCATGTAGATACAGGCTGGAAGTTTAAAGACATGATCGCTTTCCGTGACAATATGGCAAAAACACACGGCTTTGATTTGATCGTTCATCAAAATGTTGAAGGTCGTGATGCAGGGATCAATCCATTTGATCACGGTAGTTCAAAATATACCGACATCATGAAAACCCAAGGTTTAAAGCAAGCCTTGGATAAGTATCAGTTTGATGCTGCATTTGGTGGCGCTCGTCGTGATGAAGAAAAATCACGTGCCAAAGAACGTGTGTATTCGTTCCGTGATAATAAGCATCGTTGGGATCCTAAGAACCAGCGTCCAGAACTTTGGAATCTTTACAACGGTAAAGTGAACAAGGGTGAGAGTATTCGTGTATTCCCATTATCGAACTGGACTGAGTTGGATATCTGGCAATATATTTATCTGGAAAATATCCAGATTGTTCCTCTTTATTTCTCTGCAGTTCGTCCTGTGGTTGAACGCAGTGGCACGTTGATCATGGTGGATGATGAACGTATGCGCTTAAAAGAGGGTGAAGTTCCACAAATGAAATCGGTACGTTTCCGTACACTTGGCTGTTATCCGTTAACAGGGGCAGTTGAGTCTGAAGCAGATACCTTGCCTGAAATTATTCAGGAAATGCTTTTAGCAACCAGTTCTGAGCGTCAGGGTCGTATGATTGACCACGATGAAGCGGGCTCGATGGAAAAGAAAAAGCAAGAAGGTTATTTCTAGTTTCCTTAAGCAAGTCCCTCTTTTTAAAAGAGGGATTTAGGGAGATTAAAAGCGATTTCTAAAGAATATGTGGAGTTTTGAGCAATGTCTCATCAATCAGATCTTATTAGCCAAGATATCTTGGGTTATTTAAAACAACATGAACAAAAAGACTTATTGCGCTTTTTGACTTGCGGTAACGTCGATGATGGTAAAAGTACTTTAATTGGTCGTTTACTTTACGATTCAAAATTGATTTATGAAGATCAATTGCAAGCTGTAACACGCGATAGTAAGAAAGTGGGAACAACAGGTGATGCACCTGACCTTGCTTTGCTGGTTGATGGTTTACAGGCTGAACGTGAGCAGGGTATTACTATTGACGTGGCTTATCGCTATTTTTCTACTGAAAAGCGTAAGTTCATCATTGCAGATACACCTGGACATGAACAATACACGCGTAACATGGCAACAGGTGCATCCACTGCCGACCTTGCCATTATCCTGATTGATGCGCGTTATGGTGTGCAAACCCAAACTCGCCGTCATTCATTTATTGCTAGCTTACTCGGTATTAAAAATATCGTTGTTGCGATCAATAAAATGGACTTGGTTGAATTCTCTGAAGCACGTTTCAACGAAATTCAGGTTGAATATGATGCATTCGTAAGCCAACTCGGCGATCGTCGTCCTGAGAATATTTTATTCGTGCCAATCTCGGCATTGAATGGCGATAACGTTGTTAATCCATCTGCAAGTACGCCATGGTACAAGGGTCAAACCTTGATGAGCATTCTTGAGTCTGTGGAAATTAAGCGCGAATCAAATAAACATGAATTCCGTTTCCCAGTTCAGTATGTAAACCGTCCAAACCTTGATTTCCGTGGTTTTGCTGGAACGATTGCATTAGGTGCAATCAATGTAGGTGATGAGATTGTTGCATTGCCATCAGGCAAGAAATCAACGGTGAAAGAGATTGTCACTTTTGATGGCAATCTTGAGCAGGCCGTTGCAGGTCAGGCCGTGACTTTAACTTTAAATGATGAAATTGATATTTCTCGTGGTAACGTTTTAGTCCGTGCGGGCGAGCAGCCTTTGATTTCACGTAGTGTACGTGCTTCAGTGGTCTGGATGAATGAACATCCATTGGTGAAAGGTAAGCTTTACAACGTCAAAATTGGTACGCAAACTGTTCCGGCTAAAGTCACTGCAATTAACTTCCGTGTCAATGTAAATACATTAGAGCATACGCAAGTTGAAGAGCTTGAACTGAATGCAATTGCGGATGTAGTGGTTGAGTTTGATGCACCAGTGGTCTTTGATCAATATCAAGACAGCCGTTATACAGGTTCATTTATCTTTATTGACCGTTTAAGCAACGTGACTGTTGGTGCAGGTATGGTTGAAGCGGCAGTTGAATGGACTGCACATAGCAATCCTGTGACTGCGGAAGATCGTGCTGCCCGTTTAGGTCAAAAGCCTGCGGTAATTGGTGTTTCTGCGCAGTTGATTGAGAAAGCTCAAGCTTTAGAGAGTTTATTGATCCAACAGGGTGTGGTTGCGATTGCAAAAGCTAATTTAACGGCTGAGCAAATTGCATTGTTACGTGAAACAGGTGTGGTGGTTATTACAACGACTGTGGACGGTACAGATACAGATATTACTGCTGAAACAGTTGAAGAAGCCGCTGAGAAAGTAGTGGAATTGGTTCGTCTTTAATAGACTGAATTGATTTGAAAAAAACCCGCGTAAGCGGGTTTTTTTATGCTTATGGCTTTAACCGTCTAATAATAAATCATTTAAAATATATATGATATTTCACATAAAATATTTCTCTATACAATGCCTGCCTTAGAGAGGTATTTATGAAAAAAATATTATTTTTAATGGGTTTATGTCTGGCTTTTAATGTTGAGGCCAAACAGGTAGGGAATAGCACAGCGGCAATTAAACGAAAAATTATTCAAGAATCTATCGAGAGCTATCCAGGTAATTGCCCATGCCCCTATAACACTGCACGTAATGGCAGTCGCTGTGGAAAACGTAGTGCCTATAACCGTGCAGGCGGATACACACCTTATTGTTATCCAGAGGATGTGAGTGATCGAAAGGTAAAAGAGTATAAAGAAAAGAAAAACTTGGCCTGAAAAAAGCCCCTGCAATAGGGGCTTCTTAATAAATCAAAGCTGCCTTTTTAAAAGGCATGCATGGATAATCTACAAATATATTGTTGGGGATCTAAAGGATAGTTTTTAATTAGTTTTAAGAAAACAGCCTGATCACCCTGATACAAAGCACGAGTTGCTTCTTCGTAATTGGGCATGTTGCCTAACATCGCCGACATAAAGCGATCAGTGGCTTGCTTGGCAAGCATGATATTGCTTTCAGATGCTGGGTCATTCAATTCCTTATCTATCAGCTTTCGAATCACGGCTGATGCACTGGCACTCTGTTGGTCTAACCAGTCCCAATGTTTTTTCTGTAAAGTAATTTCACGAGAGATAACGCCGAGCTTCGGTCGCCCAACTTTCTTTGCTGGCTCAGGCTCGCTATAACGTTGTTGGATTTCTTGTTCAGAGCCAGAAAGATCAAGATCAATTTGTCGGCCAGTTTGATCATTGAAAATCAAAATATTCTCGGCAGTTTCAGAAAGATGTTTGAGCTTTAATGCAATGTCAGGAAGTTGCGCTTGAGCAATCAGCGTGTGACCTGAAAAAGCAGTATAGGTATTTTGAGTATTCATTTTATTTAAATAGTTTTATACGGGTAAAATAATATTATCAGGGTAAAAGTAAATTAGCAAACTAATTCATCAATCTTCTAAAAGCAACCTGAGCTCGTTGAGGTAAATTTTGGAAACCGATATAAAAAATTATGCAGATAGAATGCCAATTTTCATTTTTATTCTGCTTTGATAACGCTTTTATGAGACAATGTTTCTTTATTTATGTGTATAAGGTCTCCCATGATTGAGCAATCTCCTGAATCTTTAAGCGATATCGAAGTTTTAGACATTTTACAGTCTATGAAAAAAGATAAGCTGGATACGGAAGCAAATGAGATTATCCGTAATGGGGGGAAAGCTGGTCGTCAAGAAGCACATAAACAAGCTTTGGTTGCACTGAATACAAGTTTTGAAGACAAGTTCGTTGAAGCTGTGACATTGGCATTGGGCTTGAATTCTGGTCAGGCTAAAAAAATCCGTTATAAAAAAGACCGTATTCGCATTTTAAAAGCGCGTGGAATTGATTATTTAGCCATTGATGGTGCAGAAACTGCACAGGTGCTTGCTCAGGTTGCACAGGCCATTGATCGTGAAGATGCGATGGTGACCCATGACTTGCACAATATTTTTCCATTTTGGAAAGAAGGCTGGCCAATGGTTCAATTCGACAATGCGTATAAGATTTTAGCAGAAGATATTACCATCCATTATCAAGCGACTTTGGATACATTGTTGGCACAACTCGGCGGAAACTAAGCGGGGATAGTAGCCCGTTCTGCTCATCGTCAAACATAACAAGGATTGTTAGTTTATGAGTTCATTTCCTCGTATTCCACCTGAAGCATTAAATGTGTTACGTGAAGGGCAATTGATTGATGCCATCAAGATTACACGTGAGCAAACAGGATTGGGTTTGAAGGAATCAAAAGATTTAATCGATCAGTATTTGCAAGAACATCCACATGAACAGGCCCATGTGCAGGAGCAGTTGGCGCAGAAAAGTCGTGGTGGAATAAAGGTTATTGTCTTTATTATTGTGATATTGGCTGTTCTGATCTGGTTTGTAATGAAGTAAATAAAGCCCGTAAATCGGGCTTTTATTTTTCATCTTTGCTTAGTCTTCGGAATGGGTGAGAGGCTCATTTTCCTGACTTGGTAAAACTTGTGTGACAAGTAATTGGTCAATTTTATAATGGTCAATATCGACCACTTCAAACTTGAATCCAGCATATTCTACGGCATCAGCAGGACGCGGGATCTTACGTAGGCGATACATAATAAAGCCAGCAATAGTTTCGTAATTCTCATTTTCAGGAAACTCTTCAATTTCCAAAACATGTTTGACGTCTTCGATTGGTGTGCCGCCATCAATTAACCAAGAATGATTGTCGCGTTTAATAATCTGCTGTTCTTCATCCATTGGAGTGACCCAATCACCCATGACTGTGATCATGATATCACTCAGGGTAATCACTCCAACAACCAAGGCATATTCATTAATGACGACCGCAAATTTCTCTTTGGTTGAGCGGAAGCGGTCTAGTAATTCTGACAGGGTTAAGGTATCTGGAATCATTAACACATTACGAATAGTCGATTCATTCAGTTGTGTAAAAGACTGTTTATTGAGAATGCGAACCAGAATATCTTTGGCATCGACATAGCCGATCACCTGATCAATATGTTCATTACAAACCAGAAATTTTGAATAAGGATATTCACCCAGTTTTTGACGAATACTATCTTCAGGTTCTGTTAGGGTGAAAAACACCACATTTTCACGTGTGGTCATACTTGAAGGAACAGTACGTTCTTCGAGTTCAAACACGTTTTCAATAAAATGATGTTCTTGCTTTTGTAAAACCCCAGCTTGTGCACCTGCATCCATGACTGCTGAAATATCATCAAAGGTAATATTGTCATCACGAATGGTATTGACCTTAAATAAGCGGAATAGCAGATTGGCAATCGCATTGATGCCCCATGCCAACGGCTTGCAGATTTTAATAAAAATCTGAATCGGCTCGATCACGCTAATGGCAATTTTTTCTGGCGCAATCATTGCCAAACGTTTTGGCATAAGATCGGCAAATAAAATGAATAGAGAAGTGACCATGGTGAAGGAAAGGGCAAAACCAATCGTCTCTAACCAAGGGCCTGAATAAACCCGTACAATCAGGTCAACGAAGAAAGGTCGGAAGGCTGCTTCACCGAGAATACCACCTAAGATTGCAACAGCATTTAAACCAATTTGCGAGGCTGCGAAGAAGTCAGCAGATTGTTCTTGTAGATCTAAAACTTTTTGTGCGCGGGTTTCGCCAGATTCGGCCAAAATTTTTAATTTAACTTTTCTAGCGCCAGCGAGAGCAATTTCTGTGAGTGATAAAAAGCCTGCTGCTGAAATAAGCAGGGCGATAACAATAATATTTTGGAAGAGACTCACACATCACCTGTGGTGCATATTATTATGAATATGTTGTAACACAAAAAAGAACAGAGGTAATCAAATCATTACCTCGTTATAACAATTTCGCTTAAGAAACAAGCATATCCATAGGGAATTAAATATTATTATAGAGCAATATTCTAGTATTGTGAAAACTGTGAGTTATTTAAGAGAAATTCACGATTCTCTTCCTCGATCATCTGTCGTGCAACAAACAGGATAAGCTGTCTTAACCAACGATGTGCAGGATGATGATGCAGTAAAGGACACCAAGCCATTTTTAATTCAAATTCAGGAATATAAAATGGAGGATCCTTTATAACCAGTTTGGGATTCTGTGTTTGCAAACGTGCCATACGTGTTGGCAAGGTCGCAATCAAATCTACATTTTGTGCTAACAGTGCTGGCATTTGATAATGACGGGTAAACACTGAAATTTTACGGCGTTGACCAATACGTTCTAAAGCCTGATCAATCCAGCCAAGACCTGCCTGTTTATCCGGATTCACACCGAAGCCCACACCCATTCCTGTTTTTGATACCCAGATATGCTGTGCATCTAAATAGCTTTTCAGGTTTAAGTGAGTCACAGCAGGGTGTTTGTCATTTAAAATACAGCTAAAGCTATCGCGCCAGACCAGAACCTGATGGAAACTTTGTGGAATTTCATTGAAGCGGTTAATGGCGAGATCAACTTTACCTTGCTCCATGTCTCGATAAGACACATCACTTGGCGTTAAGAAATCAAGTACAACATTTGGCGCTTCCGAACGTAATGCCTTGACAAGGCGAGGCACTAAGGTTGCTTCGGCATAATCCGAAGTCATGATACGAAACACACGAGTACTGGTATAAGGACGGAATTCGGTACGCGGTTCTAAAATCATGGAAAGATCTGACAGCGCATCGCGAATACGAGGTTGTAATTCCAATGCACGCTCAGTAGGCGTCATACCTTCAGAAGAGCGAATCAGTAGGGGATCATTAAATAAGTTACGTAAACGACGTAAAATATTACTCATCGCAGGCTGGGTAACACCGAGTTGCTCTGCGGCGCGTGTGACATTTTTTTCACGAAGAAGTACGTCAAGATAAATTAATAAATTAAGATCGACCCGCTCCAGATTCATAAAAAAAATACCGAAAATAAAATCCTTAAATTGTGTTGAATTATGACATATCTAAAGCCTTTTGTGTAACTTAATCCTACATAAAAGCAACAGCCATAAGGTGTGTCATGGAACTTGGCACATTGAGTTAATTTATTAAATTCAGATCGGTTAATTTTAGCTCAATTACTTTTTTAGAGCAGGCATAAAATAGGGTGGAAATTTATATCTTTTTACGATTTGAGCGCCTGTTTTTTCGCATTTTTTGAACTGATCAGTCTAGAAAAATGGCCTGAAATAGGCTTTTTACATATTTTGTTGTATCTTTAAAATCAATTAAAAACAATTGCTTATGTTGTATTTTTGAGGGTTTTGATAAAAGCCTATACATACATTTTCTAAGAAAATACCGAAGATTAAGCTAGAATATTGGATAAATCGCTTGCCAAAGACTAAGCTTTGATTCATGTTGATGAGGCGCTTGAAATCTAGACTAAATAAAATCAGGATTTTTAGCCCCCGTTCGATGCCAATCCTCAAAGGAATAGATCATGACTACATATCAAACAGCGATTGATGCAATCCGCGAATTAAAAGCAAAATTTGGCAATACTTGGGCAGATATTAGTCCTGAAGATGCTGCTCGTATGCAACTACAAAACCGTTTCAAAACTGGTTTAGACATTGCTAAATACACAGCTGCGATTATGCGTCGTGATATGGCTGCTTATGATGCCGATTCTAGCAAATATACTCAATCATTAGGTTGCTGGCACGGTTTCATCGCACAACAAAAAATGATTGCGAACAAAAAATACTTCGGTACAACTGAACGTCGCTATATCTACCTTTCTGGTTGGATGGTTGCTGCACTTCGTTCAGAATTTGGTCCACTTCCAGACCAATCAATGCATGAAAAAACATCTGTTCCTGCTTTGATCGAAGAAATCTACACTTTCTTACGTCAAGCTGATGCAAAAGAATTAAACGATTTATTCCGTGCACTTAAAAAAGCACAAGAAGCAGGTGATACTGCTAAAGCAGCTGAAATCACTGCTCAAATCGACAACTTTGAAACTCACGTTGTGCCAATTATTGCTGACATCGACGCTGGTTTCGGTAACGAAGAAGCGACTTACTTACTTGCTAAGAAAATGATCGAAGCTGGTGCATGTGCACTTCAAATCGAAAACCAAGTATCTGACGCAAAACAATGTGGTCACCAAGCTGGTAAAGTAACTGTTCCACACGAAGACTTCATCGCTAAAATCCATGCATTACGTTATGCATTCTTAGAAATGGGTCTTGATGACGGTATCATCGTTGCGCGTACTGACTCTGAAGGCGCTGACTTGACTCAAAAAATCCCAGTGGTTAAAGAGCCAGGCGACATCGCTTCTCAATATATCAGCTACTTAGATACAACTGAAATTGACATCGCTGATGCTCAAGAAGATGAAATCCTGATCAAGCGTGATGGTAAATTACATCGTCCTAAGCGTTTAGCTTCTGGTTTATATCAGTTCCGTCCTGACACTCAAATTGACCGTGTTGTACTTGACTGTGTATCTAGCCTTCAAAATGGTGCTGATCTTCTTTGGATCGAAACTGCGACTCCAAACGTAGAAGAAATCGCTCACATGGTTAACCGTGTACGTGAAACAGTTCCAAATGCGAAGCTTGTTTATAACAACAGCCCATCATTCAACTGGACTTTAAACTTCCGTCAACAAGCTTACGACCGTTGGGTTGCTGAAGGTAAAGACGTTTCTGCATACGACCGTGCTAAATTAATGAGCGCTGAGTATGACAATACTGAATTAGCTGCTGATGCTGATGCTAAGATCCGTACTTTCCAAGCAGACGCTTCTCGTGAAGCGGGTGTGTTCCATCACTTGATCACACTTCCGACTTACCACACTGCTGCTCTTTCTACGCATGAGCTTGCACAAGGTTACTTCGGTACTGAAGGTATGTTGGCTTATGTTGCTGGCGTACAACGTAAAGAAATCCGTGGCGGTATCGCTTGTGTTAAACACCAAGCAATGGCGGGTTCTGACATCGGTGATGATCACAAAGAAATCTTCTCTGGTGACAACGCACTTAAAGCACATGATGATGCTAAAAACACAATGAACCAATTCGCTGCTCACTAAGCACTGAACTGATTCAAAAAGACCCTGCGAAAGCAGGGTTTTTTATTGTTTAAAGGTTTAAAGAATGCATGGTTCAAAATAAATCTTTGATTTAGGAAGGGTGAGAAACAGTTTTTTATAATTATAAATGAGCAGCAGTGTTGTATTTAGAAGATGAATAAAGATAGGCGAGCGAGCTTTTTATTTATTAGATAAATGGATGCTCATAGAATGATTGAAAGGGGTGAACTGTTGAAAAATATAGATATAAAAAAAACTGCTCATCAAGAGCAGTTTTTTTAATGAAGAAATAAAAACTTATTTCTCAACACCTGCTGGTTGACCTGCAAGTTTAGCATTTGCATAGTCCCAGTTTACTAAGCTTTCTAAGAAAGTCGCGATGTATTTTGGACGTAAGTTACGGAAGTCGATGTAGTAAGCATGTTCCCAAACGTCGATTGTCAATACAGCGATTTGACCGTGAGCAAGTGGGGTGTCTGCATTGGCAGTTTTAGTAATAGATAATTTACCGTTTACTTCGTCAGCAACTAACCAAGCCCAACCTGAACCGAATTGAGTTGTTGCAGCAGCAGTGAATTCTTCTGCAAATTTTTCGTAGCTACCAAAAGCTTCGTCGATTTTCGCTGCAATCGCACCTGTAGGTTTACCACCACCGTTTGGCTTCATGCTGTTCCAGTAGAACGTGTGGTTCCATACTTGAGCAGCGTTGTTGAAGATACCTGCTTTAGATGCATCACCAGCAGAAGCTTTGATGATTTCTTCTAACGTTTTGCCTTCAAGGTCAGTACCTTTGATTAAGTTGTTTAAGTTAACAACATAAGTATTGTGGTGTTTGTCGTGATGGTATTCTAAAGTTTCGCGAGTGATATGTGGCGCTAGATCGTCATAGCCATATGGAAGTGCAGGTAAAGTAATGGTTGTCATGTTTCATTCCTTGCAAATTTGCTGGGTTTTACATTAAGTGCTTTTATTGTAAATGATTCTGCATGCAATAGGGCAGTCTTTTAATACACAAAATATGCAAAAAATTTCCATCTGAGACATATACCATACACAAGATAGAATTAGAGCCAATGAATCTTTAAGTTTATCTTTTTGATGACTCTAATCTACCTTGATCAAGAATAAATTTTTAACTTTATTATTTAAAATCAATTTTTTATTGCTTTTAATGCCTCATGGTAGCGGCGATTGACCTCATCCCAATCCACCACATTATAAAACGCAGCAATATATTCAGGGCGACGGTTTTGATATTTTAGATAATAAGCATGTTCCCATACGTCCAGTCCTAAAATAGGGGTATGACCATGCATCAGTGGAGAGTCCTGATTGGCGCTGCTTTCTACTACAATTTTACCTACAGGTGTCACACTCAACCACGCCCAACCACTTCCGAAACGGCTAATCGCCGCTTTGGTAAAAGCATCCTTGAATGCATCAAAGCCACCGAGTTGCTGATCAATTGCTTCCGCAATATCACCTGTAGGCGTTCCGCCACCTTGCGGGCTCATGACCGTCCAGAACAGTGAGTGATTGGCATGTCCGCCAGCATTGTTGATGACCATGTTTTTAAGCTCAGCAGGAACTTCATTGACTTTAGCAACCAGTTCTTCCACTGAAAGTTTTTCCCATTCTGTGCCTTCAATTGCGCCATTAATATTATTGATATAGGTCTGATGGTGTTTACTATGATGAATTTCCATTGTCTTGGTATCAATATTGGGCTCGAGTGCATCATAAGCATAAGGAAGCGCAGGTAAAGAATAGGCCATGTGTTTGATTCCTTTTGTAATCAATGTAGTTTTATAACGATGGATTAAAGCGCTTTTATTATTTGTTTAAATGCAAATGATAATCAATACATTTATTCGCTACTTTTTTATGGGTGAAAATGAATTAAAAATAAATTTTATTTATAGGTTGGATGGGGGATGAGTAAATGGTCTAAAGCACGTACTTATTTACGCTTTAAAATCTGGCTGTAGGTTGAATAGAGATACTTGGGATCAGCAGATAATTGATCTGCATGCTACTTAAGGATTGGCGAAATACAATTGAGTGAAAAGAGTCTCACTCAATTGCATAAACTTGAGAAAGTTTAGATCGGATTGTTGAGTTCAAAATACTCAGATTCAATGGCAAACTGCGTTGCAATTGCTTGTGCTAAACGCTGAACACCATAACGTTCAGTCGCATGATGACCACAAGCGAAATAGTGAACACCTAACTCTTTGGCTTCATAGAAAGTACGCTCACTGACTTCACCAGAAATATAGGCATCGCAATTTTCTTGCGCTGCTTTGCCAATAAAATCCTGAGCTGCGCCTGTGCAAAAGCCTACTTTTTGGATCGTCGTTTTATCAGTTGGCAGATGAATAATGTCAAAGTCAAAAATAGCCTGTAATTTTGCCTTGAATTGCTCAGGACTCAATGCATTGTCTAGATAAGCAATATTGCCAATCGGATGTTTTTCCGATGTATCCAATGCTTCAAGATTTTGCAAACCGATTAAATCAGCAATCGCTGCGTTATTGCCCAGACTTGGATGTGCGTCTAAAGGCAGATGATAGGCAATCAAAGAAATATTATTTTGGATCAGTTTTTTAATGCGATTGCCACGCATGCCTGTAATCGGGTAGGGTTCGCCTTTCCAAAAATAGCCGTGATGAACCAGTAAGGCATCTGCCTGCTGAGCAATGGTTGCATCAATTGCATCTTCAGAAGCGGTCACAGCACATAAAATTTTATTGACTTCGGCTTTGCCTTCAATTTGTAAGCCATTTGGTGCATAGTCTTTAAACTCATTTGCTTTTAAAGTTTGATTACACCAGTGCACAATATCATGCAAATTTGCCATGCGATTCCTCAAATGATTAACAGCTTTTATAGACGTCAATAAAAACATATTTTTAAATGTAACTAAAGCTAGACAAAACTTTTTTAACTTTTGCATTGATTTTAAGCAATTTACTTTACAATAGTGGAAACTTCCAGTTCTTCAATAAATTACGTTCATAACATAATTTCGCCTAGAGGATAATAGACGTGCGCCGTGCATTTACATGGTTACCTTGGGTATTACTCATTCTTGTTATATTTAGTTTTCTGGCTTGGCAGAAATCACATCAACCGAAACCAACTGTTGCGGCTGACGGGGTAAAAATGCCAGCAGAAAAGGTTGAGCCTCTCATTGATACATCACGTGCAGGTGGGGTGGTTTCCTATAGTGCTGCGGTCAAAGTGGCTGCGCCTGCCGTGGTGAATATTTTTACCACGCAGAAAGTAAAACAGATGAATCATCCATTATTGAATGATCCTGTATTTCGCGAGTTCTTTGGCAATCAAGTGCCGCAACAGCCTCAAAATGAAAACAGTCTGGGTTCTGGGGTGATTGTACGTGCTGATGGTTATATCCTCACAAATAATCACGTGATTGCTCAGGCTGAACATATTGTGGTGGCGCTGCATGATGGTCGCCGTGCTGAAGCGAAAGTGATTGGTACAGATCCTGATACGGATTTGGCTGTGATCAAGATCGAGTTAGATAAATTGCCAGTTTTACCGTTCAAATTGAGTGGTAACGAAGTGGGTGATGTAGTGCTCGCGATTGGTAATCCATTTGGTGTTGGTCAAACCGTAACTCAAGGGATCATCTCAGCGACGGGCCGTTCTGACTTGGGAATCAATACCTATGAAGACTTTATTCAAACCGATGCGGCAATTAACCCAGGTAACTCTGGCGGTGCATTGATTGATGTGGCAGGGAATCTGATTGGTGTTAATACAGCGATCTTCTCTCAGTCTGGAGGTTCATTGGGGATTGGTTTTGCGATTCCTGCGAAGGTTTGTCAACAAGTCCTTAATTCAATCCTGAAAGATGGTCGTGTAGTGCGTGGCTGGTTAGGCATTAGTTTAATTCCAAATAATCTCGATGAAGATGTCTTGGCTGCTAAACCGATTGGTGTCACGGTTGCTGATGTATTGCGTGAAGGACCATCAGACGTAGCTGGAATTAAACGTGGTGACAAGATTATTCAAGTCAATAACGAGCAGATTTCTTCCGCTTCACATTTAATCAACTATGTGGCTCTGCAAGACCCAGGAAGCTTGATCGATGTGGTTGTTGAGCGTGAAGGGAAGCAGCAAACCTTACAGGTGAAAGTGGGCGAGCGTAAAGTCCAGCAAAATGCACAATCTCAATATATTCCGTTGCCGAAACATCAGTAATAAAATTAATGGTTTCTATCCAATCAGGGTCGCTTAAAGCGGCCCTTTTTGTAGGTACAATAAAAAAGCTTGCTGACGATGAGGTCAGCAAGCTTTTTGCGTTTTGTAGGTTTTTTATTTTTCATTAAACCATTTAATTTTTATCTTTTTATGACAATTTTTTGATCATTAGATGACAAGTGTAAAACACTGACATACTTGTTTAGTGTGCACAAAAGGCTTGGTTGAAATATTCAAACAGATCAGGTGTTTGAAACCAGATCAAGATTGAAAAACTGATTAAACAAAGCACACATCCAATCAGTAAAATTTTAAAATTTCGTTCAATATTAGTCATGAATAACAGCCTCTTCATTCACGAAAAGATGAATCACTACACCAAAAGCACTTAACAGCAAACAGGCAAGCCAGATCATATTGTAGTTGCCTGCGAGATCATGATTAACACCACCTAACCAGCCACCAAAGAATGAACCAATTTGATGGGTAAAAAACACAATGCCGCTCAACATTGATAAATATTTTACTCCAAACATATTGGCAACAATACCATTGGTTAATGGCACGGTTGAAAGCCATAACAATCCCATGATGATCCCAAAGCTATAAACTGTAAATATACTGAGCGGTAATAACAGGAAGGCAATGATCGCGATACCACGTAGCCCGTACAGTAACATCAGCAGTTTGGGTTTTGAATAACGATCGCCTAACCAGCCAGCTCCATAGGTCCCAACAATATTAAATAGACCCACTAGTGCCAAGAATATAGTGCCTGTGGTGGCATCAAAGCCATGATCGATCAAATAACCCGGTAAATGCACACCTAGAAATACCACTTGGAAACCACAAACCAGAAAACCTAAGGATAACCACCAAAAAGGTTTGTGCTTGCTGGCAATTTCTAAAACCTGTTTAAAGCCGAGACTGGGTTGATTCAGTGCTTTCGGTGCTGTCGAAGTAGGGGATTTTAATAACCATGCCAAAGGAACAATGAATGCAATTGCGAATGCACTGACGAGGAGTGCGGAGGACCAGCCAATGCTTTTAAGTAACAGCAAGGTTGATGGCAACATGATAAATTGACCGAATGAACCCGCTGCACTGGCAATCCCCATCACCATACTGCGTTTTTCTGGCGGGGCCGCACGACCAACGGCTGAAAGCAGCACGGTAAATGATGTTGCCGATAAGGCTAATCCAATCACAAGCCCCAAGCTGAGATTAAGCAACAATCCTGTCGAGCTAAATGCCATCATGATCAAGCCGATGGCATAGAGTAAGCCACCCGCTGCAACTACTTTTTTGGTGCCATATTTATCTGCAATTGCACCTGTGAAGGGCTGTGCTGCACCCCAAATCAGATTTTGTAAGGCGATGGCAAAACTAAAAATATGATGTCCCCAGCCAAATGCATCACTCATTGGGACAAGGTATAAGCCAAAGCCATGACGTACGCCGAGGGAAAGTGCAAGGATCAGTGCACTTCCGATCAACATATAAATCAACTGTTTCGAGAATTGTTGGTTTGACATTGTTGTTATGATCATGGAATAAGTGAAAAGTATTTTAAAATACTTCTGTTTATATTTCGATTCTAAAAAGCGATTAGAGTTCTATTTGTTTGAACAACTTGTTTCCCATTAAAAATATCAGGAAATAAAAAAGCAGCTGATTGAACTGCTGCTTTTTTATGAGCTAAAACGCTTAGAAGCGATAGCCGACACCGACATAGGTGATTAATGGATCGATATCAATTTTGGTATTGGCACGAATCAACTCTTTACCTGTATTGGAGTCTGAAATAGTGATTTTTGCATCGCTACTCATTGGTGCATATGTGACAGAACCTACAGCAAACCAGTTTGGATTAAAATCATAAGTCGCACCTAGAGTCGCCATTGGTGCCCATGCATCATCTGCTTCAACTTTAATTTTAGGATTGGCTGAGGAGGTTTTGCCATCAAGTGCAGCGCCTGCTTTGTTGTCGAGTACGTTCTGGATCATATGACCAGCAGCAACTAGATCGTTGCTCACATTTCCATCGAGTTTTAAATGGGTGAAATGAGCATACATAACCCCTACACCAATGTAAGGTCTAAATTTATTAACGCCTGATTTACCAAATTGATAATGAATTTCTGCAGCGGGTAACCATGCAGTTGCTGAAGCAGCTTTTTTACTTTGTGATAGATTGGTAATAGGAATATCTTTTTTAAGAGGTAAATCACCTCCAATAATTAATCCAGCATCAATGATTCCCGCAACTTTCCCTGGTGTATCTGTACCCGTTAAAGGCGCGTAAATTTGTCCTTCGCCTTTGATATCAACTTTTGGCGGGATGCCTGCTTTAACTTCAAGTGAAATATTATCGGTAAAGAAATAATTTGCCATTATGCCTAGCGTATCAACATTATCGGCGGTTAATCCCGTTCCTTGGGCTTGCCAATTAGATAGGCCATTAATAGTCGCTTCACCAGCAACCTCACCGTTTAAATATCTTTTTCCATCAGAACCTTCATGGGTGATAATCGGTTTTGTGATTATATTGTTGACTAAACCCTCTAGCTTATCGTGTTTGGTCTTACCATCGGCAGTGGATTGATCTATGGCACCCAGAACTGAGTCCACAGTAATATCGCCAACTTTAGATTTTGTTCCTTCAGCTACACTAGTATTGATATTAATTGGATTACCATTTCCTTGTGGCATGGCATGCAACCAACCAGCGGAAACTGAAAAACGCTTAAACCCATCACCATCTTTTAAACTGAAATAAGGTGAGTTTGCGAAAGTAATTGTTGGTAGGGCACATAAACCTGTAAGCAGGCAAGCAAATGACTTCTTCATCATCTCGGGACTCCATGTCCTAAAGTTTGTAAGGATTTTTCTTGCGCCCACCATAACTCTTTTTTAAATCTGCTTTGTTTAGTTAAAATAAATAATTGTTATACTTATGAAATTTTTTGTTTAATTTAAATAAATTAATGAAGGAATTATGAAGACATAAAAAAAGCTACCGAAGTAGCTTTTTTTTGAAAAATTAAACAAAATAAATTACATAAAACGAGACAAGTCTTCTTCAGGACGTGCAGTTAAAACTTCGATGCCTGTTTTTGTTACCAAAATCGTATGCTCGTATTGAGCAGATAATTTGTGATCTTTAGTGACAACTGTCCATTTATCGCCTAAAAGCTTGGTTTGCCAAACACCTGCGTTAACCATTGGTTCAATTGTAAAGGTCATGCCTGCTTCCAGACGCATACCTGTACCTTTTTGCCCATAATGCAAAACTTGTGGTTCATCATGGAAGACATTACCGATACCATGCCCGCAATATTCACGAACGACACTGAAACGCTCAGATTCAACATATTGTTGAATTGCATAACCGACATCACCCAAGTATGAGCCGTCTTTTACAGTTGCCATACCGCGATACATCGCTTCTTGAGCGACTGAACACAAACGGTTTGCAAGAATAGAGGTTTCACCACCCACGATATACATCATGTTGGTGTCACCGTGATAACCATCTTTAATGACTGTTACATCGATGTTAAGAATATCACCGTTCTTTAAGATTTTATTTTCAGAAGGAATACCATGACAAACTACATGGTTGACCGAAGTACAAATAGAATGTTGGAAAGCTGGACGACCTGGCGCTGCGCCGTAACCTACACAAGCAGGAATTGCTTGTTGAACATTTTCAATATGATTGCGACAGATTGTATCGAGTTCTAGTGTGCTCACACCCGCTTTAATATGCGGTTTAATCATGTCTAGAACTTCAGCCGCCAATTTGCCAGCAACACGCATCTTTTCAATTTCTTCAGGTGTTTTGATTAATCGACGAGGGGCTGTATAAGTTGTATTCATGATCTCTAAAAACTTTTGGTAATTTGCAAGCGTCTATGGTATAAATAGCCGCCTATTTTATCAAATGCTTTTCGTGAATATATTTTACGAAATTATCTGATAATAATAGTCGTAAAAAAATCCGCACATATATCGACACATTACTCTGGGTGCCTAGCAATAGGTGGAGAATGCGGATATATGGAGGCCTAACCCAAACTTTAAGGTAAAGAAAATGGCAGATTACAACGTAAGCATGCGCGACCTTCTTCAAGCAGGCGCACACTTTGGTCACCAAACTCGTTTCTGGAACCCAAAAATGCGTCAATACATTTTTGGCGCGCGTAACAAAATTCACATCATTAACCTTGAGCACACTGTTCCTGCGTTAAATGATGCTTTGAACTTCGTTAACAACCTAGCGAGCAAAAAGAACAAAGTATTATTCGTTGGTACAAAACGAGCTGCTTCTAACATCATCCGTGAACAAGCTCAACGCGCTGGTCAACCATATGTAGATCACCGTTGGTTAGGTGGTATGTTGACGAACTGGAAAACACTTCGCCAATCTATCAACCGTTTAAAAGATCTTCAAACTCAATCTCAAGACGGTACTTTTGCTAAGCTTACTAAACGTGAAGCTTTAGAGCGTACTCGTGAGATGGAAAAACTTGAACGTGCTTTAGGCGGCGTTAAAAACATGGGTGGTTTACCTGACGCATTATTTGTAATCGACGTTGATCACGAAGCGATTGCAATCAAAGAAGCGAAAAACTTAGGTATTCCTGTAATCGGTATCGTTGATACAAACTCTAACCCAGACAACGTTGATTACGTTATTCCGGGTAACGACGATGCGATCCGTGCAGTAACTTTGTATGCTTCTGCTATGGCTGATGCGATTCTTGCTGGTAAAGAATATGCTCAATCACAAGCAAATGCACAAGCAAAAGGCGACGACGCTGCTAAAGACGCTTCTGAGGCTTAATGCGTTTTGACGCAAGCTTGTCATTTTTGCGACATGTAATGGTGGCAGATTAAAGCGTCGAGATTGCAAACGGCCCAGAGATTCTTTGGGCCGTTTTTGTTGAACAGATTTATTTTCTACCGATTTTAGGAGATCAACATGACTGCAGTTACTGCGAGCATGGTAAAAGAATTACGTGACCGTACTGGTCTTGCAATGATGGAATGCAAAAAAGCATTAACAGAAGCAGACGGTGACATCGAACTTGCGATTGATAACCTTCGTAAATCAGGTCAAGCAAAAGCTGCTAAAAAAGCAGGTAACATTGCTGCTGATGGTGCGATCACTATCATCCAAAACGGTAACAAAGCAATCCTTGTTGAAGTTAACTGTCAAACTGACTTCGTTGCTAAAGACGAAAACTTCAAAAACTTCTCTGATAAAGTTGCTACTGCTGCACTTGCTGCAAACGAAACTGATGCTGCGAAAATTGCTGAACTTAAGCTTGAAGACGGTGCGACTGTAGAAGAAGCTCGTGTTGCGCTTGTTCAAAAAATCGGTGAAAACATTCAAGTTCGTCGCGCTCAAATCGTTGAAGGCGAAAACTTGGCTATTTACAAGCACGGTTTAAAAATCGGTGTTGTTGTTTCTTACACAGGTGATGCTGACACTGGTAAAGGTATTGCAATGCACGTTGCTGCGTTCAACCCAGTTGCAGTAAATGCTGAAGCTGTTCCAGCTGACTTGATCGCTAAAGAGAAAGAAATTGCTGAAGCGAAAGCGTTAGAATCTGGTAAGCCAGCGAACATCGTTGAGAAAATGGTAACTGGTTCAGTTGAAAAATACTTGAACGAAGTTGCTCTTGATCGTCAAATGTATGTTATCGACAACGACAAGAAAGTTGCTGACGTATTGAAAGCGACTGGTACTGTTGTAGCTCAATTCGTTCGTTTCGAAGTGGGTGAAGGTATTGAGAAGAAAGCTGAAATGAGCTTTGCAGAAGAAGTTGCTGCTGCTCAAGCTGCTGCGAAGTAATTCGTATCTTCTAAAAAAACCCAGTCATTATGACTGGGTTTTTTTATTGTTTTAAAAAAGCCTACTTCATAAATGGGCTTTTTTAAATTATTTAAGGTTTAGTCGGCTTCTTTTTTAAGCTCATATTTACTTGCCAATTCACCTGTAATTTCTTTACCTTCTGTATCTAAAGCTTTTAGATAACCTTCAGCAACGAAATATTTACGGCCATCGCCAGCTTTATCCAATGTAATCACTGATGTATCTTTAGTATCAAAGGCGAAGCTACCTTTACTTTCGAATGCTTTACCATCGCCTTTACCTAAATATTTTTCTTTTAACTCAAAGGTCTTGTCTTGATTCAGTTCAAGTTCAGTTTCAATGCCTTCACAGTCAGCGCATGGAAGTACGCCTTTGTAGGTACCATTCCAGTCGAGAGAGTTTTCAGCTGTGTGTGCGCTATCAACAGCTTCATGCGTTGTTTCTGTTGTAGTCGCTGCTGGCGGAGTTTGCTCGTCAGTTTTTGGTGTTTCAGCCTTGTTACATGCCACAAGGAAAATAGACGCTAGAGAAATGGCAATAATTGATTTTTTCATCTTGGATATAACCTTATTCGAAAGTATTGATATCCAAGTTATTAGATTTTAAAAAGAAATGGAAGTAAGGGAATGTAAGGGTTGTTTAACCTTTGGTAAAGCAAGACAAGTTTAACCTTGTCTTGCCTTGAAGCGGGGATTTGATTTGCAGATGACAAATAGCTTGCCGCGACGTTTTACAATTTGGCAGTCAGCACTACGGCGTTTGGCGCTTTTAAGGGATGAGCATACTTTCATTTTTGATTCTCTGTATTTGATGTAATGTTATAATATTACATTAAGGTGGGTGTGTAAAGTTTGTCTCGCTGTAAAAGTCTAAAGGGGAAAAAAGCCTTCATTATCTAGATTGATAATTCTTGTGTCGTATATAACCTTAGAATTACATAAATATAAGCAGAATTTTAATTTTTATAGATTAATCAACTGGTAGTAGATATCCCTTTTTTATCCGTAATGGGGGGGTGAGATTTTATAAAATATCATTAGGTCTAAGTGAAAAATTGATGTGTTCACGTACTAAGGTTTGCATGGTCGGGATAATATTGCGAATATCCCCACGTCTCCACTGAAAAGCATAATGTAGTGATGGTAAAGGTGGATCACTTTCAAGTTGAATGAGTGTTGTCCCGACTCCATTTTCCATCCAGCCTTTGGGTAAAAAACCAATACCGACACCTTCTCGAATCATGCCAGCAACAGCGCTCCAATTATTACAAGTGATACGCTTAATTTCATGAATATTTTGAGTTAAAAGCCAATCATCTAAAATACGGGTTGTTCCTGCTCCAGCAGGTAGGGTGACGAGCGTATGCTGAGTTAATAGACTCATTAAGTCTTGAGGTGAGGTTTGATCGAGTAATGGTTCGGCGATCATCCATACAAAATCAGCTTTCATAATAGACTGAGACAGAATGCTGCTTTTAGATGATCTGCCTGCCATGATTGCAAAATCGAGTTCGCCTGCATCTAATTTTCGTTCAAGTACTGCACCAACATCAACATAGGGCTCTAAATGTAATAGGGGATGTTCTTTTTGAGCAATCGCAATAAATTTTGGTAACCATGTCAGTGCTGATAATTCTCCCACACCAAACTTTAGTCTGCCATTTAACCCCTTTTGGTCATTTTTATTTGTAAATGTAGTTTGTAGTGTTATGACCGCTTCAAGTACTTTGCTTGCCATGCTTAATAAGCGTTCTCCATCCTCGGTTAAAACGGCTCGATGTCCACTACGATCAAAAAGCTGGTGATCTAAAACACATTCTAATTCATGAATTCTTTGCGATAACGATGAAACGGATATATGGAGACGTTGGGCTGCTACAGCAAAATTGACACACGTTGCTGCCCAGTAAAAAGCTTCAAGTTGCTTAATGGTAGGAGAAGACATTGTTCGATTTTTCCGAATAACTTTGTTTAAATAATATCGCTTTTATTTATATTCCTCTATCACTATAAAGTAGGTTATGGGAAATGGATGAGCGATTTATGAACGCAAATAAGCAGAATATTCAAGGAGGAGAGATGCCCTCCAAGAAGATACCTAAAGTTTTAGAAGATATTTTGTGTTTACAGGATTTTGAGGAAAAAGCACGTCAAAAATTACCAAGACCGATCTTTGGTTATATTGTTGGGGCGGCAGAGGATAATACGAGCCTTAGGGATAATCGTTCAGTTTTTAAAGATTATCGTTTTATAACTCAGGTCTTAACAGATGTTTCTCAGCGCCATCAAAAAATAGAGCTCTTTGGAAAAACTTATAATTCACCCTTTGGAATTGCTCCAATGGGATTAAACGCATTATCAACTTACCGAGGAGATGTCGTTTTAGCACGTACTGCACAAGCTGCCAATATTGTTTCAATTATGAGTGGTTCCTCCTTAATTCCTTTAGAAACAGTGGCAAAAGCTGCTCCTGATACATGGTTCCAAGCTTATCTTCCTGGAGATACACCACGTATTTTGGCATTGCTTGATCGAATAAAGAATGCTGGTTTTAAGACATTGGTGATTACGGTAGATATTCCTGTCTCTGCAAATAGAGAAAATAATGTGCGTTCTGGTTTTTCGACACCATTACGTCCAAGTTTGCGTTTGGCTTGGGATGGGCTTACCCGACTTTCTTGGTTATTTGGAACTTTTTTTCGCACATTTCTAAAACACGGGATGCCTCATTTTGAAAATTCCTTTGCCACAAGAGGTGCGCCAATCTTGTCTGCGAATGTGCTCCGTGATTTTTCTGCTAGGGATCATTTAAATTGGGAGCATTTCAAACAGATTCGTCAATATTGGCAAGGGAATTTAGTGATTAAAGGCGTACTAAGTGTCAAAGATGCACGTCTCGCAAAAGAGATGGGGGCCGATGGCATCATTCTATCTAATCACGGTGGTCGTCAGCTGGATGGCGCCATTTCACCTATGCGAATTTTACCAGATGTCGTTCAGGCATTGGGTTCAGATTACCCAGTCATGATTGATAGTGGTTTTAGACGTGGTTCAGACGTGCTCAAAGCGATTGCTTTAGGGGCAAAGATGGTGTTTGTGGGACGACCATTTAATTATGCAGCCGCTATAGCAAGCGATATGGGGATTGAGCATGCAATTAACCTACTGCGCGATGAAGTCGATCGTAATATGGCAATGTTAGGTGTTAATCGTTGTGATGAGCTTAATCCTAGTATGCTAATTAATTGTTTATCTTCAGATTAGATCATTTTTACTTTTAATAACCAGTTTGAATTGTGACCTGTCTTATAGATGGAAACTATAGGCCATAGGGGTCATGCGCCTTAAATAAAGGATTATCAATATGCAAAATGTTCATGAAACAGAACAAGAAAAAGCCAAACGCCTAAAGAAAGTGGCAACAGCGACAATTGTTGGTTCAATGTTGGAATGGTACGACTTTTACTTATATGCCACGATGGCCTCTATTGTTTTTAGTAAAGTTTTTTTTGATAAATCTGATCCGAGTACAGCAGCGATTGCTGCCTTTGCAACCTTCGCAATCGGATTTATTGCTCGACCATTTGGCGGTATATTTTTTGGTTTTTTTGGCGATCGTTATGGTCGTAAAAAAATGCTTTATATTACCTTTTTGCTTATGGGGTTATGCACTGTCTGTATAGGTTTAATTCCAGGTTATGACACGATTGGTATTTGGGCTCCCATACTTTTAGTTTTTTTTCGCGTTATTCAGGGACTGGGTGCAGGAGCAGAGTTTGCTGGGGCGGCGATTACGTCTTATGAGCATGCATCGGATGAAAAACGTGGTCGTCAAGGCGCTTGGCCTGCATTGGGCTTAAACTTGGGCTTATTATTATCTTCACTTACTATTTTTTTACTTACTTTAAATGGAGATGAATTTTTATTAAATGGCGGTTGGCGTATTCCATTTCTATTAAGCTTTGTATTGGTGCTTGTTGGGGTTTGGGTAAGAAAAAATTTACCTGAGACACCAGATTTTGAACAAAAAATTAATGAAGATTCAAATGTTAAGACTGAAAATCCTTTTAAAAGTTTACTTAAAGCCAATCTAAAAGGGATTTTGGTGGTTTTGTTTGTGGCAATTGGATATAACGCTTTAAGCTATATTTTTAAAACTTTCTCTTTAGCTTATTTAACACAGTTCAAAGAGGTTACAGCGCATGTGACATCTTTATCGATTACGATCGCTAGTTTAGTCGCTATTGTCACTGTGCCATTCTTTGGGTGGTTGTGCGATTACTGGAGCAGTAAGAAAGTACTGATATTGGGTGGGCTTTTATCCTTATTATTCGCTTATCCATTTATGAAATTACTAGAGACAGGTCAAGATATCTTGATTTATATTGCCATTGCGATAGGAACGGGTATTTTGGCTCCGATGATGTTTGCTTCACAAAGCTCATTTTTATGCCGACAATTTTCAGTGGAAAATCGTTCTACAGGGGTGAGTTCTAGTCGAGAAATTGGTACAGCAATTGCGGGTGGTTTAGCTCCGTTGGGTGCTTTAAGTATGGTCGCGGCATCACCAACTCACTCAACCGCTAGTGTCATCATTATTTTAGCAGCCGCAGCAGTCTTTGTTGTGATTGCAGCATTATGTGATCAGGGTTACCGATTCTCCAAGCACAAAAACTAATATTAATCGTTTTGATAAGTGTTTGTTGTGAGATGTTATTTGAGTATTCGAATATGATGAGGTCGAGTCTGATCATATTAAATTAAGCTGATGCTATAACGAGGAACAAATAAAAAAGCCCTTATCTTTCGATAAGGGCTTTTTTGAATTTGGAGCGGGAAACGAGACTCGAACTCGCGACCCCAACCTTGGCAAGGTTATGCTCTACCAACTGAGCTATTCCCGCAATAGGACGCATTATAGAGAGTTTCATTCAGCTGTCAACTCTCTGGCATGCTAAGTGTTGAATTAATCAGCACGTCTCCAGATTGTTCCTTGACGTGTATCTTCCAAAACCACACCCTGATCCAATAAAGATTGGCGAATACTGTCGGCTTTGGCAAAGTCTTTGGCTTTTTTCGCATCAACACGTTGCTGGATAAAATCTTCAATTTCAGCATCTGAAAGCGCTAGTGCTTCCTGTCCAATATCTGATTTGAGGAAGTCATCAACATCATGCTGAACCAAGCCAAGAATGTCAGTTAAATGGCGTAGGGTAGAGTAAAGAAGCGTGGCTTGTTCAACTTGTTCTTCTTTTACTGCACGGTTCAGTTCCTTATTGAGTTCAAACAGGACTGCCATTGCTTCTGCCGTATTGAAGTCGTCGCGCATAGCACTATTAAAACGCTCAATAAAGTGCTGCTCTAACGTCTCAGTGGTTTTTTGACCATAGACTTGCTGATAGGCTTTAAAAGAGTGGTAGAAACGGCTGAGTGCTGTTTTCGCTTCTTTTAATGCTACATCAGAGAAGTTGACTGGACTACGGTAGTGCGATGACACGATGAAGTAGCGAATCACTTCTGGATGGAATTTTTCCATCACATCACGGATGGTGAAGAAGTTGCCTAAAGATTTAGACATTTTCTCGCCATCGACGTTGATGAAGCCCACATGCATCCAGTAATTAACATATTGTTCGCCAGTCGATGCTTCACTTTGGGCGATTTCATTTTCATGGTGTGGGAACATCAGATCTGAACCACCACCATGAATATCGAAATGATTGCCTAAGCAGCAAGTCGACATTGCAGAACATTCAATATGCCAGCCTGGACGGCCATTGCCCCAAGGTGAAGCCCAAGCAGGTTCATTCTCTTTGGCATGTTTCCAAAGCACAAAGTCAAATGGATGTTTCTTTTCAACTTCAATATCAACACGTTCAGATGCACCCGCTTGCATGTCTTCCAGTTTACGACCAGATAGACGACCATATTTATCGAATTTACTGACTTCAAAATAAACATCGCCATTACTAGATGGATAAGCAGCGCCTTTATCAACCAAGGTGTTGATCATGCTTTGCATCTGATCAATATATTCAGTTGCTTTTGGCGCTTCGTCAGGTGCAGCACAGCCCAAGTTTGCTGCGTCTTCATTCATGGCATCAATAAAACGTGTAGTAAGTTGCTGAATGCTCTCACCATTTTCATTGGCACGTGCAATGATTTTGTCATCGATGTCGGTGATGTTACGGATATAGCGAACTTTCCAGCCCTGACTACGCAAGAAGCGAATGATGTAGTCAAATGCAACCATAACTCGAGCGTGCCCGATATGACAGTAATCATAAACAGTCATACCACACACATACATATCAATTTGGCCTTCTTTGCGTGGGACAAATTCAACTTTTTTACGTTGCTCAGAATTATATAGAACAAAAGGTTGCATAAGGGTTTTCAAACACTCTACAAAAATCGTTATTCATCATAACGTATGCACCATATTTCATAAAGTTATCAGTAGAAAAAAAGATGATGAGCCGGATGTAGAGGGGAGTGACTGAATTCTGTTTTAGAGCATAGTAAATCTCAATAGAGAATCATTTGTTGAATCAAGCTAAAAGCAAGGCATTGTATAGAAGAGAATTTATTTGAAAATGAATTTAATACGCGTCAAGATGTTTAGAAATTTCACTGGCTAAGAACGATATGTTTTCTACAGAGAATCCTTTTAAAAAAGTAGGTGTTGCACTTCTGGTCATCGGTGTTCTTGATATTATTTTGATGATTTATTGCATCATCAATCAAATTGGTTACTCATCCAGTTTTAATATATTCGCTGTGATTGTTGGTATTCTTCTTCTAAAGGGCAGTGTCAAGACAGCACATATAGCACGATGGTTGAGTGTATTCTTCTTTATCATGTTTATTGGGATTGTTATAGGTGCAAGCCTATTGATGCCTTTTGATCTATTAAAACTACAAATAAAACTGAATACGTGGTCTGCGATAGTTTTTTTCCTGTTCATGATGTTCTTTCTCTTCTTTATGATCTGGATTTATCGTCAGCTTTCCTCTCCCCATGCATTGAGACTATTAGCTCAAGCAGGCTATGCAACGGATAGACCTTTGTCAGCTTATCTCTCTGCAACTTTCCTATTTATGTTTATGATCGGAATGTTTATTTTCTTACAAGGTAGTGAGTCAGAGAAGAAAGCTAAGGAATTGGCTCAGCAACAACTTGGCTCTGGTTTTCAGTACTATGTTTCTAGTATTTCTTTTTCTGAAAATTCAGGGAAGGCAAATGTAGTTGCATATTCAGATAAGGAAATTCGGAATGTTCAGGTAAGCTGGTAATGAGTGTAAGATAAGATTTTGAATATGGATTTCTTGGCTTTAGGAGGTCATTTTTGATCGTTGAATAGAGCAAATCTTTTGAGTTATTTCTCTCCATTTTTCATGAAAACTTATACATTTAGAAACGTGCATAATTCACAGTTATGTTAGAATCGCCCTCATTCTTTTGATTAAAATCATCTGCCAATAGGTAGATAGAGTATTATTTTGAGTCAAGCTCATATGTCACAAGCCATAAATTTCCAGAAAAGCGCAATAGAAACTCTGCGTATTGAACAGCAAGCGATTGAAGTACTTGCAACACAAATTAATGAACATTTTGATCGTGCCTGTGAAATATTGCTGCAATGCCAAGGGCGTGTTGTGATTACCGGTATGGGGAAATCGGGTCATATCGGTCGTAAAATGGCGGCAACCTTCGCATCGACAGGTACACCTTCATTTTTTATGCACCCTGGTGAAGCGGGTCATGGCGATCTGGGCATGTTGGTGCGTGGCGATGTACTTATTGCGATTTCAAACTCGGGCAAGAGTGATGAAATCATGATGTTGATGCCACTGATCAAGCATTTAGGCGTGCCATTAATCACGATTAGCCGTGATGATAAAGGTCCAATGCCACAAAATGCAGATGTTGCATTAACACTGGGCGCAGCTGACGAAGCATGTCCTTTAGGCTTGGCACCAACATCAAGTACAACAGCTACGCTGGTTCTTGGTGATGCTCTAGCGGTTGCATTATTGGAAGCACGTGGCTTTACGGCAGATGATTTTGCGCGTTCACACCCAGCAGGTGCATTGGGTAAACGTTTACTGTTGCATGTGAAGCATCTCATGCATACAGGTACAGAATTACCGAAAGTACGTCCAGATACACCAATGAATAAGGTGTTATATGAAATTTCTGATAAGCGTCTTGGTTTAACCACGATTGTTGATGACAATGATACGTTATTGGGTATTTTCACCGATGGTGACTTACGTCGAATGATTGACCAGCAACAAGGTTTTGATGTCAATCTGGCAGTTTCTCAAGTGATGACCAAAAATCCGTTAACGATTTCTCAGGAAGCCCGTGCGGTGGAAGCATTAGAAAAAATGCATGAGAGAAAAATTAATCAGTTTGTTGTGGTGGATGACGCGAAAAAAGTGATTGGTGTGATCAGTATGCATGACCTTATTCAGGCGGGAGTAAATTAAGCCATGGCATCTTATGCTTTACAAGAACAAGCACGTCATTTACAGGCACTCGTGCTTGATGTGGATGGAATCTTAAGCGATGGCTTTGTTACATTAACCAACTCGGGTGATGAAATTAAATCATTTGATATCCGTGATGGTCTGGGCATGAAATTAGTCCAGCAAGCGGGTATGAAAGTGATTATTATCACGGGCCGAAAAAGTCATATCGTTGAAAAACGGATGTCAGATCTCGGTGTCGATCTGGTGTATCAAGGGCGTGAAGATAAGGGAACAGCCTTACGTGAAGCTTGTGCTCAACTTGGTTTATTGCCTGAAGACTGTATCTACATGGGTGATGACTGGCCAGATTTATCTGCATTTGCAATTGCTGGGATGAAAGTGACTGTTCCGAATGGTCATGAAGAAGTCCGCCGCCGTGCCAATCTGGTGACTCAGGCGATGGGCGGTCGCGGAGCTGTTCGAGAAGTCTGTGATATGTTGTTGATGGCAAAAGGTGTTTACCAAGAACTGCTTGAAAAATATCTTGCTGTACCACATTAATATAGTGTTGATTTGCTCAAAGGTTAGGTAACCCAGTTTATGGATACCAAAGTTTTATATGTTGTTGCTGTTGCAGTCGCTGCGGTGAGCGGTGGCTATTATTATTACAGTGGCAAGGCAAAAAAGCTGGATGTTGATTCAGCCAAGAATATGACTTATTCCGCACAGGGTGTTCACTTAACACAAACTGATGAGAAGGGTAATTTATATATTCGTGCTGAAGTGAAGCAGTTGCAGCAAAATATGCAACTTAAAACCTCTCAGCTGGATCAACTGAATGCAGTGATGTACAAACAGGGCAAAGCAGACGCAACCTTTTACGCAAAACAGGCAAATGGCTATGATGACAACACTAAAGTTGTCTTGCTTGGTAATGTTGTTGCGACGAAATTGTCCGATCAGGGTAAAATGGAGTTTCATACCGATGAGCTCACAGGTTACCCAAAAACAAGAGAACTCGAAACACAACATCAGGTCACGGTTCAATCGCCAACTGCTGAGTTTGTGAGTCAAGGTCTAAAGGCTAATATGAATAATGGTCAATATGAATTTTACAAAATTCGAGGAAAGTATGCGCCAAGCTCTTAATTCTAAATCTCGTCTAACTTTCCTTAAACAAGCCGGCTGTGTCGCTGTGGTTGCGTTATCTGCAAGCACGAGCTTTGCCTTGCCGTCAGACCGCAATCAACAGCTTTCTCTGGTTGCTGATCGTGCAACCTATAATGATAAATCGGGTGTAACGACTTATACTGGTAATGTCGTGATTGAGCAGGGCACCATGAAATTGCAAGCAGACTCACTGGTTGCAAACTTAAATAGCCGTAAAGAAATCCAAACCATTACGGCAAAGGGACGACCTGCGAAGTTCCAGCAACAAATGGATGCCAATAAAGGTCTGGCACGTGGTGAAGCTCAAAATATCGTATATAACGCAGATACTGGGATTATCACGCTAACAGGTAATGCCTACCTGTATCAGGATGGTTCAAGCATTCGTGGTAATAGCCTGAAATATAGTATGAATAAAGGTGATGTCGAGGCTCAAGGTTCTTCGAGCAATCGTGTACAAATCATTATTCCACCATCAAGCTCTAAAAGCTTCCCAGGGGCGCGTGATTAATGGAACAGGCAGTGCAACAACCACAGACTTTATGTATTAAGCATTTAGCTAAAAACTATAGTAAACGTTGGGTGGTAAAAGACGTTTCTTTTACTATGCAAAGTGGACAAATCGTTGGTCTGCTTGGCCCGAATGGTGCAGGGAAAACCACTAGCTTCTATATGGTTGTTGGTCTTGTTCGTATGGATAAAGGCGAGATTCATTTAGATGATCTCGATATGTCTGATCTTGCGATGCATGAACGTGCGCGTAAAGGGATTGGCTATTTACCCCAAGAAGCTTCGATTTTTAGAAAGTTAACGATTTCTGAAAATATTATGGCGATTTTAGAAACGCGTAAGGACTTGAACAAACAGCAGCGCCAGCAACGTTTGAATGAGTTATTAAGTGATTTTAAAATTACCCATATTAAAGATTCATTGGGTATGAGTGTTTCTGGTGGTGAACGCCGCCGTGCTGAGATTGCACGTGCTCTAGCTGCTGACCCGAAGTTTATGCTGCTGGATGAGCCTTTTGCTGGGGTTGACCCGATTTCGGTGGGTGATATTAAAGATATTATCCAGACGCTCAAAGATCGTGGTATTGGAGTACTTATTACCGATCATAACGTGCGTGAAACTTTAGCGATTTGTGAAAAAGCTTATATCGTCAGTGAAGGATCTGTGATTGCTGAGGGTACTCCACAAGAAATTCTGGATAATGAACAGGTGCGTAAAGTGTATTTAGGTGATGATTTCGTCGTTTAATACCGAATGCATTCTGTATTTGAAGAAAGAGCCGAAAGGTTCTTTTTTTATGGCAGTTTTTTAAGTGAAAATCCTGAATACCAACGCTTCTGCTAGGAAATATTGGGGATTTTGCTGTAATTTGCTGATAAATATTTATTTTATTTTTTTAATTAGTTTGGCATATTTTATAAAAATGAGAACTGTTTTACAAAAATAAACACTTATAAATGTGTGAAAACGTGTTTAGAACATAGTGTTTTATGTAAAAAAATGATTAAAATGAAAATGCTGAAATGATAACAATACGAAAAAATATGAACTTAAAGAAAGATATAAAAGTGAATAATGGATCATGGAAAAGAAGTATGGATTTTAAGTGGTTACTTTATGTAGCAACGCTATCTGTGCCAATGACACATGCAACAACACCAAGTGAACAATATCACACTTTAAAGAATAATCTGTCTCGGCTGTTTGTTCCGCAAAGTAGTGATGAATTTAAAGTTGCCCAGATGCAAAAACTGAGTAACTTCTCGGTCGATTCATCATTAGGCAGTGATTTGCCTGTTGTTGGATCAGGGCGTCCGCAAGAAACGGCAGTCGCAAATGCATTTTGGCAAAATCAACGTAAAGTATTGAAAGATGCAGTACAGGTTGCGGTACAACGTAATCCTGATATCTCTCAAGGAATCGCAGCATTGGCTTCACAAAATGCCAATATCGATGTTGCAAAATCGGGCTATTATCCACAGATTGGTGGTGGTGTCAGCACGGGAGACTTAGGTAAGAAAAGTACTCGCGGTCAGCAATTACTGACTTTAAGTGCAACCCAGATGCTTTATGATTTCGGCAAGGTTAAATCTGGCGTTAATGTAGAAAAGGCCAAGGTTGTGGTTGGGCAAGCCAATGTGCTGGTGAAAATTGATGATATTTCACTAGATGTTGCGCAAACAATTATCAATATTCAGCGTTATCAAACCCTTATTCAGATTGCAAATCAGCAGATCGCAGGGATCAGACGGATTCAGGAAATGGCGAATCTGCGAGCAAATGCCGGAATCAGTAGTCAGGCTGATCCGATCCAAGCGCAATCGTATTTACAATCAGCACAGTCAGCGATGATTGCCCAGCAATCTTTACTCAGTCAGTATCAGCAACATCTTTATACATTGCTTGGTTTTGATACCCGTAATGTGAAATGGGCGATTCCTGAAGATTTTGTAAAACAATCAGATCTATACGCAACTCCACAATTCAACACCATTCCGCAAATGATCGCTGCGCAGGCGGGTATTGAAGTTGCGCGTAATCAAAAATTACAGACACAAGTGAGTAATTATCCGACACTATCTGTAAAAGGAGAACTGAGTCAGGCTTTACACGGGCGCAACCCAGGTAATGATAAAGAGGGTGGCTTTGATAGTGCGATCATGCTCGAAGCCAGCAGCCAGTTCTACCAAGGGGGAGCAACTTCCTCAAGAACCAAGGCCGCGAGTTATGCTGAAGAGGCAGCAAGAGCACAGGTCAATGCGGTTTATCTAAAAGTGCTGGATCAGATCAGAACCAGCCGTGAACAAATTGAAAATAAACAACGTCAGATGCAGGTTTTGGCGGGACAACAAGCAACAACAATACGTACAAGAGAGCTTTATCAAGAACAATATAAGTTGGGAACACGAACTTTAGTCGATTTGTTAAATGCAGAACAAGCGATTCATAGTGCGAACTCAGAGGCTGAAACAGCACGTTATGATATTTACAGTAGCATTGCGCAATATATTGCTGCGACAGGACGTTCTCGTCAGGCCTATGACCTCAATAATTTAAATATACAAGGGTTTGAGGTACAACCATGATTACTACAAAAATAAATTATCAGCCCTGGTTACAAGCAATATTAACCATCGCCAAGCATTACCGAATTGAACCATCTGAAGAACGGATTCGCTTACAACTAGACTGGAATCAAAACCAGAATCTGGATGAGGTTCTAGTGCTGATTAGCCGCCAGATTGGCCTGAATTTACGCAAAGTTGCTTTCACCAATGAAGTGATTAACCCTTGGCGTTTACCTGTATTGGTCGAATTGGCTGATGGACAGGTGGGTGTTATCGATAAGGCTGATGGTACTGGTCATGTCAGTATTCAGTTGAGTGGTGATCAGGGGCTTTCGCAAAAATTTGCTGTGGGTGCGCTAAGACACATCATTAAAAATGTCTATGTACTGCGTCCTGAACAGTCGGTGCCTGATGCGCGTGTTGATGAATATATCAAACCTTATCAACCAAGCTGGTTCTGGTCGATCGCTCTGCAAGACTGGAAGCGTTATATCGACATTATGCTGGCATCGATGATTGCCAACATTCTGGCATTGGCGACCATTATTTTCTCGATGCAGGTGTATGATCGGGTCGTACCTTCACAATCCATTCCGACACTTTGGGTATTGGCAGCCGGTGTATTAATCGCTGCGATTTTCGAATTTGTACTGCGTCTTTCGCGTATTTACATTTCAGATATTATTGGAAAGCGTGCCGATTTAAGAGTGTCAGATCGTGTATTTGGTCATGCACTACGTATCAAAAATAGTGAACGTTCTAAATCTACTGGTACTTTTATTTCTCAAATTCGGGAGCTGGAAGGCGTACGTGAGCTGGTCACTTCGACCACAATGGGCGCGATTGCAGATTTACCTTTTTTCTTCTTATTCCTGATTATCTTTGCGCTGATTGGCGGAAATTTATTTTGGGTCATGCTACTTGTTGTGCCTTTAATGATTTTGCCTGCGATCTTGGCACAAAAGAAACTGGCTCAACTGGCCCAAGAAGGGATGCGCGAATCCTCAATCCGTAATGCGATTCTGGTCGAAGCCGTGCAAGGTATTGAAGATATCAAGCTATTACGTGCGGAGTCGCGTTTCCAGAACCAGTGGAACCACATGAATGAAGTGTCTGCTGATATTAGTATGCAACAACGTAAAATTGTTGGTGTGCTCACGGCATGGACACAAAAGATTCAGGGCCTGACCTATGCTGCAGTCATTCTGGTGGGCTGTTTTGCGGTGATGAAAGGTGATATGACCACGGGTGCATTGGTGGCATGTTCGATTTTGTCTTCTCGTATGCTGGCACCGATTTCGCAAATCACAGGGATTCTCGGACGTTTACAACAAGCCAAAGTGGCTAAAAAAGGTCTGGATGAGTTAATGAAAAAGCCTGTTGATCAGGCAGATCAGGCTCATCTGGTTCATAAAGAAGTGCTACACGGCGACTACGAGCTTAAAAAAGTTGTATTCCAATATTCCGAAGATGATCCACGTCCAAGTTTGTCTATCCCGCATTTGAAGATTCGTGCTGGTGAACGTATTGCCATTCTCGGGCGTAATGGTGCAGGCAAATCAACACTGCTCCAGATTTTATCTGCCATGCAATTTCCGAATGCAGGTTCGGTTCATTTAGATGATCTGGATATTAGCCTGATTGATCCGTCTGATGTACGCCGTGATATGGGCTTACTCAATCAGAATGCACATCTATTCTATGGCACGATCCGTGAAAACCTGACTTTGGGCGCACCACTGGCACGCGATGAAGACATTTTAAAAGCACTGAAAGTGACGGGTGCATTGAGCTTTGTGCATGAGAAGAAAGAAGGGCTCGATCATCTGGTTTTAGAAGGTGGCGTCGGTTTTTCTGGGGGGCAACGACAAGCTTTATTGTTAGCACGTCTCTTGATCCGTCAACCAAACATTCTGTTGCTTGATGAGCCAACGGCAGCCATTGATGATGTCGCCGAAAAGCAGCTTATTGACCATTTAAGAAACTGGTTGGGTTATCGAACTCTAGTGGTGGCGACTCATCGTCGTGCCGTTCTGGAATTGGTTGACCGGATTATTGTCATGAATGAAGGCAAGATCGTGATGGATGGGCCAGTGGAACAAGTCTTACAACAATCAGCAATAAAACAAAAAATAGTTTAATACTTAGAGAATAGAGGCAAATTTATGAGTGAAGAACAAAAAACGAGTAGCCGTCCGATGAATGTAACTTACAAGGAACCTAAGTTACCTCGTTCGACACTCGTTGTTTGGATGATTGGGATTGGTTTACTTGTACTCTTGATCTGGGCATGGTTGTTTAATTTAGAAGAAGTTTCTACGGGGACGGGTAAAGTTATTCCATCTTCAAAAGAGCAGATCATTCAGTCACTTGAGGGTGGTATTTTAACCAAGCTTGATGTGAATGAGGGTGATGTAGTGGAAAAGGGGCAGATTCTTGCTCAACTTGATCCGACACGTTTAGCTTCGAATGTAGGGGAGTCGCAGTCTTTACTGATTTCGGCACAGGCAACCGCAGCGCGTTTACGCGCGGAAGTGAATGGAACGCCACTGACTTTTCCTGAGGAAGTTAAGAAAAGTCCTAAGCTGGTTCAAGAGGAAACCGCACTTTATTATTCGCGTCGTGAGAATCTGGAGCAATCCATCGCAGGTTATGAACAGGCTGCCAAGCTAGTACGACAAGAGCTTGCCATGACTGAGCCATTAGTGGCAAAAGGTGCTGCAAGTGAAGTAGAAGTGTTGCGCTTAAAACGTGAAGCCAATGACTTGAATAATAAGATCAATGACACGCGTAACGAATATTATGTCAAAGCGCGAGAAGAGCTTTCCAAAGCCAATACTGATATCCAGACACAACAACAAGTGGTGAATGGACGTGCTGATAGCTTACAACGTGCGGTATTTAAAGCGCCAGTACGTGGTGTGGTCAAAGAAATTGATGTCACTACTTTAGGTGGGGTGATTCCGCAAAATGGTAAATTGATGACCATTGTACCGCTGGAAGATAAACTGTTGATTGAAGCTCGTATTTCTCCGCGAGATATTGCTTTTATTCGTCCGGGACAAGAGGCCTTGGTGAAGATTACGGCCTATGATTATTCGATTTACGGTGGTCTGGATGGGAAAGTAACTGTAATTTCTCCAGATACCATTCGTGATGAAGTGAAGCAGGATCAGTTCTATTATCGTGTTTATATCCGTACCGATTCGGATCGTCTCTATAACAAGGCGGGTAAGGCATTTAGTATTACCCCAGGTATGGTGGCGACAGTAGATATTCGTACAGGTCAAAAAACCATTATGGATTACCTGCTTAAACCGTTTAATAAAGCTAAAGAAGCATTACGCGAACGCTAAGTTGTGCTGATTGAGAAAACCTCGCTTCAGGCGAGGTTTTTTATTTGTCAGTTAAGCGGCTATAATCTGTTTTTCAGTTTTTATCTTGTTTTTTATGCCATTTACCATTGCCAGTACGGTAACTTTTGAAGAAGACATTAAAAAAAGTCGTTTCCAAGCGATTGCGGCTGTTGTTGAAAATGAACAGCAGGTTAAAGATTTTCTGGAGCAATACAAAGATACTTCAACCACGCATCAATGCTGGGCATGGAAAATTGGGCATCATGTCCGTTTTAATGATGATGGCGAACCTTCAGGCACGGCAGGTCGCCCCATTCTTGCGACCATTGAAGGTAATGAACTGACCAATGTTATTGTACTGGTCAATCGTTGGTATGGTGGTATTAAATTGGGTACGGGTGGTTTGGTACGTGCCTATGGCGGTTGCGCAGGTCAGTGCTTATTGTTAGCAGAAAAAATTGAACTGATTGAAAAGAAAGAAATCCAGTTTGCCTGTCTGTTCAATGAATGGGCCATTATGCAGTATGAGTTGATGCAGCAACAGATTGAGTATCAGGAAAGTTATACCGATACTGGCGTTACAGTTCAGGCTCGACTGCAAGTGCATCAAATTGAGCCTTTAAGACTTAAGCTGCAAGATGTGAGTAGAGGACGTGAGAAATTACATGTATGTGATGACTGAAATGTATCTGTCTTCTTCTCTTGCGAGGCGATGCCTCTCAGGACGTGAAGTGCTGAAGTTTATTGAGGAGCAAGAGGATGAATGATCCTTTACTGAAATATCGCGAGCAGCATAAGCAGCGCCTTAATTATATGCCTTGGTTATATTGGACACTCAAGCCAAAACATCGTGAATGGGCAGAAGCATGGCAAGCTGAATATCAGGCTTATTTAATGGACATGGAGACTGTGGAAATCGGCAAGAACTGTTTCATTTCTCCATTAGCACATATTTTTGCAGAACGTGGACGTAAGATTTCGATTGGAGATAATACTTTTATCGCAGCGGATTGTACCTTGCATGGCCCATTAGAAATCGGCAATGAAGTTGCGATTAACCATCACTGTATTCTAGATGGAGGACGTACAGGCATTAAACTACATGATCAGGTCAGAATCGCGGCTTATAGTCATTTATATGCCTTTGATCATGGTATGGAAATGGATCGTGCTATCTATCAGCAACCTGTTAGCTCTAAAGGAATCGTGGTAGGACGTGATGTCTGGCTCGGCGCGCATGTGGGGATTAAGGATGGTATTAAAATCGGAGATCATGCAGTTGTGGGCATGAACAGTATGGTAACCAAAGATGTAGACGATTATGCAATCGTGGCAGGGAATCCAGCAAAAATAATCCGTTATCGTAATGAGTAAAAGTGTAGGGTCTATTGAAATTTCACCCATGCATTGCGTTATTGGCTAAAACGACTCAAACAAGGCATGAAATGCAGGCAATGGCGACCCCCTTGTCAAATTTCATAACGAAGTTTGAGGAGATTTTAGCCATAACCCTGTGGGACAGGGACATTTTTTGCTGCCACTGCGTTACATTCAGCTCATTTAGAATGACTAAATTTCGCCAAATGTGCCTTGTGCCATCTAAAAAATGTCCACTGTCGCAAGCATCTTGAAATATCAACAGACCCTCTTAAAAAGCTTATGAGATTCGATACATAAATTTAACCTTCCTTGCTTTCATCTGTGATAAGTTAAAAATAAGTAGAAGACCTAAGGTATTACCTAAAGAGAGGCGAAAAATGAACCGTGTAATTGCATGTATTGATTCTTCACCCTGCATTGATGCTGTGGCTGAGGCGGCTGTGTGGGTGGCCAAACAGACACAAAGAGAATTGGTACTATTGCAAATTCTGGACTATTACCCAGCGAGTTATCATTTAGGTGAAATCAGCGGTGTGATTGGCTTTGAAAGTAATGCCATGCTGCTGAAAGAGCTGGCTGAGCTAGAACAAAAGCAAAGTGAGCTTGCACTGGATTATAGTAATAATTTGCTTAAACATATTTCTGAGCTTATCGAAAAACAGTATGGCTTAACCAGCACCAAGATTCAGGAAAAAGGTGATTTTCTTGAGCAAAGTTTTAATCTTCTCGATGAAAACGATATTGTGATTATTGGTCGGGTGGGTGAGCGTGCTGCCGAGAAAAACAAACCGATTGGTAGCAATGTTGAAAACTTCATTCGTGGTGCAAACTGTACTGTTATTACGGTAGGCGAGCATTTCCAGCCACCGAAACGTTTTATCTTTGCCTATGAATATTCACCAACCTGCCAGAAAATGCTGCAACGTATTGCAAAAAGTGACCTGTTGAAACTCTTGCAATGCCACTTGCTCTACGTTGGTGATCATCCTGAAATGCTGGCAGAACCAGAGAAGTACTTAACCGATGCAGGATTGGAAGTAGTATCCGTGTACCGTTATGGTGATGTTGCTCAAAATATTCTTGAATATCAAAGGGAACATGATATTCAGCTGATTGTATTAGGGGCATTTAGCCACAGTAAAATTCATCAGTTCTTCTTGGGTAGTATCACCACCACGATCTTCCGTAATGCCAATGTACCTTTGCTTGTCGCTAAGTGATTCATTTCTTTCCATATAGTTATCCGCAATTCCTGTGGATAACTGTATGGAAAAGCATTAGAGATAAATATAATTTGTTGATATTACACAACTAAATTAAATAGGTTGTTTTTTAATCTCTATTTTACGATGGCAATTGCAAAGCCATCATGGCCTTTTGATCCTACGGTTTGTAATGCTGTGCAAGATAACAGTTGAGGATGGTCTTTTAACGCCGTGAAAGCTTCACGAATCCCTTCAATACTTGGCTTCTTGTTATTTTCATCCAGAATATCTCCTGCACGAATCACATTATCCAGCACGATAATGGTACCTGAATGAGCAAGTTTTAAACTTAACTCAAAATATTCAGGATAACTTTGCTTATCCGCATCAATGAAAATGAAATCAAATGGCTCGCTGCCTTCTGCAATCAGCTGATTCATGATATCTGCACCACGACCTTTTTTTAGTTCGATGGTGGTTGGCATATTGGCAAAATCAATATTTTCCTGCGCAATGATCACATGGGTATCACGTCCTTCAACAGTGAGTAGATAACCATCTTCTGGCAGCGCTTTTGCAAGCCAAATGGTGCTGTAGGCGCCAAAAGTTCCTAGTTCCAATACACGTTTGCATTGGTTCATCTGGATCAGCATCTGCAAAAACATGCCTTGATTAGGCGCAACAGCCAAATGATTAGAAAAACCTTGAGTATCGGTATTGTCTAATGCATGTTGAAGTCTTGGGTCTGTGGGAATTAAATGTGAATTGATATAGTCATCAATGTCGGTCCACATCTGTTGCATAATCAAGTTTACCTATGAATCTGTTAGCTGCATTTTAAACGTTTATGATCAGAGTGCAATTTGATTGCTCAATTAATCCTGTGCAATGAAACAAAAAAGAGATCAATTTGATCTCTTTTCAAGTTGCCGAAGGATTTTTAGAAATTACACATCGAGCTATTGCGGGTCAGGTCAGGACCCCAAGTACGATAGCCTTGAGTATCAATATGAATCTGTCCAGAACTATATAAACCAACGCCTATATCCAGACTTTGTCCATGCTGTGCCCAGAACTGGCATAACTTGAATTTGGTCTGTTCGATAAAGGCATAATCTTGTGGCTGTGGGTATTCAGGGCCAATACGGAAATCAATGGCCGAGTTAAATAGATGTTTTGAAGAGCCTGCACCACCAGCACATTGGTTCAAAGGCAGATCTCGATAAACCGAGGTGACTTCAAAATCCGTTAAAACTTTTGCTGCGACCAGATATTTAAAGACGCGTAAGGTTGGCAGGGCATTTCCCCATAACTCACGATTAGGCACCATATATTCAGAACGGCCACATTTTTGCCAGTCTCGTGCAGTACGTAGCAACTCAAAACTTGGAACAATATGGGCAACATTATTACGGGCGAGATACTGCTCGTATTCGCGAACGCGTGCATAATTATCGCCTTGACCGAGCCATCGGCGATAGGAAGCAGGTTCGACTTTATTTGGAACAGGGCGGGTTAAAGTGACTTGTTCTTGAGGAATGTAAATTCTTTTACCTTGGTTTTGATTTACTTTTGTGGTTGAACTCGTACAACCTACCATCATCACAGGGATGGCAAATAATGATAATAGACCCTGTAATTTATTTCGAATCATAAAAAGCGCAGTTCATAATCGATAGGCGTATTATTTTAATGCAAAATGGCGTATGAATAATGAGGTAATTGCAAAGAAATGTGTGATTAAAGTATAAAAAAGACCAGTAAAACTGGCCTTTTTCAATTATTTTTCTAAATATTGCAGCTTGTCCGGCTTGCCATTCCACTCTTCACGGTCAGCAGGTTGCTCACCAATTTGAGTGATGTTATTGCCAGCCCATTTTTCAGACAATTCAGCATTGAGTTCGATAAAGACTTCTTGGCCTTCTGGTAACTCATCTTCCGAGAAAATTGCATTTGCTGGGCACTCTGGTTCACATAGTGCGCAGTCAATACATTCATCTGGATTGATCACAAGGAAGTTTGGACCTTCGTAGAAGCAGTCTACTGGACAAACTTCAACACAATCTTGATATTTACATTTAATACAATTTTCGGTGACAACAAAGGTCATGGCGGCAGCTACCTAAAAAATATGGTTTTCATTTTGCATAGCGTATTTTAGGCAAAAAATACCGATAGAAACAATTCCTTTTATTGATATTTATTATTCGTATCAATGAAATGGGCTTATTTATATGACTTTTGTTGATAATAAGTCTCAACTACAGCCGCAATTAGCTTATTTGTGCTTTTTCTTGAGACCACCACCATCTTGCTTATTCACCGTTGCCCAAGCAATACGTTCAGCATCTTCCTGAGAGCGACCTTGTTCCAGTTCACTTTCTTCAATATGCTTGGCTTGTCGTTTCTGTTTTGCTGTATATGCAGATTTATCGCCACGAGACATGGTATTTCCTCCACAGAATAATTTTCTAGGTTTAGGAATAACATGAACCTTAAAAAAGGTGGGTGAGCAATTGTTAGATTGCACAAGCGCTATGTAAATAAGCTCTACCTCAAAGGATAGAGCTTATTGATCGAAGGATTAATTCTCAAGTGTCTGACTGGTCTTGAATAAAGCTTTGAGTTGATAAAGCTGTTCAAGTGCCTGACGTGGCGTCAGGTCATCAACATCAATGTTTTGTAACAACTCTAATGCAGGTGATTTTGCTTCAACCTCAATGACTTTTTCAATGACCTGAGTTTCAATTTCATGCTCAACTGCACTGAATAAGTCATTCTGCACACTATTTGGTAAATGTTGATGCTGCTGCTTTTCCAGAATTTTCAAACGTTTTTGGGCTTCCTTAATCACACTTGCAGGAATACCTGCCAGTTTCGCAACCTGTAAACCGTGACTTTGGCTTGCGGGGCCATGCTGAACTTTATGTAGCAAAATCAAATTGCCATTTAGCTCTTGTGCGGTGACATGGTAATTATCAATACCAGCTTCGCTACCCAGTTCAGTCAGCTCAAAATAGTGGGTCGCAAAAAGACACAAACATTTTACGCGTTTGGTTAAATCAACCACACAGGCCCAAGCCAGAGAAAGACCATCATAGGTACTGGTTCCACGACCGACTTCATCCATCAGTACTAAGGACTGGCTGGTTGCGTGATGAAGGATTTGTGAGGTTTCAGTCATTTCAACCATAAAGGTTGATTTACCTGTCGATAAATCATCCGCAGAACCAATACGGGTAAAGATACGATCAATCGAACCTAGCTTTGCAGCTTTGGCAGGGACAAAGCTACCACAATAGGCAAGCAAACTAATAAGCGCCGTCTGACGCATAAAGGTTGATTTACCGCCCATGTTCGGGCCAGTAATAATTGCCATACGATGCTGTGGATCAAGGAAAGTATCATTCGGCGTAAATGGTGCTTTATTTAACGCTTCGACCACAGGATGACGGCCAGCCTGAATCTTGATACAGGTTTCAGCAGTAAATTCTGGTCTTGCCCAACTATTTAATCGCGCTTGATGGGCAAAGTTTGCCAATACATCGATATGCGCAATCGCTGCACTCATCATTTGTAAATGCGCAATATTTTGACGCAATTCATCTAACAACGATTCAAATAAAAGTTTTTCACGGGCGAGGGCACGAGATTCACTCGAAAGGACTTTATCTTCAAAGCCTTTCAGTTCTGGCGTGATATATCGTTCAGCATTTTTCAGGGTTTGGCGACGAATATAATCGGCAGGGGCCTGTTCAGCTTGTGCACGAGTGAGTTCGATATAATAGCCGCTGACGCGGTTATAACCGATTTTTAGGGTGTTGATTCCTGTACGCTCACGTTCTTTAATCTCTAAATCAATCAGGAACTGACCCGCATGATCACGAATTTTGCGTAATTCATCCAGTTCTTCGTCATAGCCTTCTGCAATTACATTGCCATCACGAAGAAGTACAGGTGGGTTTTCAACAATCGCGGCCATTAAGTGCTGATGTAAGCTTTTAAAGTCGCCCAGCTCTTGGTCAAGCTGTGTAAGTAATTTAGATTGCTGGGTTTTTAATACAGGCGCTAAGGCATGACGTAAGAACGGAATCTGTGCACAGGCATGACGGAGTTGTACCAGATCACGGGGGCGAGCACTGCCTAAAGCAACACGGCTGAGCACGCGTTCAATATCACCAATTTCTTTTAATACCAAACGAACAGGCGCTTCATGGAAACCTTTTAATAACTGTTCAGTCGCATCAAGACGTGCATCGAGAATGGCTGTGTCACGGATCGGTTGCATCAGCGTTCGGCTCAGCAAACGTCCGCCCATCGCCGTTTGGCAATCATTGATGAGTTGAAACAGAGAAGTACCATGCTCAAATAGAGGTTCAATGATCTCTAAGTTGCGGCGCGTGATTGGATCAAGTGCAATAAAGTCAGTACTTTGCTCAATCTGAATGGAACGGATATGAGGTAATGCCGTTTTTTGGGTTTCTTTAGCGTAATGAATCAGCGCAGCAGCGGCAGCTCTGGCAAGCGGTAATGGGTCTAAACCAAAGCCAGATAAGGTCGAAACTGAAAATTGGTCACATAACGTCTTTTGGGCATTATTTAAATTAAAGTCGACATTTGGGCGCTTGGTAATCGGGCAGTCCAGATTCTTTTTGATCTGCTCAATAATATTTTTATCAATCAGATCTTCATCAATCAGGATTTCGCTTGGCATTAGGCGTGCCAGTTCGATTGCCAGTTGCTCTGGCTTATAGTCTTGTTGCTGGACTTTGAAAATACCTGCACTTAGATCAAGCAAGGCCAAACCAATTTGATTTTGCTGAATGCAAAGCGCAACCAGATTTGAAGATTGATAACTGCCAAGCAGTGCATCATCCGTTAAAGTTCCAGGCGTCAAAATACGAACAACTTTACGCTCAACAGGCCCTTTTCCTGTAACTTCACCTACTTGCTCGCAGATGGCAACAGTACGTCCTGCTTTGACTAAACGCGCGAGATAACCTTCGGCTGCATGATAAGGCACGCCAGCCATTGGAATCGGTTGACCGCTGGCTTTACCACGATGGGTCAGTGTAATGCCGAGTAATTTGGCTGCTAAATGAGCATCTTCAAAAAAAAGCTCGTAAAAATCGCCCATACGATAGAACAGCAAAGCATGTTGATAGTCGGTTTTGACTTTAAGGTATTGCTGCATCATTGGTGTATGGTTGGATAAGTCAGCCATGATTTCAGCGCTGTTCATTCGTACTAAATCCTTGAAACTTAATATTTAGATAAATCTGATCTGGAGGATTAACGATGTTATCCATCCTCATAATTCTGTGCAAATCTGACTGAATTAGACAAAAAAGTATAGCTTTTTTATGTCACATTGAGTCAGTGGCATATGCGGTGCAGTTAAATTTGCACGTGGTTCATCTTAACAAATCCATAGAAATTCACAAAAAGGATTGCTTGGAGAAATGAAGAAATAAACAACAAAAGAAAATTACTTTACTCACTATTTCTGACGATATTTTTTATGGACGATTGTCATCAGTTTATTCATGTCTTTCGTAGCCTTTTTACCTTCCACGAATTTTCCAGCGATAAATAATTTTTTTATTTCATTTATTTCCGTGAGTAATTTACCCATGACATCCTGATATTCAATAACCTTTGGATCATTTTCCTGTAATTGATTTAAAGGAGCTGGCAAAAACTCCATCAGATCAAGTACGGCATTGTTCATCTTAAATAAAGAGTCTAATGCCTGATATTTATCTTTAGATGCTTGGAATTCTTTATAGTGAACTTCTAAATTTTGCACGGTATAGATTCTGTCGGAAGTTTCTGCAAGACAAGACGTACTTAGTATTATTGATAAAATGAATCCAATAAGAATTTTCATTTAATTTGCTCTTTATAAAATAACATGTCCAATAGAGGAGGCCCCTCCACATGGAAATTGAAGTATCCCAAAAATAATAACATCAACTTGCTGGACGCGATTAGCTTCGCCAAGCAGATTGTAGAGGGGATTTTTATTTACGTAAAATTTACGCTTTCAGGTTTTTTCAATATAGAGAATTTACGTCCCTCATTTCCATACTGATGTTGACCAATTTTTAAATGGCATCTGCTATGTGGGAATTTATTTCTGTATTTGTCCTTTCCTTGCTGCTGGCTTATCCGCTCGGTGCTTATCTTGCCGATGTGATGCAAGTCAAACCAATGAAAAGCGACCGATTGTTTAACTGGATCGAGCAGCCAATTTATGCCGTACTTGGCGTAAAGCGCCGTGGTATGAACTGGCGCCAATATCTTGCTGCTTTTACCTTTAGCAATATTTTACTGCTTGGTGCAAGTGTCACAATCTTGATGACACAGGCATGGCTGCCTCTGAATCCTGATCATATTCCGAATATGAACTGGGATTTAGCTTTGCATACCACGATCTCATTTCTGACCAATACCAACCAGCAACATTATTCAGGGCAGGCTCAACTGTCTTATCTATCACAAATGACCGTGATTGTCGGCTTGCAATATTTATCACCCATAATTGGTCTGGCCTTATTGGTCGCTATGTTAAGGGCTTTATTCCTGCAATCGGGTCGTGGAGAAGGAGCGAATCAAAAAGACTGGGATACGATCAATCTGGGTAATTACTGGATGGATCTCATTCGCCCATTATTTAGATTCTTTATTCCACTCGCTTTAGTTTTTTCTTTGCTGCTTACTTTTCAAGGTGTGCCAGCAACCTTGTCTGCGGGACCAACAGCACAGGTCTTAGATCAAAGCGCTGAGGTACAAACACAACATATTCCACTTGGTCCTGTTGCGCCCATGGTTGCAATTAAACAGCTTGGCAGTAACGGTGGTGGTTGGTATGGCCCAAATAGTAGTGTGCCTTTAGAAAACCCAACACCATTATCCAATGTGATTGAGATGATTGCGATCTTACTGATCCCATTGTCAGTGGTGTTTATGGTCGGACGCTTTATCCAACGTAAAAAACTGATGTGGATGATTTTTGGCAGTATGTTGTTGATGTCATTGATATCGACTTCACTGGCTTTCTGGACTGAAAAATCATCTTTAATTGCTAATGTAGCCTTGATGGAAGGTAAGGAAGTGCGTTTTGGTGCGGATGCATCAGCACTTTGGGCAAGTCTCACCACACAAGTGAACAATGGTTCAGTCAACATGATGCATGACTCCGCCTCACCACTCACAGGCTTGGTTGAACTGTGCAATATGCTGATCAATGCCATCTGGGGAGGGATTGGCTGTGGTTTATTACAGTTCTTTATTTATCTATTTTTAGCAGTATTCATTGCTGGCTTAATGACAGGCCGAACCCCTGAATTGTTTGGTCGAAAAGTGGAAGTCACTGAAATCAAGCTTTTAGCTCTTGTGATCTTGTTACAACCCGTGGTGATTCTTGGTTTGACTGCGATCGCAATCGCATTTCCAACGCTGACAGGCAATTCTAATCCAGCATTTCATGGCATTAGCCAAGTGTTCTATGAGTATGTTTCCGCTTATGCCAACAATGGCTCTGGTTTTGAAGGTTTAGGCGATAACACCTTGTGGTGGAATCTGAGTGCCAGTGTCGCTTTATTGGCAGGTCGTTATAGCGTGTTGATTATTCCTGTTTTAATTGCGGTCAGCCTAGCAACCAAACCTCAAGCTGCTGAAAGCAAAGGATCTTTACACATCGAATCACCCACATTTGCACTGACTTTAATCGGGATTGTGTTGATTCTCACCTTATTACAATTCATGCCAGTGTTGGTGATCGCACCAATTGCTGACTATCTGTCTATCAAAGTTTAAGTGTGGAGCAAGCTCAATGAAACATTCAAATGCGACACAACAGATGGATATTTTGAATAAAGAAATCCTTCAACAAACCTTTTATAAGCTATTACCGCAATATGCATTTAAAAATCCAGTCATGGCATGTGTATGGGTGGGCACACTCTTAACCATTGCAGCGACCTTGATGGGAAGTACCAGCTTCGGTTTCGGTGTAGTGTTGAGCTTGATTCTATTGGTCACTGTATTATTCGCCAATTATGCTGAAGCAGTCGCAGAAGCCAAAGGACGTGGACAGGCAGCATCCTTACGCCAAGCGCGTGAAAACTTAACTGCTAATCGGATTGCCGATCTGGATGCAGCACCGATAATCATTTCTGCAAACCTACTCAAAAAAGATGATTTGGTGATTGTCAAAGCTGGTGAAATTGTCCCTGCGGATGGGGAGATTATTCAAGGTTTCGCGACCATTAATGAGTCTGCGGTGACTGGTGAGTCTGCACCTGTATTACGTGAAGCCAATACTGACCGTTCAGGTGTCATTGGGGGAACCAAAGTTTTATCTGATGAAATTATGATTCGGGTGAGTAATGAAGCGGGACATAGCTTTCTAGATCGTATGATTGCATTGGTTGAAGGTGCCAATCGCCAAAAAACACCGAATGAGATCGCACTGAGTATTTTACTCAACATCATGACCATTACCTTTATTGTGGTGGTCGCGACCTTGCCATTCATTGGAGCGATGGTCGGGATCAAAATCAGTCTAGTCTTGTTGATTGCTTTACTGGTGTGTTTAATTCCAACCACCATTGGAGGATTACTGCCTGCAATTGGAATTGCGGGGATGAACCGTGCTTTAAAAGCCAACGTCTTAGCCAAATCAGGTAAAGCGGTTGAAGTTGCGGGTGATATTGATGTGCTGCTATTAGATAAAACAGGCACGATCACCTATGGAGACCGCCAAGCCACTGCATTTTATCCTTTGGCTGGCGTAAGCCCAAGAGAGTTACGCCAAGCCGCAATGTTAACTTCTTTTGCCGATCCAACTCCTGAAGGGAAGTCGGTAATCAGCCTTGGGAAAGAACTGGGTGAAAGCATTAAAGAACCTGTAGATGCAGAATTTATTCAGTTTAGTGCGGTAACACGCTTGTCTGGTGTGGATTTAGTCACAGGGCAAAGCATTCGTAAAGGTGCGGTGGATGCGATTATTAAATTTACTAACCAAGACATCAGGGATAACGTTGAGCTTAAAACCCGCGTAGAACAGGTTGCTTCGAAAGGCGCGACCCCATTAGTGGTTGCTTCGAATCACAGTATTTTAGGGGTGATTGAACTCTCAGATGTGATTAAACAAGGAATTAAAGAACGCTTTGCACTATTACGTGAGATGGGCATTAAAACCATTATGGTCACAGGGGACAATCCATTGACTGCCGCTGCGATTGCAGCTGAAGCTGGGGTGGATGATTATATTGCTGAAGCACGACCTGAAGATAAACTGGCCTGTATTCGTAAAGAACAAGCGGCTGGTAAATTGGTGGCGATGGTCGGTGACGGAACCAATGATGCACCTGCTTTAGCTCAAGCAGATATTGGCTTAGCCATGAATTCAGGCACCCAAGCAGCCAAAGAAGCAGGCAATATGGTGGACCTTGATTCAGATCCAACCAAACTGCTTGATGTCGTGGAAATTGGGAAGCAGCAATTAATCACTCGCGGTGCATTAACCACCTTTTCTTTGGCAAATGACGTGTCTAAATACTTTGTGATTTTGCCCGCTTTATTTTCAGTGGCAATTCCGCAACTGGGTGTACTGAATATTTTGCAACTGAGCAGTCCAAGCAGTGCCGTGATTTCAGCCTTGATCTTTAATGCGCTGATTATCCCGATGTTGATTCCATTGGCACTAAAAGGGGTGCAGTTTAAGCCTGCCAGTGCATTGCAACTATTACGCCGTAATATGTTGATCTATGGTGTTGGTGGAGTGATTTTCCCTTTTATTGCGATCAAGTTGATTGACCTTGTTGTGTCGTTGTGGATTTAGGAGAAAGAAATGAATACCTTAGAAAATCTACCCTTATCAACCGAAATCCAGTCTGCACTACGTCCAAGTATTGGTTTGATCTTGGTTGGCTTTTTGATTGCAGGCGTGTTGTATAGTGCGGTAAGTGTTTCCATTGCTCAATTGGTCTTTCCTCAACAGGCGAATGGTAGTTTGATAGAGCTGAATGGAAAGATTGTAGGTTCAAGTTTGGTGGGGCAAAATTTTGTGAGTGAGCAATATTTTCATGGCCGCCCCAGTGCGGTAAGTTACAATGTTGATGGGATGGCGGGAAGTAATTTGGCGGTTTCTAATCCTGTTTTGCAAAAACAAATTAAAGAAAGAACAATGCAATTTGCCCAGAATAATCATATTTCAGAACAGCAGGTACCAAACGATATGGTTACGGCATCAGGCAGTGGGATTGACCCAGATATTTCACCTGACAGTGCCTTGTTACAAGTGAAACGCGTGGCACAGCAACGCCATTTGTCAGAGTCACAGGTCAAAGATTTAGTACAGCAACAGATTCAGCCTGCACAGTTTGGTTTGTATGGGCAAGCGAGGGTCAATGTTCTACAACTGAATCTGGCCCTAGATCAATTGTCATCGACCACACGTTGATAGAGCGTAATTATGCAGATCGACCGTAATAACAAAGCTGATGCATGGCTGGCACATAGCCAACGTGAACAGTCTGGACGTCTGACCATTTTCTTGGGGGCTGCACCTGGCGTAGGGAAAACCTATGCGATGCTGACCCGAGCACATGAGTTGATGCAGCAAGGGCAGCAGGTTGTGGTTGGAATAGTCGAAACCCATGGTCGATCTGATACCGAACGTTTGATTCAGGGGCTGAATGTTATTCCTCGAAAGACAGTGGAATATCAGGAGCGAATGCTGGAAGAAATGGATCTCGACCAAATTCTCAAGCTGAAACCTGAAATTGTGCTGGTTGATGAGTTGGCACATCGAAATGTACCAAATAGCCGGCATGAATATCGTTGGCAGGATGTGAATGAATTATTAGATGCGGGCATCGATGTCTATAGCACCTTGAATATTCAGCATCTGGAAAGTCTCAATGATGTGGTGTATCAGATCACGGGGATTCGGGTCAGCGAAACCGTACCCGATGCGTTACTCAAACGTTTGAAGGATATTCGTCTGGTCGATTTACCTGTGCCTGAATTATTAGAACGGATGAAGCATGGCAAGATTTATTTGGCAGATGTTGCACCACATGCGTTACAAGGCTTTTTTAAACCTGCTCATTTGACCGCCTTACGTGATTTGGCGATTCAAACGGTGGCAGGACAAGTTGAGATTGATTATCGGGAAAAGTTTGTCACCCAAGGACAGATCATTCCGATTCAGAATCATGTCATGTTGGCGATTGATGGTTCTGCGTTTTCGGAGGACTTGGTACGACGCGCACATCGTATTGCAGAGCGACGCAATGCAATCTGGAGCGTGATTTCGATTCAAAAGAGTCAGACTTCAAATACCCAATCCTTTGCGGTGACTAAAGCATTTAATCTGGCACGTAAACTGGGTGCGGATACCTATTTGCTCTATAGCAATCATATTGCAGCGACTATTTTACAGGCAGCTTATGATTATGGAGCATCCAATATTCTGCTTGGCAAAAGTCCTCAAAAATCATTATGGCAACGGTTGTTCTCAGATCATATTGCCGATCAGTTGTTAGAAAAGCAGTATCCTTTTGAGATTACTTTTGTTCAGCCTTTAAAAGCTAAAAATCATGAGATGAAGCAGGTCGATAGCACTGCTTCATCGTGGCCGAGGCAAGCACTGAATTTTCATCCGCGTGAAATGATTGAAAGCATTTTGATTGTGTTGCTGGGTTTAATCGCGGCAACGGTGAGTGATCATTTTATTGGTTATAGCGAATTGGCTTTAATCTTTGTGGTCACGGTACTTGTGGTTGCAATGCGGGCAAGGATGTTTATCACGATCATAAGTGTTCTGATTTGCTTCCTGCTCTATAACTACTTATTTATTGAACCGCGTTTTACCTTGCGAATTAGTGCCGAGCGTGGGGTGATAACGATGATTATCTTTATCATTTCAGCTTTGCTGGTCGGGCGTTTAGCCAATCAGTTACGCGCTCAGGTATTGAGTTTACGTGCAGCAAATTCTATTTCTGTACAGCTTCAGGAACTGGAGCGAAAATTATCTAGCTGTGTTGATCTTGAGCAAGTTTTGAATGTCGCCAAACAACATTTAGAAAGTTCTTTGAATGCGCTGGTCTGGCTTAGAATCGGAACACAAGAGTCGGGAGCAGACGCTCTATTCAATGAAAAAGATCAGATCGCGGCAAACTGGACACAGAAAAATGCCAAGCCGTGCGGGCGCTTTACCAATACTTTGACTCAATCCGAATGGTGGTTTAATCCGCTTAATCTGGTGGGGGGCTTGGGTGTGATTGCGATACGCTTTCAGCAAAATGCAGAAAGCATCAGTTTTGAACAGCAACGTCTGGCTGAATTGATGATCGATGATATTGCCCAAACGGCTTCGCGGGTACAGCTAGCTTTGCAACTGGAAAATTCTCGTGTGGTCGCTGAAACTGAAAAGTTGCGTTCTGCATTACTGTCTTCGGTATCGCATGATTTACGTTCGCCTTTAGCCGCGATGATTGGTTCTGCGGATACGCTGAAATACTACGGCGAACAGATGCCTGAACAAGATCGCCATGAACTGTTAGATACCATTCATGTCGAAGGTGAACGCTTGGATCGTTATATTCAAAATTTACTGGATATGACCCGCTTGGGCCATCAAGGTTTAAGCTTAAGCCGAGACTGGATCGGTGTTGAAGAGCTGATTGGATCTGCCACACAACGTCTGAAACGCTATCAACCACACGTGAATATTGATGTGTCCTTAACCGAAGATTTACCTCAGCTCTACGTGCATCCAGCTTTAATTGAACAGGCGATTTTTAATGTATTGGAAAATGCGGCCAAGTTTTCGCCTGATGATGTGCCCATCAAAGTAACAATCAAACAAGAGGATAATTTCTTACAGATTGATATCGAAGATCAGGGTGTCGGGATTCCCGAAGATGAACGCGAGCAAATCTTTGATATGTTCTATACCATGCAACGTGGAGATCGTGGTAAAACAGGAACGGGTCTAGGGCTTGCCATCGTAAAAGCCATCATTGGGGCGCATATGGGCAGTATAGAAGCTTTAGCGGGAACTCATGCTCAAGGCACTTTAATTAGAATACGCTTACCACTTCATCAGGATTAAAATCATTATTTATGCCGCAAACATTAAATCAGCATGCCTCTATTCTCATCATTGATGATGAACCCCAAATTCGGAAATTTCTGGATATTGCTTTGCGTGCGCAAGGGTATTCGGTACATGTCGCTGAAAATGGGATGAAGGGACTAGAGAGTCTAGCGACACGTGGTGCAGATCTGCTGATTCTGGATTTGGGTTTACCCGATATGGAGGGACAGAAGGTTTTAACTGAATTACGGCAATGGTCAGATATTCCTGTGATCGTATTATCTGCACGGCCCGATGAAAATCAGAAAATTAAATTGCTGGATGCAGGTGCAAATGATTATGTGACAAAGCCCTTTAGTATTCAGGAACTGTGTGCCCGTATCCGTGTGATGTTTCGCAATAAACCACAACATGCAGAACAAAATACGGTATTCAACGATGGTCAGCTTTGGGTGGATGTGGCAGAACATACCGTCACCTTGGCGGGTGAGGAAATTACCTTAACCAAGAAAGAATTTCAGTTATTAGCCTTGTTGATTCGTCATCAAGGCAAGATTGTGACCCAAAAACAAATCATGACTGAGTTATGGGGGATTACCCATGAAGAAGACACCCATTACCTGAGAATCTTGGTAAAAAAACTCAGAACAAAAATTGGGGATTCAGCGCTGAGTCCAAAATATATTTACACGATAGCAGGTGTTGGGCTGCGTTTTCTGGGCTGATTTTTTAACACATCATTTAAATGACTTTGATCCTGCGTGAATGGATGAGCAGGGCGGGCAAACTTTGTCTAATTAAAGTCGATGGACGAGAGGAAAAATTTACGCAAATTTTACGCCTGTAACTTTTTAAGATTATTAAAATGCGATTTTGGAGATCGTTATTATGGGTAGGTGAATGGGTTTCTTTAATACGGACAGTCAAAGCAATCATTTCCATAACATGGTTCTAAATCAAAAAAGCGTATTTACAGGTTACAGCACTGAAGTCCTGGTTGAAAAATATCCCGTAAAGCCTGCTGAAATACAAAAAATAATTGTTCAGATTTTAAAAGAAAGAGGATACACCTCGATAGAAATACAGCAGATGCTTAAGTTGCAAAGAGCTTAGCGTTGCAGAATCTAGAGCAAAGAACTGAGCTAATTAAAATCACGCATTGTTAAAAATGTTGCCCGCCATAACATGATATAGAACATTCATTATGCAAAGTACTGTAAAAAAAGCTGCATTGCCAGCGACTGCATTAGCAGCCTTAGGCGTGGTCTTTGGTGATATTGGAACCAGTCCTTTATATGCTTTAAAAGAGTCTTTTCATGCCGCGCATGGTTTAGCGATTCAGCCTGAAAATGTATTGGGCATTCTCTCGATTATTTTCTGGTGTTTAATGCTGATTATCAGTATTAAATATATTGCAATCGTGATGCGTGCTGACAACAATGGCGAAGGTGGCATCATGGCTTTACTCGCATTGAATCTGCGTAAAGCTAAAATTACAGATCATAAAAAGATTTATCTGATTGCAATTGGTTTTATCGGCGCTTCTTTATTTTTCGGCGACGGTATTATCACGCCAGCGATATCCGTGCTTTCGGCAGTTGAAGGCTTATCTATTGCCACGAATGCGCTTGATCCTTTTATTATTCCCATCGCGCTGGTGATCGTGATTACATTATTTTTAATGCAAAAACATGGTACCGCTTTTGTGGGGAAATTCTTTGGCCCAATTACGCTAGTCTGGTTTCTCTCGCTGGGGTTGCTTGGTATTGCCAGTGTGATACAGACGCCGTTAGTGCTTGGGATGATTAGTCCGCATTGGGCGATACAATTTATTTTTACCCATCCTGTACAGTCTTTTTTTATTATGGGTGCCGTGGTCTTAACCGTAACTGGAGGCGAGGCGCTCTATGCTGATATGGGACATTTTGGCCCTCAACCTATACGGTTGGGATGGTTTAGTGTGGTACTTCCATGTCTGGTTTTAAACTATGCAGGACAAGGTGCATTACTATTGCGTAATCCTGCTGCCATTGAAAATCCTTTTTATTTGCTGGTGCCGAGTTGGGCGTTATACCCCATGATTATTCTAGCGACAATGGCTGCGGTGATTGCTTCACAGGCTGTTATCTCTGGTGTATTTTCTTTGGCTCGTCAGGCCATACAATTGGGGTATTTACCGCGCTTAAGTATTAAGCATACCTCTGATTTAGAGGCAGGCCAGATTTATGTGCCTTTTCTAAACTGGTTACTTTTAGTCGCAATCGTGGTGCTGATCTTGATTTTTCAAACCAGTTCCAACTTAGCCAGTGCTTATGGTCTGGCGGTCACCTTGACCATGTTGTGTGACACGATTTTGGTTGCGGTCTTTATTTACTATGCATGGAAATGGAGCTTGCCAAAAGTTCTACTTTTGATTATTCCTTTCTTCTTGCTGGAATCTGTTTTAGTCGCGGCGACATCTTTAAAAATGTTCTCGGGCGGTTGGGTACCTCTTCTTATTGGTGGTATCGCAATAACAATATTGATGACGTGGAAACGAGGGCGGGAGCTTACTTTTGCCAAGCTTGAGCACGATACATTGTCACTGGAATTATTCGTCAAAAGTATCGGGAATAGTGTACTGCGTGTCCCTGGTGATGCTGTATTCCTGACTGGGACGCCAAACGTAGTTCCGCATTCGATGCTGCATAATCTTAAACACAATAAAGTCTTGCATGAGCGTAACATTCTCGTGACAGTCGTGGTGGAAGATATCCCATTCGTCTCACATGAAGAACGTATCAGTGTTGAAACTCTGGATGAGCATTTTTATCGTATTAAGATTTTCTATGGGTTTAAAGACGAACCTAATGTGCCGCAAGCATTGGTTCAGGCTTATGAGCAATTAGAGTTTGAATATGATGTGATGCAAATCAGCTTCTTTATTTCACGTGATCGTATTGTGCATAGCGTCGGGGATGGGATGTCACCTTGGCGTGAGCGCTTATTTATTTCGATGCAACGTAATACCAGTCCTGTTAGTGACTTTTATCAAATTCCAACCAATCGTGTCGTGGAGTTGGGAAGCCAGATTGAAATTTAATTGGTGATTTAAATAGTTGCTTCAACTGCATCATGCGTGGTGCAGTTTTATTCTTTTTTATAGATGAGAAAATCTCGATATAAAATATTTTGTTTTAGGCGCTAACATATTTTCTAAGCTGTTATACGGAAAAATACTGATAACAAAACATTAGTTGAAAAACAGGCTGATTAATTTTATTTTTTTATTAAAAAGGAGTGAATTATGAAATATTTTTTATTGGTGGTGACGTTGCTAGGCAGTGTGGGTCTTACGGCTTGTGCTGTACATACGCGTGAGGGAAGTATCGTTGTTGATCCTGAAGGCCGACTCAATGATGGGCGCTACTATGACGGGCATGGAAATGGTCGTTTCTGTCCTCCTGGACAAGCCAAGAAAGGCAACTGTTAGTATATTTTAGAGAATTAATTAGCTCATCTAAGGATGGGCTTTTTATTTTTATATTGATTTTAATTTTTGATATTCCGCTATAAAAATTGAGTGACGTAAATTGTCATAAACAGACAGAACCGTATAGACAGAACAACACTATACTTTGTAAAATGCACTAAATTTAAGCGTAAGCCTATAAGAAGATGTTGAACAATATATTTCAAGCCTTAGACAGCTTAGGGCTTACTGCACAAAAACGCGCCTTACATATTTTATTTTCAAATTCAGATTTAAATACGCAAGTCTTTTTGCAGCGTATCGATGGGCAACACCAAATCAATGCTGGTGTGAAAGCCGAACTTATCTGCCTTTCAACCAATGCCACCATTCCCCTCAAACAATTCATTGGTAGTCAGGTTGCTGTTGATCAGGTTACAGATACAGGGCAATTGTTCCGTACCACAGGTATTATTACTCAAGCTTTGCAGGGGCAATCGGATGGTAGTCTGACAGTCTATAAACTGACTTTAGAAGACCCGACTGCGCTCTGGAAGCATCGCAGAAACAGCCGTGTTTTTATGGCAAAATCTGTGGTCGATGTGGTTCAGACCATTTTTAAAGAATGGCAGGAAAGAAGCCCATTATTCGCTTCTAGTCTGACTTTGGACTTAACTGGACTCAGCCAGCAATATGATGTCCGTCCATTTATCATGTCCCAAAATGAAAGCGACTATGATTTTCTGACGCGATTGATGCGTAGTGAAGGGATTAACTGGCTGATTGATGAAGCACAACTGACAGTACCGAATTCAAGTAGTGCCATTCAGGCGCAACGCTTGAGGCTGATTGATGACAATGCCCAGTATCAGGCTTTGGATCGACGTAAAGTACAGTACCATCGTAGCAGTGCAACGGAACAATTTGATTCGATTACCAGTTTTACCGGCAACCGTTCCTTACAGCCGACTTCGGTGTATGTGAACCGTTGGCAGCCTGATGCTTTAGATATGGATGAAGGCACAGGTTCTGTTCTCACCACCCAGCAGCATTCAGAACAGCATGATGCAACTAGTCTGGGGTTGGAAGATGCATGGCACTTTACCCCAGCATGGATGCAAGACCTGAACAAGGAAGATGGCGCAACGCCTTCAGGTAATCAACAGGTTGAACGTTTCAATCAAAATCTAAGCCATTACCATAATGCACAGGCCAAGCAATTCATTGCCCAATCGACTCTACATGATGCACAAGTGGGTTACTGGTTTGAATTGAATGATCATCCCGAAATTGATCAGCATGATGGGGCAGACAAGGAATTCCTGATTACAGGCAAGCATTTCTATAATCAAAACAACCTGCCTAAAGATTTACATCAACAAATTGATCAGCTATTGGCACAGAGTCAGTGGCAACCTAAACAGTTCAATACAGGTAACACAGAAGAACGCCAAGCCAATCAGCTCACACTACAACGCCGTCAGATCAAGATTGTTCCAGAATACAATCCACAGCAGCATCGTCCCGAAGCTCATCCGCAACGGGCAAAAGTGGTCGGGCCAAGTGGTGAAGAAATTCATGTCGATGAATGGGGCCGCATTAAAGTCAGATTCCTGTTTACCCGCACAGATGATCATAGTCATGATGGTGGTGCAGGAGCCAATGACAACGATACCGATTCTGCATGGATCGACGTACTGACACTTTGGGCAGGTGAAGGCTACGGCGCACGTTTCTTGCCACGTATTGGTGAGATCGTGGTGATCAACTTCTTTGATGGCAATATTGACCGTCCCTATGTGGTCGGACGGATTCATGAAGCCCAACGTAACCCGACCAAGTTTGACAATGCAGGTAAGCTGCCTGATACCAAGAAACTGGCAGGGATTAAATCTAAAGAATACCAAGGCGAAGGCTTTAACCAACTTCGTTTTGATGACACCACGGGTCAGATCAGCGCGCAACTACAAAGTAGCCATGCTACCAGCCAACTGAACCTCGGTAAGCTCAGCCATCCAAAAGACAAAGCTGAAAGTGAAGACCGTGGAGAAGGCTTTGAACTTCGTACTGACCAATGGGGTGCGGTGCGTGCAGGACAAGGCTTACTTGTTAGCACACAAAAGCAGGATCAAGCCCAAGGTGAGCATCTGGATGCACAGCCAGCCAAGCAACAGCTTGAAGGCAACCAGAGCAATGCCAAAGCATTAAGTGAAGTTGCCAAGAACCAGCAAACGGATGAAATTGAATCATTAGAACAGTTAAAAGACTTTGCTGATCAGATTCAGGACAAGATCGCAAAATTTGAGAAAGCACTATTATTACTCAATTCACCTGCGGGAATTGGTTTGAGTACTAGTGAAGATATTCATCTTTCTGCGGATGGACAGATCAATCAGATTGCGGGCGATAGCATTAACCTAAGCACACAAAAAAATCTGGTTGCCCATGTCCAGAACAGGATCAGCCTGTTTGCTGCGCAGAATGGGATCAAGCAGGTGGCTGCGAAAGGTAAGTATGAAGTACATGCCCAGTCGGATGGAATGGATTTACTTGCCAAGCAAGGGATTCAAATTATCTCGACCGAAGACCGCATTGAAATTACCAGCCCAAAAGAAATTGTATTTACCGCGCAAGGTTCGCAACTCAAGCTGAATGGCTCAGGGATTTTTCCGACCACGGGTGGAAAGTTTGAGGTGAAGGCGGGGCAGCATTTGTTTATGGGTGGGGCGAAAGTTTCACCTAATTTGCCAGCATTGCCAGCTCTAAATCTATTGCCTAAAGAACTTGAGTTAAAGTATGTCTACGATGATTTAAAGCCTGTAATCCAAGCACCTTATAAACTAATATTTTCAGATGGTACCTCTCAGGAAGGAATTCTTGATGCAAATGGCTATGCTAAGGTATCTATTTCTGGAGATAAAACACAATCCAAAGTTTATTATGGATTTAGTCTCATAGAGGCAAAGCCTGATAAAGAGAAAGTAGCTAATCCTTTTAAAGATAGGAAAGTTATGAGTGTCGCAGAAGCAGAACAACTAATCGAACAATATAATCAACAAGAATTAGCAACCTTATTAGATGAATATTTTCCTGATGAGATTGAAGATATGATCAAAGGAGATGATATCGAATATGATGATCATATTAGCGATTATGAAGAACATTTAATTGCATCAGAAAATAATGCAGAAGATGTACTGGAGGATGATGCAGAAGAAATTCTATTAAGCGGCGAGGATTCAACTTCTGGGTTAGGGCTAGGAGATAAACAATGAATACAGCTGTAGCAAGAACAACATCTCAAACAATGAGAGTCACTCAGAAAGGTGAGGAGTCGGCAGCTCAATGGATTAAAGGGGTACTTGATGGGAGTGGATCAAGCCCAGCACAGATTATTGTTGCTGTTGTGATTGGTTGTATTCCTTTTGTCGGTCAAGGGGTAGACGTTGGGAATGTCATTGTTTCTGTAGTGAAGATAGCTGAAAAACCAGAAGAGAAAGATAACTGGTTTGATTTGGTTTTTAATCTTGTGGCATTTATTCCTGTAGCTGGAGATGGGTTAAAAATTGTCTTTAAGCAATTACGCTCAGGTAAAGCGATGGGGGCTATTTTAGATGCGATTCCAAGTAAAACCATGCGAGGCAATGTTGATAAGTGGTTTAGAAATGTAAACTGGAATACTTATACCAAAGAGCTGCAAACGACTTGTAATAAGATTATTGATGGTTTAACTGATGTTTTTGATAGCTGGTTAACTAGAGCTGTATTAGGGCAAGCTAGACTAAAAACCTTGGTTACTCAGTTGAAGCAAATGAAAAAAGTTGCCAATCAAAAAATTGATATGGTGATGAAAGAATTACAAGCTGCGCATCGAAAAGCATTGGGTACACCTTACCCTAATACAACAGCACGAGCTCCAGTTGTGACGACGAGAGCACCCTCAACACCAGCAGCAAAGACTCCTAGACAACCGAATCAACAACCTGCGCCTCACACACCGCCAAATGGTAGTGTACCTAAAAATACTGGTGGAAATGCGGCGAATGCTGGCACACAAAATAATTCAACCAAAAGAAAGCAAAGAAAGAGAAGACGACGTTCAAATCAAGAGTTAGGCTCTGGTGGTGAACATATAACGGATTACTACTATGTTAAGCGCATGAAAAGTCGAACTAAAATCAATTTTAATGGTGTGCTTTATGAATATCATGATAAAGGTCACAACGGGATTGATCATGTATGGCATAGTGCAAGATTAGGACATAAATACCGAGTAACCGACAGCAAGGCGACCAATGCTTTAAGTCACAGATCATTGATGACCCCAAAAGCTGCAATGATGGCTTTGAGAATGGGCTTAGATGTTTATATGGCTTCAGATGAAGATGATAAAGTAACACGCTCAGTTGGTACTACTGTAAGTGATGGCGTACAAATGTCACATCTGTGGATTTCTAGAAAAATTGGCAGTGCAGCGATTGTTCCTGCGCACGATAATTTAATTGATGATATAGATGCATGGGAAAGAGTGCAGTTTAAGGCTTCAGCTGAAAAAAAATTAGGTAAAACTATAGCGATTAGATGTCCTTATGATCGAAGTTTAGTGACTATTACTGGAGATAAATTTGATCATCATCAAAAATGTAAGGGGCTTGATAAACCGAAGTGCACACGTACAGTAACCGCCCATGGAATTAAATTAGAATTTGTTTTACCGAATGACATGCTGGAGCGTTAATAAATGTCCGTACAAATAAATGAGCAGAGAATAGATTGGCAAAAGTGGTTAAGTTTAGAAATAAAAGACACAGCTTTGTTTAGAGATAATTTGCTTGAACAAAAAATGTATAGTAAAAGATTTGATACATTTGTGAATGGAATATATTCTGTAACGGATGGTTTTAGTAATTATAAAAATGAAAAAAAATATGGTGGTTATATTGCAGCTGGTCGAAGAAGAATAATAGATGTTTTAGATTTGATTTCCTTACAATATTCGGCAGGTGGACGCCTTGAATTTTTAAAAGAAATATATCCATATCTACTTCACTGGACAGAAGAGTACGCAGAAGCAAGCCATTTATATAATTTAAGTCCTGAGGCAGATGGACGGTATGTTTGGCATATCAGTTTGGGAACAGAAGACTATTGGTATATTGCTTTACGTCTGATTTGTTTTGGACTGTTGACTGGTTATGCAGATCAGATGGATCGGATTATGCCAATCATTGACTATGTAGAAGCAACACCTGAAGGACAGGAAAAAGATGGATTAATTGAACGTTTAGTTGCTCCTTTTGTTGCAGATCGTGGAACTCCACCAGATGAAGCTAGACGACATTTACCTTATCGTAAGCTGATCAAAGTGTTTAATACTCCATCTGAACAGCGTCCAGCTTTAATGCTGCAATACCTAGAAGATTGGTATGAGGCGAGCCGCCGAGAGCCTTATTATGATCAACATCCTCAAACTGATTTAAGATCAGGAAGAGGTTACTATGGCTATTGGTCATGGGAAGCAGCAGCGGTAACGTGGTTGCTGGATATAGATGATACGTCATATTGTGAACATCAGTTCTATCCAAAAGATTTGGTTGATTTTGCTCGAACACAGTCAAAAGTAGTTCTAGATGATCAACAACTAGAGCGAATGAAAGTTAAGGGCGGAGAAGCCTGTATTAAAACAGGTTATTGGAGAACACCAGCACAACCAGATTCACGACAATACTTTAAACAAGGTGAGATTGTTCCCGCACTTATCGAGCTAGATTGGGGGGAGGTATATTGGTATTGGGATGGTGAAAAATAATTTAATCATTTGAGAAAAGCCATCCTCTTTTGGATGGTTTTTTACTTTTACCAAATGATATGTTGCCGGAGTAAGAAAGTTGAATAACCAAATAAATGATTTAAATATTGATTGGGAACAGTGGTTTAATCAAAAAAGATTAGTTCATGAAAATTTTAGAGATAATTATTTAACAGAATTGGATTATCAGGAAAGTTTTGATGAATTTTTAAATGGTATTTATTCAGTAACTGACGGTTTTCAAAAATATAAGACAAATGCTAAATCCAGTAAAATGATGGCAGCGGGTAGAAGACGTATTATTGATGTATTGGATTTAATGTCATTACATTATTCTTCAGGTGGAGATATTGCATTTATTCAGGAACTTTACCCATATCTTTTAAACTGGACAGAAGAATATGCCGAAATTCATAGTCAATATCATCAAAGCCCTGAGGCAGATGGACGATTTGTTTGGCATATCAGTTTGGGAACAGAAGACTATTGGTATATTGCTTTACGTCTGATTTGTTTTGGGCTGTTGACTGGCTATGCAGATCAGATGGATCGGATTATGCCGATCATTGACTATGTAGAAGCAACACCTGAAGGACAGGAAAAAGATGGATTAATTGAACGTTTAGTTGCTCCTTTTGTTGCAGATCGTGGAACTCCACCAGATGAAGCAAGACGACATTTGCCTTATCGTAAGCTCATTAAAGTGTTTAATGCTTCACCTGAAAAGCGTCCAGCTTTAATACTGCAATACCTAGAAGATTGGTATGAGGCGAGCCGCCGAGAGCCTTATTATGATCAACATCCTCAACCAGACATAAGATATGGAGTTAGCTATTATGGCTATTGGTCATGGGAAGTAGCGGCGGTAACGTGGTTGCTGGATATAGACGATACTCTATATCGTGAACATGAGTTCTATCCAAATGATTTGGTTGATTTTGCTCGAACACAGTCAAAAGTAGTTTTAGGTGATTAACTCCAACAAATCTCTATTTCATTTTGATTGTCTTCGCTTTCATCAAATATAAGAAAGAGATTTGTTATAGAGCTTTTTATTTAAAACTTACTCACCTCACCGAATCTGTGGCAATAGAACGTGCTTTACGGTCAGTTAGACGATCATAAAAAGCAGCCGCTGAGAAAGCGGTTTTAAAAGCACACCACTGCAATGGCTCAGGGAGGGTCGAAGGCGTTTTATGATACAGGGCTGTTAAAATAGGACTCTCAACGCCTTTAATTTTCTCGGCAAGTAGCTGCCCCATGAAGGATTGAGTGGCAAGCCCATGTCCAGTGCAGCCAGCAACATAAATGATATTTTGATGTGTTCCTGTAGTACCTACAACAGGCAGAAAATCATATGCCACGCTAACGTAACCACTCCAGCAATGCTTAACACCAAGACCTTGTAAGGTAGGATGACGTTCACGTAAGGTCTGTACCAGTGCAGCATAGGCATCTTGATCTGGCACATTCGGGGTCTTTGAACCATAAACATAATTTAACTTCTTCACCGTCAAGACCATCGTATTGTGTGCTGTGAGACGATGGCTCTCCATCATGAGATGCGGTGTAATAATTCCTTCTCTATTCTGCCAACCCAAAGATGCCAATTGCTTTGGAGACAACTGTTGGGTTTCAATTGCTGATACGCGTATCGGCGCTACCTTATCACGTAGTAACCCCAACTGTGGTGTGAACGCATTTGTCGCCAATACCACGATTGGGGCTGTTGCACGACCCCGTGGAGTCTTGCAGGTTATTTCCGCGCCTTCACTGTAAGACAGCAAGGGCGTTTTTTCATAGAGCTTAACGCCTGCCTGAAGTGCCGCACGACGTAAACCGCTGACATATTTACCAGGATTGAGCGTGCCGCCACGTTGCTCACTACCAAATAGAAATGCTGGTGGAATACCGCGAGCGCGCATTTCAGCTTGATCTACAAAGCGAGTGATTGACCCCAGTTCACGACCAACCTCCATACTGCGACGTAGCCATTTTTCCTGAGAAGGATCAATCGCAGCACGTATGATGCCAGAAGGGTTGTAATCACATTGAATTTCTAACTCGGCTAGACGCTTTTCGACGTAGCACACGGCTTCGTCATAAAAATTCACAAATTTTCGTGCATGCTCAACGCCGACTCGTTTTGCGAACATTTCAAACTCAATTCCCATACTGCCGAGTAGATAACCAGCATTACGCCCACTGGCACCGAAGCCACCGAACTCCTGTTCAAGCACAATCACTTTTGCACCACGGGCGGTCAGCTCAAGGGCAGTTGAGAGCCCGGCAAATCCAGCCCCCACCACAATGACATCAGCGCTGTCGGAACCTTCCAGTTCTGGTTGAAGATCATCTGGTTGCTCTATCCAGCCACCCAGAAGACGAAAGGGTAACGATTTTGGGTTGTAGTTCGCCATTTCTTCATTGATATGATTCATTTGCTATCCTTTTTTATCTTCACCGTACTCCTGTACGGTGTTTGATTTTAAAAATAATGATGCGGTGATGTATGGATTAGTGAGCTGGAACCAATGATGCTCTGGAAAGTGTCTGAGAACGTGCCAGTGCGTCATAAGCGTAATACAACTGGATGACAGCATAAGCCCAGGTAATGAATGCCCAAGTCATAAAGATCATATGCGTATCATCGCCAGGGATCGGGAAGAAGTCATAGACGATTGCGACGGCGAGGCTGACGATTAAAGTGAATGTTGTCGCCACGGCATGCAGAGTTTCCCCAGCACGTGCCAAGCAAAGAATGAAGTAGCAGAGATAGATCGCAAGAATCACCCACATGACGACGTAAAAATACGGGCGTATCCCTTCAAAGAAATCGGCCAGAAAGATAACAAATGTGCCCGCAAATGCAGCGGCGAACAGCAGCACTTCCTTCAACGCTGTGGGTTTATAATTATGGGTCAGTGCCATTAAGCCCAGTACGGCAATGACGGGCATACCAAAGCTGCGTGAGAATGAATCCAGAAACATTGTAATTGAATAATGAACATGTCCACCCGTCAGCATATACAACACAAAGTTTGTCGCAGAAAAAGCCACAATCCACCATTCTAGTCCAAGCAGGTAGTTGTTCTTCTTGAGAAATTTCGCGCCATAAATCCAGCCCGAAAGCGCCAGCACAATACAGGCAACTAGCCCACAGATATTGATAATTTCCAGAATAGCGGCATGCAGCATTTCACTATCAGTTAAGATTTGTGCTGTTGTAGCGTCCATTTCGCTACCGACAGCAAGTCCAAGTATTTTCATAATATGACTTCCTTTAATTAATTGACTGTCATGTCAGTAAAATAATATGGTATGATTAATTAGTAAACATTTTTTTTATTTATGACGATGATGGAAAACAAGATAGGAAGACCGAGTAAAGCGCATGAAAGGTCGTATGAAATTCTTCAAGCTGCTGTTTCAGTCGTTGCTAGGGAAGGACTAGAAGGAATTACTTTTGCCAAAGTCGCGGAAGCATCAGGCATGCAACGCACGCTGGTACATCATTATTTTTCTTCACGTGCAGATTTAATCAATGCTTTTATTGAGCACTATATTGGAGAAATGGGGACTGCAATTATTCATCGGTTTAGTGGAAAGCCATTGAGCGAAAGAATCGTCATGTTATTCACGCCCGAAGTTTATCGGAGTCAGGATGATTTGATTGTTTGGTTAGAACTGGTTGCGCAAAGTGCCAGAAATCCGTTGATCAAGCAGATGCTGCATGATCTTTGGACACAGCACTGGCTGCCTGATTTTGAAAATCAGTTGGCACAAGAGTATCCAAACGCAACTCAAGATGCGATTAGTTCGACTGCTTACGTACTGGCTTGTTTATTTGAAGCATATTGGGGATTCAGTGTGCAAGGCGTTACGGATACACAGAAACAAAAGCAAATGGAACAAACTGTGTTAATGCTGTTGAATCGTTTAATCTGATTTTTATCAGAATAAATTGAAAAAGGTCGCTTAGGAAATGTGACAGTGGATTAAACCAGTTCTACGGACGCTTGATTTAACCTATTCGTGTATAGATGTAGTTTAAGAGCAAATCATCCTTCAGTTTGTTAAGAATGGATTAGCTTAAATTAAGCGTTTTTGTCCTTGATTGAAAGGATCAAAGAGAGATTTATTCAACTGTTATAAAGGCCCGTTCTTGTGAAAGAGGGTTACTTCTTCAACAACAATCAGTAAAATTAGAGACAAGAAAACTAATAATGCACGGTATCTATGAAGAAAAATTCAAAACTCGATCAAGATACATTATTTATAAAATTATTATTCAAATCCTCCTCTAAAGTGACAAAGGAGGAAATCGAGTACTATCGAAAATATCCTGATCAAATTGACCAGGTCACAGCGCCGATCAATATCCATAAAATCTTTTTATGGACGGGAGCATTATTAGGGATTCTGGTTGTAGCAATCGCCAAGTTTCTGAAATTTTCTGGCATGTTAGCATTCTTATCCGAAGGTGTGCTTGAGTTCGTTATCGATATCATTTATGAAAGTGGCATTGCTTTGATTGGTGCGGCAGTGACCGCTTATATGCTCGGTGTGTTACTCAATAAACAACAAGAAAATGCACTGAAATGGCGAGAAGAAATTCGTAAAAGAATACAGGAAAGCGAGCAATAAAAAGAAAAAAAGCTAAAGTGCTGTCACTTTAGCTTTGGATGTTTAGTTTTTCACTTTGTCTAAACCATGCTCGGTTAAATGTTGGCTCAAGATACGGCGAAGTTCCAATACCGTTTCAGGCTTTATTTGAATAGAATGCCCGCCTTTAATGATTTTCTCTGAAATCGCACCTTCTAAATGGGCACTTTTATAAGGAACAATGCCATCGGTAATCTTATCCGTATCATTACTTTTGGTGATATTACCCATGATTGAATGAAAAACTAGACCTTCTTTAGGCTGTATACCCGAGGTGAGTTCCATAAACTCCGACTTATTACTCAAATCGCTAGGGCCATTTTGCAGCCTATTATTGATGGTTCTGACAAAATCTTTAAGATCATCATCATAGCTTGTCAGTGTATCGGTTAATGTTTTTAAAAATACTGAGGGCAGTCCAATAATCTTTCGTGCAGTGACGGTAAACCAGCGGTCGGCGTAGCTTGTTCCACGATGAGGCGCAGCAAGGAAAATGACGCGATCAAAGTTTGGAATCGGTTCCATCTTTAAGCGTTCACCTATGACGGGATGTTTTCTCATCCGTGCTTGCACGTGGTTACTCATCATCGGTAAGGCTTCTTTTGAAATATCAGCATGACTGACTAAAAGGCGGCTAATAATTCCTCCCATGCTATGACCAATCAAAACAGCATTTTGGGAAGCAGGGTCTTGGGGATTGAGAGAGGCAAATGTTTGTTTCAGTAAAGCAGAAATCTGAAAGCGGCTTTCCAGAATAGGCATATTGGTTGAGTAAAATACCTGCCAGACCTGATAATGCTCACGTAGCGTCTTATCGCCCATAATTTCATTGGTCACCGCAATCCACGCCTCTGGGCTACTGGCGAGTCCATGGATCAATACAATCACTTTTTTATTCGGATTATAAGGTTCAAGCATATATAGATGAGGCATGGTCAAACGTTGATTACGGTCGATCAAGGTTAAATAGGCAGCAGAGCCTAAGTTATTCTCCGCTAACCATAAACCATAGGGTGCAGAGAAGTTCGCAGCAAGGGAATATTCTTTATCTTCAATTTTGATCTTTTCGATATGGTAAGGATCATAGATTTTTATTTTGAAATCAGGCCGATTGAGTATCTCGCTGAGAGTGGTTTGCTCATTAACTGGCTGGGCAATCAGCGTCGACGCAAGATAATGGGCTTCATGGATATTGGGATTAACGCCATTTGGGTAAGCATAGTTCAGTGGATCAAGAATATAGGGATTTCCATTTTTGGAATCATTTTCTTTAGTGTGCAAAACCGCGACGAAATCTGCACCGAAACCATCACGACGGTTAATGGTTCTTAATCCAGAGAAATTCATGTTGTAGCTTGAGGTAAATTTCTCAAGCTTTTTACCTTGTAGTTTGGGATAGGAATCAATATCAATCTTATAGGTACTTTCACCAATTTTAATACTGTCTGGAATCGTCGCTGATGAATTCTTAGCACTGTACACATTTACTAACTGATTAAGTGCTTGATTATAGAAGTCCCGAATTTGCACCTGACGATTATCAAAAATACGCTCTTGAGGCTGACGAGAGGTCTTAAACAGATAAGCATAGCTGTACCGAATACTTTTATCTAAAGCTTGAAGTTGTTGGTCTAAACATTCATTCACCTGTGGGGCTGGTTTAGATTCTAATTTAGTATTTTTATTGATTTTGCAATCATGTGAGTCTGCAAGAGTCAGAGCTTTAGAGAGATATAACTCGCTAGCGGCTGATAATAATTGTTCAGTTTGTACCTGAGGAATTTTTTCCAGATCGACAATACATGCATCTGGATTTTTCATGCACAGTTTCATGTCCATATCGGACATATAGAGCAGGTTCAGGCTGGCGCCACTTAATTTATTTTGAGTGAGAATACTGTTACGTTCATTGGCAATGGTGGTATGCAGTGTCTGTTTTTTTAGGCTAACCACCTGACAGCCACTTGTTATTAGAACGCTAAATACAGTCAGAATACACAGCGGCTGATATAGAGGAAATGTAAGTCTTTTCATAAATTGGCCCTTCGGCATTCTGTCCAGATTGGGGAGTTTTGATGCTGGTATTATTTTGAATGTTTGTGTAATGACGATTATTAAAGTGTGGAAACAGTGTGGAGATGAGAGAATAAATTAGACTGCGATAAGAGAATTGATTCATTCATATAAAATTCAAAATAAGAATGTTTATGACTTAATGGCTTGTCATTTTGAATTGTTCATTAATTTTTCTGATAAGAATTCTATTTTATCTAAAGTACTTAATGTCTACATGGGGACAGGCTGGTAACGCAATTCCTAAAAAATGGCTTTTTGAAAGCATGAAAGTCTTATTCTATGACGACTCTAACTTATCAATACCATTGCTAGAGCTATTCTTTAGACCTTCTCTCTGATAGATCCAAAGGTCTCAATTACGTTTCCAAAATGCGATTCGCTCCTAAGTTCTTCATATCTTTATTTTTAATTTACTCGTTGAAAGCTCGGATATCGATTAAATTGAAAATATTAAACTATTGTTCATATAGTTATATTCACTTTTTAATGATTAATTAAATATATATTGCTCAATAAAACTATATGTTCTATAGTTTTATTAAGCAGGACTAAGACGAATAAGGAGAGTTACATGTCTATGCAATTAAGAAGAGTGGATAAAAATGTCGATGTACAAGAACTTTTTGGCATTCTCAAAGAAGATGGTGCAGTGATTTTAGAAGGATTTGCGAGTCTTGATCAGGTTAAGCAAATGAATCTGGATTTTGATCAACCTGTGATTGATACTGGGCCGGGAACAAAAAAAGATGATATAGATGAATTGCTTAAACAATTCCATGGGTACCAGACAACGCGAGTGAACAATTTAGTCACACATAGTAAAACGTTTAGAGAGCAGATATTGAATCATGATCTGATTCATGCGCTTGGTGAACATTTTTTTAGAGAAGAAAGTGGTGATTGGTGGCTGCAAGCGACTCAATTAATTCAAATTGGCCCAGGTAATTCAGCGCAAGCGCTCCATCGAGACTTAGAAAACTATCCAGCTATTATTGGCTTGGGTAAAAGTGGGCCATGTGTCACAGCGAATTGTATGATCGCTTTAACAGATTTTACCGAAGATAATGGCGCAACTCGTGTTGTTCCGGGTAGTCATCTCTGGGATGATTTTAATATGTCGGTTGAAGATCGCTTTAAACACGAAGATACAATTCCTGCACTTATGAAAGCTGGCGATATGTTGATTTGGGAAGGTAAGGTGGTACATTCTGGGGGAGAAAACAAAACTCAAAATGAGTATAGACGCGGTATTACCATACCGTTGACGCCAGCTTATTTTACGCCAGAAGAAACTTATGCCTTCTCAATTGATCTGGAAATTGTGAAAACATTACCTGCGCGTGTGCAAAAAATGATTGGATTTAGATCCGTTTTTCCAATTACAGGTAATGGTTTATGGCAACATAATTATGAAAGATTAGAAGAGTATCTCGGTCTGGATTAATTTATTAAGCTGCTTCATAAAATAAAAGTTCAGAAATTAACAATGGTGGCCTAATCTATGTCAGGATTTAGGCTGCCATTTATTCATTGGATTGAATTTGAGGGGGAATGGGATCAAATACTTGTAAGTTTTTTAGGAAAACTTATAGAATGAATCAGCAAGATAAAATCAAATTTTTGTACTAATAATCGCTTTAAAGTTGGTGGGGTATTGTGTCTAATAAGAGTGAAAAACGTAGCAGAGCTCCTCAGCAAAGGCAGATAGAAAGAACCAATCAAATTTTAGATTGCATGGAATCTCTGCTCAGGGAAAAAGATCCTGATGATATTGGTTTGGCAGAGATTTCTAAAATCACAGGTATCGGCTTACCCTCCATTTATTATCATTTTCCGAATAAAAATAGTATCTTAATCGCACTTGCAGAAAGAGTTCATGAGTTATGGAGAGAAAATATTCGTTCCTATCAAGTTTCTCATACTGACTCATGGCAAGCGTTAATTCTTCAGATTTTATGGATAGGTGCCAACTATCTAAATAATCACGCTTTTGTCCCTAAATTAATGTTGAGCAGTACTGCGCCAGCTGAAACAAAAGCAGTAGATACCAATCAAAGTGCAAATCTAGCTATCGCGATTATGGACAAATTAGACACATATTACGAAGGTATAAACAGAGAGCGATATACTGAAAAGATGATTATTGCGATGTATATATTGGATGGGATCTGGAAGAATGCCTTTCTGCAATATAACGCTCTCCCTGATGAAATTGTGAAAGAGTCCCACAAAGCACTTATCTCTTATTTAAGATGCTATTTCCCCGAAGATTTGGAACATAGAAATTAAGAAATGGGCAACTTTGAATGATGTCTGTTTAAGATTTTATCTGATGATGTAATCACTACTGATACCAGAATGTAATACAGTACATAGTTGGTGGTGAAAGACACCTATTTGATTATTCTCGTTTAAAAAAGAAGAAAATAAGCAGTTAAATATTAAAGGATATTCAACCGCTTATTTAATTTTTGCTGTTAAACTTTTTAGGCTGGCATCCTTGAGAAGGTTTTCTTTAAGAAATTGATCTGATCAATTAGCACGGTTTCACCCCATGATTCGGTATAGAAATCAAAATGATCAATTGGATATTCCAGCAATTCAGCTGGGCCTTGAATTAGACGTGCAGTTTTTCGGGCTGGGTTCGGTGGTGCAATCTGGTCATTGGCACCAACCTGAATCAATGTCGGGCATTTCACATTTTTTGCAAAAGCCACAGGCCGGTTGTATGAAACTTCCAAAGCTGCACGAGCACAAACTTCATTCCGCCAAGTCGGACCTGCCATAGAGGTATAGCTTTCTTCGGCACCGGGTGTGCTGATCATTGCAGCCGTACCGGGTTGTCCAACAATTGGAATGAGATGGGGAGGGCGTTGAGTGATGGCATGCATTAAATCTTTTATGCCATGACCGATTGCAGTCGATATCTGTTTTATTCCGCCATATTGGAATACTTGTTTTAGAGCTGCTAAACCATCAGTTGCCGGATTCATGGAAACGACAGCCGATATTTTTGGATCTTGTGCAGCAACCACTACCACATGACCACCCGAATAAGACGTGCCCCACAGCGCAATACGACTTCCATCTACATGGGGTAAATTCCGTGCAGCTTCGATCGCGGCATGATAATCCTCTCGTTGTTGAATATAAGATACATGCTGTCTTGGTAGTCCAGCAGACTCTCCAAATCCACGATAGTCAAATGCGAAAGTATCAAAACCTGCTTGACTGAAAGGTTCTGCAAAATCGAGTAATCCCGTATCTTTGGTACCGCCGAAACCGTTACCCAAAATAATACAAGGCCGTCCTTGAGAAGACTTGTATTCATCCGATTTTGCAGGGATGTACCATGCAGAACAGGTAATTCCTTTACTTGTAAATTTAATATTTTCCATCATATTTTCCTTGATCGATATCTATCCCTGATTGCTACTGGCAATAAGAGATGTCAATGTAAATCGCTGTGTTAAGCCTGAATTTTGATCTGTTCTGGCATTGTTTCTGTGGTAACAACGCTTGGCTTTTTCTTTGGCTTAATCTGGGTAAAACTTAGTTCTTTATCGAAAACAGGACCTTTACGAAGTCGCTCAACATCGAATTTATAATCTTGTTTTACAATCCATGGGCCTTGTGTACCTGCCATTGGAAATTGTGCGATGCTTCGTTGAATGTAGCCTGAGTTCAGGTCTACAAATGGAATGCGTTTCATGCTTTTATCACTGATGACGGGGGTGAATGTTGCGTACTTATTTTCATCCATGTAATCCAGTAATCTACAGAAGTGTTTCCAGACCAGATCAACTTTTAAGGTCCATGCCAGATTGGTGTAGCCGAATGCGAAAGCAAAGTTAGGAATGTCGGATAACATCATTGATTTGAAAATCGTGGTCTCTGGATAAGCGATTTTTTTCCCGTCCACAATCAATTGCGTCTTGCTAAATGCGACCGCATTGAGACCTGTTGCGGTCACAATGATATCGGCTTCCAGCGTTTTTCCTGATTTAAGTAAAATGCCTTCTTTGCTAAAACGCTCAATATGATCGGTGACTACAGAGGCTTTACCCGCAGAAATCGCTTTGAACATATCGCCATCGGGGACAACACATAAACGTTCATCCCACGGATTGTATTTCGGTGAAAAATGAGTGGCGACATCAAAGTCTTTTGGTAGATTTCGTTGGACATCCGAGATTAAAAAGCGACGCATCAGCTTTGGAAAGCGACGACTTAAATTGTAGACGCCCCGTGTCAAGGCAATATTTTTACGGCGGATAAGATCGAAAGCACGTTGTGGTGAGAGAACACTATTGAGAGTATTCGCGATTGCATCTGTACTTGGCGCTGCCATGACATAGCTTGGTGATCTCTGGAGCATGGTAATATGCCCGACCTTGTCAGCCATCGCAGGAATTAAGGTCACGGCTGTCGCACCACTACCAATCACCACAACCTTTTTGCCAGAATAATCGAGGTTTTCTGGCCAGTGTTGAGGATGAATAATGAGTCCTTGAAATTCCTCCGCTCCCTTAAACTCAGGTGTATAGCCATTATCATAGTCATAATAACCTGTACTCATCAGTAAGAAGCGGGAGCGGAAAGTAGTTAAAGCTTTCTGATCTTTACGCTTCACTTTTACTGTCCATAGGCCTTCAGAAGATGAGAATTCAGCACTAGTCATATAATGGCCAAAGCGAATATGAGATTCGATGTCGTTCTCAGTGATCGTTTCTTTTAAATAATTACAGATCATTTGAGCACTGCCAAAAACCCTTTTATTGGTCCACGGTTTAAAGCCAAATGCAAAAGACTGCATATCTGAATCTGAACGAATGCCTGGGTAACGGAACAGACTCCATGTGCCTCCAATTTCGTCGCGGCCTTCGAGCAAAGTGAATGTGGTATTCGGTCTATATTTTTTTAGATGATATGCTGCGCTAATACCTGAGATCCCTGCGCCGATAATTAAAACATCAGTAATAGCAATTTGGTCTGATGTACTCATATCTTTTTCCTCTTCACACAATTTTAATAAATTGAGCATCAGTTAGATTTCCTAAGATGATGATTTTTATAATCTTCATTTTCCCTGATGAACAAAGTCCTTGATCCAGTCCACATTCACTTCGATTTAAATCGAGTGAAGTCTAGGCATGTGAATATTATTAAGCCAATAATTACACACTGTCAATGACTGTGTGTAATTATTGCAATATTGTCTTTCGGGTTAAGAGGAAATAAAGAGGAAGGGGAAATTTGGTCGAATTAAGCTACTGAATTTTATAATTTATATTTGATTTTTTAATGAGTCATTTTTTTTATTTTAAGCGGATAGAGGGAACGCACAATGGCACAAAGACTTGTCGAAAGATTTATTAATACCTACAATGACACCATACCAATAGGAAATGGGACTGTATGACAACTTCTCGCCGTAGACCTAAACATGATCCAAAAGAATCTGAGCGAGAAATATTAGAAGCTGCTGAACAGTTTTTAAATGAACATCATTTTCGTGACCTCAATATAGATGAGGTTATGCGCCGTACAGGTTTAAAACGCCCAGCTTTTTATGTCCATTTCCGTGATAAACACGATCTTACGCTTCGTCTTGTTGAGAATATTGCCAGAGAATTATTTAATATTGCAGATCGCTGGTTAGCAGGTACTCATCCACAAGAAGATTTGCGCCGTGCTCTCGTTGATTCTGTACAAGTCTATGTACAACATGGGCGCTTATTAAGAGCTTTTGTCGAAGCTGCAAGTGGAGACGAACGTGTCGAGAATGTTTACCGTACTTTAATACAGGATTTTATTCATGCTGCCGCCCAACATATTCGGGCAGATCAAGCTGCTGGGCAAATAAAAAAAGATCTGGATGTCGAGGAAACAGCAAAAGCGCTGATATGGTTAGAAGAACGCTATCTTTCAGAAGCCTTTGGACATTCATCTCCTGTAGAACCTGAAGTTGTGATTCGCGTACTCCAGAATATCTGGATTTCAACACTTTATGAGAATAAATAAAACATTATCTACAGTTTAAAAAATTTTAACTAAAAAAATTTTGTTTATGAATGGCTTGTATTAAATATAACTGGCAGGTGTAGCAATTTCTCTACATAAATTACACATAGTCATTGACACTGTGTAATTTATTTATCAGTATATTCTTTATCCATTTCATCTGGTCTTCATGATGGTAAATGGATAAGGAAATATCTCATCATTTGTGTGATTGAACAAAAAATTATAATTTTCAGGATGAATTTAATAATGGAAAAATCTGTATGCAAGGAGAGTGTGGGCTTCTCTGGATTATTCTCGAAAACTAGAGAAGTAACTCGAAATAATGGTTTGAATGGCTCATTTTCTAAGATCCATCGGTTCGGATTAGCTCCCATTATGTGCGGCATAATCAGTGTGCTGATCAGTGATTATACCCAAGCTTCCGCACTTGATCAGTCTGGTCAGTCGATACTGCCATTTTTAGAAAATGGTCATTATTTTGAAGCGAATGCATTTGCTGTCGATGCTTCAGTTTCTGGTGTTGTGCATGACCGTCCAAATCTTGTGCGTGCAAATCAAAGCCGTGATACAGGTGATATTGGGCAAAATGTGCAATTTTATACAGCTGCATTGAAGCTACAGTTAACTGATCAGTTTAGTTTCGGCCTACTTTACGACCAACCATTTGCGGCAAAAACTGCATATCCACTTCGCCCCAACAATAGCTATTCAGATAATGATTTTAGTCAGGAAGGTACATCTGTAAATGTGGAAAGTCAGGACTTAAGTTTCATTTTTGGATATTCACCTTTTAAGAACTTCCAGATTTATGGCGGGCCTGTTTATCAGGAGGTTAAAGGAAAAGCGTCTTTCCGAGGCATGGCCTATACCGAGGCTTTTAATGGTTACGAGGCAAATTTTAAAGAAAAAGGAGAGTTGGGTTGGCTGGCTGGGGTGAGCTATCAAATTCCAGAAATTGCATTGAAAGCGGCAGTCACGTATCGCTCCAAAATCAAATATAAATTTCAGGTCGATGAAAGTATATTTGGCGAACCTTTACAGTATGTCGAAGCCGCAAAAACGACAATTGAAACCCCTCAATCCGTCAATATCGATTTTCAAACTGGAGTTGCTGAAAAAACAATTGCTTATATGAATTTGAGATGGGTGAATTGGAAAGATTTTAATATCCGCCCAACCCAATACAACGCAGTTACCGCGGATTATCTGGATGAGCTTACGGGAGGTGCATACAAGGAAGGCATTGATTTAGATTCATATCAAAAGGATCAATATAATGTAACCCTAGGAATAGGCCATCAATTTACAGAAAAATGGAGTTTTGCCACCGATGTCGGTTGGGATTCTGGCACGGGTAATCCTGCTTCTACGCTGGGGCCAATGAAGGGATCATGGTCAATGGGACTTGGTGCACAATTCAATCCTGCTCAAAATTATTTTATCGCCGCTGGTGTTAAATACTACTGGTTAGGTGATGCCAAGTCCGAAGATGGTGCCTACTATTTACCTATCGATGGAATTAAAGAAATGGCAGAACAGGCTGAGTTTAAAAACAATCATGCTATCGCTTATGGGCTCAAAATTGGCTATCACTTCTAAGTCATTTGATGAGTGTAATCGTGAATTGAAAAGACTTTTTGATTTTTGTGCTTATCTAAAAAATAAGTTATTTCTACTCTGACATTGGCAATTTAGTGAATGACAGAGATAGGTAGCCCATTCATCTTACCGTTGTATAAAGCGCAGCAAAGCAATGAAATTTTTCTAATACTTTGCTGCTTTTACTCTATCGTTGGGCGATTCTTATTGGGTGTGCCAACCACCACCTAACGCCCGAATCAGATCTACACTGGCAATCATTCGACTACCATGAAGCTGCGCAGCCAATTGTTCCTGTTGCAAGATATTCCGATCAGAATCAATTACATCAAGATAGCTAATGCGGCCTTCACGATAACGCAAATGTGAAAGCTGATTGGCATGTCGGGATGAAGCCAGGGCTTGGCCCTGAGCCTGTATTTGCTGATCCAGAATACGTTGATCAGACAAGCCATTTTCAACTTCACGAAAAGCATTCAGCACCGTTTGCCGATAATTGGCGACACTTTGCTCGTAGCCTGCACGCGCTTGAGCGATACCCGCCTTACGTTGCCCACCGTCAAATAACGGTAAAGACAAAATTGTGCCAGCAACAGGGCCGAGTAAAAAAGTCCGACTCGACCATTTGCCTAAATCACCTAAACTTGCAGATTCATAACCCAGTGCACCTGTGAGATCAAGTTTGGGGAAAAAGGCAGCACGTGCAATACCGATTCGGGCGTTATCCGCGGCCATCGCGCGTTCTGCGGCAGCAATGTCAGGACGACGTTCGAGCAAGGTCGAAGGTAAACCCGCAGGCAGGCGAATTGCCGTAGCAGATAAGGGTTGAATCGCTAAGCTGAAATCAGCAGGGGGTTTACCAAGTAATACTGCCAATGCATGTTCGGTACTGGCTCGACTACGTGCAATGCTGAGTGCATTGGTCTGTGCGGTAGAAAGTTCAGTTTGTGCGCGAGAAACATCCAGATCACTGACCAAGCCATTGCGATAGCGCGCTTGAATCAAATTACGTGTTTCCGTGAGCAGCTTGATATTTTGTATATAGATGGCTTGTTCGGCATCGAATTGACGAATCAGAAAATAAGCTTGAGCAACATCGGCTTGCAGTGCTAACAATGCGGAATGATACAAGGCTTCCTGTTGCTGTACATCAGCAGTTGCTGCATTGACACTACTAGCAATCCGTCCAAATAGGTCCAGTTCATAGGAGACATTGGCTTGTGCTCGCCATAAGGTACGTGCAGATGTTGGTGCATCTGCATCGAGTCCTAAAGAAGCGGGTGAAGGCTTTTGACGGGTCGGGCCAAAACCTGCGCCGATGCTAGGTAAACGTTCAGCTTGTGCGGCAGATCTCAAGGCGCGTGATGCCTGAATATTGGCTGCTGCTGCTTTTAGATTCTGGTTTCCCGCAATTGCCTGTTGTTCCAGATCATTCAGCTGTGGATCATTAAAAATCAGCCACCATTCACCACGAGATTGTGCATCAGCGGGTTGAGCAATGCTCCAGTTAGGATCATCCAGTTTGGCATCCGCTTCTTTAAATTGCAGTGGAATAATCACCTTGGCTGGCTGATATTCAGGTGCCAATGTGCAGCCTGCAAGCAGCAGGCTTCCCATGAGTGAGGAGAGTATCCAGTGTGGTTTGAATCCTGTCATATCCTGCTCCTTAGTGATCGTGTGAACTGTGCAATGGTGCTTCATGCACCGCTGCCGAATGCAGTTTATGTTTGCTGTTCAGGGTACGAATCAACACATAGAAGGCAGGCGTCAGGAACAAACCAAAGAAGGTCACTCCGATCATACCAAAGAACACCGCAACGCCCATGGCATGGCGCATTTCAGCACCTGCGCCTGTTGATGTGACCAGTGGAACTACACCCATAATGAAGGCGATTGAAGTCATCAGAATCGGACGCAAACGTAAACGGCTGGCTTCAACCGCAGCATTGAATGCAGTTGCGCCTTGCATTTCCAGTTCTCGGGCAAATTCGACGATCAAGATGGCATTCTTACAGGCCAGCCCGACCAGTACCATCAAGCCGATTTGGGTAAAGATGTTGTTATCTCCACCTGTGAGCCAAACACCTGTCAGTGCAGCCAAGATACCCATCGGTACGATCAGAATCACAGCCAATGGCAAGGTCAGGCTTTCATATTGTGCCGCCAAGACCAAGAACACCAACAGCACACTGATCGGAAAGACCCACAATCCAGCATTACCTGCCAAGATTTTTTGATAGGTCAAATCAGTCCATTCGAATTTTACGCCACGTGGCAAGGTTTCAGCGGCAATCCGTTCAACTGCTGCTTCGGCTTGGCTCGATGAGTAACCCGGTGCAGGGCCACCGTTAATATCCGCTGCGGTATAGCCGTTATAGCGCACCACCATTTCTGGGCCATAGGTTTCAGTGACATTGACTAGAGAAGACAGCGGCACCATTTGTCCAGCATTATTACGGGTTTTAAGTTGTAAGATATCTTCAGGATTGGCACGGAATGGTGCATCGGCTTGGGCACGTACCTGATAGACACGACCAAAGCGGTTAAAGTCATTCACATATTGTGAACCGAGATAAATCTGCATGGTGCTAAATACATCGGTCACCGCAACGCCTTGTTGTTTGGCTTTGACCCGATCCAGATCAACATTCAGTTGTGGCACATTGATTTGATAGCTAGAGAACATCGGCCCCAACTCAGGTGCAGATTGTGCTGCCTTCATAAAGGATTGTGCTGCGTTATTCAACTCGGCATAACCTAAAGCACCACGATCTTCCAGCTGTAGTTTAAAACCACCCATGGTGCCGAGACCCATCACGGGTGGTGGTGGAAATACTGCAATATAAGCATCTTGAATCGCTGAGTATTTCTGATTTAAAGCACCTGCAATGGCATTGGCAGAAAGATCAGTTGCTTTACGTTCAGCGAAAGGTTTTAAGGTGACAAAAACGATCCCAGCACTGGAACTGTTGGTAAAGCCATTAATCGATAAACCCGGGAAGGCCACCGCACTTTCTACGCCAGGCTGTTTTAGCGCGGCATCACTCATTTTACGGATCACATTTTCGGTTCGATCCAGTGAAGCGCCATTAGGTAATTGGGCAAAGCTGATCAGGTACTGCTTATCTTGCGCAGGGACAAAACCACCCGGAACGATATAAGAAATACCAATGGTCAGGCCAAGCAGGGCTGCATAAACGCCCATGGCTGAGGCTTTATGGGAAATGACCCGATTCACTCCTCGACCATATTGATCCGAGACACGTGAGAACACACGGTTAAACAGTGCGAAGAAGCGTCCGAAGACACGGTTCATCACACGGGTCAGAAAGTCAGGTTTAGCATCATGTCCTTTGAGCAACATGGCTGCTAAAGCAGGAGATAGGGTGAGTGAGTTGAATGCCGAAATTACGGTGGAGATGGCAATGGTCATGGCGAATTGCTTATAGAATTGCCCTGTTAATCCCGTCATAAAGGCGAGGGGGACAAACACGGCAACCAGCGTCAACGCAATCGCGATAATCGGTCCACTGACTTCACGCATGGCACGATAGGTGGCATCTCTTGGACTGAGTCCTGCTTCAATATTCCGCTCGACGTTCTCCACTACCACGATGGCATCATCGACCACGATCCCGATGGCGAGTACCATTCCGAACAGTGACAATGCATTGATGGAATAACCAAAGGCCAGCATCAAGGCGAAGGTACCAATGATTGAAACAGGCACTGCCAGTAACGGAATAATTGAAGCACGCCATGTTTGTAAGAACAGGATCACGACGATAACGACCAGTGCAATCGCTTCAAGCAGGGTGTGAATCACCGCTTTGATACTTGAGCGTACGAATTGGGTGGGGTCGTAAACGATGTCGTATTTAATCGAAGATGGAAAATCTTTGGACAGTTCCGCCATGGTGCTACGCACTTGGTCGGAGACCTGTAAGGCATTGGCACCCGGTGCTTGGAAAATTGGAATCGCCACCGCCTGTTTATTGTCCAGCAATGAACGTAAACCATATTGCGAAGCGGCAAGTTCAACACGCGCGACATCACCGAGTCGAGTCACTGCACCATCTGCAGCCGTTTTTAAAACAATATCGGCAAATTCCTGTTCGGTACTTAAACGACCTTGTGCATTCACCGAGAGCTGTAAAGGTGAATTGTTGGGCGCAGCACCGATAGTACCTGCGGCAACCTGAATATTCTGTTCACGAATCGCATTCACAATTTCAGTAGCCGTAAGGTTGCGTTGCGCCACTTTTTGTGGGTCTAACCATACGCGCATGGCGTAATCACCCGAACCAAACAGGCCGACTTCACCCACACCTTGTAAGCGTGCCAGACGGTCTTTGACATTGAGTACGGCATAGTTCCGCAAGTAGGTCATGTCATAACGATTGTCTGGTGAAGTGAGATGCACCACCATGGTCAAGGTTGGTGAACTTTTTAGCGTAGTCACGCCGAGACGTTGCACATCTTCAGGCAAACGAGGCAAAGCCTGAGAAACCCGATTCTGGACCAGTTGTTGTGCTTTATCTGGATCAATCCCAAGCTTGAAATTGACGGTAATGGTTAAGTTACCATCGCTATTGGCCTGAGACTGCATATACAGCATGTTCTCTACGCCGTTGATAGATTCCTCCAACGGAGATGCAACAGTTTCAGCGATCACTTTGGGGTTGGCACCCGGATATTGCGCACGCACTACGACAGAGGGCGGCACTACTTCAGGGTATTCAGAAATCGGCAACTTGAAAACAGAGAGTAAGCCCGCCAGTAGAATCAGGACGGACAACACCCCAGCAAAGATCGGACGATCAATAAAAAACTTGGAAATATTCATGAGGATTAACCTTTTGCCGAAGTTGGGGTTTTATCTGTAGGCTGAGGTTGTTGTGCGCTGTTATCGACAGTGATTTGAGGGTTTGGCATAGCAATGAGGTGAGGTTTGACAGGATCACCCGGTCGAATACGTTGTAATCCATTCACGACAATGCGATCACCCACTTGCAGGCCGCTATTGATGATTTGCAAGCCATCTTGCTGCGCACCCAATTTAACTTCACGATAAGCAGTTTGATTTTTCGCATCAACGACGACCACAAAGCGTTTATCCTGATCAACACCAATTGCCGTTGGGCTAATCAGAATGGCTGCGCGAGGTTGTCCACCACCCAAGCGAATACGGGCATAGAGTCCAGGAAGCATTACGCCTTTGGGATTATCAAAAGTGGCTCGGACACGAATCGTGCCTGAGGTGGTATTTAAATTATTATCGATAGAACTAATATAACCTTCACGGCTAAAACCAGATTCATTGGCAAGACCGAGATAAACAGGGACTTGGGCTGAATTCCGTTGATTGCTGATATATTTCAGATAGGTTTGTTCATCTACATCAAAAGATGCATAAAGACGAGAAACTGAAACCAGACTGGTCAGCACCTGTGCGCCATTGCCTGCGGAAACCACATTACCGACCGTGACTTCGGCACGGGAAATGCGACCACTGACAGGTGCAGTAATACGGGTGTATTCCAGATTTAGACGGGCAGTTTCGACTGCGGCTTTGGCGGCTTGTAGATTAGCATTGGCCGAACGCGCTTCATTTTCCGCTTGATCGAGTTCTTGATGGGCAATCGCATTGCTCTGGATTAAACGCTGGTTTCGGCCCAAGTTTGCTGAGCTATACGTGACTTGCGCTTGTGCTGAAGCCAGTTGTGCTTTGGCCCGATTCAATTCTGCTTCAAAAGGACGTGGGTCAATGGTGAAAAGTAAGTCACCCTTATTCACTAAACTGCCATCTTTAAAATGAACGGCAATCAGCTTGCCTGAAACTTGAGGGCGAACATCAACCTGATCAATTGCTTCGAGACGTCCAGAATATTCTTGCCAATCCGTAATGGTTTTACTGAGTACACTGGCCACATCCACAGTTGCGGCGGGCGGTGAACTTGCTGCCGGGGTAGCTTTCGCATCTGCATTTTCTTGGAAGAGAATAAAACTGCCACCTGTTGCTAAAATGGCAATAATGACAGCAGACAGCGTCAGCTGTTTGCGGGAAAGTGACATGGGATGCTCCTGGTTATTTGAATCCCTGTTTTCAGACTTTTTGTTTTGGTCTGTATGGGAGAAACAGGTTTATGGAATGAAAGGAGCATAAAAGTTTGTCAATTACGAATAAATATACTAAATTTGATAACACTATTCGTATTTTTATAATAATTGATGTATAAAAGCCAAAAAATGCATCAATGGGAGTGGGCCAGTGGATCTATTTCATGCAATGAAAGTCTTTAATAAAGTGGTTGAAACCAACAGCTTTAGTCTGGCAGCGGATAGCCTTGGATTACCACGTGCATCGGTTACGACCACGATTCAGGCTTTAGAAAAACATTTACAAGTTCGCCTGCTGAATCGAACCACGCGTAAACTCAGTCTAACCCCCGATGGTGCAGTGTATTATGACCGTACGCTCAGAATTTTGGCGGATGTTGAAGATATTGAGTCTTCTTTCCATGATGAGGAACGAGGACCGCGAGGAAGATTACGTATTGATGTCCCAGTTTCAATTGGCCGTTTGATTCTAATTCCAAGATTAAGAGAGTTTCATAACCGCTATCCCGATATTGATTTGGTGATCGGAATGAATGATCGCCCTGTGGATTTGGTCGGTGAGGCGGTGGATTGCGCGATTCGGGTGGGGGAATTACAGGATTCGAGCTTAATTGCACGCCGTATCGGAACTTTTCAGTGTGCAACAGCGGCATCGGCATGCTATTTGGAAAAATATGGCGAACCGAAAACACTTGAGGATTTGCAAAAGAATCATCAAGCCATTCATTTCTTTTCTAGTCGTACAGGGCGTAATTTTGACTGGGATTTTGTGGTCGATGACCTGATTCAAAGTGTCAGTGTTAATGGACATGTGTCTGTTAATGATGGTGATGCTTATATTGATTTGGCCTTGCAAGGCTTTGGTTTGATCCAAGGCCCGCGCTATATGTTGACCAATCATTTTGAGGCGGGAAGTTTAAAAGAAGTTTTGCCAAAATGGACACCTGCACCGATGCCAATTTCGGTCGTTTATTTGCAAAGTCGACATTTATCACAAAAGGTTCGAGTCTTTGTTGATTGGGTAGCAGAGCTGTTTGCAGGCTGTCCATTGCTTGGGGGTAGTGCGTTGCCTTTGGATCAAAAATGTGAATTTGCTTGTGACCAGAAAACCAATCATGAATATACGATTCGTACTTTGGTTGAGCAGCATAATATCGCTGAGGCAAGGGCGTTAAAGACTTGATTCAATGAATTAAAGACAAAATATGCGATCAAGAGGCTTATATTTCTAATAAATAATAGAAATCAGTTAAATTTGTTTGTTTTTGTTGGTTAAATGATAATAATAATGATTCTTGTTTATTTGTTAAAATATTATGGACAGCCAGATCAGAAAAACTGCTTTAAATATTGCGATAAAGTCAATCTTAGTGTGGGGCGTTTTATCAAACAGTGCGCTTGCACAAGAACAGCTTTTGGCCAAGGAGTCATCTTCAATCTTACCTACGATAAAAGTTACTGCGGAAGAAGATGAAAAAACTGAAGGGAATAAAAGTTTTAAAGCGAACTCATCTCGAAGTTCATCCAAGCTTAAACTTTCTTTAAAAGAAACCCCTCAATCAGTCAGTGTGATTACACGAGAACAAATAGAACAGCGAAATCTAAATATTATCGATGATGTCCTTGCTGCTACACCTGGGGTAACAGTCACTAAAAGTGATAGCGAGCGTTCAAATTATTTTGCGAGAGGTTATGCAATTACAAATCGACAAATCGATGGAATGCCAATAGGTGAAAATAGCCCACGTGTAGATAGTTTTTTCTTTGACCGTATTGAGGTTGTGAAGGGTGCGACGGGTTTAACAGGGAGTACAGGAAATCCTTCTGCAACCATTAATATGATTCGTAAGCGACCAACTAAAGAACTGTCGGGTAATGTAGCAACTTCATTTAGCCGTTGGAATAAAGTTCGTAATGAAGTTGACGTTTCGATTCCATTATCCACAGATGGAAGTGTAAGAAGCCGAGTGATGGCAGCCCGAACTGAGGGTGATTCATATATGGATTACTACTCTCTAGAAACTTTGGCTGCAATGGCAATGGTAGAAGCCGATATTACAGAAAAATTAACGGGTAGTATTGGCTTCCAGTATCAAGATAATCAGCCTCGTGGTTCGACATGGGGAACAGTACCTTACTGGAATCAAGATGGTTCGCTTGCCAATTTACCAAGAAATTTTAGCTTGGCGAATAGCTGGAACACCATTAGTCAACGAGATAAAACAGCATTTGCCGATTTGACCTATAAATTTGATAATAATTGGATGATCAAGGCTGCTGCCGCGTATTCACTATCCAAAAGTTTTTGGTTGATGTCCTATGGCGGTTCTGGTTTCCCGAATCAAAATGATGGGACTGGAGTCGGAGTATGGTCAACAGTCTATCCAACATCAGAATCTAAAAAAACCAGTTTAGAGCTGTATGCGAGTGGTCCTTTTCAGTTATTTAATCGCGAACATGAACTTATTATTGGTGCTAATGGCTTTGACCGTTCTACAGATAGTCCTTCAGGTCAGCTCAATGGTTTGGCGAGTGGTCAATTGACGTGTACTAAAAAAGTGAATGATGTCACTTTACCTTCTAATAATATTGGTGATACATGCGTGATTAATGATTGGCGTACATGGGATGGCAATGCAACCATTAAACCAGATTATACCGTTACGCCAGCAACCAAAGATGCCAAACAACGTAATTATGGGGTATATAGCACTTTAAAACTCAATGTTACCGATGAATTAAAATTAATTATAGGCGGACGCTATAGTGATTATTCAGCGACGAATGGAACGAAAAGTGATGTAAAAGCTGATGCATTTACGCCTTACTTTGGAGTGACGTATGATCTTAATGATTTTATAACGGCTTATACCAGTTATACCGATATGTTTAATCCAAGTAGTCAAAAAGACCGTAATAATAGTTTCTTGGAGCCAGAAGTTGGTAAAAGTTATGAAGTTGGTTTGAAAGCAAGTTTGCTAGACAATCAATTACTGGCAACAGCTGCTGCTTTTTGGTCTAAAAAATCGAATGTTGCCATACTTGATAGTGAAGCAGTCGCTGCGGGTATTAAAACAGATGATGGTGCTGACCCCATGAAAGCATCAGGTGAGGGGTTAAAAATTGAAGGTTTTGAACTCGAAGCTATTGGGCAGATCACACCTAATTGGAATATTACAGCTGGTTATACCTATGTAAACAGCATAAGTTCAGAACAAGTAAGCGCTTCTACCTCTATTCCCCAAAACTTAGCGAAGGTTTATACCAACTTTAAATTACCAGAAGATTTATGGGATGGTGCAAATAAGGTAAACGTAGGCTTTGGGGTAAATTGGCAAAGTGAAGTAAAGCGCAAATGGGGTGGAGCACCATCGAATACAGATGGTTTTATTCGACAAGAAGCATATTTTCTGGCAAACGCCAATATTGGCTATGAATTAAGTAAAGATCTGAGTGCTAATATTCAAGTTACTAATTTATTTGATAAAAAGTACTATCAGGAAATAGGGTTTTATAATGGTGTGTATTGGGGAGAACCACGTAATGTAACCTTATCTTTGCGAGCAAAATTCTAAATCATATATAAGAAAGATGTAGGCGGGCCGCCAACTAAACAGTTCAGGCTTTAAAACTAAAAAGCACTCGGCGCTAAAACCGAGTGTTTTTATCTTTAAATTTTTATTTATTAGGAACCGTTTCAATGACTTCATCTAGGACATAACGGATACTTGAGCCATCAGCTGGTGGATTCGGGATGTCATATTCCTTAACGCGAATGAGGACTTGTTCATTGCTCTTATGCGTAAAACCTTCGATTCCTGCATAGAAATTTTCCCAATCTTTGCTCTTATATGTTTTTTGCCCATCTTTATAATCAAGTTGTTTAACTTGTAAACAATCCATTTGTCCTGCTCCAGCATCACATTTTTGAGTTTTTGGAGAAATCTCAAGATAGGAAACTCGATTAGGAGTTTGCTCTGCTCCCGTTTGTGCAGTGACAGATTTATCTTCAGTTGTGGGTTTGGTCTCAGTCTGTTTATTCGCGTCTTTTGAACAAGCTGTTAGCGCAATTGTTGTTAATGCTATAAATAAGATTTTTTTCATTTGTTTTCTCAATTATTGAAAAGTCTCATCATAAAAGAAATCATAAGAACTGATGTTAATAAAGTGTTAACTAATTATCATTTTTATTGAGCAATCTAGTATCTTTTTTCTAAGATATTGGGTGATATTCCTAACCAACTGAACGTGTTTTATTCCATTTCGACTGGTCATTGTAGAGAATATATAGAGTGAGTAGAAGTATCAATTTCCATACTATCTTCATCCTATCAATTAAATATAAAGCTCAAAGAGCCAAGTGATACCCGCTGACTCTCTGAGCAAAATAACAATTAGGGATTGACTGTATTATTTGGCTGCTTGATTAAATTCTTTAAAATCAGCTTTACGTATTTTTGCGTGAATTCCTTTGGTTTTATCCACTACCTGCGAAACCTCAAAATCTGTAGCTGCACTTAGATAAGCGTAAGCAAGCGCTTCGTCAATGCCATATTCCTGATTTAAAAAGCGAATCGCTTCACGAGTCGACTTTTTCATAGCTTCATCTAAATCCTCATCCAGTCCTGGCGTAATCCAGAATTCAGCATTCTCTGCCAAAGGCTGCATAATTTCCTTACCCGGAATTTTATCTTTACCTGCTTTTAATAAGGTAAATTTAAGGGTTGCGCGAGCGGATGCCTCTAGCGCTGTCAGCGCAACTTCACCATCACCCTGTGAAAAATGGCTATCGCCGGTATAGAACAGCGCACCCGGAACTTGTACTGGATAATAAATGGTTGATCCTGCGCCTAATTCATTGATATCAATATTACCGCCATACATTGCAGGCGGGACAGAATGGACAGGCTCAGATGTATTGGCCGCTACTCCCATAATGCCCATAAATGGATAAAGCGGGAAACGAATCGCTTTTCCTGATTCTGTTCTGAGTACGCCTTCGTATTCACCTTTGGCGTTCTTTTCTATCGGGGTAAATACTGAAACATTCCCATAACGTTCTGGGTGAGCAGCAGATGCATTTTCTTGTTTAGGTTTTTTAGGAAATTCACCCACCAGTGCTCCTTTACCATGACGATTGGAAATCACGCCGTAAGGAACACGAGGTTCAACTTTAATGACTTCGACTTTTAAAATATCACCGGGTTGTGCACCTTGAATTTCAACAGGTCCAGTGACGATATGCGGGCCATCCTGATGAAAATCATGTTTTAAATTAGACTTCGTAATTGTTTTTGCTTCATCGAGAATATTTTCAGCTTTTACACCTTTCGATTTAAAATATTTTTCTGCATCACGCCCTTGATCCTCCAATAAGCCTTCATGTGAGACCGTATCAAAGGTCACCACACTTCCTGATGGAACAGCAATAACAGGCTTGGCATCTTTATTGGGTAAATAGCCCCAAGTGATGGTCTCTAAAGTTGAAGGCACATAATAATTCCCTTTATAGTCACCATCTTTTAGCTGGACAGGTTTATTTGAGATCTGTTTAAGAATATTGAAATTTTCTGCGTAAACCGTTGACGTCGCAAAACTGCTGAGAATGACAAAAGAGAGGAGCGAGCGCTTAAACATAAAACATATCCTAATGAATTTTAAAAAATAACGGATATGTTTAGAGCAAATTTTATGCCATGCTAAAATTCTATTTTATTGGATAATTTATATGAAAAATGCACTATATTCACACAATAGCTGTCTAATCTAGTGCATTAGCCTCCTAACAAATCAACAGCAACCTATATTCGCCATCTTTTTCAATAGGTGCTCTATGAACACAAGGCAAGACTTGTTGGGTTGGATGATCGACGGCTAAGCGCCAAATATGTCCTACGCCTAAATTGACTGGTTGTGCATCAGGCTGGGCCTGATAATGCAAATCAAAAAAGTATTCTTGCAAGAAATGCTCAAATTCAGCTTCTGGCCCGTCATGTAATTTTCTGAGCTGTTCTCTGATTTCTGGAATTAAAATCTTTTGTTGCGCCTGATCATTGGGCAGGATTTCGCTAGCCGTCCCATGATAGGTGCATAAAAATGTGTCTGTTTCGATGGGTGAACGATCAACGTGATAGGAATACACATCTGTGGAAATGAAATCCAGTTCATCATCGCGCTCGTAACTTTGAATTAAATTAAGCGCAGGCGAAGCTCCAAGATCAGCTAATAATTGCATATCATTTAAGATAATTTCTCTTGCCAGATGACCTTGTACTGAAAGTTGCAGTGCCAAAAGATCTTCTATCGAAATTTCTGTAACGTTCTCTTTTAACTGAAGTTGAGCCACAATTTCTTTAAAATCGCCAACCAAATTTCTGTACCAGCAAATGGCATTCATCTCTCCTTGAAAATGGGTGCTTATAAGTTCGGAAAAAGTAGAAACTATTCCAACTTGTTTGTTGTCAGAGAGCGTATTGTTCATATTAGAAATAAAAAAGAGACCATATCCAATAATATTACACTTCATTTTAATGATTTTTTTATTTTGAGCTATAGGCGACTAAATTTGGGCAATAGGATGAATCGGTAGAAGTGAAGTGTGTTAATTGAGTTAAAACATAGATGTCCTCGAACGTTAAGACTAACTTTTATAAATTGAAGAATTTATCAAATATTATCCTCGGTAAACTTTGGCCAGCGCTAAAAAATTAAATCAAACTAGGATAAGAAGAACTTAAGCTTGAAATAGACAGATCTGTATAGACAGGCGGTCTCTATACTTTGTAAAATGGATTAAATTTAAGTGTATAGCTTATAACAGAAGATTGAGCAGTCCTTGGGTCCTAAAGATCCTAAGGTATGTGGTATAGAAGGATGTTTTCCATACTTCATTTTCATTGTTAAGTATTCCTGTCATTTGTTGATAGACAATATAAATCAATATAGGGCAGGGGAGGATACTTAGTTTTGAAGTGCTAACTATCTATTTAGATTAGTATTTTAAATACTAATTATTTTGAAGGATACGAATATAATTTTTTGAGAATTTATATGGATAATAGCAAGAGCAATTGTAATTTTACTGAAGTGAGCCAAATTCTTTCATTTTGGAGAGATTTAGAAATTTTTACTATACCATCTGCTCCGACAGCGAAAGATAGTAATGAATTTACAAAGATAACAACCTTAAGGCTTGGTGAAGAATTACCTTGGAATAAGTTAGAGTATCATCCAACACAAAAATATATGTTTATACATACAGTTTATATTGGTGTTACAGAACAAGAATATCTTACTCGACTTATTTTGCGAAAGATTGTAAGAAAAGAGTTGAGTGATAAAGAGCGTGAACGTATTTCTGGTACTGGTTGGTTAGCTTCTTTTTCGGTAAATGAAAATGGGTGTTTGAACGAAGATAGTTATACACCAGCCAGTTATGTATATGGTACTCAAGCTTTAATTCAAGGTGAGTCTCTTACAGATCTGAATATAAGACTTACACGGGCAAAGGAAGAGTTTGCTCAGCGCTGTCACAGCTTATCTCAATCAAAATTGGACTATCGTTGTTCATGGAAAGATTTACAAAGTGAGACGGAATTAGTTCGTTCTATTTTTGATCAGGATGATCAGGCCGAGCTAGATTGGCGATTTATCGTTGTTACTAAGCGTTCTCCAAAAAAACATCAGGTTTAGAGAAAGTTGAACAAGAGGTTAACTTTCTTAATTCATTTTATTTAGATGATCTTGACCGAATGCTGAAACAGAGCATGTCAAACCAACCATTTGGACAAGCATTATCAGCATATCTTGGTCCTTCCATTATTCATGATGATCGAATAGATATTTTAAAAAATCATGAAGCTATGGCGGAGCTTGTTTGTGCTTCATACTTGCCGATTACTCGTTGGCCTACGTCACCCGATAAACCCTTGGTTTTGGCACAACAAGCTGTTGTTGCACATATTCAAAAATTTTTAAGTAAGCAAGACGGTATTATTGGTGTAAATGGCCCGCCTGGTACAGGAAAAACAACTTTACTATGCGATGTGATTGCAACAGTTATTACTGAACGTGCCAAGCGAATCTCAGCATTAGCTGCGCCTGAAGCTATATTTAAAGAACCTATTCGACTCATGGGAAGAATGTTCTCACCGATTTTAGAAGAGTTAGTACGAGATACGTCAATTGTCGTAAGTAGTAACAATAATAATGCGGTGAAGAATATCTCACAGGAATTACCTGCTCTTAGTAAATTAGATAAGGAGTATGCCTCTATCTCCTTGTATTTTTCAGAAGTCATAAAAGGAGTGTTTGATAGCCAAAAAGTTCTAGATGAAAATCAAAGACCGATTCCTACTTGGGGAATCATTGCCGCTGCATTAGGTAATAGTACTAACCGTAAATCTTTTGCTCGTGCATTTTTTAAAGAAGATCATGTTCCTGATAAAGATGAAGAGAGTGGTGAAGATTCATTTGCATCAATGAAGCAAATACTTGAGGATGCTATTCCCCATGTGAATTCCCATCGTCAAGAATGGAGTAAAACAAAGTGCGAACTTCTCGAATTAATTGAGCAATTAGAACAAATCCGTTCAATTTTAATGAAAGCAGAGCATGCTTCAGTATCTATTTCTGAAAATAGAGAGAAGAGAGAAACCTTATCAAAAACGATCCTTCTAAAGAATAATATATTAAATGAGCATCAACATGTATTTGATCAGATACAGAGTGAATTACAAGATCAATCTATCTTAATACAGTCTAAACGGCAGATATTAGAGCAGATCCAGATCTCATACGGACCTCGATTCTGGGACCGCTTATGTGCATTATTTGGTTATCGGACACACCGTCTAGAAATCTATAATAAGCGCATTAATGAGGCTACCTTATCATTGCAAAAAACTACTTCTCACTATGAAAATTTAATTCATGATAAGACAACAAGAAATGAAGCTATAAAAATCTGTCAGCAAGAGTTATTGGAGCTTAATAATGAATCTCTTGAGTTAAAACAAGAATATGAAAGGTTAAGTCATGATCTACTGGCCATAAAGAATTTAGGTGTAAAAAATATTGTTAGTCCCGATTTATGGAAATTATCATTTGAAGAGCTTCATCGAACTTCATTAAATACATCAGAAGTCATAGATGATATGAGGGCTCGTATTTTTATTAAATCAATACAACTACATAAACTAACGATTTTATCTAATGCTAAACGGTTCTTAAGCAATTTGAGAATGGTTGGGCAAATGCTAGCAGGTAATGCAAAGGGATTAGAGTATGAAGATCGCCCATTAATTTGGGATAGTTTATTTTTTGTTGTACCTGTTGTACCTGTTGTATCGACAACTTTAGCCTCATTTAGTCGGCTTTTTGCAGGCTTAGGACAAGATAGTTTAGGCTGGTTACTTATTGATGAAGCTGGTCAAGCTACCCCTCAATCCGCAGCAGGAGCAATTTGGAGAAGTAAAAAAGCGATTCTAATTGGTGATCCTTTACAAGTTGAACCTGTATTTACATTGCCTGATAGTATGGTTGAAGTCCTATGCAAACAAAACAATGTAGATATCTCTTGGTCTCCTGTATTTGAATCTGTACAAACGGTTGCTGATCGAATAACACAATTTGGTTCATGGATTGGTGATGGTAATGGAAACGAACTATCAAAAATCTGGACGGGTATGCCCTTAAGGACACATCGTCGATGTGACGATCCGATGTTCTCCATTGCAAATAATATTGCTTATGCTGGTCAAATGGTACAAGGACGTGTGGATAGTGTAGGAAAGCCTAAAGCTATAGAGATCGCTTATGACATTGGTGCTAGTTCATGGCTCAATGTGGATTCAGTAGATTCTATTCATCCTGTTAATTGTGAAGAACTTAATGTATTGATTTATTCATTAAGAAAGCTTGAAGCAAATCGAAAACTTTCAGCTGATCAGTCAAGAATTAAAGTATATGTCATTTCTCCTTTTAGAAAAGTTATCCAAGCCTGTAAAAAGCGTATTAGAGAAGAAAGACTAACAGGTATTGAATGTGGCACTGTGCATACCTTTCAAGGGAAAGAAGCTGAGATTGTGTTTCTTGTGTTAGGAACGTCTAAGGATCAAGGGGGTGGGGCCAGAGCTTGGGCTTCTTCAAGCCCAAATCTATTAAATGTTGCTGTAACCCGAGCCAAGGCTCGTTTATATGTCATCGGTAATATTCATACTTGGTCTAAAATGAATTACTTTTCGACTTTGTTTGATGCTCTGCCAGTGAAAACAGTCAATATCACAAATAAATCAATTGAGTTGGAATAACTTATCGTCATTAAAAACCGTCATTCTTAAAATTAAAAAAGAGCTTAAATAAGCTCTCTTTTAATTGCAACGGACTTATTTACAGCTAAAGTTTTCAGCTTTTTCAATATCACCCTGACCATTGTAACGGGCAATCAGTGGGTAAGGACAAAGTGGACGGGTACGGTCTGGTGCCCAATCTTGCGGAAGTTCAGTATTCACTTCGCCACTTGGGTTGCCTGTACCGCGCGCAGTCGCAATGATACGGTCTGGTGCCTGTCCATATTCAACCCAGTTGACTAAAGTGGTTAAAGCATCAAATTGGTCGGTTGCAATGCCACCACGGGAATGGTTCATGCCCGGCACTCTAAAGAAGCGTGCAAATTCAGGTGCTGTACCTTTTGCATCATTTTTATAGTGTTGTAGCAGTTGATCGTACCAATTTTGAGTGTCATCCACAGAGAAAACGCCGTCTGCTGTGCCTTGTACTACAATCATTTTTCCACCGTGATTACGGAGTTTATCTAGATTCAATTCATCGGGCGGCATCATGAATGACATCGAACTTTCAGTGTAAATATCATTAGTTGCCGATAGTTTTTGATAGTCGGTATCGAAGTTAAAATTAAAGGCAAATTGTCTAGAGTTTTGCGTTACGGTTGGGTCTGGTGGGACTTGAAAAAGAATGCCGACTGCAACTGGATCACGCGCTGTTCCGACCGAAGATTCAAATTTCCAGCTTGCCCAATTACTACCCACTAAACCCGGATCGAAAGGCTGGGTTGCATAAAGTGCTTGTCCAGCAGAGTTCACAGGTCCACGGTAAATGTTGGCTAATACATCAATTTGTTCGGTACTTAAACAAGTACCATCTCTTGTACTTGAGCAAACGGGGACATCTTTGTGAATATCAAAAGCTGTACGGCAAGCTTCGACATCTTGAACCAAGCCATCTGCAACACCGTCTAAAGCATCGCATTGATCTAAAATCGCTTTTGCTAATACTTTACGCTCTGAAAGGGTCAGGGCGGTACTTAAGTCATTTTCATCTGTTGCGACACGACGAAGCTGCTGTGCCGTATAGAGTTGAGCCGCGGCTGCACGAGGTAAATGAAAACCTGGTGTACTTGCTAAAATTCCATCATATTGGTCGCCCAAACGAGTTGCTGCAATCATGGCATGACGGCCACCGTTCGATGTGCCGCCTGCATAGGAGCGATCTGGCAATTTACCATATGCTGTTTTAATTAGGTTTTTTGCCATAGGCGTGAGTTTGGTAATCGTACCGTAGCCGTAGTTAATTCTAGCTTGAGGGTCTAAACCAAACATTGGATTTTGTGAGGCATTATGCCCGGCATCGGAAGAAATGACTGCAAAGCCATCATGTAGGGCATTGGTCAGTGGACCACCGCTGCCGACCTGACCCGTTGCAGATACTAGGTTACCATCGGTTCCACCATTGCCTTGATAGAGAAAACGGCCATTCCAGTCAACAGGTAAGCGCATTTCAAAACCAATTTGATAGGTTTGTCCATCGATTGGGCTTACACGTTGGTCCATAAAACCTTTGACCAAACAATGAGCGCCAATCGGTTTATTGGCGACAGTCAATGTGCCTGCCTCTTGAAGCGTGGCTGAGCTAATGACCGTATTGTTGTATTGAAACCCAAGTAAGTCCGTACAGCTTCCTGTCATTTTTACCCTAACAGCAGGAGACAACTGCGGTGGTTTGGTTGTTGACGGAAACGTTGTGTCATCATTATCACTTCCACAGCCTGCCAAAGAACCAAGCATGGCAAGCATTAAAACGGAGTGGGTCAAAATTCGTTTATTGTTGGTGTAATTCATTTATTCATATCCTTATTGAATGAATGGTCGTAATTAATCTAAAACCAGAAAATTAGCTGTGCTTCGAGCAATCATTTTGTTGTTTTGCCAAGCTTCACTTTCGAGATTCAGTACGGTTTTGCCTTGTTTAATGAATCGGCATTTTGTAATGACTTCGCCCACAGTACAGGGCCTTAAAAAATCCATTGTTAAGTTGATGGTTGTAGCGGGTTTATGGCCATTGGCGAGATATGCAAAAAGTCCCATCACATCGTCAAGCATGGCGCAGATCATGCCACCTTCAACAGTGCCGCGTGGATTGGTAAAGTTTTCTAGCGCTGTGTAGTGGATGGTGAGTTCAGTGTTCTTGTCATTCCAATGGATATTATGTCCACCCAAATGGTGATGGATGGGCGGTAAGTGTTTTAAAGTTTTTTGATCCATAATCAAGGCTCCATCCTTTTTATCAGTGTTATAAAAATTATTATTTCAGGGTATAGGCATCATAAATAACCGCTTTGCCCAAGCGCATAGCACTCCCTACCGCAATGGTCTGATTCAGCCATGAGTATTTAGGTGAGCTGGTTTCAAACTGCATGGTAATTTTGAAATAGTAATTTTTCGGGTCGACATCTTTGCCTTGGGCAAGATGTTTTAGCGTTTCTGCTGAGCCATGTCGGTAACCTTTGGTTTGAAGGTAAATAAGCGCGCCGTCATCGGTTTCTAACAAATATCGCGTATCAATAATTGCCAACCCTTTACTGTCGACAATTTGCCAATCTGCGCCATTATTTAAAATGCGGCCTTTAAGTGATTTTCCTTCAAATGTCCCGCCCGTAATAGGAATAATTCGGCGTTTACCTGCGTCACTGGTGGTACCTAACTCCCAAACAGGCGCATTCAAATCCACACTAAATTTTGCTAAAGGCTCAAGTTGAATAGGTGGTGGGCTATATTGCGTTTCGGCATGAGTCAGGGCAATTAGACTCATTCCGCAGAGTAGTGTTACAACTTTCTTCATGATGGATTTCCCGAAATAAAAAGAGGTTCTATTTGTGACAGAACCTCTTGTTTTGAATTATTTAAATTTCCATGTGTAGTCGATGTTGATGCGGGTTTCATTTACAGGTTTGATGTTGGCTGTAGAGAGCATGTTGTTGTCATAAATGGCATAACGCGCGCGTAGCCCTAGATTTTTTAACCAGCCACTTTGAACGGTGTAACCTAAATCAAAGTCCGTTTCGCGTTCTTTTAGATTGGTTCCACCTAAGTTGGGTGCATAAATATTGTGACCTGTGGTGTAACGGGTCATAAAGCGTAAACCCGGTACATAATCTTTAAAGTCATATTCATATCGGAAGCTATAGGCTTTCTCTTTTGGGTTTAAAAACTCACCTGGCCATGTATCAATAAGAAGTCCGGTTTCACCTCCAGTCAAATACGGAAAGGCAGTGTCGCCGTGGTGTTGGAAAGTCCCAAAAATAAATTTATGGTTTTGATGTTTGAGTTCGAAATGCGCATGATAAAGGTCATTATCGACTAAGCCTGCTTTTGCTTGTCCGTCATCGCGGCTGCGGTAGTAGCGTAATTGTGAACTCAGATTTGTGCTGTCATTAATTTTATATTGGTGTAATACACCGACCAGAGTCTGATTATATAGATCATCAACATCCATATAAAAAGCGGTGAGCTTGAATGCGGGATTGAGCTGATAGTTCCCCCCTAAATAATAGAGCCCATCGGTTTCAGCACCTTTGAAACGTCCATTCACGCCTGAAATTTTAATTTTTTCGTAGTCGGTCGAATCACGATGATTCACTTTATCGAGATAGGCTGCCTGTAAGTCGAAGTCTTTAATATCTTTACTGGTCAGTGAAATACCTCGATAAGTCTGAGGAAGCAAACGAGCAGGTGAAGCCACTAGAACAGGATTCATCGGCATAAGCGTACCGATCCGTAGCTCGGTCTGGCTCATTTTGGCTTTTGCGGTAACCCCAATTTCTCCATAAGAATCGGCGGGTTCATTGGTGACCGCATTTCTGAGTAAATTGCCAGTACCAGCATGTTCGGCATCAGCATCGAGTTTAAAACCTGCTGTTGCCAGTACATCCAACCCAAAACCGATTGTCCCTTCGGTATAACCTGAGTTGGCTTTGAGAATAAACCCTTGCGTCCAGTCCTTGGCAGCGGGGTAAGCGGATTGCTCTTTGTAGTCACGGTCAAAATAGAAATTTCGTGTGGTGAGTTCTACTGAACTGTTATCAATAAAACTGCCCGCCCAGACCGAGCCTGAGAGCATAAGGGTAGAGTACATCCATAATTTCGACATCGCATTTCTTCCTGAAATATCATTTTTTTGTTTTCAATAAGGCATGATTGTTGTGTCTGCCTGATTTAGTTTTTAAATCGAATTATTTTCCGAGCAGTTCTCGGGCCACGATTTCCTTCATAATTTCATTGGTTCCCCCATAAATTTTCTGTACCCGTGCATCCACAAAAAAGCGCGAAATCGGGTATTCCTGCATGTAACCGTAGCCGCCAAAAAGCTGAAGCAATTGATCAATCACTTCACATTGGACATCGGTAAGAAAGCACTTTAATGCGGCAACTTGAGTGACGCTTAACATGTGTTGTTGGTATAGCGCTGCACATTGATCTACAAAGGCTTGAGCAGCTTTTGCTTTGATTTGCGCATTTGCCAGCACAAAGCGCGTGTTTTGCATTTGGCTTAACGGTTGTCCAAAAGCTTTACGTTGCATCACATAGTCTTTGGTGACTCCGATAGCCCCCAAAATTGATCCCAAAGCCATCATGGAAATACTCAAACGTTCGCGAGGTAGCTCTTGCATTAAATAGGCAAAACCTTGTCCTTCTTCACCCAAACGCTGAGTTGCAGGCACACAGACATCATCAAAAAATAGTTCGGCTGTATCTTGAGCATGGAGTCCGATTTTTTGTAATGAACGGCCTTTTTTAACGCCGTCTAAAGCGGCATCGACTAGTAAAATTGAAATACCTTTTGCTTTAGCTTGAGGATCAGTCTTTGCTACTAGAACGATCAGGTCGGCATGTAAACCATTTGAAATAAAGGTTTTTGAACCATTAATACGGTAGTGGTCATTTTCTAAAATGGCTTGAGTGCGTATGGCCTGTAAGTCTGAACCGGCATTGGCCTCTGTCATGGCAATTGCAGTGACGACTTCACCTGTGACCATTTTCGGTAACCAATAACGTTTTTGCTCTTCAGTTCCAATATTTTGCAGATAAGGGGAAACCAGCTCATTTTGTCCGCCAATGGCAACCGCCAAAGATGCAAAGCCCGCTTGAGCAGTTTCTTGAACTAGCATGAGTGAGTAATGAATAGGAGCGCCGTAGCCGCCATATTCCTCGGGCACATCGACGCACAAAAAGCCATTTTCCCCAAGACGAAGCCATAGATCACGTGGGATAAGGCCATCGCATTCCCATTGTTCATAATATGGAGCAACCTGTTCTTTTAAGAACCTGCGGTAGCTGTCTCGAAATAGTTCAAATTCTGTATCGTGTGGCATGTTGAACCTTTTTTAGGCAAAAGTGAGGCTAAGGCCCAAACCGAAGTTTGAGCTTCCTTTTTTATTTCAATTGCTTATTGCTTTAAGGTGGGTACCCGAATAATCAGTGGGTTTTCGGCCTGTTTTTGATAAAGTTCATCAATTAAAGCAGCACGACGCTTGGTAATATTGCCTTGATTGAGGTTGCCTTTATCGGTCACTTCACCTGCATCGAGTTGAGGTGGCTCGGTCATTAAATAAAGCATTGAGACTGTATTTGAACTGCCAGTCGCATCTTTATTAAAGGTCGTTAAAAATTGGCGGAACCATTGCTGAACCTTAGGGTGTTGTAATATCTCTGCTTGAGAATGTTCACCAAGCTTAAGACCAGCTTGTTGAGCACACGCGTCTAGTTTTGGAAAAATCAAAAAGCCAACCGTATTTAAGTTTGAACCTGTAATACAAACATCTTGAACCAGTAAGTTACCTTGAATGAGTACTTTGTTGCGTAGTGTGCCCACATTCACAAAAGTACCCGTGTTAAGTTTAAAGTCTTCGGCAATTCGTCCGTCGTACATCAGGCCTTTAGTTGGATCATTCACATCGACTAAACGAACAGCATCACCAGTATGGAAAAAGCCTTCATCGTCAAACACAGTACTTTGCTGGTCTGCCTTTAAGCGCCAATAGCCTTTCATGACATGTTTGCCGCGAACACAAAATTCTAGTTTGTCACCACATGGAACCAGCTTAATTTCGCATCCCGGAGCAGGGTAACCAATAAAGCCAGCCATTACGCGTGGGCCCGTGGTAAAAGCACAAGAGGGAGCAGTTTCAGTCATGCCCAATCCGCTCATGATACGAATTTTTTCTCCGCAATGTTGTTGAGCAATTTTATCGAGTCGGTTCCAGCCTGCTTCTGAAAGCGCTGCACCTGCAAAGAATAAAATTTTAACTTTGGCAAAAAAGCGGTCTCTTAATTCTTCATCTTTTTCTAAAGCTTCGGTGAGTTCTTCCCAACCTTTTGGCACATTTAAATAAACGGTTGGAGAAATTTCTTTGAGATTACGAATGGTTTCGTCAAATTTTCCTGCAACGGGTTTACCATCATCAATGTAAATGGTACCGCCGTTATAGAGTGCGATACCGACATTGTGACTGCCGCCAAATGTGTGGTGCCAAGATAGCCAGTCGAGTAGGACAGGTGGTGTTTCTTCAAATTCAGGGAAAGTTTGCAATAACATTTGCTGATTAACACACAACATTAAATGCGTGGTCGGTACAGCTTTAGGCAATTTGGTTGAACCTGACGTAAATAAGAATTTGGCAATCTGGTTTTCATCTAGGGTTTGATAAAACTCTTGGACATTTGAAACAGGCGTATCCAATAGCGATTGAAAAGACGTGCAGATCTGATCGCCTACAATGCCTTTATTGGTCACCACTTCAATGTCGGATGTAATACATGCCTGAATCGCTTTGGCAAAAGCTTGTCCATCGCTGGCATAGACCATACCCGGAGTAAGCACTTCAAACACATGTTTGAGTTTGCCAAAGTCTTGAGAAATCAGAGAGTAGGCGGGTGAAATAGCTGAGAAAGGTACACCTGCTAGCATGGCAGCCATAGAGAGTGTTAAATGTTCGAGATCATTACCACTTAAAATGACCAGAGGTCTTTCTTGGCTTAACTTACGTTCATGTAATGCCTGAGCAATGTGCCATGCACGTTGTAAAACTTCTGCATAACTCAGTTTGACCCATTCACCTTGAGCATTGCGTTTTGCTGCAAAAATATGGTCTGGTTTGGTTTGTGCAAAATGAATTAACCGATCTGTCAGTTTTTGTGGATACGGTTTTAATTGCTCTTTTGGGCTGATATAGAGCGTGTCATCTTTATGGTGATAATGAATATCATGTTGCCCTAATTTTACGAACCGTTCGCGGTCTTGTGATTGAGTGGCATTCATTTGCATTTCTTTCACTCCATGGAAAGCGCATCACTGCGCTTTATTTTTTGCATCATGCAATTTTTATTTAATATATTGTTGTCCGCATTAGCCTGACTAAATCGGGTAATGACGTGATTGGGTCTGAATGGTGATCCAGCGTAGTTCGGTAAATTCGGCAACAGAGACTTTACTACCAAAACGTCCGTAACCACTCGATTTTGTTCCGCCAAATGGCATTTGAGCTTCGTCATGTACGGTCGCGCCGTTAATGTGACAAATACCCGAATCAATCTGTTGAGCGACTTCCAATGCTTGCGAAATATTTTGGCTAAACACTGCTGAAGACAGACCGAACTCGCTGTCATTTGCCAGTGCTATACCTTCTTCAATGCTTGAAAAACGTTGAACTGTACATACAGGTCCAAATGATTCTTCACGGTAAAGCAGCATGTCAGGTTTAATATTGAGCACCAATGTCGGTTGCATGGTGGTGTCTTCAATATGAATGCCTAAAGGTAAGTCAGCACCTTTGTTTTGAGCATCTTCCAGCAAATGCTGAATACGGTTTGCAGCGCGTCGACTTTCTAAAACACCGAGTACATTGTCTTTTGAAGTTGGATTACCTGCCTGAATAGAGCGCGTTTTCTCAATCAGCTTTTCAATAAATTGGTCGGCAATATTGTCTTGAACCAAAACACGTTCGGTCGACATACAAATTTGTCCCTGATTAAAGAATGCTCCAAAAGCGATTGCATTTACGGCTTCATGAATATCAGCTTCATTTAAAACCACAACAGGAGCTTTACCACCGAGTTCGAGTAAAACTGGTTTTAAATATTTAGCAGCAGTCTCGGCAATAATTTTTCCGACTTTGGTTGAACCGGTAAAATTAATGCGTTTCACGGCTGGATGAGACACTAAACGTTCCACGATTTGTGGTGCATCTTCGGCGGCATGCGTAATCACATTCACCACACCTTCACCTAGACCTGCTTCATGTAACACTTCACCAATGAGACGATGTGTTGCTGGGCAGGCTTCCGATGCTTTTAATACAACGGTGTTACCACAAGCCAAAGGCATAGCAAGCGCACGTGTTGCCAAAATGACAGGGGCATTCCAAGGAGCAATGCCAACAATGACACCGCAAGGAACTCGTACACCCATCGCAAGATTGCCCGGCACATCTGACGGAATCAGGCTTCCGTCAATTTGTGTGGTCATGGCTGCGGCTTCACGTAACATGTTGGCAGCAAGATGAACGTTAAACCCATACCATGTTGCAGTTGAACCTGTTTCTTGCATTCCAGTTTCAATGAATTGCTCGGTTTTTTGGTCCATTAAATCGGCTGCTTTTAACAAACGTAAGCGACGTTCGGTAGGCGAGAGTTTCGACCATATTTTAAAAGCTTGTTGTGCCGAATCGATTGCACGATCAACATCTTCCAATGTTGCAGCAGCGGCTTTCGTTGCCACTGATCCGTCAATGGGACTAATACGCTCAAAAGTTGCCTGATTTGATGCATCAACAGATTGACCGTGAATAAGTAACTGTACATTTTGCATGGGTTGCGTCCTTACATTGCCATTAGAGAATCAAAAGTTAACCAGTACGTTTATAGCTCTGTAAACCCGGTTTAATTGATTTTTCATCTAAAAATTGTTTCAAACCTTCTTGGCGACCATTTTCTGTATCGCGGTGGATACATTGATCAAGTTTGGCATATAAGTAGTCTTCGTTTTGGTCCCAAGTGAGTTCGCGACAACGCTTAAAGCCATTTTTAGCGGTACGAAGAACCACAGGGTTTTTCTCAAGTAGACAGTTTGCAAGCTCGGTCACTTCAGCTTTTAGCTGTTCAAGCGGTACGCTTTTATTCACGAGGCCCATCGTTTCAGCTTCTTTACCACTAAAGGTTTTACCCGTCATGATGTAGTACAAAGAGGCACGGTGACCAACAGTGTCTGCCATTGCTTTGCTTACAAGGTTACCCGGTGGGATCCCCCAGTTAATTTCAGATAAACCGAAAGTTGCTTCATCTGCTGCAATTGCGAGGTCACAAGCCACTAAAGGTGAGAAACCGCCTCCAAAGCACCAGCCGTTGACCATAGCAATGGTTGGTTTTGAATACATGCGAAGAAGTTGCCACTGCCAACGGCATGAGTCGCGGCGAATACGTTCTTGATAAATTTCAGGCTGAGTGTCAACTTCACGGAAATATTCTTTCAAGTCCATTCCTGCTGTCCAAGAATCACCTGCACCTGTCAACACAAGCACACGTGCATTTTGATCAAGTTCTATCGCTTCAAGTACATCAATCATTTCACGATTGAGTGTTGGGCTCATGGCATTTTTCTTTTCTGGGCGGTTTAGTGTTACCCATGCAATTCCATCTTCAACTTTAACATCTACTGTTTCCCAGCGGTTTTCATAACTCATCTTCATACTCCTTGAATGATTTTTAGCTGTTCTGGGATTTAATTTAATATCAGTTAAACTTACATTCAAGTCTTTTTTATAAAATTTCATAAATATTTTATAATTCATTGTATTTTAAATATTAATTAATTTTATTTACGATTTAATATAAAAATATGTTGATTTTTTAGTAAGTTTAACTGATATTTTTGATGTGTTTAAACAATAATACACAAAGGGCTAAATGGAACGACTAGTCAATAAGGGATAACACAATGGAAAAGATATTAGGACAGTCTGCAAGGGCAAAAATCACGTTGCTATTATGCTTTGCAATAGCAATTTTTGAAGGCTTTGATCTTCAGTCAATGGGGGTGGCCGCCCCACGAATGCGGGCTGAGTTTATGTTGGACAATGGCCAGATGGCGTGGGCATTTAGTGCTGCAATTTTAGGAACACTACCAGGTGCGATATTAGGTGGTAGGTTTGCAGATATTATCGGGCGTAAGAAAATTCTGATTTTTAGTATTTTACTTTTTGGAATTATGTCTTTGCTAACGGCATATGCTGCTAACTTTAGTTTGCTGTTACTCATTCGTTTTTGTACTGGTTTAGGAATGGGTGGGGCACTTCCGATGATGATTACACTGGCATCTGAAGCTGTACCTGATAAATATAAAGGGACCGCGGTAAGTATTATGTATAGTGGCATTCCTTTTGGTGGATTACTCACCTCTGTCGTTGCTATGTCGTTGGCAGGTGATGCGGAGTGGCGTCATATTTTCTATATTGGTGGGATTGCGCCTATTTTACTCATTCCACTGATTATGCGCTTTTTGCCTGAGTCAAATGATTACCTACAACGTAAAGGTCAAGCGCAAAAAACCACGCCATTTTTGGAAGTTTTATTTGCAAAAGAACGCCGTATGTCGACGATTCAGCTTTGGGTAAGTTTTTTCTGTACGCTCGTTGTACTGTATTTCTTGTTGAACTGGTTGCCGTTACTGATGGGTGCGCAAGGCTTATCGAAACTTCAGGCAAACTATGTACAGATGGGCTACAACGTTGGTGGAATTTTAGGTTCAATTCTCATGGGCGTATTGCTGGATAAATTACGTATGAGCTTTGTGATTAAACTGATTTATCTCGGTATTTTATTTTCACTGTGCTGTTTAGCAATTTCTCCGACCGTGGCTTTACTGGCACTTTCGGCAGTGGGCTGTGGTTTATTCATTGTGGGCGGACAATCAGCTTTGTATGGTCTGGCTGCCATGTATTATCCAACCGAAATGCGTGGAACAGGAGTGGGTTCAGCAGTTGCAATCGGGCGTATTGGTTCTTTTGCAGGACCTTTAATGGCTGGTTTTTTACTCTCGCTTGGACAAAGCTCAACCATTGTGATTGGTTCAAGCATTCCAGTAATTTTAATTGCAGCGATCTCTGCATTACTTCTTGTCAAAAAACCTAAACAGCCTGTACATTTAGTACAAAGCTCAGGTGCTCGCTAAGTTTCAACGAAAGTATGGGGTAGATCCTCATACTTTCATTACAGATTTTCTTATGATGATTGAAAGGTTATGGTACGTTCGAATTCAGTTCAAAAAAAAGTAGAAGATGAGCCTAAGTTAAGTTACATGATTGCTCGTGTTGATCGAATTATTAGTAAACATTTAACAGAACATTTAAAAGAGCTTGAGATTACCTTGCCGCAATTTACAGCACTTTCTGTTTTAGCTTCAAAAAGTAATGTATCCAATGCCAAACTTGCTGAGCGCTCTTTTATTAAGCCGCAATCGGCCAACAAAATTTTGCAAGATTTACTGGTCAATGGCTGGATTGAGAAAAAACCAGATCCAACACATGGCCGCCGTATTTTAATTACCCTGACTGAAAGCGGTGTTGAAAAGCTAAATAAATGTAATGAAGTGGTTTTAAAAGTCGAAGAAAAAATGCTTGAAGGCATTGATATTAACTTGGCTTATTTAATCCGTAATAATCTCGATATTATGGTCAATAATCTTAAAAACCTTTGATAAAAGGTGGTTGGTAATTTAATTTTTTAAAATCTACAGAAATGCTTAAGCACTGATTCACACAGAAAATTTATTTCATTTTACAAATGAACTTGCTAGCATCGAAGTGACGTTTTTGGTGATGTGTGGCAGCGAATGTCTTCAGGACAACAAGTTTTACTTAAACTAAGAAAAATGATTATTTCAGGGGAACTTGAAGGCGGTGCCAGAATTGCCGAAATTCCGACTGCCGAGTTACTTGGTGTTTCAAGGCAGCCTGTTCGTATTGCCTTTCGCTTGCTCGAGCAAGAAGGCCTCCTCATTAAAAACCCAACTCGTGGTTACACGGTTCGTGAAATTTCAGAACAACTTGTTCATGATGCGCTTGAAGTGCGAGGGGTGCTCGAAGGATTGGCTGCGAAAACTTTGGCAGAACAAGGCTTAAGCGAAGAGCAGAAAAAGACGCTGCAACATTGCATTCAAGAAACTGAAAAACTCTTTAATGAAACAGACGAGTTTGGTGATGCTGAATTAGAACGTTATCATCATTTTAACGTTATTTTTCATGACACGATTATTGAGGGCGCGCAAAACGTCGCACTCATACAAGCCTTGGCGAAAAACAATCAGCTACCGATGGCTTCTGCTCAAGCCATTACCTATGACCAGAATCAGGCTTTGTCAGAATATCGCCGTTTGCACTATGCACATTTGCAGCATTGTTCGATTTTTGATGCATTGGTACATCGTCAGGCAGGGCGTGCTGAAACCTTAATGCGTGAGCACAGTAGTGTAGTGATTTTGGGTGAAACGCTCAGAAATGTTTTAAGTGCTTAAGGTAAAATAAGTTCCTTTATGTTTGAATAAAGGAACTCAAGAATTAAAGCTCAATCACAAGATTCTTAGTTCTTGCACGAGAACAGCAGGGCGTAAACTGGTCGTTCAAAGCATGTTCATCATCGGTCATAAACATATCCCGATGATCAGGCGTGCCTTCTACTACGCGGGTAATACAAGTGCCACAAATGCCTTGTTCACATGAAACAGGAATATCAAAACCATTTGCAATTAATGCCTCAGTCGCAGTTTGCTCTGGTAGTACTTCAATTCGGCGACCCGTACCTTTCACTTCAATAGTGAAAGCTTCATCGTTAGTCGTATCTACTTTTTGCGCAACAAAATGCTCTTGATGTAACTGATCGCTATGCCAATCTGCTTGTTCGGCCGAGTTCATGACAAACTGCATAAACCCTGTCGGACCGCATACATATAAGTGTTTATTAGGTGAAGCTTGGCCCAAAACCTCAGCCATATGACATTCAGTATCTGGTTGATCTTGAATATGAAAATGGACTTGGTCACCAAAGTGCTCGGTTAAGTTGCCATAGAAGGCAATCATTTCATGACTACGAACAAAATAGTGCAATTCGAAAGGAATATTGGCTGACTTAAGCCGATAGGCCATCGATAAAATAGGGGTAATACCGATACCACCCGCAAATAAAACCGCCTGTTTTGTGTGAGGGTGAATCTCAAATAAATTGCGTGGTTCACCAATTTTTAAATGGTCGCCTTCACGATATTCAGTGTGGATGCAACGTGAGCCACCGCGTGAATTGGTATCATGTAAAACACCAATCACATAACGGTGCTTTTCAGTGCAGCAGTTTGAAAGTGAATATTGGCGGGTCAGGCCATTTTTCAGATGCACATCAATATGTGCACCTGCCTCAAAATTCGGTAGCGCTGTACCATTTGCTGCAACCAATTCAAAAGCACGAATGGTCGGGGTGAGCTGGTGAATTTTCTGAATAATAACGTCCATGTTCATGCTCCTTTAAATAATCCGTATGTTTGGAAACTTCTGTGCGGATGTTTCAGGAGGTGTTTTATTTTCTTCAGCAAGTAGTCGCTCAATTACTTTACGAGACTGTACACCGCCCGCGTCGATGTTGAGCATCAGTAATTTACGATGTGGATTATTTAAAATATTTTGTTGTTGTTGCTCCAGCATTTCTAAATCTTCAGTAAAGATTTTGCCTTGGCCTTCACGAATTTGATCGGTTAGTTCAGCATTATCTGGCTGGAAGTTACGTGCCATTCCCCAGAAATACCAATGTGAAGTTTCAGTCTCTGGCGTAATAAAATCGACCACAATTGAGGAAACTTTTTTGTCATTTGGTGCGTGATAACCACCATGTCCAGCATGTGCGACACCCACTTCAATATGCACATTACTTGGCGCAAAGAAGTGACAACGTTGCCAGCGGTCAACAGGTACATCATCTGCCAAGTGATTGCCGCGAAGAGCCATTTGCCAAAATGGAGGTGCGATCACATTTTCCATGTAGCGTTCGGTAACCACATGGTCGCCGTCAACTTTAGTGACAGGTAATGATTCATCAATCTCTTTTTGTCCGATGCTGCTTGAGTGAACATAGGTCTCGTGGGTTAAATCCATCAGGTTATCGACCATCAGGCGATAGTCACACTGAATATGAAACAGGCCTCCGCCATAGCTCCATTCAGGATGATCTGCCCATTCTAAAGTTGGCAGTTTTGCTTCATCAGCTAAGGCTTTCTCACCCAGCCATATCCAAATAAAACCGAACTTTTCGACAACTGCATATGCTTTGTTGCAAGGGAAACCATTGACACGTTGGGCTGGCATTGCAACAGTTTTTCCGTCACAACCCATCACTAGCCCATGATATCCACAAACAAGGTTTCCATCTTCTACATAGCCAAGTGAAAGCGGGGCACCGCGATGGGGACAAAAATCTTCAACGGCTGCAACTTGGTTTTCTTTGCCACGGTAAAAAACAATTTTTTCACCACAGATGGTGCGACCTAATGGTTTGTCTTGGATTTCTTCTGGGCGGCAGGCAACATACCAAGCATTTTTAATAAACATTGTGACGACTCCTTATCACTTATTGGATCCAATTTATAATAAATAAAAATATTGGTCAATTGATAAGCAGTATATTTTTTAAAAAATATTGATCTTTTGATTTGGTTGTTTTGTATATTTTAATTGCTATTAAAGATTTTTGTGATTACTTTGAATTTTAGAGGCTAAATTTTTATTGATCTTAATTTGGATCCATAATGACTGTGGTTAAGTCATTATGGAGAGTGAAAATTTAGAAATTTACAGTGTAGTGAAGCATCATGCGTTGTTCATCCAGACTTTTGCCATGTTTAGTGTCATAGTTAATATTCAAGAACAGGAATTTAAGATTTTTAACCCAAGCATTGAGATCATACTGAATCAACACATCACTTTCTTGCTCAAAATCATTTTGATTCATTGTTTGAAATGAATCGCCATAAATGTATTTATAGGTGATTTTTAAACCCTTGATATAGTCTTTAAAGTCATACGAGGCAACGAAATGATAAGACTTTTCATCTGCTTTGGTAAACGCGCCTAAGGTCCAGTTCACCATATGGGGGATGGGCATATTGTCGAGTTTTGGAATTCCATCTTTGCCAAAGTTTTCTTGGTAGCCAATTCCAGTTGTAAAGTTGCCATGTTTGATAAAATGCATAGCGCCTAAGGATGTATTGTCATATTCTCCAAGTTTTGATTTACCGACGTCGTCGTGGCGAAACACACGTAATTTTGTGGTGTGCTGCCTTGTCCATTGATAATCAAAAGCAAAGTAACTTTGATTGATAAGGTCGGTTAAATAGCCATTATAAAATTTCCAATGATATCTAGGCGTTTTCCCATCCCATTGAAAAAAGTAAAGCCCATCAGATTCATGTTTTGAGATGGCAAGTTTGTGGTAGTCCTCCTCATTTTTTGGTGAATAACGGTTAATCAAACCCAGCTCGAAATTTTGTTGTGGTGTCTTATATTTTAATTCCACGCCTTTGTAGTTTACGCGTAATTGATGTGTATCCACTTGTGGAGTCAGTGGTGAATCAGGAGTGATTTCACCCACATTCATACGAAAATTCTGATATTCAACTCCAGCACCTAAGCCATATTTAACTTGATCTTGTGCTTGTTTTTTAGTGTTAGGGTCAAAGGGTATGACCATATCATTGGTGTGTTGGTCGCTACTTAGGCGATATGCATATTGAATGCTTGGATTGAGGTGGAGTTGAACATCATTAAGTTTGGTAGACCAGTCGCCATGATAGATCAGACCTTGGCTCAAGCTATGGGTATCGGGACTAGTGCCATTTTCATATTGTCTGTCGAAGTTGAATGTTTTTAGTGTGAGTGTATTTTGAAAATTAACATCTACTTCACTATGAGCGAAACAGCAGGCAAGGGTTGTCCCTGAGAAGAAAATCCCATAAATTAAAATATGCTTCATTTTTTAATCCGTTTAAAAGCGTTTTACTGTTCTAAATCCGACATGGCTAGTTGCAAGGTCGAGTTCCTGTGGATGCCTCGCGGCAGCACGATAACGCGCGCAATAGTTGGTTGCGCATAAATAAGAGCCACCTTTAATCGTGTATTGCAAAATCTGTTCATGACGTTGCCGATATTTTGATGGATCTCCCATATGGTGATCTCTTGGACCTGTATAGGGTGTTTGCGTCCATTCCCATACATTGCCAATCAAGTCATACAAACCAAAGGGGTTTTTACTAAAACAACCAACAGGGGCAACATCCTTAAAACCATCTTCCTGAATGTTTTTATAAGGAAATTCACCTTGCCAGAAATTGGCTACAATATGGCCTTCATGAGTTGGGCCAATATCGGAATTTTGTTGAAAACCTTTGGCTGCATATTCCCACTCAAGCTCGGTCGGTAGGTCGTGACCTAGCCAGTTTGCATAAGCATAAGCATCATTCCATGTCACCATACGCACAGGCTCATGAGGCGCGGGTTGTTTGGGGTTATTTAAGCCCCATGGGTGTTTCCAATTGGCGCCTGTTTCAAATCTCCACCATTGTAATTCTTCAACTGGATACTCAGGTTGTACAAACATAGCTGCGCCGCCTTGCTTCTCTGCATCGGTGACATAACCCGTTTGTTTAACAAATTCTTGAAATTGAGCATTGGTGACTTCAGTCGCATCAATTAAAAAAGCGGGAACGGAAGTTGCCTGTAAGTTTAATGGGCGTTCATCTTCATAACCTTGTGTGGTACCTAAAACAATCTTTCCTTGAGGAAGTTTGACCATACCTGCTTCTTTATTTTTAGGCCAACCCGAAGGAAGGCCCGAATAAGAAGAACATTTAGCTTGAGTACCTAAGTCGGGCAAGGTGGTCTGTTCTAGTTGAGGCGTGGTTTTTTGGCACGCACAAAGTAAGAGGAACGATGAAAGCATCATGATCTGTTTCATCTGGTTTTCCCTACTTTTTATTGTATTGCTCAAAATCCACGACACCATTTTCATCAGCATATCTTAAATATTTGTCATTTAAGACTTTGACAATCTCAGGATGTTTTGCGTAAACATTATGTTGCTCATTAAAATCTGTTTTTAAATTGTAGAGTTCCCAACCGTGGCTTTTAAATTTGGAAGGTGAGTTTTCAACAAGTTTCCATTCGTCAGTTTTAGCGTAGCGGCTGCCATGTAATTCTTTAAAGTCATAATAATTAACAGGACGAATACGGGCAGTATTATCTTTAAATGCAGGGATCAGACTAAAACCAGATGGTTTAATTTTGGTGCTTGAAGTTGGATAAACCTGACTATTTTGAATACCAGCTAGCTCCATCACAGTTGGGAATATATCTCTGACTGTCGCAAAGTTATTGTTAATTCCATGTTGTTTAGAAACCTGAGTTGGTGATTTAACAATAAATGGAACTCGTACCCCACCTTCTGAAGCGGCTGACTTCCAGTAGGTAAATGGTGTGCTGCTTACTTCTGCCCAACGTGGTCCCATGTAAACATATGAGCTGGCATTGCCTATATTCTCATAGCGGTTGTCAGCATCACCCATTGGGAAATTATGATCACCACCTTCAGCGCCGTTATCTGACATAAACACAATCAGGGTATTGTCATATAAATGATGCTTTTTAAGATACTGGATGACATCACCCACGCGATCATCTAAATGGGTGACCATGCCCGCATAAACTTCCATTTTACGCGCTTCATATTTGCGCTCTTGTGGGGTGAGTTCATTCCAGTTTTTTGTGCCTAAAGCCTGATTGCCACTTTCATTTGGGTATTCTGCATTTGCAGGAATTAATCCTAATTTCTTTTGACGTTCAAAGCGTTGTTTGCGAATTGCATCGTAGCCTTGATCGTATTTACCTTTGTATAAGTCTCTATAATGAGCAGGTGCCTGTATCGGCCAATGTGGAGCGGTATAAGCTAGATAGGCAAAAAATGGTTTTTGTGCTTTATTTTTATCTAAGTACTCAAAGGCTTTTTGTGTAAAAAAGTCGGTTGAGTAGTAGTTGTCAGGCAAAGTAACCTTTTGACTATTTTCAGTGTACTGGGTATTGCGCGGATAGTTTTTAGGTTGGTCTTTAAAGTGTAAATCGAAGCCATCGAGCAGGGCAAAAGATTGATCGAAACCACGAGCTTTAGGGTTTTGTTCGGGAGCAAAGCCTAAGTGCCATTTACCGACCATGAAGGTGTAATAATCTTTAGTCTTTAAAATTTCTGCGAGTGTATAAGCATTTTGCGTTAAGTGACCTGAATAGCCATCAATTTTGAGGAGTGCACGCGGACTATCGGCGCCAACCAATTTTTCTTGTCGTTTTGACGTTTCATACATGGCACCTAAACCGACCAAGTGGTTATCTGCACCTGTCATAAGTTGCGCACGTGTCGGTGAACACATTGATGAAGCATGAAAATTAAAAAGCATTTTTCCTTGCTTTAACAGGCTATCGATATGAGGGGTTTTAATTTCGCCGCCATAGGCGCTAATGTCTGAGAATCCAAGATCATCGGCCAAAATAATCATGATGTTAGGTGGTTGTTGATTTTTTGGAGGTGCTGCTTGCGTTGTGTAAAACAATTGGCTGGCAAAAAAAAGTCCCAATGTAAGCTGACTTACTCTTTTGAGTTTCATAACAACAATCCTTTGATGTTTTATAAATGCATCTTGCATTTCTTGAAGATAAATAAAGTATTTTTTGGCTAAAAAATGCTCTGGAATCGATCATAATAGATTTTTTAATATGGATCCATAAAAATATTCAAGCATTCTGATTTTATGTTTTTAATAATTTTATACTTATATAATTTATGTATTTATATACTTTTTAATAATCCATTTATAATTTTAGTTGATTTTTTGGATCCAAATATTCAGTATAGAAAAAGAGCAGGATGCTCAAAAAACAAATATTCCTCTAGGTCATTATGGATACGGATATGCATAACCACCCAATCGCTCATATCAGCAATGTCGTGTGTATGTCTTATCCAAGGGAGATACACAAATGGAAAGAGACGTTCTAAGTGAGATCAATCAAAACAACATGAGCCGCTACCAATGGTTCGTCATTTTGATCTGTATTTGTCTCAATATTATTGATGGCTTTGACGTGATGGTGATGGCATTTACCGCTCCATCTGTTTCGGCAGAATGGTCACTTTCAGGTGCGCAAATTGGCTTGTTGCTCAGTTCGGGCCTTTTTGGGATGGCTGCCGGTTCCATTTTTCTCGCGCCTTTAGCCGATAAAATCGGTCGTCGTTTACTCATCTTAGTTTGTCTTGTCATCGCAGGTCTTAGCATGTTGGGGTGTGCTTTTGTACAAAGCCACGGCATGTTGGCAGCACTTCGGTTTATTACCGGAATTGGGGTGGGTGGGATTCTTGCAAGTAGTAATGTACTGGCAAGTGAATATGCTAATGCGCGCTGGCGCAGTCTTGCAGTGAGTTTAATGTCTACAGGTTATGGAATTGGCGCGACACTTGGCGGAGTACTATCACTGGCATTGATTGAACATTTAGGTTGGCGCTCAATCTTTTTAGCTGGCGGCATTACCACCATTGCAATGTTGTTGATCAGCATATGGTTATTACCTGAATCTTTAGATTATTTATTGGCGAAACGACCAAATCAGGCACTCGAACGAATTAATGCAACTGTAAATCGTATGGGCCTTAACCAACTACCCGTTATGCCACGTTATGAAAAAATCAGTACGCAAAATGGCAGTGAACTCAGCAAATTATTTACAGGACAACTTGGATTTCAGACACTTTGTCTTTGGTTCGCCTTCTTTTTAGTGATGTTTGGCTTTTACTTTGTGATGAGCTGGACACCAAAAATTCTTATCTCAATGGGGATGTCGCCAGAACAAGGCGTAAGTACCGGTATTTTAATTAGTATTGGTGGCATTTTCGGGGCAGCCATTATTGGTTTACTCGCTTCACGCATGAAAATTTTCTATGCCTTAAGTCTATTTTTAGGGCTAACCTCGGCATGTGTTTTCCTATTTGTCGCAGTCTCATCTCAAGTCAGCATTGCACTCATGGTGGGGTTATTGCTTGGCACACTTATTAATGGCTGTGTAGCAGGTTTATATTCTATTTCTCCAACAATTTATGATGCCGAAATTCGTAGTCGCGGTGTGGGCTATGCCATTGGTTTTGGACGAATTGGAGCAATTTTATCGCCAACGGTTGCAGGTATTTTCCTAGATAAAGGTATAGCACCTGCAACGCTTTATGCCTATTACGGTGTGGTCTTTATTTTAGCCATTTTCCTGATTTTAAGTTTGAGTAATGCTTTTTACCGAAATAAGAAAGAGCCAGATTACGCACTTAAAACAGTGCCTTAAACCCTTAAAAAATTAAATAGTTGAGATAAAAAATGAAAAAGACACCATTGTGGGTGGGGGTATGCTTGTGCCCATTATTGAGTCAAATTGTGCATGCCGAGTTTATTGCAGACAGTAAAGCTGAGCTGACACTACGTAATTTTTACTTTGACCGAGACTATAAAAAAGACCCATATCCGTACACAGCAGCCAGAGATTGGGCGCAGGGTTTAATTTTTAAAGGACAGTCTGGTTATACCGAAGGGACAGTTGGTTTTGGAGTTGATGTACTGGCAATGGCAGGTTTTAACCTGATGGGAAATCGGGCGGATGACTATGCGCGTAGTGGCTTACTTCAAGTCAATACCGATAACTCACGTGACGATTACTATGGGAAAATCGGCATTACAGGGAAAGCGAAATTTAGAAAGAATGAGCTTTTTGTGGGCGATCTGGTTCCACAGTTACCGACTATATTTTCATCGCCAGCGCGTTTGTTCCCACAGACTTATCGCGGTATCCGCCTTGTTTCAAATGAAATTCCAAATCTTCAACTCGAAGGCTTTTATGTTGATGAAGTGCGTCAACGTGACTCAATCCGTTTTACCGATGTTGGAACAGACAATATCAACCATCGTTTTGACAAAGCGGCAACTACCGATTCTTTTTATACATTAGGTGGAAGTTATCAGTTAAAGGATTATCGCCTACGTGCTTATCATGCCGAACTGAAAGACATTTACCAGCAACAATTTTTGGGCTTTAACGGAAAACAGCCTTTAAATGATCAGCTTAACTTTTTAAGTGACGTGCGCTTTTTTAATAGTGAAGAAACTGGAAGCAAAAAAATAGGAGAGGTCGATAACCTACATATGAGTGGTTTATTTGGTTTGAACTATCAAAATCATACGGTTTCTTTGGGTTACATGCAGTCGTTTGGTTCAACAGGCCTGCCGTTTTTGTCGGGAACTGAAAGCCCAGTTGTGCTTGATTTTATGAGTTCAGACTATTCAAATAAAGATGAAAAAGTCTATTCGATACGTTATGAATATGACTTTAAAAATGCCCAATTAGGCGATGTTTCATTAAACGGACTGCGTTTTATGACTCGCTATGCCAAAGGCGAAGACATTGATTTGTTGCAATACGGCGATCAGCGTTTTAAAGAGGAGTCAATGGAATTTGATTTGGGTTATAAAATTCCAGAAGGCAAGTTAAAAGGCTTGGGAATGCGAGCTCGCTTTTCTCACTATCGCAACGATATGCCCACTAATATGACTTTCCATTCCGCCAATGAAACACGATTAAATATTGACTATAGCTTTAAGTTTTAAACAGTAAACATTTTCAAACGGTTTCTAAAAATCGGAAAACCGTTTGAAAATTAATAAAAAATAGAAGTCAGGTGAAAAGGTGCCATCATTTTAGCGTTTAATGTCATATTCTTTTCTAAACACCAGCAACAAGCCTAATAAAATTGCGACCATCCCAATAAGACCTGCTATTGGCAGTTTGTTACCTAAAATTAAAAAGTCGAGTAATGCAGTCACGACAGGAACTAAGTAGAACAAGCTCGTCACATTTACAATATTTCCCTGACTTAGCAGCTTATACAATAAAAGTTGGGCAACAACAGAAATCAAAACTCCAAGGAAAAGAACAGAGATAACAAGTTGTGAGTTCCAGTGAATTTCAAAATGTTCAAATGGAATAAAGATTAAGCATACGACAAGACTGATTGCATATTGTAAGGGTAATACTTCTGTAGGTGCTTGTTGAATCTTCTTCTGCATGATGGCTCCAAAAGTCATGCAGAGCAGCGCAGCCAGTGCAAACAAAATACCAATAGGTGCAATCAGGGACATAGACAAGCTTTTCCAGACGAGAAGAGCCAGACCTGCTAACGAGATACATAAACCTAGCAAGCGTGTTTTTTGTATATTTTTCTCCATGATGCATAACGTTAGAATTGGCTGTATTCCCAAAATAGTCGCAATTAAACCAGGTGTAACGCCATGTGCCATTGCTTGAAAATAACAGATCGAATAGCCCGCAATAATGAGAAGTCCAGTGAATAACACTTGTTTGCGACTCCCATGTATAGGCAATAATCTTTTTCTATAGAGAGCAAGTAAGAGGAGGACTACTAAAGCAGTTGAAAATCGTAAAATTAATAAAGCGATTGGCGATGCATTATCGAGCCCCCAACGAGTAAAGATTGCAGCGCAGCCCCATAATAGAACAAATCCTGAAGTGGCACTTTGTGCGGCAAGTGTACTTTTATTGAGGTACATGGAATCACTCCTAGTGATTTAATTCCTAAGAAATTATTAAATTTTTAAAATAAAAAATGATGGTAAAAAGTTATCGGAAAAAGCCTTCAAATCAATGTGATGGCCTGCTGAATAGGGTAAGTATTGTCATATTATTAAATAATGAAAAGCGCATAATTCTTGAATATACTATTCGAAAATCAAATAGAAAGATTTGCCATGAATCTAAAGAACTTACAAATAGACTGGTTAAAGTGTTTTGTTACGGTGGTTAATACTGGTTCTCTCTCAAATGCGGCTCCTGAGCTATATCGATCACAATCCGCGGTCAGCATGCAATTGAAAAAATTAGAAGAAGCTGTGCGGTGTCAGCTATTGATCAGAACCCATAGACAGATAGAACTCACCCCTCAGGGGCAGATGCTATTAGGATACGCACGGCGAATATTAGATTTGCATAATGAAGCTGTGATGGCATTTCATGGGGAAGAATTAAGTGGGCGGATACGTTTAGGAGTACCAGATGATTATGCTGTGAAATATCTGACCCCAGTATTGAAACGATTTGCACCTCGTTATAGTGGTGTTGAAATTGAACTCATTTGCGAACAATCCACCTCCTTAATTCCTCGTATAGAAAGTGGTGATATTGATCTGGCTTTAATTTCCAGAGATAGCAAGCGTCAAGGTACTTTATTATTTCATGAGCCGATGGTTTGGGTGGGGTCTCCACAATTTGAGCTTTGGCGTGAAGACCCAGTCCCTATTGCAGTGTATGAAAGTACCAGTTCAGCTAAAAAGAGTGCAATCAACTCTCTTACCTTGCAAGGGCGCCGTTATCGTGTGGTTTACAGTAGTTCAAGTTTGGTTGGACAAATTGCTGCTGTTGAAAGTGGATTGGCGATTGCTGTTTTTACTCAATGTAGTGCACCACAGCATTTAGAAATTCTTGGGGCTGAACATGGGTTGGGCCCTTTAGAGCCAATGGAGGTAGCAGTTTACCGAAGCCATACTTCTCGTGACTCAAAAGCGGTAGATCACTTAAACGAACTTTTAGTTAAAACGCTTAGACAAGCGGTGTCAGTGTCGCATGAGTATTAAACAAAAATATCTAGAATGAGATGTTCAGTGTAGAGCTAGCCTAAGTCGTTTTATTACACCTAAAAACATTTATTCCTTCACTTAAAACCCTCTTTTCATTTAGCACAGCCTATTGGCATGCACAGCCAAGTGTTTGGCGTTTAGGGTTAAGTAAATTCCTTCATATCTACATATATTGATTCAAGAAAATAAAAAAGTCCAGGATGGATTTGGGAATTTACGATGCAAAAGAAAATCTTAGTTATAGCAATCAGCTCTATTTGGACATGTTCTTTATATGCGGCAGCTTTTGATAAAACAGGACAATCTGTTGCGGCATTTTTGCAGCCTGATCATTATTTTGAAGCAAGTCTTGGAGTTACGGACACGTCTTTAAAGGGGCAGGAAGCAGGTACAAATTCAGGAAATAGTGCGATTTCTGATATTGGTCATACAGATTACCGCCCGACAGCTGCCTTAAAGTTACAGCTAGCCCCGCAGTTCTCTTTTGGCTTGCTGTATGACCAGCCCTTTGGTTCAGATACAGAATACACAGGAAATAATAGCTTTGTTGCCACAGGCAAAGATATGGTGATGTTGTCTGGACTGACAACCACCAGATTGGCAAATGCAACCCAAGACAATCTCCCTACAGGAAATTCCAAATCAAGTTTCGATATACAGAATCTGAGTCTCATTTTGGGCTATCAACCCAATAAAAACTGGAACGTTTATGCAGGGCCTGTTTATCAGACCTTTAAAAGTGAAGTCGAGCTCAGGGGCAATGTCTTTAGTGTTTACAATGGCTATGATTTGCATAGCAAAAGTGTTGGCGATTGGGGATGGCTGGCGGGACTCGCTTATCAGATACCTGAAAAAGCAATCAAAGCCTCAATAACCTATCGTTCTGAAATTCAGCACAAAGTGAAAGCAGTTGAAAATGCACCCTTGGTCGATATGTTAAAAACTCAACAAGGCCGTGATTTGGTTGACCAGCATTTAGATTACATGATTTCTATTGGTCAAATGTCACCACAGAAAAAGGCTGCATTGAATCAGATTGTTGCAGGATTGGCACATACCCAGGATTCAGGAACCACCCAGTTTAAAACCCCAGACTCAGTCAATCTTGAGTTTCAGACCGGTTTACGTCCAGGGACTTTGCTGTTCGGTAATGTCCGTTGGGTGAACTGGAGTGAGTTGAATTTTCAACCTTATCGCTTTGGTGAAATCTCAAAAGTATTAGGTGTCCTTTCTACGCCAAGTCGTCCAGATGGTTTTAGTCTGGTTCGTTTTTATGACGATCAATGGTCTGCAAATTTAGGGGTCGGGCAGAGATTTTCACCTCAATGGTTGGGGAGTGTATCGATCGGATGGGATTCGGGAGCGGGAGATAAAGTCTCTACAGGTGGGCCTGTTAAGGGATATTACAACTTAGGTTTAGGTGCTCAATATAGTCCAACAGCTCAATATTTTATTTCTGGTGGGATTAAATATTTCTGGTTAGGAGATGCGAAAGGGCAGCTCGGAGCACAGGCAGGCAGTGACTATTACGTCGCAGATTTTAAAGATAACCATTCAATCAGTTATGGTCTGAAAATTGGCTATAAATTTTAATGAGATTAAAAAAGTTCATTGAGAAAGGAATTTAGACAATGAAAAAAGTTGTGAATCAATTGGGTTGGATCGGAGTAACAGCATTTCTGCTCGTCAATGCAGGCGCTGTACATGCTGATGAAGCAAAAGCAAGTCTCCCTGCGGTATCGGCAAAAGCATTAGACCTTATTGATGGTCAAACAGAATGGTTGAGCAAAACTTACAAGGATATTCACGAACATCCTGAACTAGGATTTATGGAAACCCGTACCTCTGCAATTGTAGCCAATGAACTAAAAGCTTTAGGTTTTGAAGTTTCGACAGGTATTGCCAAAACAGGTGTGGTCGGTGTTTTAAAAAATGGCAAAGGCCCAACAGTGATGTATCGTGCCGATATGGATGCATTAGCCATAGAAGAGGCGACCGGCTTGCCTTATGCCAGCAAGGTTCGCGCTAAACTTGCTGATGGCACTGAAACGCCAGTTGCGCATATGTGTGGTCATGATGCACATGTGACATGGATGCTAGGAATGGCGCGTACCATGGCGGCTTTGAAGAATGAATGGAGTGGTACCATTATTCTGGTTGCCCAGCCCGCTGAAGAACCGGTCACAGGTGCGAAAGCGATGTTAGCTGATGGCTTGTGGAAAAAATATAATTTACCCAAACCTGATTATTTCTTTGCAGTGCATACTACACCTATTCCCGTCGGCATGGTATTGAATGCACCAGGACCACGTATGGCAGGAACCGATCAGTTCGATGTTTTATTTAAAGGTGTTGCTGGGCATAGCTCAGTGCCTCATTTAATTAAGAATCCGATTAATATGGTGGCTAATGCGATTACCCAATATCAGACGATTATGGGCAATGTGGTCAGTGCTCAAGAGCCAGCGGCACTGTCTGTCGGTTCAATTCAGGCCGGCGCGACCAATAACGCTGTGCCGTCTTCAGCTTTGGTCAAAATGAATATCCGCTGGTTTAATCCAAAAGTCCGCGACAATATGCTCAATAGCATCAAACTTATGAGTGATGGCGCAGCCCAGATGCAAGGCATGGAAAAAGATCAACTCCCCGAACTGACCATGAGAGGTTCTGTAACACCTGTGATCAATGATAAAGATCTTTCCAACCGCCTAAATGGGCCTTTAAAAGCATTATTGGGTGATAAAAAGGTGGTGAATGATTTCCCTGCATTTATGGGATCAGAGGATGTGCATCATTTAATCGATGAGCAGAAAGATGTTCCATTTACTTTTATGTTTGTCGGGGTTGCCAATCCACTTACTTTTGCTGCGGCGAAATTAAAGGGACAAGCTGTACCTTATCTCCCGCATAGTCCGAATTATGTTGTCGATTTAAAGGCATTGCCAATGGGGGTAAAAATCACCACTGTTTCAATGCTGGAATTATTGAATAAAAAGTAAGACCTTGAAAAAAGATACATCGCAATCGATGTATCTTTTTTATTTTAAGAGGGAAAAAATCAGCTTTTGGAGAGATTTTCACGATAGTGCAGTGGAGAGCAATCGGTCCAGCGACGAAATGCCCGTGTAAAACTGCTGACATCTGTAAAGCCGAGAATATAGGCAATCTCAGTAATACTATAAGAATTATTTTTGATATAAGAGCTTGCCAGTTCCTGCCGCGTCTTATCCAAAATTTCACTGTATGAGGTATTTTCTAAAGACAGTTTTCGTTGCAGACTACGCGTGCTCAGCCCGAGACTTTTAGCAATCTCTTGTTGCTGTATTTCTCCTGCCGCGAGATTTTCAATAATTTTTACCTTGATCCTTGCCTGAATATTTTCCTTATCGAAACGAGCCAAATAGCGCATGATAATTTCATCATATTCCTGTGACAGGATCGGATTTGCACCTTCCAGCGGAAGTTCTATCGTCGCCGTATCAAAAACAATCATGTCTTGGGGTGCATTGAAAATAAGAGGGGCTTTGATAATACTGCGATATGTTTCGAGATCACTGGGCTCAGAACGTCTTAACTCGATCCGTAACGGTGAAAAAAGTGATCCTTGCAACGCTCTGCATGAACGGATAAACACGGAAATAAAAGCATCGATTGATTCATACTGAACTTCATCTGGAACATGGATGATGAAGTAATGATTCTGGTCTTTGCCATAGAACTCCAGTTCTGGAATGTCCGTTACCAAACGAAAATATCTGATGATTCGGATAAACATCTCTTTGAGTGTGGTACTGGTCGCCAAAGAATGTCCCAGAACATGGAAGGTATGTTGATTGACCTGATTGGCAACTTTAAGCCCAAAACATGAATCTTGTGTTGCCGCGGTTGCCAGTTGCCATAAACGTGCGGTTTGTTGCAGAGAGTAGCGGGCATTCGGATCATTCAGCGCCTGTATATCCAGTCCAGCCTGTTCAATTAAACTTTTACTATCACAACCTGCTTTTTCAAGGGCTTTTTGAATTGCTTTTACCCAACTTGTCAATGCTGTCGCCGTCTGTGGCATGTCATGTCCTATAACGTTTAATTCTCATTCTTGAACTGAGTATAAGGTTTTTTTCATCATTTTTTTATTCAATTCTGCTGACAATCATGAATTGGCATCTATAGCCAATAAATTGGCGTTTCGGGTTAAGCATCAAATCACCGATCTAAATACAGTAGAGTCATAAGAACATCGAGGAACGATGATGAGCTACGTATACAAAGATCCAGCAGGTATGACTGATACCGAAAAAACAGAACATATTAAACGTGTCGTTATGGACGAAGGCGTTAGATTGAGAAAACGCTATTCTGTTTTAAATCATCAAAATACCATTGGCGCTTTAATTCTATTATTTTCTTTACTCGGAATGGGCGCTACCGCCTATTTTTACATCACACAACAACTATCCGTATGGTGGACTATTCCGCTGATTGCATTTTTTGCTTCTTTCACCCATGAATTAGAACATGACCTGATTCACTGGATGTATTTTCGTAAAAAACCGTGGGCACATCATTTAATGATGGGGTTGGTTTGGCTGGCTCGACCAAGTACCATTAATCCGTGGTTACGTCGAGAACTGCATTTCAATCATCATAAATGTTCAGGTACAGAAAAAGATGTTGAGGAAAGAGCATTATGGAATGGTGAGCAATGGGGGGTACTGCGCTTTTTTGCTACGGGCGATAATGGGCTATCTGTTTTATTTAGAGTATTTAAGCTGAAAGACAGTCATCTCCGAAAAATGGTGATTAAGCGGAGTTTAGCTGCCTATTTTCCTTTGGGTATCATTCACTGGTCAATTTGGTATGTGTTTCTAGGTTTCCATGCCCTGAATGCGATTTCAAGTATTGTTGATGCACCGATTGTATGGTCAGCAACGACATTACAAGTCATGCACGTGATTAATATTTTGACCGTGGTATGGATTGCCCCAAATGTCTTACGGACTTTTTGCCTGCACTTTGTCACCAGTAATATGCATTATTATGGTGATGTTGAATTGGGCAATGTGATTCAGCAGACGCAGGTGTTGACTCCGTGGTGGATGCTACCGTTCCAGTTATTCTGCTGTAATTTTGGTTCAACCCATGCAATCCATCATTTTGTGATTAAAGAGCCTTTTTATCTTCGACAGATGACTGCATCCGTTGCTCATCAGGTGATGCGCGATATGGGGGTTAGATTCAATGACCTCGGCACATTCAAGCGTGCGAATCGTTGGGAACTGAATAAGATTATCGATTAAGCATAACAGGAGGAGTGTAGCGCGAGACGTTATACTCTTCCTTTCGCTGGCAGGACATTGTTTTATTGAATCATTGTAAAATCTCTTCTTGGGTGCGGAATGCTGCACTGATCGCATTCAATGAAATATCTTGAATATTGAAAATTCACATTCACTGTATAGAAATGATGTTCTCTCATCCATCACAATAAAAATTTCACATTATTGTTCTATAAACGCTATGATTCTAATGAATATCTGATAAGAACAAGTTCCCATAGAGCAGTTAAAAAAATGAAAAAAATTGCAGTAGCTTTGGTTTGTTTAGCTCCATTATCAACATCTAGTCTTGCCAATGATTCTACGGGCTATGTTGGGACAGGCGGCATTCAATATCTTAAAAATGCACAGATTGCGATGCAAAGTGAAGACCTGTTTATTAGCAAAAAGCTGATCAAGGTTGATTATGTTTATAACAATTTAAGTAAGAAAGATATTACTGAAACCGTGTTATTTCCCTTGCCGCGTATCGATAATTTCTTTGAAGCGGATTTTGCGCATACCGAGCAGCTTCTAAAAAGTTTTAAGATTATTGTCGATGGAAAAAATATAAAACCTGAAATGCATGTGCGAACATTTATTCAAAAGGATGAAACGTCGCCGCTCATTGATACGACGGATGCATTTAAACAATGTGGCTTTAGTCAGACCGATATGCTCAATCCTTGGGCGAGAAATAACGATGATTATGAATATTATCAAGATAAATTGAGACAATGTAAGCAGCCACAAATACAAAAAATTATGGCCAATTTCCAAAAAGATGATGTGATTCCGTGGTCATCTCAAGTGATTTATAGTTGGAAACAGACTTTTAAAGCCAATGCATTGACCAAGATTCAGCATACATATCAACCATTGGTCGGTGGTTCTGTTGCGTTATATCCAGATGAATATAATCAAAAATTTTGTATGGACACCCAATTTAAACGGGGACTAAAAAAAGCCAGTGCAGAACATTCGCCGTTTAGTGCCTTGAGCTATATCCTGAGGACTGGAGCAAACTGGGCCAAGCCGATTGAAAAGTTTAAATTGACGGTTGAGCGTGATAAAAACGAGCTGGTGTCTTTTTGCTGGAAGGGAAGCGTCGAAAAAATTAGCCCAACCCGATTCCAGATGATCAAGCACAATTTCATTCCCAAAAATGATCTGGATATTATCTTTGTGACTGTGAAATAAGCACTCACTGAAGGTCATCCTCATAAAATTCAATAAATGCCTAGCGTCATCAGGGGTGTAACTCTCATACTATCAGGTGGGTTAGGGAGAGACGACACAGGATTAAGCGTGAATTTAAAGAATCTGGAAGCATTTTATTGGGTGGTGACTTTAAATAGCTTTAATAAGGCTGCAACAAAATTACAAACCACGCAGCCTGCGGTATCCCAGAAAATCACAGCACTTGAAAACGATCTTGGTTTTAAAATTCTAGATCGTAGTTTTCGTCAGTTTAAACCAACGCATAAGGGCATGACTTTATTTAAGTATGCTGAAAAGTTTATGCGCCTAGAGACGGATCTAGTGGCTGAGCTGACTGAAAACCAGCATTTGACTGGCACAATTCGCTTGGGTGTATCGGAAACTATTGTTTATACATGGCTAGTTGAATATATCGAAAAGGTTCAGCAAGAATTCCCCAAAGTTTCAGTCGAAATTGTGGTCGATCTGACGCCTAACTTACAGGAAGGTGTACGAACAGGTGATTTGGATATGGCTTTTTTACTTGGACCAACCTTAGCCTTTGAATGTATCGAACAGGCACTGTGTAATTTTGAACTGAGTTTTTTAGCTTCACCTTCGTTTAAAGGTGGAATTGGGCAAATGTCATTTAAGACATTAATGTCTCATACCATTTTGACCTATCCAAAAATTACTTATCCCTATAAAGAACTCAAAGCAAAAATGAAGGAACAAGGCATTGATGAACCACTTTCAATTACCAGTTACTCCTTGGCAACACTGCTACGTCTTGCTGAGCAAGGTTTGGGCATCGCCGTTGTGCCGACCTTAACCGCCTTGAAGGAGGTCACTGACGGTCGGCTGGAAATCTTAAATACGCCGATTCGCCTAAAGACCTTCCACTTTACCTCGGTGTATATTCATGGCAACGATGTGGCCTTGAAAGAAAAATTAACTGACGTTGCGGTGATGGTGTCGGATAGTGCTATGAAAAGACTGAATGCGCAGATTAAGGCCTAAATGATTGGCGGCATTTTCCAGTTCTTTTTCTCATTCTTATAAACATTGCTTATTTGCCCAATGATAAACACAGCTTATAGAACGTGATAAGTAAAATTTATCATTAAAGATATTGAAAATAAAAATATTTAAAATTCAAAAACTTGAGTTTAAAGGTTGATGTAAAAAGTCGTATTGTTCAGCTGGCTGTGCTGTATTTTTATCTTAAATACAAGATTTGATGAACTCATGTGGTCATTCAGGAACAGAGAATCTTGGTTATTGAAAAGGATTGAAGAAGATCATTGGTCAAAAATGATACTTCTGAATCAAATTAAAAATAGCGTTATGAAGCTCAAATGGATGAGGAACGCATTCAATATGTCTTTACTGAAATCTTCTTTTTTATCAGATCGCCAATGGGCCATTGTCGCCTCGATCTTTATGATGGCGACCTCAGCAATGGGGCCAGGATTTTTAACTCAAACCGCTGTATTTACAGTCAAGTTAGGCGCAGCATTCGGCTTCGCCATTTTAGTTTCCATTCTGATTGATTATGTAGTTCAACAAAATATTTGGCGAGTGGTCACACTGACGCAAATGCGTGCATCAGACATTGCCAATAAAGCATTACCAGGTAGTGGTTATTTACTGGCTTTTCTGGTGATTTTGGGCGGTTTTTTCTTTAGTGTTGGTAATATTGCAGGTGCAGCTTTAGGTTTAAATGCACTTTTTGGCCTAGACACAAAGTGGGGCGGTATCTTAAGTGGTGCGTTAGCCATTTTGATTTTTGCATCAAGAAAAGCCACGCTTGCCATGGATAAAAGCATGATCGTGTTGGGATTGCTGAAAATCATCCTGATCATCATCGTCGCAGTCATTGTGATGCCTCCTGTTGGGCAAGCGGTACAGCAAACCTTTGCGCCAGATCAGATCGACTTTGCCATTATTACCACCATTGTCGGCGGTACAGTGGGTGGCTATATCTGCTATGCGGGTGCACACCGTTTACTTGATAAAGGCGCGGTTGGCCCTGAAAATATTGATGAAGTTGCGAAAGCTGCGACCAAGGGCATTGTCGTGGTTGGTATCATGCGCTACGTATTGTTTTTAGCGTTTTTAGGTGTGGTGGTGAGCGGTGCAACGATTGATTTAGCCAGCCATGACGCTAATCCAGCAGCGCAAGCATTCCAATATGCAGCGGGTACATTTGGTTTTAAATTATTCGGTTTAATTTTCTGGGCAGCGGGTATTAGTAGCACCATTGGCGCAGCATATACATCAGTATCATTCTTTACTGCGTTTAAAAAGAACTTAACACCAAAGCAAAGCAATTATACGACCATTACCTTTATCGCATTGGCTTTATTGCTCTATGTATTATTGGGTGCAACTCCAGCGGGTCTACTCATTTTTGTAGGTGGTTTTAACGGTTTGGTGCTGCCAATTGGTCTTACAATTTTTGTGTATGTTGCTGCTTGCCGAAAAGATTTAATGGGTAATTATAACTATCCAAAATGGTTACTTATTTTGGGTGGGTTAACATGTCTGTTGACGTGGTGGATGGGTTATATGTCATTTACAACCGTGTTTAACTATTTGACCAAGCTTTAAGCCAGACGACGTGAAGAGATAAAGGAATAATGCCATGTTTGTAGATTTAAATAGTGATTTGGGTGAAAGCTTTGGCTCATGGAAAATGGGTAATGATGATCAGATATTACCTGTTGTGACCAGCGCTAATATTGCGTGTGGCTTCCATGCTGGCGACCCGCTCGGTATTTTAAAAACGGTTCGTAAAGCAGTTGAGCTTGGTGTGACCATTGGTGCTCATGTGTCTTATCCAGACCTTGTTGGTTTTGGCCGCCGTAATATGGATGTGTCGCGTGATGAACTGATTGCCGATGTGCTTTATCAAATTTCTGCACTCGATGGCTTGGCTAAAGTAGCAGGTTCAAAAGTGCAGTACGTTAAACCACACGGCGCACTCTACAACACCATTGCACATGACCAAGCTCAGGCAGCCGCAGTGATTGATGCGATTAAAATGTATAACCCTGAATTGGTTTTAGTGGCTTTGGCGGGATCGAACTTAGTCGAGCAGGCACGTGCGGCTGGCTTAAAAGTGGTATCTGAAGCATTTGCAGACCGCGCTTATAACAGCGATGGTTCACTGGTGTCTCGTCGTCTAGAAGGTGCGGTTTTACACGATTCTGCATTTGTGGCGAGCCGTGTGGTGTCTATGCTTAAAAATGGTGGGGTAGAGTCAATTGATGGTGTCTTTACGCCAATTCAGGCCGACACCATTTGTTTACATGGCGACACCGATGGTGCATTAGAGATGTCGGCAGCCATTAAAGCCGAGCTTGTAAAAAACAATATTGAAATCCGCCCATTTGTAAACAAAGCATAAGGATGAGCACCATGTATAAGGATATTAAAGTCGACCCAGCTCAACTTGAAGCCGCTTTAGATGCGCGTTTAAAAATTCGTGCAGGTTTTGATAAACCAACGGCAGGCATGGCAGCGGGTATGACTCAGGTCAATATGATTTCGGTGCCAAAAGAGTGGGCATATGACTTTTTACTCTATGCACATCGTAATCCGCAAAGCTGCCCAGTACTTGATGTGCTCGAAGAAGGCATCTACGCAACTAAGCTTGCGACAGACTCAGACATTCGAACTGACTTCCCGCGCTATCGCATTTGGAAAGATGGGGAAATGGTTGATGAAGTGACCGATGCGAGCGAGATTTACAACGCCCATCCTGATTTGGTGACTTTCTTAATTGGCTGTAGTTTTTCGTTTGAAACAGCTTTGCAAGAAGCGGGTATTGAAGTTCGCCATATTCATGACGATACCAATGTACCGATGTATTTGAGCAATATTCAGTGCCAATCGGCAGGGCGTATTTCTGGAAATATGGTGGTTTCCATGCGACCAATTCCATCGCATCAAATTAGTGAAGCGGTAAAAATTACATCACGTATGCCAAGCGTGCATGGTGCACCTGTACATATTGGGTACCCTGAAAGCTTAGGTATTAAGGATGTAAATAAACCCGACTTTGGTGATGCTTCTCGTATTGAGGCGGGTGAAATTCCGGTGTTTTGGGCATGTGGCGTAACACCGCAAGCTGCGGTGATGAACTCGAAAATTCCTTTTGCCATTAGTCATGCACCGGGTCATATGTTTATTACCGACATTCCTGACCGTGCTTGGATTGGCTAATTGAGCTAAAGAAGAATTAAAAGGATAAGCAAATGCGTTTTTTATCGGTAAACGCCGATTGTTTTCTGATTGAGCTTGCGAGCTTAGAGGAAACTTTGGCGTTGTACAATAAATTGCAAAATACGCAATTGAATGGAATTAAAGACTTAGTCCCCGCTGCAAAAACAATTTTGGTTTTTTTCAACGAGATTGAAACCAACTTTAAAACACTGGTCGCTTCAATTCAGAGCCTTAAAGTTGATTCTGGATTTGAGCGTAGCGGCCAAGAAGTGATTGTGCCGATTCGTTACGACGGTGAAGACCTTGCGCAAGTTGCCGAGTTACAAGGGTTGTCTGTTGCCGATGTGATTAGAAAACATCACCAAAGCGTGTGGAATGTCGCTTTTATTGGTTTTGCGCCGGGCTTTGCTTATATGAGCAGTCCCGATAAGCCTTTTACCGATATTCCACGCTTAACGGTTCCACGTAAAAAAATACCGTCAGGCTCTTTGGGTTTGGCTGGAAAATACTCTGGTATTTATCCAAAAGACAGTCCGGGTGGCTGGCAACTGATTGGTACAACATCAGAAAAAATGTGGGATTTAGAGCGTAAAAATCCTGCTTTGCTGTTACCAGGTATGACTGTACATTTTGAGGATGTTACGCATCAGCCTACAACCGTAAATGTACCGCAGCAAATTAGCCGTACAGTTGAGCCGAAACGATCTGTGCCACTGTTTACGATTACTGCACCAAGTCTACAGATGCTCATTCAAGATGAAGGGCGCTTAAATCAGACTAATATTGGTGTTGGCGTGGCGGGTGCAATGGATTTATCTGCCATGCATAGTGCTAACCGTATTGTGGGGAACCCAACCGATACACCTGTCATTGAAGTTTTAAATGGTGGCTTAAAAGCCAAAATGCAGCTTGCGGGCGTTATTGCGGTGGCAGGTGCCATTTCAAATATTCGTGTGAAATTTGCTGACGGTCAAACCGCAGACTTTGCAAGCTATCAACCGATTGATCTGGATAAAGGTGATGAATTTCAAATTCAGCCACCAACAGCAGGTTTAAGAAACTATTTGGCAGTTCGTGGTGGCATCGATGTTGAACCAGTGCTCAATAGTGCTTCATTTGACAGCTTGGCGGTGTTAGGGCCAGAACCTTTAAAGCTTGGAGATACCATTTACCAAGGACAGGTGAAGGCTGCCAACATTAGCCTAAATGAAGTGGGCAAAAGTGACTTGCCACAAGCTGGCGAAGTCGTTGAGCTAGATATTGTAATGGGGCCGCGTACAGACTGGTTCGAACAAGACAGTATTGAACTGCTCTGTCAGCAAGAGTGGCTGGTAACCAATGAAAGCAACCGAGTCGGGCTAAGACTTTCAGGTGCAGAGCCTTTAACTCGCAAAATTATCCATGAACTGGAAAGTGAAGGCACATGTATTGGTGCTTTGCAGATTCCACCGAGTGGGCAGCCCGTTTTATTTATGAATGATCACCCTTTAACGGGTGGATATCCAGTCATTGCTTCTGTTGCTAAACACCATTGGGACTTGGTGGCACAGATTCCAGCAGGTTGCCGCATCAAATTTAAAAAAATTGCCGAATTTACAGATTTTGAGAATGAATGATGAATACAGAAAAATTATTGATTGCGAATCGTGGTGAAATTGCCGTTCGTATTATTCATGCCTGTCGTGACATGGGAATTTCTTCGGTCGCGTTATATGCAGATGACGACATTGGCAGCATGCATGTGGAACTTGCAGATGAAGCATGGGGCTTGGCTGGTGCGACTGCCAGTGAAACTTATTTAAATATTCCTGCGATTATTGAAATTGCAAAAAAATCAAAAGCGACGATGGTGCATCCGGGTTATGGCTTTTTATCTGAGCGTGCTGAGTTTGCCCAAGCCGTGATTGATGCAGGTTTAAAATGGGTAGGGCCATCACCAAGTGCCATTGAAAAACTAGGCGATAAAATCGAAGCGCGTAAAATTGCCGCTTCGGTAGGCGCACCATTGGTTCAGGGTACACAAGATCCACTCAATAGTGCAGATGAAGCTTTAGAGTTTGCCAAGCAATATGGTTTACCAATTGCTATTAAAGCTGCGTTTGGTGGTGGCGGGCGTGGCTTAAAAGTCGCGTGGAAACTTGAAGAAGTTCAAGAGCTTTATGAGTCGGCAGTACGAGAGGCAAAAGCTGCTTTTGGCCGTGGCGAATGTTTTGTCGAGCAATATCTTGATAAACCCCGCCATGTAGAAGCGCAAGTAATAGCTGACCAACATGGCAACATTGTGGTACTAGGTACACGCGATTGTTCATTGCAACGTCGTAACCAGAAGTTAGTTGAAGAAGCCCCAGCACCATTTATTAGCGATGAGATTTATCAGCAAATTTTAAGCTCGGCAAAAAACATTTGTCAGGCTGCAAACTATGTGGGTGCGGGAACAGTTGAATATTTACTGAGTCGTGACGGCAAGCTTTCATTTTTAGAAGTAAACACCCGTTTGCAAGTTGAGCACCCAGTGACCGAAGAAACCTCAAAAGTCGATTTAGTGGTTGAGCAAATACGTGTTGCGCAAGGTGAAGTGCTTTCTATTAAAGAAACACCAAAAGCGCAGGGACATGCCATTGAGTTTCGTATTAATGCCGAAGATCCAGCACGTGGTTTTATTCCTGCATTTGGTGTGTTGAGTTTATTTGAAGCGCCGTTTGGTCACGGTGTACGCGTCGACACAGGTGTTCGGACTGGCTCTTTAGTGTCTAGCCACTTTGACTCACTCATGGCAAAGCTGATTGTGACTGGTCCAACTCGTGAAATTGCAATTGCTCGTGCTAAACGTGCTTTGAAGCAATTTAAAATTGAAGGTGTAGCTTCGGTTTTAGACTTTCACCGTGCAGTACTTAATGAACCTGACTTTACCGATGAGTTTAATGTACATACGCGCTGGATCGAAAATGACTTTAAACAAGAGTTGAAACCGACTAAACGTGGTATTCCAAACCATCAACAACCAATGCTACTCAGCTACATTGAAATTGATGGCAAGTTACATCGTTTAGGTTTACCTGCGGGCATGTTTGCACAAGGCCCAGCAAGCGCAGTTCAAGCACAAACAGCCGAGCCAGAAGTAAGTGCCGAGCATTTACTTGCCCCAATTAATGGTGTGATGAGCGCTTGGAAAGTCGAAAATGGTGAGCAAGTCACCGAAGGCCAAGTGGTTGCCATTATGGAAGCCATGAAAATGGAAGTGCAGGTACTGGCACACCGTAGTGGTGTTATTCAGATTAGTGCAGAGAAAGGCGCGACTAGTCAGGCAGATAGCATCATTGGCACGATCCGTTAATTTTACTCAAGAGACTTACAAAAATTTTTTGGCCTGATGATGCTAATCTGCTCTATCAGGCTGAATTCAACCTATTTGTTTGAAATAGAGAAATATATAACCAGATATAAGGCTAAATTTTGTTGGAGAATCAAAATATTGTGTGAAATATAACTAAATTACAGAGAGGGTTTTAATTTTAAATTGTGATTTTAATCACATATTTACCTAGGTTAAGGAAAGTTTCACCTGATTGGTTTTTGCTTTTAACTTATTGTTTTTTAATATTTAACAAGAAGATCTACATTTTTCGTTACAACCCTTTAGTCGACAAACTTTGTTTTTATTTGCGATATTCGCTTGCAAACTTAGCAAAGGAATTTGCCTATGGTGTCATTTTTATTCATTGGTTTGATCATTACGATTTTACTTACACCAGGTCCAACGAATACATTATTGGCTTCATCTGGAATTCAGGTTGGTGTAAAGCATTCACTTAAATTAATCCCATCTGAGGTTTTAGGCTATCTTATTGCAATTACAACTTGGGGATTTTTACTGGAGTCTGTTTCCCATTTAGTACCGTGGTTGCCTCCGTTATTAAAGCTATTTAGTGCTGTTTTTATTATTTATTTAGCTGTAAAGCTTTGGTTAACCTCAACAAAAGAAATTGATTTAAATCAGCCATTGATTACATCTAAGGCATTATTTGTTGCAACCCTGCTTAATCCGAAAGCGTTATTATTTGCTTCAGCCGTCTTTCCACATACAGCATGGTTGAATCCAGATCAATATTTTATCCATATGGGAACATTTTTAGCCCTGATTACGCCAATTGCATTTTTATGGATTGCTTTTGGAACCATGTTGATTTCTAATAAAGTCGTTTGGCTAAATCAACTTAACTTGCAACGAACTGCTGCTTTTATTTTAACTTTTTTTGCAATGCCTTTAGCTTTTTCGGCAATTACATCTTTTTAATTTATTTAGTTTTTTTCAATTTTTAAAATGGAGTTATTTGATGAACAATATAAAAATCAAAGTAAAGGATCAATTTGAGGCTGAAAACATAGCCGTTGCCTTAATTCGAAAGGCGAATGATCAAGAAATCCCTTTATTTAAAAGAATAGAACATATTGAAATTGAAGGAGAGATCCTTCTGCCAAATATGGAACTTCTTTATGAAAACCCAAAAGATGGCCGTATCTATAGATTTATAAAGGAACTATAATTGAGTTATTGAGAAGCTTATATTCTCGATGATAAGATGAATTCCATGATCAAAAGTCATGGAATTTTTTGTTGCTATTATTATTCGATTGAATTATTTAAATTTTTTTGCTTATATTTATCTATTTCCTAGAAGCCAAGCGTTTGAAAATTATTGGTAATTAAAAAATATAATAAACAAGATGCTTAAGCGTATTTAATTTGTTATTTTTTATAAGGAAATTATAACGGTTAATATTGGGTTTATTCCTGCATTTCATTAAATACATTAATTGTCAAATTAAAATGGTTCTAATGATAATTTTTTATTTTATGTTTTTATATAATGAATACTCTTTTTATAGGGTGTCTTTAATGATTGAATGGATTTGTAAAACATGTAAGAAGTATAAGCGATTTAACCCAAATACTTTAAAATTAGGGCAGATCGTTTCCTTTTATCAATATGACGTGATTGCTGGTAAGCTAAATAGCTTAATCAAAAAGGGCGTGATATTGAGAATAAAGAACAAAATCTTGACCGTGCTGGATAATGGTTTAATCCTTTACTTTAAGGATACTCAGGTTTATCCGCTAGATGCACCTGCGCAACTTGTTTATAAAATATTTGGTGAGTGTAGATGTTTGGGGCGCTGATCAATATTGTATAAAAGGAGTCAATAGAAGGAGGATGTTTGAATAATGGTATGAAATTCTTGTTTCATTAAAAGAATATAAATAACAAGATTTTAATTCAATAAGAATAAATTAAAAATAGAAGTCTAGATTTTTTACTCAGTATCTCATTTCTATCCAAAGCTCTATTTAATGATATCCCTTTGTCAGTTCAGTAAATTTTCAATCTATTTAGATAAAAAATAGTGCGCTAAGATTTTAAAAATCAACAATAAAAATGAGGACTTTAAATAATAAAAGACATCATCTGATGCCTTTTATTTTTAAGATTGAATAATTGAAGAAACTCAATACTATTTAATTTGCAATAGTTTCTCTTCTTGGTAATTCGCTACGCGGTACGCGAGTTAGATCCATTGTCATTTGGGTAAAGGCTGCGGTTTGTCGATGTAACAAATCAAAATCAACAAAATCTACGGTATCAAGACCATAGTTCAGTAAGTACGCTGGTCCTGTGAGATAGTTGATGGTTGGAATACCACCCGCGCCCCAGAAATAGTGTCCTTCACCCGGCCAGACCGAATCTTCAGCATAGCTTCCATTTGGATGTAATGGCGGCATGATAAAGGTTGCACCCGCTTTGGCATTGACTGGCCATTGCTTAGATAACTCGACAAGGGCAGGTTGATTAGAGGTAAATAAAGCTCCAAACTCTTTTTTACCCGTTGCAGTGAGCACACCTTTCTCATTTGGAATCCATTCATTGATACCCAAATGTTCGATCGTGATCGCAGCGTTGATTCGATCCGCAATGCCATCATTTTTATGCTGATCCAGAAAACTACGGATGCCACTGCCTGCAAAGAAATGGCCCGTCGATAGCATGATCATGACACTTCGATCTAAAGACTTTTGAGGAAGTCGGGTCAGATATTGGGCAATATCAATGACTGCATTTGGTCCATTGTCCTCAACACCATTTGTACCATCGGTATGGCTATTCAGTACAACCAGCTCATCGCTTTTTCCAGCAATGGTACCGATGATATTTTTGGTCGTCACTTCTCTTTCTGTCGCATTCAGTTTGATTTGAACAGTATGTTTAGCATTGGCTTCTTGGCGTAGTTTGACGCCTGTTGCCATATCTACATAAAAACCTGGTAAGCCATAAACCTCGGCATAGAACGGTGCATAAATTTGAGCAAGTTCTTTACTGCCTGCATCATTAGCAATAAAAACAATGCCTTTGGCATTAATTGCTTTAAAGCCTTTAAGTAGATTAATAACAGAACCCATGCCATTTGCTGAACGTTTAAATGGATCTGAAGGGCTTAATGTGTTGTCTGGGTCGTATGTACTTACCGCTCTATCAGCATAAAAACTGATGGTTAAGGCTGGCGTTGGAAAGTCCACAAGCACGATTTTATCTGAGTATTCTGCTGCTAGGCTCTCAAAGGTTGTAGATGCTGATAATAGACTTTTTAATTGACTTGGCGTCAAATATTTAAGTTCAGCAGTGGTGCCTTGAGCTGGCGTAATACCTGAATACGGCACATAAGATGCATTCACGGTTTCATATTGGTTGATTCCAGAACTAATCCCTAAATTCCATGAAGTGGGTTCCCAAACCTTAATCTTGATCTCTTCAAGATGCACATCTTTCACACCTGCTTTTTGCAAGCGTTTATATAGATCCTGCGTATAAGCTTCATGTGATTCAGAACCTGGTGTACGTAAACCATAGGCATCGAGTTCTTTATGCCACTCACGCATGAGCTGGGTTGGTAAGAATTGTGTTTCATCAACCTTAACTGCTGCACTTGCTGGCAGGCTTTGAGTCGGCCAATCTTGATCTTTGGAAGGAGAGGTGTCCGAAGAGGACTGATGATCATTTCCACAGCCTGAAATAAACAGTCCCAATAGACAAGCTGAGGCAAATTTGCGATATGAACGTTGATTCATCCTGATGTTCATTTCTTTCTCCGTATTGGATGTACGCTATTTAAAACTTACTTTATTTGTAAAAGATGATGGCTAATATCTAATAAAGGGTTGGCTATTCACCAGACTTATAGATTGCAATCCATTTACACATCTATGTCATTTCCTAATGATAGGCCTACCCAGCATAAGCTTAAATGACAGAAGACAAAATAACGGAAGCAGGTCACTTTATTGTGTTTTTAGGGCAAAATAGAGAGGAAAATAATGTGACTTAAACTAAGCTTGATACATGAGCTAGACTTATTTCTTTTTATACATCAATAAATTTTTTTGATATTGCCCAGGCGTATAAGTGGTTAGTGTGCGAAACCAGCTAATAAATGAATGACTGGTGTTAAAGCCTAAAGATCTAGTAATCGATTCAACTGTATTTTTCTTGTCTTGAAGATAATTTTCTGCAAGTTCCAAACGGACTTCATTTAAAAGCTGACTATAGGTTTTACCTTCTTGTTGTAAGTTGCGACTTAAAGTTCGTTCGTTCATTCCTAATTGTATTGCAATCATTTTTCTAGAAGATTTTCCTTGATGAAGCATCAGTCGAATACGCGCCTTAACCTGTTCAATCAAGGTGGTTTTTATTGCCATTTGTTCAAGAAGTTTGCGCGCTAATTGCTCGACACTATCATATAAGGCAGCATTCATTGTTTTTAACGGCAGGTTGAGTGCTTTATCTGACAGAATCAGGGCCGATTCAGGCATGCCGAAGTAGACAGGACATTGAAATGTTTGCTCATAAATACTTAATAATGCAATATCATTTTTATCAGTCATTTCATGATGAAAGTGCACCGCCAGTAAATTGGGATAACCATTGTCCCTGATCAGCCGTACCAGCATAGACCAGTAGCCCAGATTATATTCTGTTGCACAGCGCACAAAGATCGGATCTTGGGAGTTGCAATCCCAGCCCCAATAGACCAGATTAGATTTTCTTTTTAGTGATATTCTACCGATTCTTCCAATCAATTGCTGGTAGCGCTGCATCATTTCGATGGCATCGCCCAAGGTACCACTCAGTGGTACTAAATGTCCCAATACCCCGTAAGCCGTAGGGTCGAGTTGTTGTAGCAGTTTGATACTAATCAGAGGATCATGGTTGAGCTGATAGCAGTAATTCACCATACGTTCCAGATAGTACAGGGGAATACAGGCATTGGGATCAATCAGTAATTCCTCGTCAAGGCCACTGGCAAGCAGCAAGGCTGAGCGGCTGGTCTGAAACATCGCCGCATTATCTAGAATATGCTTGATTAAACTGACCAGAACACTACTATCGACTGGTAGTTCTTGCGAGGATAAATTCATTTCCATTGAGCCCTGCAATATATGAATCTATAGTATCGTTTTAGTATAACGATGCATATATATATTCAACAACCTCAAAACAACCATTCCATTTTTCCTGTAAATTAAAGAATCCGCGCAGTAAAATTGATTTAAGTTTATGTATTTAAACTTTCTACATCAAAATCGAATCGAGTAAGTTTGTTACGCAGCAATGGCATTGCAAAATCCAGAAAGAGTTTTGTGATCAGTAGAACATTTTGTCGTGTGGGAAGCAGTGCATTCATTAAAGAGTCAGGGGATGACCAGTGCGATTGCGCACTAAACACTTCAATAAACTGATTTTCTCTTAATTCATCAATGCATAAGTAATGCGGAAGAACAGCAATTCCCATTCCATTTTTAACAGCAGACTTTATAACAGACATATTTCCGCAGCTTAAATAGGGTTCAAGTTGCACGTTCAATACCTCACCATTTTTGTGGACAAAGTCCTTTAATACATAATTTTCATGAATCCCTAGTGTTATATAGTTAAAGGCTATCAGTTCACTCGGATGTTCTACTTGGACTTTACCGTTGTTATAGTTTTTACTTGCGACCAGTATCATCGGAATCGCGCAGACTGGACGTACAATTAAACTCGAGTCTTCTAGGTCTTTTGATGTGATGCGAAAAACCAGATCAACTTTGGAACTGATCAGATCGATATTGCTATCTGCGACATGGATAATGACACGTATTTGAGGATATTCCTGCATAAACAAACTCAGAATTGGAACCAAAGCTTCTTGAGCAAGCGTGGAGGAGCAACCGATTCTTAATATGCCTTGAGGTGTGCTGGAAAGGTCTGAGGCGACAGAAAAAGCATTGCGTGCGGCCTGTCTGAGTTCTACAGCATGGTGATAGACTTGTTCACCTGCTGGAGTTAGAACAACATTTCGGGTGTTTCGATGTAACAAACGAATGCCCATTCTATTTTCAAGATTAGCAATATGTCGACTTAATTTAGAGCGTTGTATGCCTAAGCTACGCGCGGCTGCTGAAAAGCCTGCGTGTTCTACAACTTCAGTAAATAATAAAAGATCGTCGAGTTTTTCCATTCGCCCTATAAATCATTGTTGCTATTTTTAGAACAGTATATTGTGATTTTTATGAGTTCTGTCAATTTCTTTAAGTTGCTAAATTATTTAAAGGTATATCGATGGGATTTTTATAAATGAGTATATATAAAAATCAACTGATCCGTAAGAGTTTGACAAATAAAGTTTTTATGTTTCTTTTGATGTCATGTGCAGTCACTTCAGTTGCTGCCCATGATAATGGCAAAACTTTTGATCAGTCTGCATATCAGAATCGACCCGTGCTGGCGGATTTTACTGCGGCCGCATGCCCCGATAATCCCCGCGCTTTAACACAGGTCAAGGGCAATCTTTATCGTCATACCACAGGTGCTGGTCTAGCGGTGCATAGTGGTCTTGTCTTGATCACCAAAGAAGGTGCATTGGTAATCGATCCAGCAATGACATGTACATCTACCTGGTTAAAAGATGAGATCAAGAGTCGCTTTAATGTACCTGTGAAATATGTGGTGTATACCCATGCCCATGCAGATCATATCAGTGGCGGTCAAGTCTTTAAAAATGCGGGTGCAACCATTATTGCAAATCAACGCGCGGTTGAACCTATTGTCGGAGAGAAATTACCGACTGCATTACCCGATAAAGTTTTTGATCAGGATATGAAAATCACATTAGGAGGTGAGGAAGTCTTATTACATTATGTTGCACCTAGCCATTCCGACAGTATGGTGATGGTTCTTTTCCCAAAATATAAAGCGTTGCAATGTACGGATGTCTGCGAAAGTAAGAGCATGCCTTACAATGATTTTTTAGATTTTTATTACACAGGCTGGATTGATACGTTGAATTGGGTGATCAATCAGGATGTGGATATTATTGATGTTGGGCATTATACGCCCGCCACGCGTGCAGATCAGATAGCACTCCGTCATTACATTATCGATTTACATCAACAAGTTTTAGATTTGGTTCGTGCAGGACAGTCATGGGATCAACTCTATCGAAACGTAAAATTTAGTCCTGAAGTACAAAGCTGGACAGGTTTTAGTACGATGAAAATACCAAATATTCAGGGAATGTATCGTTGGGTGACTAACCATCGAAGAGGCAACTGGTAATTACCATCCTCATTCATAGGAAGATGTATCCAATCGCGGATTCTAATCTTATTTAAGTGCACCATTATCTTGAAGATAACGAATTTTCATGTGCTTTCTTATGTTTTCAATAAGGAAGTCATGAGAAATATCTGAAATTTTCATAAGCAATTAATGAGTATTAAAGTGTTAGAGATTAAAGATTTAGAAACCTTCATCAATGTTGTCGAGAGTTCTTCTTTGGCAGATACGTCTAAAGAGTTGAACGTGAATCAATCCACGATCACCAAGCGTATCAATCAGCTTGAAGAGAAAGTGCAAGGAGAACTATTTAATCGAAGAAGTCGACCGTTACGATTAACACAACTGGGAGAGAAGGTTTATTTCAAGGCGCGTTATATTCTTGGACAACTTGAAAAGCTGGAAAGTGTATATGAACAGGAAATTGGACTGTCTAAGGAAAAAGTAAAAGTCGGTATTTCAATTACCTTGATGGATGGTCTGTCTGAGTATCTATATGAAAAGTATAAATTTGCTCAATCTTCTACAGAGTTTGATATTTATGGGGGCAGAGCGCAAAGCCTGATCCAGCAGGTGCAAAATAAGGAGTTGGAGCTGGCGATTGTCATGTTGCCATCCAATTTCAAGTTGCCAGCGCATTTATCTTTTTTAAATATTGGTGCAGTACCGTTGGTCATCGTGTCTAAAAATGTAGGCGTTAAACAATATAGCGATTTAGAGAGTTGTTGCAAAAAAGGGTGGGTCATGCCGCCTGAGGGATGTTACTTAAGAGAACTTTTAAGTGATGTCTTGCAAGAAAAACAGTTAAGTTTTGATGTGAATAAAGAAGCCTTTGGAATAGATTTTTTATTAGACAGTATTTTAAATGATGAAGGTTTAAGTATTTTACCGAAACCATTTTTTGATCATTATATGAAGGCTAACAATGATTTAGAGGCTGTTCTGGTAGAGGATTTTAAGGTAAACCTGAATATGGGTATTATCTACTCAGATAAGAAATATCTGGATAAGGTGAGTTATTTCTCAAAAATCTTGAAGCAACTCTACTTTCGTGAAAACCCCTATAATTAATATTTAAGCTACCTTGCAAAGTAACTGATAGACTTACTCTAAGTCTATTATTTGCTTAGCGTTTTCTTTAAAAATAATAAAGTGAATAAAGCCAATTCTATTAAAAAATGTGTAGGCGGTTGCAGAACCCTCGTATTACTTACATGTAAGGTGGGAATCTTTACAATTAAAAAATAGTTTTCATCTCAAAATAAGAATAACAGCTTGCACCTAAAGGAAATAGAAATGCCTCAATATTTAAGAATTTCTGAAAATATTTATCGGAAATTTAAGGAAAATGATAGATTTACGGACAATAAACAAGATTGTCTGAATCTCATTATTAAACAAATCCGTAAAGAACTTGTCGATACAGATCTGAAGCTAATTTATAACTATATTGATTTTGTTGACGGATTTGAGCAGCCACTCAAAGATCGACGCATGACTCTGGATATCAGTTTAATTCCGAGCTACAAGCATAAAGATGAATTTGTGTTGTGGCTTGCAGGTTTTATTGAAAAAATTACGGAAGGTGGGGTAAAACGCTTAGCGCCGATCCATGCCAATATTCCGCCTGAATTTACGTTCCAGAGTGATCCAAATGTCGTTTTAGATATACGAAATGAACATAGTGGCGAAAGAATTATCTCTTATTTTAGGAGTGATGACTTCGCAGAAGAAATCAAGAATATCTGATTCGATTGAATAAGCAGTGGATCTCTTTAGTAGATAAATGAGATCGTTATGCTTTTTGCTGTAAATATTATAAAAATCATGGCTTGGATCAAGGTGAACAATACAAAAGCTTGCTGGATAAGCTGAATAAATTATTTTTCGTCGAATCAGATTGAAAGATAGGGGAAAGCTGGATTTAGGTAAAGATTAAGCTAAATTTTATGCCAATTGATACAACATAACATGATAATATTCATCACTAAAATTAAAAATTATTGGGGCTTGAGAATGAAAAAGACACTATGTTCTGTGGTTATTTTTATTATATCAACAGTGACTTTTGCTGCTGATGCATCTGCAAAGTTACAGAATTTAGAGCCTGTTCCCGCTGCTCAGATCTCTACGGACAAAAGCAAAAAATCGCTTATTAAACAATCGGTGAAAAAAGCCAATATTAATGAGGAAGTAGATACACAAGCCTTAAAGCTAGGCGGTATCCATCGTAGAGAGGATGCGCGGGAATATCTTGAACTCAGAAATGATGTAGAAAAAGAACCGCAGCAACAGCCGATAGAAAAAGCCAAAGTGAAAAATACTACGGAGGAAGTGGCAAGCAAATAGCCGTTGCTCAGGTATCAAAGGGATTTGATCAGGCAAGTTTGGATCTAAGATTGGAGGCTTCAAAACGCGATAAAGCGAATATATCGATATCTAAGTGATTACATTGTGCTTGGAATTATTTTGAAACGTTTCCTCCCTTCATTGTAACCCAATGGTTAATTCAATATTAACAAAAACCATGATTTTAGAGTGAATTTCAATGACTTAGCGTTTTAAAGAATAAAACTATAATACTTATAACTCTTGTTACAACCATTTGATCGACAATTTATAGAAAATTTCCCATAGTCCTATGAACAAGATTATTGGGAGAACTGTTATGGATAAGATTACAGTCATCGTAAAAGATCAAGAAGAAAATGAGTCTATTGTCGTGGCCCAGTTAAATGACCTCGAAGATCAGGATATTCCGTTTTTTAAACGTGTCGAACATATCGAAGTTGAAGGGCATATTATTCATCCAAATATAGATTGGCTGTTTGAAAGTGAAGCAGATGGAAAAATCTATAAACTCGTTGCGCCTGTGGACGATAAAAGATTCGTTTAAATTTAATAAAGTTCCATTTCTGTTATAGAAAACCCACTTAGCATTAAAATAAGTGGGTTCTGTTGTTGTCGATCATAAAAAATATCGTTTTCTTCATCAATTATTTTTATTCTATCAATATCTCGGGTACTGCACGGGAGATGATTTAAAGAGCTGGCGGGTTGACGTGCGGAGTCCAAGCTCTTTCTAAATCAAATATCATTTTTAGGGTGTTCTTGATCAAGTAATTGGGTTGAGGCCTTTCACGATATCATTAAATTCTGAACCATTTAACCAGAAGGATTTCTTGAGGAAAAGTGTGGTCATAATACTCTCGGCACTTTCACTGTCTGGACTTTCACAAAAGAGCCCATAGCTATTGCCAAGTACGGTATTGTTTTCAATCAGACGAATAAAATATGCATGTTGTTCGTCTGCATAACCTAAAATAGCATCACGTTGATTGTTCATTTTTCATGTCTCCACATCAAAAATATTTGAATAAAACCTAACTGCTGAAAGATCAGAAATATTTATGAATCAGATCAATAACTTACTCTTTTAAACCAACCGTTGAAAAATCATAAGTTATTCATTTAAATCATTAATTTGCTTTGTTTTACGTCCTTGTCTAAGTTAAACAAGCCAAAATCTGATCTATGGGATTTATTGTTATGCAAAATTAATTGGCCGTCAACTTGAATTTGTAACTTTTTCAAGTTAAATTATTTAAACGCATTTTAGACTTGGGTAAGGGGGGGGGATATGACCAAAAAAACGGAATTTGAACATGGCGGTGCCAGAGCTAATGCTGGACGAAAGGCCCAGTTCAGTGAACCAACAAAAGTGATTCGTGTACCTGAGTCTCAAGTAGATTTCATCAAAAACTGGTTACGGAATAATGTCAAAACAGGCTCACGTTCTGATTTGACCTCCTCATTGAAAATACAAAATGTACAAGCTAATAATGATCGACTTTACCATATTCCGCTTGCCACGGAACGTGTTGCAGCGGGTTTTCCATCGCCTGCTCAGGATCATATTGAACAAGCACTGGATTTAAATCAGTTTTTAATTCGTAATGAAAACTCTACTTTTATCGTCAAGGCAAATTCGCTTTCAATGCTGGATGCGGGCATTGATATTGATGATCCTCTCGTGGTGGATCGCAGTTTATCTGCCAAATCGGGTGATATTGTCATCGCCTTAATTGACAATGACTTTACCGTAAAACGTTTAATGATTGATCATCATTTCAATCCACCAAAAGTCTGGTTAAAAGCCGAGAATCCTGACTATCAGGATATTTATATTAGCGAAGGCCAAGAGCTACTGATCTGGGGCGTTGTGACTTACAACTTGAAACCGATGAGATAAGCCGATGAGCCTGCCACAACGTATTTTTGCCTTGATTGATGTGAATAACTGCTATGTCAGTTGTGAGCGTGTGTTCAATCCAAAATTAGAAAATCGTCCTGTGGTGGTGCTGTCCAATAACGATGGTTGTGTGGTTTCTCGTTCTTATGAAGCCAAAAAACTCGGTATCAAAATGGCTGCACCCGTATTTCAGATTGAGGACATTATCCGGCAACATCAGATTGAGGTGTTTTCCAGTAATTATGCCTTATATGCGGAAATGTCACGCCGTTTCATGAATATATTGGGGAATTTCGTCGATCCTTGTGAGCAGGAAATCTATTCGATAGATGAAAGTTTTCTGGAATTGACGGCCTATCAACATTGTTATGATTTAAGTGAATATGCCCAACAGATTATAGACACAATCAAAAAATGGTTAGGTATTCCATGTTGTATTGGTATTGGCTATTCCAAAACGCAGGCGAAACTTGCCAATAATTTAGCCAAGAATCATGCCAGTTTTAACGGTGTCTGTAATATGGTGGCTGAAGATCCCTGTGTGATTGAGAGCTTGCTGGGAAACATGCCGGCTGGTGAAGTTTGGGGCGTGGGTCGCAAGATTCGGCAACGTCTGGAAAAAATGAATATCTACTCGGTTATGGATTTGGTACAAGCAGATCCCAAAATGATGGGAAAGTATTTTTCAGTGGTGATGGAAAATACGGTGAAAGAATTACAGGGTATGGCCTGTCTGGAAATTGAAGATGTGATCGCTGATCGTCAGCAAGTATTGAGTAGCCGTTCTTTTGGGCAGCCGATTGAAGATAAAAATAGCCTAAGCGGAGCTTTAACTGAATTTACCTTACGTGCGGTAGAACGGCTTAGGTTGCAGAGCTTACTCTGTAAAGCGGTCGGGGTGAGTATCCGTACCAATCGCTTTAATAAAGAAAATTACTATCGTCCGTTTACGGTGGTGTATCTAGCTGACTATAGTGATGATCGACTTGAGATCATGAAAGCCGTGCAACAAGGTCTGGACCGTATTTATCAGGCAGGACACCGCTATAAAAAAGCCGAAGTGATTTTACTGGATATTATTCCACAACGTAGTCATGCCGTTGATCTATTCCACGATACGGATGAGCTGATCGCCCGAAGGAACCTGTCACTGGCCTTTGATGAGATCAATAAAAAATTTGGTCGGGATGCCATGACTTTAGGCCGGTTAATTACGCCGCATGGACGAACATGGAGTATGACCCAGAATCATAAATCTCCCAGTTATTTGACCAAGTGGGATGAAGTTCTGAGAGTTTTATAATATTTCTAATCGTAATCGGTATTACCAAATCCTTATATACTCTTTGCCCCCAGCTTGATTAAGCTGAAAGTGATATCACGCAACGTACATTTCATAAATTAAAGTGCTTTAATATCAAATTATTGGTTTTGATTTAACGTTTTATTGGGATAGACACCTTGTATGGCGATTTCTGTAGAAAGACATATACCGACCGAGCAACTGATTAACGCAATTGCACGTTTTACAGAGGTGCAGGGCGATCATGTCTCGGACATTCCACAGCTTTCATTTCATAGTCGCAAACATCCGACAGACAGTGCGCATTGTATTTATAATCTAGGCATTGGCATAATTTTGCAGGGGCAGAAACAAGTCGTTATCGGGGATCAGGTCTATCAATGCTCAGAAGGGCAAAGTATGCTGACCACGATCGATCTGCCCGTTACTTCCCATATTGTGCAGGCTTCACCGCAGAAGCCTTTTTTAGCCGTTTTACTGTTACTTGATTTACAAATGGTGAATCAGGTCATTGCGGATATGCCTCAAGAATTATGGATGGAATCAGAACATAATCATCCTTCATTTTCCGTGGAGACGGTCGATGCAGCATTGGTCGATGCATTTTTGCGATTGGTGAAAGTGCTAGATGAACCTGTGATGATTCCTCATCTGGTTCCCCTGATTCAGAAAGAAATTATTGTACGGGTACTCAATGGCCCGCATGGAATCTATTTGCGGCAATTGGTGAAATCAGGTTCGGCACATCATAAAATCCATCAGGTGGTAAGCTGGCTCAAGCATAACTATGTACAACCCATGCGTATGGATGATTTGGCGGATAAAGCGTTTATGAGTCCTTCGACGTTTAGGCAGCACTTTCGTGCTGTGACTGGCATGAGTCCCTTACAATATCAAAAGCAGCTACGTTTACAGGAAGCCCGACATTTGATGTTTAATCAGAATGTTGATGCAGGACGGGCAGCGGGGCTGGTTGGTTATGAAAGTGCCTCACAATTTAGCCGTGAATATAGTCGCTTGTTTGGTGAGTCGCCCCAGCGGGATATTCAACGGATGCGACAGGGTTTATAGCTTGAGAATATGAGAAGCCAGCTTTCTAGGTAGCGCTGGTTTTTTATATCTGCTTGAAACTAATGACTAAATTTTGAATTAGTATGAATAAATAAAATAGGCAAATATCCCGTCAAAATAGGCAATTTAAACAGGTTTAACAATTCTATACTCATTGCATGAAAAGCAAAAATCCAGTCTAAAACACGGATTTTCGTTATACGTAATCATCTGGTGAGGTACTCAGCATGCAAGCAATTCAATATAAAAATTTGGCATGGGAATCGGCAGCAAATATTTTATTCCCCAATGATTTTGATCGCAGTAAGAAATATCCTGCGATTGTCAGCGTTCATCCCATCGGAAGCTGTAAAGAACAAACCTCAGGCAATGTGTATGGTCAAGCCTTAGCGGAAGCTGGTTTTGTGGTTTTAGTGCTGGATGCCTCTTTTCAAGGGGAAAGCGGTGGAGAACCTCGTTTTATCGAAAACCCATACCATCGTGTTGAAGACATTCGCTATGCCGTAGATTATCTAGTTACACAAGAGTTCGTGGATGAAAATCGTATTGGTGCATTAGGCGTTTGTGGTGGCGGTGCTTATGTCCTAAATGCGGCATTAACTGAACGTCGTCTTAAAGCGATTACCTCAATTACAGGAGTAAATTTTGGTCGGATGATGCGTGAAGGCTATGGCGGTACAGGGCAGGCTTTAATTGATGGCCTTGATGCTATTGCACAACAGCGTACCGCTGAAGCGCGTGGTGCGGCACACTTGGTCAATGATTTTCTTCCTGCTTCAGTGGAGGCTGGTAAACAAGCTGGCATCACCGATATCGACCCATTAGAAGCAACGGATTACTACAAAACGTCACGAGGGCAACAGCCGAATGGTGCAACCCGTGCTTTGTTCTCGCGAATGAGTGTGGCATTGGGCTGGGATGCATTTCATTTATCAGAAATATTGCTTACTCAACCGATTTTGGTCGTAATTGGAGATAAGCCAGGTGTGTTTGGTGCTTATCGGGATGGCTATGAAATTTTTAATCGTGCCGCCTCAAAGCAGAAAGAACTCTTGGTTTTGGAAAATACATCGCACTATGAATTGTATGATCAGCCAGAACCTGTAGCGAAAGCTTTAGAAAAAGTCATTCCGTTTTTTAAACAACACCTTTAATCCTTACGTGAAGCAAAAAAGACAGGTTTATCCTGTCTTTTTTATGGCAGCTTGCTTAGATTGGCGTGGTCAGTTGCTGCGGTAAGCAGTCGACAAATTCATCAATAGCCAAGCGAGTCTTGAGCGGCATATAAGGCGAGTTCGGCCATACCACATGGATCGGGAAATATATACTTGAGTAATTTTCCAATACTTGTAGCAAAGTACCGTCATGGAGTTCGGTATGGATGAGCCAGTCTGGTAACCATGCAATGCCATGATGCGATAAAGCCGTCTTTTTAATGGCTTGCATATCATTGAGCATAAATTTGGCTTTGGGCTTTAGGGAATAAGCTTGTTTATTTTCATCTTGTAAATACCACTTTTGCAGATGTCCCGAATAAGAGTAGGCGATGGTGGTATGTTGCTGTAGATCCTCCAGTGTATTCACTGGGCCAGAGCGCTTCAGATATTCAGGTGTCGCACAAAGTAACATGCGATGATCCCCAAGTTTCCTTGCGACTAAATGGGTGGTATCTGGCAGTGTCCCAATACGGATGGCCAGATCAAAGCCATCATCGACCAAGTCCACAGTTCGGTCATTTAAAGAAAGCTCAACTTGTAAGTCTGGATGTTGTTGCGCAAGGTTAACCATCAAGGGCGCAATATAGAGTTGCCCAAACAGCGCAGGGGCTGAAATTCTTAACAGACCTGTGGCACTGATTTTACCTTGATCCAGCAAGGTTTCCGCTGTAGTAATTTCTGTTAAGGCCCGATGACTGTGTTCATAAAATAAGGTGCCTTCAGCAGTTAAGCTTAATGTGCGGGTGGTGCGTTTAAATAAAGAGACACCAAGACGATCTTCCAGACGGGCAATGCTTTTGCTGACCGCTGAACGGGTCAGATGTAATTGTTCTGCGGCATTGGAAAAGCTACCAGCTTCAACAACGGCGACAAAGATTGAAATCGTGCTGAGTTCTGTTTGCATTATTGTAGCGTTTTTGGAATCAATTTTATGAAATAGTATCACTACTGGTGAATAAAATATAGTAGTAAGATGACGACATCAAAGATATAGAGAACAAACATGGCGAAAGTGTTGGTATTAAAATCGAGCATCATGGGTGATAACTCGCAAACCAATCGTTTAATTGATTCATTTTTAAAGCAACGTGTTGAAAATGGTATGCAAGATGAAGTCATTATTCGCGATTTAACCACTTTAAACTTACCTGTACTCGATGCTGAAATTTTCCATGCTTTACGTGGTGCTGAAAATGTCTCAGCGTCAATTCAGGAAATTATTCAATTATCGGATGAATTAATTGCTGAGCTTAAGGCAACTGATCTATTGCTGATCGGTGCACCGATGTACAACCTGAATGTACCGACACAATTGAAAAACTGGTTTGATCTGGTTGCGCGTGCCCGCCATACCTTCAGATATACAGAAACCTATCCGCAAGGCTTGGTAGAAGGGGTAAAAGCCATTGTGATGAGCAGTCGCGGTGGGATTCATGTTGGGCAAGCGACCGATGCAGTAACACCTTATCTTCAATCTGTTTTAGGCTTGATGGGAATTCATCAGGTTGATTTTATCTATGCTGAAGGTCTGGATATGGCGGCGTTAAGAACAGATGCTTTAAAAAATGCCCATCTTAAAGCCCAGCAGATCGCAGTTTAAAATTTCCTATTCCTTTTGCTGCTCCTTTGGCAGAATCGGACAATGCTCCAACGCCTGTCCGATTTCTTTTTATCTGGATAAAAAAATTAAGGTACTCTAAAACTTACGCTATCTTGTAAGAGTGAATAAAAATTAAGTGTTTAAAATAGAACATAATTAGGCAAATTAGCGAATATTTTTCCACCATTGTTGAAAGACTTGCTGTTCATTATCGAGTTCAATCAGTTCACCAATCATCGGTGTTGCAAGGCGATAATTGCGTGTTCTTGAATATTCGACAATACGGGTAATCGGTTCATTCCATGCATGTTTGGCTAAGCTGAATTTTGAATGATGTACAGGAATCATATTGCGTGCATTCAGTTCTTCTGTGGCTTGAGCCACTTCATCCGGATGACAATGGACTGAGCGCCAAGCTGGATCGTATTGACCATTTTCCATTAAGGCCCAATCAAATGGTCCGTATTTTCTGCCAATTTCTGCAAAGTGCTGGTCATATCCACCATCGCCCGTATAGAAAATATTTTTATCAGGCGATTGGATCACAAAGGACACCCAAAGGTTTTTACCGCCGTCAAAAGCCCGTCTTGAGTCATGGTGAGTCGTTTCAGTGATAATGCGGATGCCATCATCGAACTCAATTTTATCTCCCCAGTCTCTTTCAATCAGCTTATCACGCGGATAACCCCAATATTCGAAATGTTCACCTACACCCAGCCCTGTAATGACATATTTGACCTTGTCTTTGAGTTTAACAATGGTGTCATAGTCCAGATGGTCATAGTGATCATGCGAAATCAGTAAATAATCAATATCGGGTAAATCCTCGACCTGATAGATATCCGTTCCTTTATAGGCGCGTGTGCCCCAAGGAAAAGGCGAGGCTTTGCCGCTCATGACGGGATCAATCAGAAACTTTTTGCCATGCAGCTGCATGAACACAGAGGAATGTCCAAACCAGACCATCACATCTTGTTGTGGATTCAGTGTTTTTAAATTGGTCTTAATCGAAGGAATAGGGTCAATCGGATTACGATGTGGAATGGTTTTGATAAAGGTTTTATAAAGTTCGACCACAATACTGGAACCTTCACTCATACCTGATTTTTCAATTAAATTACGAAACTGGCCTTGGCGATAATTGGGAGAGCTTTCAATCAATTGCAAGCGTTCGCCAGAAGGGCTTTTACCAAATAAGGGTTGTTGCGTATAGATGAAACTGCTCACAATAAGCAGTACCACAGCGATCGCAAAAAGAATAAGCATAAATGGAGTCAACCTTTTCATTTGAGCATTCGATACAACAGTAATAAAAAGTCAAAGCGACAAAATGATGAAATATTATCTAAAAGCCGACGAATGAAAGGTTGCCTATTTTTATTGAATATTTGCCTAAATTAATGAGATGCGACTTTTCTGTATGAGACTGAATATGTAATGGCGTGATTGAGCAAAAGGAAGCCATTTCGAGGAGGTTGGTTTATGTTAGACTATCGGGCGTTACAGTATTGAAAATGACTGTAAGTGTAGACAATGAGTAGGTAAGATGATTGGGCAGCAGAGAAACGTATTAGCAACTTTAGGAATAGATGTCTGGATTCCTAGGGAAGTCGTATGTCAAAAAAATACTGCACCCAGCCTATGGCGAGATCAAGTGGTTGAAGAAGTTCAACAAGCGCCTGTGCTTACCTTTGCGACTGCACCCGTTGCGCAAGACATCCAAGTCACACCACAGACAACACCAGTCACAGAAATTGAACGCCCTCAACAGGCAAAAGTTGTTGCAGAAGCTGTGGTTAAAGAAGCGGTCGTTGAAAAAGAACAGATCGTGATTACCGCCCACATTCCAGCATTTGAATTGCAAATGTATGTCTTGGACAACTGCGCCATTTTATTAGAAAGCAGTCAGTTAAACGATGCACAGCGCCAGTTATGGCAAAATATTCAAAAGGCCAAACTGGGACAATATGCCGAGTTGAAATGGCCATTTCCATTGGCTGCTTTTCAGGAAAGCCGAGGACTGGCTTCATATATCCAAGGTTTTCTGGACGCGACAGCCACCAGTAAAAAAATATTATGCTTAGGTCAACTGGACTTTATTCAGCATTCTAATATATTACATTTAGCGAGTTTGGAAGAAATGCTGGTTCAACCTTCATTAAAACGACGGTTGTGGCAGCTCATGCAATAAAGAGCGGAATTTAATAATGAAGAAAGTCGTTGTATTTAGCCAGATAGACCAGGACGTTATAGCGCAGTTACAGCAAGATTATCAGGTGGTGGTACTGAATCCCAAGCTTGGTGATATCAATGAACAAATCCGAACTGAAGTAGTCGATGCCGATGCCATGATTGGTGCAGGGCGCTTACTCAATGAAAGCAATTTAGCGCCAGCACAAAAACTAAAAGTGATTTCTACCGTTTCGGTGGGTTACGACAACTACGATGTAAATTATCTGAATCAAAGAAAAATATGGTTGGCCAATACACCACATGTATTGACCGAAACAACGGCAGATCTTGCTTTTACATTATTGCTCAGCGCAGCGCGTCAAATTCCATATCTGGATACATGGACGAAACAGGGGCAATGGAAACGTACCGTATCGACTGAACAGTTTGGTGTCGATGTTTTTGGAAAAACCTTAGGTATTATTGGCCTGGGAAATATTGGCGCTGCCATTGCCCGCCGTGGTTTTTATGGTTTCAATATGAATATTTTGTACCATAACCGCCGTGAAAAAATTGAAGTTGCACAAGCCTTCAATGCCCAATATCGAGAGCTTGATCAACTGTTAGCACAGTCTGATTTTATCGTGGTCGCCGTTGATTTAAATACTGAATCGAAAGCGCTGATTGGCGCAGCAGAGTTTGATCTCATGCAGAAACATGCAGTATTCGTCAATATTGCCCGTGGTTCAGTGGTCGATGAAAATGCATTGATTGACGCATTACAGCAAAACAAAATCTTTGCAGCGGGGCTGGATGTTTATACCAAAGAACCTTTGCAAAGCTCTCCTTTATTCGAATTACCCAATGCTGTGACTGTGCCGCATCTAGGCTCAGCAACAGCCGAAACACGTAAGAAGATGGTAAATCTTGCTTATCAAAATCTGATTGAGGCTCTAGAAGATCGGACGCCGCGTTATCTAATCAATCCGAAATTCGAATAATTGCTTACAATGCTGAGCATTTGATTGCTGCATTATTGCACGAGTCGATCTTTTTAAACTGGTGAATATTGCTACACTTGCGCCCTTTGTGACTTCATCTTGGGGCGTCTGGTGTTTGAGAAATTAGCTGAACAAAGTTTAGGTTTAATGGGTTGGGAAATTGACAATCATTGGGATCTGAATATTGACCAATGTGTCATGATTGCTGCTCCGCACACCAGTAACTGGGATGCACTTTATGCACGTTTGGCCTTGAAAGCGCTCGGCGTTAATGTGCGTATCACCATTAAAGACAGCTATATGAAGTTTCCATTTGGCCCTTTTGTACGGGCGATGGGTGGAATTGGCATTGATCGTAGTGTGAAGCTGGAAGGTCAGGAACGTCCAAGTATGGTTCAGCTCATGAGCGATCTATTTAAAACACATCCTAAATTGGTCATGTTGGTGACGCCAGAAGGAACGCGAGCAAAACAGGAACAATGGAAAACTGGTTTCTATCATGTCGCGATTACGGCGGGTGTACCCATTGCCTTGGCTTATATGGACTATGCTAAGAAAAAGACAGGTGTAGGAAAAATCGTTTACCCGACAGGGGATTATGAAAAAGATATGATGGAAATCATGTCGTTCTATGCCGAGATTAATGCGAAATTCCCTGAAAAATTCAGTGTCGATCAGCGTTACATCTAGCCGCAATCATTTGCGTCGCTTGCAAAAATCATAAAATAAGGCAGGATTTTTCTGCCTTTTATAACACATTGTTGCAAATTTCTCCTTTTTTCAATGCTATATTAAATTTCTTTATTAAAATCATAGAGAAACCACTTGAGATCGTTGCTGCTTGCATGTGGCTTGTTTGCCACAACTCAACTTACTCATACTCAGGTCTTTTTACCTACGGTGACGGCTGGGCAAACAGAAGTGCCCGAAATTGGCAGCGGTATCGGTTTACTCGACCAACAAAAAGAAAAATTTATTGGTGAAAAAGTTTATCGTGAAGTGCATCGTCAAATGCCAACTGTGCAAGATGCATGGCTGGAAGATCAGTTTTTACAAGTTTTCTCAGGTATTTTAAGCCAGACCCAACTTGGACGACCAATTGGTTTAGTGGTTATCAAAGATCCTCAAATTAACGCTTTTGCTGTGCCAGGTGGACTGTTTGCCTTAAACACGGGGCTGATTACTTCTGCAAAAAATCTGGATGAGATTGCTGGCGTTATGGCGCATGAAATTGCGCATGTGTCACAGCGACATTACAGTCGTTCACAAGAAGCATTCAAAGGGCAGGGTTTATTGGCATTGGCAGGGATTATCGTCGGTGCGGCTATTGCCTCTCAGGCCGATGGCGATGCAGGTTCGGCAGTGATGCTTGGAACACAAGCAGCATTAATGGATAAGCAGCTCAGTTATAGTCGTAATCAGGAGCGTGAAGCAGATCGTATTGGCATGCAATTTATGTATGCTGCTGGCTATAATCCACAAAGTATGGCGGATTATTTTGAAACCATGCATCGGGCGACCAGCCGTGTGAGTTTCTTGCCCGATTTCTGGTATACCCACCCGTTAACCACAGAACGTATGAGTGAGGCGCGTTTGCGTGCCAATCAATTGCCTAAAGTTAAATCAAAAATATATGATATTGATTTTGAAATTTTGAAACTGTACACCTCTGTTGTTTCCAATCAGGCTACAGAAATCCAGTTACAGGCATTGGCCAACCAGAACAATACCGCAGCGCAACTTGCGCTCAGCAAGTTTTATCTAGAGCGCGGTGATTATACGCAGGCGCAGCAAAATTTGGATTTGGTAAAACCAAAATTGAAGAATCACATTCTGATCCCTTTGATTCAGACAGATATTTATTTAGGTCAAAATAAAATTGAGCAAGCCAGCAGTAGCATTGGTTCAGTACAAAGAACCATGCCTGAAAATCGGGCATTGTCCTATAAGCTGGCAGAAGTCTTGATTCGACAGGGACAAATTGCTCAGGCACAAAGTCTGGTGCAACGTTTTATTCATAAGAACCAAAGAGATATTGAAGGCTGGCAATTATTACAACGCGCCACCAATCTGGATAAAAGCTCATCTCTACAGGCAATTAATGTATTGTGCTATCGTGCAGAAGCAGAGTATTGGTCGGGATATGAGGAAAATGCGATTAAATCGATGCTACATGCCCAGCGTTTAGCAAAAGGTAATTTGGCAATGTCGGCCAAAATCGAGTCACGCCTAAAACAAATGCAAGATGAACGGCGTATGAAAATCTAAAAGCAGTTTAAAAAATTAAGGAAAATAAAATGATTAAAGGGCAATGTTTGTGCGGTGCTGTGCAGTATCAATATCATGGGGAAATTGAAAACAGCATTTTGTGTTATTGCATTCATTGCCAGCAGGCACAAGGTTCAATTGCAGGTTGGAACAGTCCACTTGAGCAAAGTAAATTCGAGCTGATTTCTGGGTGTGAGCAACTGAAAGAATATTTTCATACGCCGAACAAGGCACGTGTATTTTGTCAAAACTGTGCCAGTCCACTTTATTCCTATCGTACGGATTTGCCGAATATTATTCGTTTACGTTTGGGTACGGTGACTGAAGGTGAATTACCTGCTCCGAAACAAGAATTTTTTCTGGAGCATAAACCAAATTTTATTGAATTGAGATAAGATGGCGGGCGTAAGTAATTGCTGAGCACTTAGAACATTTATGAAAAAGATTTTAGTTTTAATTTTTGCATTAAGCACAGTGGGGACAAGTTCAGCAGCATCTGTTGAGCAGTATGTAAATGCGGTGGATAAAATTCGTAGTACCTATGCGCAGGATATTCGTGGTTTTTTACGTGGCTTAAATCCGCAACTTACCCAGTTTACACCTGAGCAGCAGGCTAAATATTGCCAGATTAATCAGCGTTATATTCAGGATATGTCAGATGCAATTGAACGTAATCGTTCTTCATTGCCACCGCAATATGCGAATATGACCAAGCAGGATTTAATCAAGCAGGTTGCCGAATCTAAAGAGATGCAAATGCTTGCGAAATATAATGTTCAGTGTGATTTTAAATAAAACCAAGACGTTGGGTTCATTGTTAAAATGAATCCAGTTTTAAATAAAGCTGGGGAATAGAAAGGAAGTTAAGCAGATTAGCTTAATTTTGCTTTAATTTTAGAAGAAACTTGTGCAGGATCGGCACGCCCGGCTATGATCGGACGTAGAGAATTCATCACCTTACCCATATCTTTCATGCTAGTAGCTTCTTGAGCAGCAATCGTTTGCTCAATGATAGAATCAAGCTCTTCCTCAGTCATAGCTTCTGGTAGAAATTGAGAAATAACCTCAACTTCGGCTTGTTCTTTACTAGCTAAATCATCACGACCAGCGCCTTGAAAGGCTTTGATCGATTCTTTACGTTGTTTAATTTGCTTTTCAATGACCGCAAGAACCTGAGCATCGTCAAGCTCTATGCGCTCATCGACTTCGATTTGCTTAATTGCTGCCTGTACACCACGAATAACCGTTACTGTTGCCATATCTTTGGCACGCATTGAGTTTTTTAACACGTCAGTAATCTGGTTTTTTAAAGTATTCATAGTATTTTCAGCAGTCAATCACAAATTAATTAGTAAAGGCGAGTAGTACGTACAGATTCGCGAGTCAATTTCTTTTGATAACGCTTAACTGCAGCAGCTTTTTTACGCTTACGTTCTTGAGTTGGTTTCTCATAGAATTCGCGCTTACGAACGTCAGCTAAAACACCCGCTTTTTCGCATGAACGTTTGAAACGACGGATAGCTACGTCTACTGGTTCGCCTTCTTTCAACTTAACTTGTGGCATGTAAAATCCTCTAAGATTATGGATAAGATCTAACGCACTATGCACTAGATCGCAAGTGAAGGTCAGTATTTTACTCATTTACAACTCAGATCACAAGTCTATAATAGCTCAGATATTATTTTTGATCGTTGTAAAGGCAGTTTAATGATTGTTTTGGGCTTGGAAACTTCGTGTGATGAAACTGGGTTAGCACTCTATGATAGCGAGCTCGGCTTACGTGGACAGGTTCTATATAGTCAGATCAAACTGCATGCTGAATATGGTGGTGTAGTGCCTGAACTGGCTTCGCGTGACCATGTTCGTAAAATGATTCCCTTGATTAATCAATTGCTTGAGCAAAGTGGTGTCACAAAGCAAGAGATTGATGCAGTTGCCTATACACGTGGCCCTGGTCTTATGGGTGCGCTCATGACAGGTGCATTATTTGGTCGTACTTTAGCATTTGCGTTAAATAAACCTGCTATCGGTGTACATCATATGGAAGGTCATATGCTGGCACCATTACTTTCGGAAACTCCACCAGAATTTCCGTTTGTCGCATTATTGGTCTCTGGTGGCCATACGCAATTAATGGCTGCTTATGGTATTGGTCAATATGAATTGCTGGGTGAATCGATTGATGATGCGGCGGGTGAAGCTTTTGATAAAGTCGCAAAAATGATGAAGCTCCCTTATCCAGGTGGGCCGAATATTGCGAAGTTGGCTTTACAAGGCGATGCACAAGCATTTGAATTCCCGCGTCCGATGTTGCATCAAGGCTTAAACTTTTCATTTAGTGGTCTGAAAACTGCGGTTTCTGTACAGTTGAAAAAGTTAGGTGAAGAAAATCGCGATGCGGATGTGGCTGCTTCTTTTCAGGAAGCGCTTGTCGATACTTTAGTGAAGAAGTCTGTGAAGGCCTTGAAACAAACTGGTCTTAAGCGTTTGGTGATTGCTGGTGGTGTGAGTGCCAATGTCCGCTTACGTGAGCAATTGGAAACTTCATTGAAGAAAATTAAAGCACAGGTTTACTATGCAGAACCTGCTTTATGTACTGATAATGGTGCCATGATTGCTTTTGCTGGATATCAGCGTTTAAAGGCTGGGCAGCATGATGGCTTGGCGGTTACAACGACACCTCGTTGGCCGATGACAGAGTTAAAACCAACCTAAAATACAAATGGTCAGTGTTATTGGTTGCTAAGCTGCTGGTCAGTTTAGTCTATTCTCATATTTAAAAATCAGATTCTTGATTTATGTACATGGCGCAGGCTTGAAACTGGCGCTATGGTATAAAGTATTGGATATATTATTTATTTTGATGAGCTAAAACTCATTGTGGAGTACAAAAGTTGAAAATTTCTTATATTTTTACATGTGGCCGACTAGAATCTTTATTCAAGATTCTATGCCTCACTCAAAAAGGTGAGGAGAAGGTTGCATCAAAAGAAAAAGTAGTTGAACAATATAGAAAAGATATCGCTTTAGGGCGACCATTTGAAGAAACTGAACTTTATCAATTGATTGAACAAAGTGAAGAAAAAATTGTCATTAATCGCTTGCATAATATTCTTCGAGAAAAACCGACTCAGCAGAAGGGTAGCTTTGATGCGGATGAATATAAGACGGGTGCGTGGTCTGAGTTTAATGATTATAAATTGGCAGTTCGATTCTCAAATGCGAAAACCGAGTTAAGTGAAAAGCACTTTGCGAAAACAGGTGAGTATATGACCAGTCGTGGTGTCGCAAAATTGACAGGTTTTAATCCAAGTAACATTAAGAACATGTTACATCATAAAAGAAGTGTAGTGAGAAAAATGCTAACTACTTTAGAGAAGTTAGCAAAAGAATATTAATCTTTAAGCTCTATTTTCGATGCAGAGACAATGTCTTGCTCTGCATCGATAGGCAAGTTTATGCAGAATCACCCATATTAGATGGGGTTTTTGATATTAAATAAAATGATTTACACACATTTTGATTTTTTTAAGTGCCAAATTTGTACACTCATGATGAATACATTTCTCTGCTGAAAATCCATCATGGCTAAGAACTGCCAGAAATTGTTTGACTGCTTTAATTTCATTGTCAGATAGAACATGATCTTTAGTATCTAACTTAATACCGAAGATTGGGTATGAACTTTCTGTGGGCGAGCACTCAAAATACCACCATTGCTGACATACTGAACATTGATAGGATGTAATAGAATAATCAAAATTAGGTATGACTTCATCTGTAGGGATTTCTTCTTTGAAGTATTCTGGAAAGCTATAACTTGCTTGATAATCAAAACTGAAAAGATCAGTAAAATCATCAGGACATGCAAAAAAAGATTTTACCTTTTGGCATTCACACATATTCAAGACTCTTACAAATCGGTTAATTATTTTTAGATAACACCGCCAGACAAACAAAAATCAACCCCATACCAACCCAACCAATCGGGGCCAATTGTTCTCCAACCAACAAGACGGCAAACAATGCTGCAACCAATGGTTCAAATAGCGTCAATGTCGTCGCGGTACTGGCTGAAATGGTCTTTAAGGCATATCCAAATAACAGATAACCAAGAAACATGGGGATCAGCATCATATAACCCACGACATAAAGATTAACAGGTTCATCGAACAGATTGGTTCCCGTAAAAAATAGAGTCGGTAATAGGATTAAAGCACCGAAACCAAAAATTAAGCCCATCGATGCTTTTGAATCAACGCCTCGATCAATCATTTTTTTGGCTGCCCAAGAGTATAAGGAATAGGTCAGCGCTGCGATCAGTCCGAGAATAATACCAATCGTTTTCTGATCCGTTGCAATGTTTTGGCTTGTACCTTGGGAATGAGACTCTCCAATCGTTAACAGTAACACGCCAGCTACGCCAAAAATGAAACTGATAAACCATTGGCTAGAAAGTGCTTTTTTATCAAAGAATTTTTCCAGCAATGCCGTAAATAAAGGCGCTGAACCAATTGAAACCACAGTCCCAATTGTGATGCCAGCCATCCGCATAGAGGAATAGAAGGCCAGTGGATAAATAGCAACCGAAACCATGCCAATCAAAAGCAAAGGATAGTAAGAGCGAATTTGTGGTAAGTGGCTGCGAATGTTCTTATGGGCCAATAAGGCTTGTAGTAATCCACCACCGCCCATTGCGATTGCGCCTATGGCTAAAGGACTTAAATTCGGTGCATACGAAGCAGCAGTTCCTGTTGTTCCCCATAAAATAGAGGCCACTAAAACCGCAATAAAGCCATAATGAGCTTTTAGGTTGATTGAGCTATTCAATTTGCAATCTCTTGTTCTAATAATCGCTGAACCATATGTTTTGCGGCAAATACTTTATCACTGGAGCTTTCTAAACCTGCACGGGCGATCGATCCTTCCAGAATAAAAGAAAGCAGCAGGGCCAGTTCTTTGGCTCGCTCAGGATTGCTGGTTAATTGACTTAAATGTCCCACTAAAATTGCTTCAATCTCATCTTTATGGTTTTTGACAGCTAATCGCTCAGGACTATGTGCAGGAAACTCGGCGGCAGCATTTAATAAGCCACAGCCACGGAAACCTTTTTCATATGCAAATTCAGCGTGATCCTGATAGGCATCAAAAACAGCCAGAATTCCATCTAAGGGTGTTTCAATCTGAACTTTTCTTTTTTCATATAAGTCGAGCCATTCCTGATGACGTGTTTCGATGTAGCAAGTAATCAGATCTGACTTGGTGGCAAAGTTATTATACAAAGACATTTTGGCCACATTGGCTTTCTCTGTAATGGTATTGATGCCTGTGTTGCTGATGCCATCGTTATAAAACAAGGTGGATGCTGCATCCAGAATTTTTTGTTTTGCTGATTTAGAACTCATTGTAGAAATTTCTTATGTATACCGACCTACCTAATATTAGGTAAAAATCACTTAATTAGCAAGCAGGAATGCTCAAGTAGAGAGCAATATTATCCAGATATGAAGCGGAGTGAGGAGTGAAAGAGAAAATAAGCCTTTGAATTATTTCAAAGACTTATTGAAGCTATACGCGTGTAAATAGATTTATTTTTGAAATGAACTTTGATCTTCAACATCAATATATTCAATATAACCACGTCCTTGGACTGGTTGCTCTAGATATTCACCTGTAAAAGTGTAAGCACTGGCATAACCAATCCCATGTCCATAACGGAATGGGCTATCGATTTCCGCAGAAATATTTAAAACGTTCTGATCAGCATTATTTTTGACAGACCAGATAAATTGTTGCGGTAGACGCATTTTCTTACCGCTTGGAGAGACATGAGCATTCGGCTGATTGCTGATGACCTTAAATTCAACATTAGTATAGATTTCAGCAGGTCGGTCGGTGTGTCGGACATGCAAAGTATAGGCAGCAGCTTGCCCAAGAATATCGGCTTTAGTCAGAAGTAGCTGAGTTGTTTCAGTTAGATTAATGATTTGATAAGTGAAAAAATCAAGTGGTAATTTATAGGCTTCAGGGAGTAGCTTTTTCACGACTCCGTGTGCACCTGCTGCTCGTGCATATTCGTAGGTACATAAGCCTTTGGCAGGGGTAACTTGACCTTGATATTCAAGCTGACCTTTAAAGTTTGCCAATAAACTAAAATGATCATAAATCGGGGTTTTGATAAACCATGAAACCTGATCGCTCACATCCAGATCAAATTCAAAACTTAAGCCGTGATAAGCGCCTTTGAGTTGAATATGGGGTAATGTCCCTTGAATTGAAACTTCTTCTCCAAGTTGGATGACTGATCCATTGTCTTGAATATTGGTATTTTCTGGAATGATGTAGGCTCTTAATAGATGCTCGTCGATTGCAGCCGTACTTGAAAAGAATGTTGCAGTTTTTCTTGGATCATCCAAAGTAATATCATCATGGTCGAATGCCAGCGCACCGGGTGTGCCGAGCAAAATCATAATATTTAAATAACGATGTGGTTCAGGCAGAAGCGGAAAGAAAATCCCATAATGTGTCCATGTATAGAACTTTTCTTGTGTACGTGGTCGGATAATGTCAGGTTGGGAAAATGGCAGGGTTGAATATTGAATTGCTTGGTCTAATGTACCCTGCGCCAAGAGTAGGCTTTTCCCCATGATTTTGCTGGTGAGGGAAGTGGGAGGCAACTGTTTTTTCATCTTGTTTCCTAAACTTTATCGAAGCTGAAAAGTAGGTTATGAAAAACAATTGCCCATGCTAAGCGGAAAGAAGGACAAAGCTACGGCTTTTCAGGACATTTATGCAGACGCTTTGTTGGACAATTTTTCCAGATTTTGTGAGCCGATCCAGTGTTTTGAGAATTGATAGGCGGCACGGCCAGAACGTTGTCCACGAGCCTGACACCATTTTAAACTTTCACTACGCACCAAGTCGTTATATTCCAGATCAGCTTTCACAATATAGTGCTCTACAATTTGTAGATAAAGCTGCTGATCCATTGGATAGAAGGAAAGCCACATGCCAAAGCGATCCGAGAGTGAAATTTTCTCTTCAATCGCTTCCTGTGGATGCAGTTCAGTATATTGCGGTACATCTACTTTTTGCACAGGCGTATTTTCATGCATAAATTCAGGCAATAAATGACGACGATTACTGGTCGCATAAATAATAAAATTGCTTGAACCTGATTGCAGTGAGCCATCTAATACGCTTTTCAGGCTACGATAATTTTCATCTTCAGCGTTAAACGCCAGATCATCACAATAGACAATGAATTTCTCGGGACGATTTTCAATGAGTTTCTGAATTTTAGGTAAATCCGATAAATCATCACGTTCGATTTCGATCAGGCGTAAACCTTGCGCTGAATATTCAGTAAGAAGGGCACGTACAATCGAAGACTTTCCTGTGCCTCGCGAGCCGGTAAGTAATACATCATTGGCGGGTAAGCCGTTCAGAAACTGCAAGGTATTCTGAATGATCTTGTCTTTTTGGCGTTCAATCCCTTTTAAATCTTCCAGATACATCTTCTTTGGCTGCTGTATTGCGACCAGCTGCTGATTTTCCCAACGAAACGCAATTGCAGAGAAATCTGTCGGTTGTTTCGGAGCGGGAAGCACTTGCTGAAGCTGTGTTAAAACATTCGATAAGGACTGGATGATAGATTCTGGTAAATCAAGGATAGCCATAAATACAAACCAACTTAATGATGAATAGGGATACTAACATTGCTATTACTGAAATAAAGAAAATATCATCAGAAATATCGAAATAAATCGATTTTACCCTTGATTGTTACGGCAGCTTTTTGCATTGTATAGGTGCAAGAATTCAAAAAATATGCCGAAAATCAGGAACGCGAATGTTTAATAGAGTTCAAGAAAAAAAGAATACATATCAGTCGCATAGGGTTGATGTGTTGCAGGAACACTTACGACATGCAAGCTCTTATGATGAATGGAAAGAAATTGCACTAAAACTGGATGAAGACTCAGGCCATGAAGCATGGAAATATGACAATGAATCGCCTTATTTTGATGCAGAAATTCTGTCTAAGCGCTATAACTTATTAAAGAAGTATCGGACTCAGCATCGGACACTGGATCTGATTTATGTATTAAGAGAAGGATTGTCCTATGATTTTGCCAATATTGGTCATCCGATGTTATTTGCGGAGACTTATATTGGAACAAAAAAGATTATTGAAAATTATGTCGAGGAAATGAGCGACTGTTTTCGTTATCTTGCCTCCAGTGAATGCATTACCTTTCAGTTAAAGGAAAAAATCCAGTTTTTTGAAGAATGCCAGACTGCTTATGGACAGCCAGCCTTGATGTTTTCTGGTGGCGCAACTTTGGGGCTGTTTCACACTGGTGTGTGTAAGGCTTTGCTAGAGCAGGATTTAATGCCACGGGTGTTATCGGGTTCTAGTGCTGGGGCAATCATGACCGGTATGCTGGGTGTCTCTGCATCGGATCAGGTTCCTGATTTGCTCAAGGGGGAGCATTTCTTTAGTGATGCATTCAAGTTCCGAAAAGTGAGTGAACTGATCAGAGGGCATGGTGGTATTGCGGATGTCATGTATTTAAAACAATTCCTGATGCAAAACTTGGGAGATGTGACTTTTGCGGAAGCTTATCAGCAGTCCAAGCGCCATATTAATATTGTGATTGCTCCGTATAACACGGCACAAAGCCCACGGATCATGAATGCATTGACCGCGCCGAATGTATTGGTCTGGAGTGCAGTTTTGGCTTCCTGTGCCGTTCCAGTCTTGTTTCCCCCTGTGCATCTGACCAGTAAACGTTATGACGGGCAACATACGCCATACCTTGCTAATACCAAATGGGTGGATGGTAGTATGCGCAGTGATTTTCCACAGGAAAAAATGGCTCGCTTGTATAATATTAATTACACCATCGCCAGTCAGGTCAATCCGCATATTGTGCCGTTTATGCAAAGTGATTCTGATCGCTTCCGTAGAGATGTATTGAGTTGGCCTGAGCGGATTGTACGTCGCCAAGGCAAAGCCATTGCACTTGAAGTAATGGATCTGACACGTAACTATGCAGGAAGTTTTTTCCCGATCCGTCGTGCTCTGGATCATGGTTATGGCATTTTGGGACAGCGCTATTATGGTGATGTAAACATCATTGCCAAATATGGTTTGCGGCACTATAGCTATATGTTGAAAAATCCACGACCAAAACTGTTCAAAGTATTGCAGCGAGAAGGTGAGCGGGCGACCTGGCCGAAAATATCTGCAATCGAAACCCATGCAAGGATTGGTAAAACCATTGAGCATTGTTTAACATCATTGCGAAAGCAGGAAGAAAAGCAGCAGAATGAGTTTTACTACGTGGATCTGTGATCCCAAGATTGAACTTGAAAACTTGGCATTAGTGACCAAAGCGCAAAGTTATGCCTTTGGGCGACGCTTATATAGCTTTGAAATTCATCAGCAGCGTTACTGGCTTAAATTCCATCATTCAAATACACATGAAGGCTTTGAACAGGCGCTATTGCGCGAGCTAGATTTTTATCAGCATCGCCAAGAACTAGAAAGCTTTTTATTGCCCCATCAGATCATTCAACTAAATCCTTTTAAACAGCAACTGGATTGTTCTGGTGATGAGGTTGGATTGGTCACCGTTGCTGCAAAAGCGTTTTTTATACCTCTTTCGGATAGCTATGACATTGAATTCATTAAACAAAAGATCGTTGAAGCTTTAGATGCATTGAATGGTTTACACCAAGCAGGCTGGATTCATGGGGATTTAAAGGCAGAACATTTTCGTGTTCACGCTAACGCTTGCAAGCTGATCGATTTTGAGCAGACTTTTAGAATAGGGCAATCCATTCAAACTCTAGATGCAACACCGCATTATATGGCGCCAGAACTGTTTCATGGCGCAGGGAAGAGTATTCAAAGTGATTTATATGCCTTTGGTATTATTGTTTATGAATGGTTGACGCAAACTAGATTACAGGCTCAAAGCTATCATGACTGGGCAATCTTGCATTGCCAGCAACTGCATATACAGCTTCCAGAACGATTGCAGTGCTTTTTGCCAGTGTTAACAGGCTTATTGTCAAAGCATGTACAACAACGATTGAGCTCTGTTGAAGCGGTAAAAAGCAGTTTAAATGCTATAAATTCGCTTTAAAAGTAAACATAACATCTTGATTTGAATATTATATGTTCATTTGAGTGGTTTTTTTGCGAGAAAGACTTGTCATAAAGAAAGTTTCTCTCTAATATGCATACCCATCGGGGGCGTGGCGAAATTGGTAGACGCACTGGATTTAGGTTCCAGCGCCGCAAGGTGTAAGAGTTCGAGTCTCTTCGCCCCCACCAAATTTAAAAAGCAAGTTCAATCTTGCTTTTTTTATGGTTAAGTCTCTTAGGCTCTAATCATGCGGTTATAGAGGATTGGTGTAATGGTAGCATGACGGTCTCCAAAACCGTTCGTCAAGGTTCGAGTCCTTGATCCTCTGCCAAATTTGAAAAGGACTTTTTAAAAGTCCTTTTTTTACGTCTGTTGTTTTTAGTTGTATATTAAAAAAGCATTAGGTTTCATAGACATGATTTTTTTATAAAAAGGACTTGTCATGGAGAAAGTTTCTCTCTAATATACACACCCATCGGGGGCGTGGCGAAATTGGTAGACGCACTGGATTTAGGTTCCAGCGCCGCAAGGTGTAAGAGTTCGAGTCTCTTCGCCCCCACCAAATTTAAAAGGCAAGAACATCTTGCTTTTTTTATGGTTAGACCTGTTAGGTACTAATCATGCAGTTTAGAGGATTGGTGTAATGGTAGCATGACGGTCTCCAAAACCGTTCGTCAAGGTTCGAGTCCTTGATCCTCTGCCAAATAAATAGAAGAGCCCTTGTGAAAACAAGGGCTTTTTTATTGTCTGAATTTTTATTCTATTTTTATTGTCTGAGTTGCTACACATCATTGTTGTTATTCACCTCATTAAGTCCAAACTCTGATGAGTCAAATTTTACAGCCGTAGTTTTCTATTATTGTTGATTCCCTTTAGAGCAAGTGAGTCTATTTTTGAATAAATCCTCAAACAGGCATTTAAATAGTTTTCATATTGTCACTGTCAATGAATAAATTGCTAAAAAACAGCTCATTTTTTGCTTAATTTTAAATTTTGTATGGCAATTAGTTTTTGAATAATAGAGTTATCAATCTGAATATGCATCTGGTGATGCTATTTAATTTTGGTTTCAGGTTGATGAAAGTAGTCAAAAAAGACTTGCATAATTAAAGTCAGCTCAGCCGAAAATTGGCCTAGCTAGGGAAAATTTAATAATTAAGGAATAACAAATGTTGGTATTGTGCATGGTTCAGCAAGGAAAGCGTAATCTGGATGGCATTACGCAACGAGATCGTTACTGTGGGACTGGTTCTTTTTTTAATGATTCAAAATAAGGACCAAATCGCATGATGATTATTCGTTATATCGAGCAGAAAGATATTCATGATCTTTACCATTTGGCGCAAAAAGCAGGTTTTGGCTTAACCTCCCTGCAACCTGATATGGAAATGCTGGCTGCTCGTATTGATCGGGCTGTAAAAACAGTGGAAGGTAAATTAGATAAGTCGGAGCAGGGTTATTTATTTGTACTGGAAGATACCGCTCTCAATAAAGTCGTGGGTGTGTGTGGCATTGAGGTGGCGCTCGGGTTAAAAGAGCCGTGGTATAACTTCCATGTCGGTACACAAGTTCATTCTTCAGAGCCTTTGAATGTTTATAAAGCGCTGCCGACCTTGTATCTCAGTAATAATCATACTAATTGCAGTGAACTCTGTACCTTATTCCTCGATCCTGATTATCGCTTAAATAAGAATGGTAAGTTCCTTTCCAAAGTTCGTTTTTTATTTCTATCTGCGTTTAGACGATATTTCGAAGAAACGATCGTTGCTGAAATGCGTGGATTTTCTGATGAGAATGGACATTCACCTTTTTGGGATGCAGTCGGTCATAAATTTTTTGATATGGATTTTGCCAAAGCGGATTATTTAAGTGGAACAGGCAAAAAAGTCTTTATTGCAGAGTTGATGCCACGCCATCCGCTTTATGTCGATATGTTGCCTGATGAGGCCAAAGCGGTGATTGGTGCAGTGCATCCGAATACGGTTCCTGCCTATAACCTCTTGGTTGAAGAAGGGCTGCGTTATAAGGGCTATGTCGATATCTTTGATGGTGGTGCAACACTACAGGCGGATATCGAAAATCTAAGAGCCATTAAAGAGAGTCATGTGGTTCAGGTGCAGGTCGAGCAATCCGATCTGATCGCTGTAGGAGATGAGCCTTATATCGTTGCCAATGATGATTATGACAATTATCGCGCCATCCTCATCTATAACCATCCAGAACACAATCAGGTGAAATTAAGTGAACAGCAAGCGCGTGAGTTGCACGTTAAAAATGGTGATTCGGTTCGGGTGTTGAATATCAATATTCATCACAAGTCATAAAGCGTGGCCTCTTGGCTATTCGGGCATTTATAAGCGTGAAATTTATTTGACTTGTATTGTATTTTTTATGGTGTGAATCTATCGGTAGAAATTTTTAACTTCTTATGGATAGGTAATTTCAAAGATTATTTACATAAAAAATCCCTCTAATAATTAAATATATTTCACGTTTAATTGCTTGCTAATTGAGCGAAAAAGCGAGGTCTGCTCCTAAAGTGGCTGATGAATAGGATATGATGCTTGCGCCTAAAATAATTTTGATCAATAAGAACAGATTTTAGTGGCTCAATAAGTAAGACATAGAAAGGATTTATAGGTGAGGTGAATGAACTAAGCTATTCATTTTAAAATAATTTTATTGAACGAAATGGAATTTTTATATTAAAGCAGCTTAAAAATATTTTATTTTTATCAAGTGCTTATAACGGTTGTTGTAAGTTGGAGTAAGGATTACATGAGTCATAATAAAGAAAAGCAACTTCAGGATGAAGACCTGTCAGGGAATCAGCAGGATGAGGAAAAGTTACAGCGTTCTTTGACCAATCGTCATATTCAGATGATTGCGATTGGTGGCGCAATTGGTACTGGTTTGTTTATGGGTTCTGGTAAAACCTTGAGCGTTTCGGGTACCTCCATTGTTTTAACTTATTTGATTATCGGCTTTTTCTTTTTCTTTGTGATGCGGGCGATGGGTGAACTGTTGCTGGCAAATACCAATTTTAAAACCTTTGCTGATTTTGCAACCGCGTATATAGGCCCTTGGGCTGGCTTTTTTCTGGGTTGGTCGTATTGGGGGAACTGGATTATTACCGCAATCGCAGATGTCATTGTGATTGGTGGTTACATGCAGTTCTGGTATCCCGATGTACCAGTATGGATCCCGGCATTTACATCGCTGGCGATTTTGACGATTTTGAATTTTGTCGCCGTCCGGATGTTTGGTGAGCTGGAGTTCTGGTTTTCATTAATTAAAGTCTCTGCCATTATCCTGTTTATCCTTGCAGGGATTTATTTAATTAGTACAGGATTTACTTCCCCAAGCGGTGTAAAGGCTTCGATGAGTCATGTATTTGAAACTGAATCCATGTTTCCTTATGGCCTCACTGGCTTTTTGGCTGGGTTCCAGATTGCGATTTTTGCCTTTGTTGGGATTGAGCTGGTGGGTACCACAGCGGCTGAAACTAAAGATCCACATAAATCACTGCCGAAAGCGATTAACTCTATTCCGTTACGTATCCTGTTATTTTATGTTGGGGCGTTGGTGTGTATCATTGCAGTCACGTCTTGGGCAAAAATTTCACCAGAAAAAAGTCCATTTGTTGAGATGTTCTCACTGATCGGCTTACCGATTGCGGCTGGCTTGGTTAATTTTGTGGTGGCGACGTCGGCACTTTCTTCTGCCAATAGTGGTATTTTTGCAACCAGTCGTATGCTCTATGGTTTGTCATTGGATAATGATGCGCCTAAAAGTTTTAGTAAATTATCGAAAAGAAAAGTGCCGATTCGTGGTTTGGTTTTCTCCATGACTTGCGTCACCATCGGTACTTCGATTTTATTTATTGTGCCTAATGTCATGACCGCGTTTACCATCATTTCAGCGCTGACTTCGATCTTATGTGTTTTTACCTTTATACTGATTGTTCTTTCTTACATTTGTTATCGTAAGAAGTTTCCTGAGTTACATCAGCAGTCTAAGTTTAAAATGCCTGGTGGCTTAATCATGGCATGGTTCACGATGTCATTTTTGGTGTTTACCATTGTTATCTTGGCATTGGATCATGATACCTTAATTGCATTGGCGGTTTCACCAATCTGGTTTTTTGGTCTGTTTATTGCCTATCGCCGTAAAAAGAAAAAGATGCTGGAGCTGGATGTATTAAAAGCCAGAAGTATGGATTATGTTTAAGCAGGATTGAGTAGAGCGGACCGAGTTTAAAAACAAAAAAGCAGAGCCGAAGCTCTGCTTTTTTATGTCATCAGTTAGATTTTGCTGATTAAATCATTGATCTGTTTTGCTTGTTCAGCGGCATTACCTGTGTAGGTTGCAGGTGTAAGCTCAGCTAGACGAGTACGCTCATCTTCTGGAACTTGAGCAAGTTCGTCACCTTTAACGAAGTTCACCATCATGTCGCGCGTCATAGCTTGACCACGAGTCAGGGCTTTTAATTTTTCGTATGGCTTTTCAACATTATAACGACGCATAACTGTTTGAATTGGTTCTGCAAGAACTTCTTGTGCTTGGTCTAAATCTTCATTTAAACGTGCAGCATTGAGTTCAAGTTTACCTACACCTTTTAAGCAGGCATCAAAAGCAATCAAGCTTTGCGCAAAACCAACACCCATATTACGTAATACGGTTGAGTCGGTTAAGTCACGCTGCCAGCGAGAAACAGGAAGTTTTTCCCCAAGGTGACCCAATACTGCATTGGCAATACCTAGGTTACCTTCTGAATTTTCAAAATCAATCGGGTTTACTTTGTGTGGCATAGTTGAAGAACCAACTTCACCATCTTTTAACTTTTGTTTGAAGTAACCAAGCGAGATATAACCCCAAACGTCACGGTTAAAGTCGATCAGAATCGTATTGAAACGACGTAACGCATCAAACAATTCAGCCATATAGTCATGTGGCTCGATTTGCGTAGTATATGGGTTAAATGCTAAGCCTAAAGACTCAACAAATGCTTGTGCATGTGCAGCCCAGTCAATTTCAGGATAAGCAGAAAGGTGAGCGTTGTAGTTACCTACCGCACCATTGATCTTGCCGAGTAATTCAACATTTTCAAATTGCTTGATTTGGCGCGCTAAACGGTAAGCAACGTTCGCCATCTCTTTACCCAATGTGGTTGGGCTTGCAGTTTGACCATGTGTACGAGACAACATTGGCTGTTCGGCATGCGTGGTTGCTAAAGCTGAAATCGCATTGAGAAGTTGCTTCATGCTTGCAACTAAAACTTCACGACCATTTTTTAGCATCAATGCATGAGACAAGTTGTTGATGTCTTCAGAAGTACATGCAAAGTGAATAAATTCACCAGCATTTTTTAATTCATCAATCTTGGCAATTTTTTCTTTAAGGAAGTATTCAACTGCTTTTACATCGTGGTTGGTGGTGCGTTCGATTTCTTTAATGCGATTTGCATCTTCTTCAGAGAAGTTGGTCACAATCGCATCTAGCGCTGCATTGGTTTCATTTGAGAAAGGTGCAACTTCGATGATTTCTGCACGATTTGCAAGTGCTTGTAACCAACGCACTTCAACCGTGACACGAGCGTGGATTAAACCAAACTCAGACAAAAAAGGGCGTAGGGCATCGCATTTGCTAGCGTAACGTCCATCAAGTGGCGAGAGTGCGGTTAAAGCATTCATACAGATTCCTTAAATTAAAGTCTCTCCTTATAGGAGAGATTTAGAGAGGTTGTAAAACGACATAAAAATAAAATCGTTGGCGCATCGGCTATACCACCTGATACTGCAAACGAGCGAGAGCTTGAATATCTTGCAATAATTTGCGTTTACTAAAGATCATACTCCACGAGCTGCCGCCAGATTGTTTCCATAAATGGGCCAGCTGTAAGCCTGTAAACAGGCAAGCTCGGATACGGTTGGTATGATTGATATCTTTAAATGCTTCCGCATTACCACGGACTAAAATGCGCGGATTAATTTGGCCTGCCGTTTCAACATAGGTTTGTGCGAGGTTGGCAATAATGCTTGGATGCAAATAATTATTATCGAAAAAAGAGAGCTGTTTTAAGATTTTTTGTTGGGCGTTTTCAATGATTTTGACGTATTCAGGATTGCTGTAGACTTTCTTTTCCAGTTGCAATAAAGCCATTGCATAGGACATTGGTAACTTGGCAGTCGACATTTTTGGCACACGAGATTTCGGTGCAGTATTAAAAGGCTGGGTAATGCAGCCTTCTAAAGTTTTTAAACCGAGGGAAATGTCAGCAAGCTGATTAAAGAAATCGAGCGTTTGAGTCGCCTTATTTGAAGTTGGGCGGATGTTTAGGCTGGCCTTGATCAGTAATTCAAAATAAAAATTACCACTATCACCAATGCTTTGTTGACCCGCCATCGCTGTCATATGCGTTAGCTGAGTTGCCTGAAAGACTGCCGCCAATGCCAAAGCACGGTTTTGTCTAACATTCAACGCTTGAGTGTGCTGAAAGGGTAACTCGACCATGCTTCGCTTCCAATTTCCTTAAATAAAATCTGGTTCAGGTGCATTAGTATGGTGAATTACACCACCGCCTAAGCAAACCTCTCCTGAGTAGAACACGACGCTTTGTCCTGGAGTCACCGCACGTTGCGGTTCATCAAATTCAACTCGCACACCATTTTCAGTCTGTTCATCGCGGTAGATTGTACACGCTTGATCAGGTTGGCGATAACGGGTTTTTGCTGTGCAACGGAAACCAGTCGTTGGAATATCCTGTTCGCCAGCCACCCAGTCAATCGACTCACTCCAAAGCTGTGTGCTTTGCATCAATGGATGTTCATGTCCTTGTCCAATTACCAGTCGATTATTGGCAATATCCTTATGTAGTACGAACCATGCACCTTCTTGCACACCTTTCATACCACCGATACCAATACCGCCGCGTTGACCCAGCGTATAGTACATTAAGCCGTGATGTTCACCAACTTCTTTACCTGATTCCAAAACAATTTTTCCAGCTTGGGCGGGTAGGTATTGTTTTAAGAAATCAGTAAAACGACGTTCACCAATAAAACAGATACCAGTGGAGTCTTTTTTCTTGGCTGTTGCCAGATCTAGTTCTTCTGCAATGCGACGAACTTCTGGTTTCTCGATTTCACCTACAGGGAACAAGGTCTTGTTAATTTCACGACCATGTACAGCATGTAAGAAATAAGTCTGGTCTTTATTATTATCAACACCACGGAGTAATGGCGCATAGGTTTCGCCACGCGAATTTTGCATGCTTGCACCACGACGGGCATAGTGACCTGTTGCAATAAAGTCTGCACCTAAAGTCATGGCATGGTCGAGGAACGCACGGAATTTAATTTCTTTATTACAGAGAATATCTGGGTTTGGTGTGCGACCCGCAGCATATTCAGCGAGGAAATGCTCAAAGACACGATCCCAATATTCCATGGCAAAGTTGGCAGTATGCAGTTTGATGCCAATTTTATCTGCAACGGCCTGAGCATCTGCCAAGTCTTCAAGGGCTGTGCAGTAATCCGTACCATCATCTTCTTCCCAGTTTTTCATGAAAAGACCTTCAACTTGATATCCTTGTTGAAGTAATAATGCGGCAGAAACAGAGGAATCTACACCACCAGACATACCGACGATGACACGTTGTTGCATCTAATTAAGCATCCAAATGAGAAGTTAATGAGGGAGAGAAAGGGTGCTCATAAATAAGCGATAAAGGATATTTTTTGCCAGCAAGGGCATCTTCAATAGCTTTTAAAACCAATGGGCTACGCGCTCGTGCAGATTCTTGTAGTTCATCCAGATTCATCCACACAGCACCCACGATACCTGTATCCAGCTGCGCATTTTCTTCAACTGATGTGACATGCGCCAAAAAGCAAAAACGATAATAGGTACGATCGGGGAACATTGGAGGAGTGTAGGTATAGATACCGAGCAGATGATCGACTTCAACATGATGACCTGTTTCTTCCAGAGTCTCACGAATCGCTGCCTGAATAATGGTTTCACCACATTCTACATGACCAGCAGGTTGATTAAACACGGTATGTACAAAGCCTTCGCTGTGTTCTTCAACAAACAGAAAACGTCCGTCTTTTTCGACAACAGTGGCGACTGTGACATGAGGTGTCCAAGCGGTCATAGAAAGCACCATGGTTTTAAAAAATGTATTCTACAAAATTTGAGAGTTTTTGGCTATGGTCAGATTTCTAGACAAAATAATTGCCTTATATATCCTCATAATCTTCAAGATTTGATCTTTCCCATTTTCCACCGATAAAGCCTCTTTCTGCTGCTTGATTGTAGTCTAGATCGAACACCTCATTCAGAGTTGGATCTCTTAATACCATTTGTTCCAAAGCAACAAGACGAATATCTTCTTGTTCTTGATCGCCTGTTAAAAATTGCCAGTCACCATCAATGTCATGAACAACTCTTAAAATAGGCTGGTTATGTTCTAACCATTGGCTAGTCGTAAAGACGCCTAAATTTTTAGCCTCTCTAAATTTAAAATCAGCATTTCGGTCTAAGAGTGGTTGATCATGAATAAATCTTTCCTCAAACTCATCTTCCCAAGGAAATTTATCATTGCGATCTGTCCAGACTAATTGCAAAGCGGAAAAGTTGTTGTGTTGGTAGTAATTTAAAGCAGCACCAAAATAATCTTCAATATTTCTAAAATCTACTGGTAAAAACTCAGCACGACTATTTTTGAAGATGTTTCCATAATGATTATAAGATTTTATCTTTTCACCATTTCTGATTAGATCCGCTACATCATTGATAATCATATGGGCTAAGTCAGTTGGTAATCCGAAGCATATAATTTCAGGATGTTGATAGCTTTCATACAAACCGACACTATAGCTAAAAGAAGGTAGATAGTCTGTCGCACTAATTCCTACGACTTGCAGTCCATATTTCTCAATATTGAGTTTAGTTGTATTAATCAGTTCATCTGGAGTGGGGCAATCATGTGGATGATTAGTGCTCATTAGATATCTCTAAAAGTTTATTATTCTTAACGATGTATAAAGAATAGAAGAGGAAAAAGCGAAGTTAATCTTCGCTATTCTTGTAATTATCCTTCACTTTCACATAATGACGTGCTGAATAAGGTAAAAACTCCATTTCTTTCTCAGTCAGTGCACGCACTTGTTGTACTGGACTACCGACATATAAATAACCGCTTTTTAACACTTTACGTGGCGGAACAAGACTACCAGCACCTATCATTACATCATCTTCAATGATCACATCATCTAAAACAACGGTATTAATTCCGATCAAGACACGACTGCCAATGGTACAACCATGTAAAGTCACATGATGCCCAACAGTGACATCTTCACCAATGACCAATGGCGAACCATTCGGTTTAGACTGGTTTTTATGGCTGACATGCAACATACAATGATCTTGTACATTACTGTTTTTACCAATCTGAATTGAGTTCACGTCACCGCGAATCACAGCAAAAGGCCAGACCGAAACATTTTCAGCGAGTTTAACATCACCTACAACAACCGACATCTCATCGATATAACAGCTAGAATCAACATCAGGTTTTTGGTCGAGATAAGGACGAATGTTCTTTGGCATAGCAGCGTTCGCTTGAAAATTTAGGGGAATTATAAAATAAAAAAGCATTCATACCCAAGAGCATGAATGCTTAATCTAACTCTTCTAAAATTTAGAACAAGTTGCTAAAGAACATTTTGATATGGTCAAACATACGTGCGAAGAAACCAGCTTCTTCAACAGGTTTTAATGCAACCAGAGGTTTTTCCGCAATCACTTTACCATCAAGGCTTGCAACCAGTTTACCTACAACTTGGCCTTTTGCTAAAGGTGCATTGAGTTTAGGTTGAACCACAAGCTGAGTTTTGATTTTATCTGCTTGGCCTTTAGGCATGGTCACATTGAAGTTTTCTGCTAAACCAATTTGAACATCGTCTTGTTTACCAAACCATACTTTTGCTTTGGCAAGAACCTGGTTTGCTGGTTGAACATTGGCTGTTTCAAAGTTTGCAAAGCCCCAAGCCAAAAGTGTACGTGTTTGATTAGCACGTTCATTCATGCTTGGTGTTCCGAAGATCACTGAAATTAAACGCATTGGGCCACGTTTACTTGAAGTGGTTAAGCAGAAACCCGCTTCATTGGTGTGACCTGTTTTTAAACCATCAACGCTTGGATCGGTATAAAGCAGGGCATTACGGTTGCCTTGCTTGATGCCATTAAAAGCAAATTCTTTTTCTGAATAGATTGGATAGTATTTAGAACTGTCTTTAATGATGTGCTGTGCAAGGATTGCCATATCTTTGGCTGTTGAATAATGACCTTCAGCTGGCATACCTGTTGAGTTGATAAAGTGAGTATTCACCATACCAACACGCTTTGCTTCCTGATTCATCATATGAGCAAAGGTACCTTCATTGCCCGCGATATGTTCAGCCATTGCTTTAGAAGCATCATTACCAGACTGGATGATAATCCCACGTAACATTTCTAAAACGGTTGCAGTGCCATTTAATGGAACATACATACATGATTCAGAGCTGCTACCACGACACCACGCAGATTCATTCATGCGTACCTGTTCATTTTCAGTCAATTCACCCTTTAAAAGTTTCTGCTCAATGATGTAGCTTGTCATCATTTTTGTCATTGAAGCAGGTGCAAGTTTTTCATTTTCGTTTTTGGCAGCGAGAATCTGTCCAGTCTCGTAATCCATTAATACGTAGGATTTATTATTTAATTCTGGTGGAGCGGATAGGACAGTTGCTGCATATGAAAAGCTTGGCAAAAGTAATAATGCAGCAAGAGCGCTTTTGTGTGTCATTCTAGGTGGTTCCAATATCTTGTATGAAGCAGACGAGCCTAGCATTTTAGGATAAAGCAAAGCCGACTTCTACGGGGGAAATCGGCTTTTTCATACAGTATTGTAACCTGAACCTTAATTGTTCATCTTATTTGGAATAATAATTACGGACATCATCGCAAATTTGACGATTATCACTGTCAGATGCTGCTTTTGCATCATTACGTGCTTCTTTTAAAGCCTCTTTAAAATCTTGGCCTTTTACACGTTTATTTAAAGTTTCAACTGCTTTCGGGTCATTATTTAAATAAGCTTTAACCAGATTGTCATAGGCTTTGTTAAATTTTAAATCTTTGCCAATCAGACTTGGACAAATTTCAGAGAGAACATAGATCGCTGCAAGCTCTTGCTTGGTTACGCTATCAGAAGTTGGAGTCACTTCAATCTTTTCTGCATCCGTAGATTTTTTATCTGCCGCAAATGCTGTAGGAGCTAAAGCGCTAGAAGCGATGAGAAATGATAAACCTAGTGTTTTAAAAACATTTTTCTTCATAAGAAATCAAACTCAGAACAAGACTTAAAGAATTTGAATAACTTATAGCATAGATGCAGGTAAAAAATTGTATGTTTGCTGTAGGAAACGTGGAGAAAGTGTGGGTTTAAATTTTCAGAATTTTAAATTCTTCAATAGATTTAAGCGATTTTCTCCTGCCGTATTCGTCCTGCTTTCGCTGTCGTGGAGGATGGCATGAGGTCACTTGACATCCTGTATAGACTTAAACAAGATTAAAAATTAGCCATTAAAAGGTGAGGTAGAAAATTAAAATGATAAGAAGGAGTTAATAAAGAAAGAAGAGATTAACGTAAGGAGTAAGAGAATGAATAGATTTAATGGTGGTGTTGATATCGCACTAAAACTTCCACCTCATCAATTTGAAGCGACAGTTGCATTTTATCGGGATGTGATTGGTCTTAAACAGATTACAGAAAAAGAACCTGATATTGGTTTTGAATTCGGGCCAGTCAAACTGTGGATCGCCGCCGTACCAGAAATGAGTCAGGCAGAACTTTGGCTTGAACTATTTACGGATGATTTTACTGAGGCAGCTCAATATCTAAATGAAGCGGGTGTTGTGCGTTGTGATGCGATTGAGCCTTTGCCCGAAGGTTTTAAGGGTGGATGGATTACCAGCCCTGCAAATATTATTCATATGGTTCGTGAGCCAGATGCGTGGTAATGGCTGTAGCGATATAGGGATATGATGTGGATGATGAAATGGAGAAGGTGTGGTTTTAAACAATCTAGATTTAAAACCACACTGATATTCTAAAGTGTGATTAACCTTCGAAATTCAATACTTCTTCACATACCGCTTTTTGCTCAGTCTTGTCGACTTCAGTTGCCGCTTCATGGGCATCCTTCAACAAACTTTTAAATTCCGCATCCTTTTGCAAACTCTCAAGCGAAGCTGATTTGTCAGAATAGTTACTTAAATAAGTTCCAACCATTTTTTTGATGTTTTGATCAAATTTGGCATTTTTACCAATCAGAGCTGGACACATCTCAATCAGTACTTGCGCATTGGCAATATCATCTTTAATCAGTGCATCTGCTTCTTTAACTGAAACCGCTTCATCTGCAAATACAACAGGTGCTGTAAAAAGCGTGAAACTCACCCCAAAAACTTTAAGAAAATTAGATAAATGTCTCATGGCTGCGTAAATTTTTAATACTAAGAAGCCATAAATATATATAATTCAAAGAATAATTCAATTGAAAAAACTGCTTAGTAACATTGAAGAGAATTGATTTTAGTGAATATTTTAATTGCAAACGATGACGGTGTGTTCGCACCTGGCCTACAGGCTTTGGCTCAAGCATTAAAACCTTTAGGTCGTGTGGTTGTGGTTGCGCCTGAAAGTGAACGTAGTGGTTATTCAAGTGCATTAACGCTGGATCGTCCTTTACGTCCTGTTCAAATATCTGAAGATGTCTGGGCGGTAAATGGCACACCAGCAGATTGTGTTTATTTGTCCATGAATGGCTTATTTGATTTTGAATTTGATCTGGTGGTCAGCGGAATCAATAGTGGAGCAAATTTGGGCGATGATGTTTTATATTCAGGGACTGTTGGTGCAGCTTTTGAAGGGCGTTTAATGAAACATCCTGCGATTGCAGTATCTCTGGCGGGCGCGAATGTACGTGCATATGAGCATCCAGAACATTATGCAAAAGCAGCACAATGGGTACACGACTTTATTGCCAAAGGTTTACCAATTTTACCACCGCGCCATATTTTTAATATTAATATTCCGGATGTTGAGCAGATTCAAGGTGCTCAAGTGACCTATCAAGGGCGCAGGGCACAATCGAAACCGATCAGCAGCCATGTTGACCCGCGTGGACGTCAGGTGTATTGGATTGGACTGGCAGGTGAAGCGGTGACAGATCCGCAGCCTGTCTCGGATTTTATTCAGTCAGACTTCTTTGCTGTGTCAAATGGTTATGTCAGTATTACCCCAATCCAGATGGATGCAACCAACTACACGGTGCTGGAAAATTTACATGCTCATGTAAATGGATAATGGTGTGAATGTTATAACTTTGTGAATAAAGAAAGTGAGAACTCGTTTTTTCTCACTTTTTTGATACTCTTAGCGCAAATAAATTGAGGTTTTTTCGATGAGGGCGAAGATGCACTTAAACCATGTCTCGGTTTTTCTATCACAGAAAATGATTAAAACAATCGTTTTGTCTATGGCGGTTGCGACAGTGGCAGTTATGACAGGGTGTGCATCAAAACCGCAAGTCAATGGTGGAGCACGTCATACGATGCCAGCACCAAACTATTACACGGTGCGTTCAGGTGATACCTTAAGCGGGATCGCAAATCGTTATGGTTTGAACTATCTTAATGTTGCTGCACTGAATGATATCGCACCGCCTTATCGTATTTATGTCAATCAATCATTGCGTTTAAAAGGTTCAGTTGCTCAGCGTACTACATCAACGCAAGCGATGGCGCAAACAGCTCCAATCCAGCGTCAAAGTATTAATTTACCAACTCAGCAACCTGTAGCGCCAAAACCACAACCAGTTGTACCTCGTCCTGTCGTGCCAGCGGTTCCAGTGAATCCGTCATCTTCGACTGTCGCATCAAGTCTGCGTTGGGTTAAACCATCGAATGGTGCTGTGATTCAAACCTTCAATCTGGCGAGTAATGTAAAAGGTACACGCTATGGCGGTAATGTTGGCGATCCAATCTTTGCAGCTGCAAATGGTCAGGTAGTCTATGCGGCTGACGGCCTAAAAGAATATGGCAATCTGGTGTTGGTGAAACATATTGATGGCTATATCACAGCTTATGCACACAACAGCAAAATGCTGGTGAAAAGTGGTGATAATGTGACAGCTGGACAGAAAATTGCAGAAATGGGGTCTTCTGGCGCATCACAAGTCATGTTGGAATTCCAAGTTCGCCTGGATGGCAAACCTGTGAACCCAAGCACAGTTTTACCAAATTAACTAAAGATTATTAATAAACTTTCAATAATTTATTAATAATCCCCCTAGTCTAAAAATAGACTTCCTTGTATACTTAATTTGATTGCTTTCATTAGAACAATAAGCATATTAATAAATTAAGTTGAGAGGGAAGTCTATGCTAGATCAATTGCGTGCAATGGGGGTCTTTGCTTGCGTTGTAGAAAAAAGTTCTTTTAGTGGTGCAGCAAGGGAACTCGGAATTACAACCAGTGCGGTTAGCCAACAAATCCGTTCTTTAGAACAAGAAATGGATGTGACCCTACTTCATCGTTCAACCCGAAAACTCAGTCTTACAGAAGCTGGACAGGCATTTTTCCTCAGTTGTCAGGAAATGCTGGCTGCAGCTGAACGGGGCAAAATTCGTATTAATGAATTACGTGATGATCTGGTTGGAGATCTGCGTATTGCCACCACACCTGAATTGGGTGCATTACACGTCATTCCTGCATTGTCTCACTGGATGTCGGCGCATAAAGGGCTGGCGATTCATTTTGAAGCAGACCATCGTTATATTGACCTGATTGAAGAGCGTATTGATATTGCGATTCGAATGAGTTTGAAGATGGAAGATCAGCAATTGTCTGCTGTGCCATTGGCACGTGTAGATCAGGTTCTGGTTGCATCTCCAAGTTATCTGAATCAAGCACAACCGATTACTCGTCCTGAAGACTTACGTCATCATGAGCTGCTTCCAATTACTTTAATGCAAAACTATCAGCATTTTACTTTCCGCCACGGTATTAGTGGGGATGTAGTCAATGTGGATATGAAAACTCGTTTAGGTACTAATAATGTATTCGTTGCCAAGGCGTTATGTCAGCAAGGGCATGGTTTGGCGCGTATTCTCTATATGGATATTCAAAAAGAGCTGATCAATGGATCTTTGGTTGAGGTTCTACCAGATTGGCAACTACCAGCTTATACCTTGCATGCTTTAACCTCGAAGCGTGAACAATACCCAATAAAGGTTCATCGTTGTATTGATGCCTTGAAGCAATATTTTGCCCAGTTACCTGGTGGACGCTCCTTGCAGGGTGTCGCCTAAGTAAAAAGGCCATGTTCCGAAGAACATGGCCTTTTTACTTATTTAATTTTCTTTTTACTTATCGATTTTAGCGTTTTCGCTTCAGCGGTGTTTTCTTCACTCGCTTTGGCTTTTGCTTCCACCTCATCTTTCTTGGCTTTTTTACGCTTTTTCTTTTTCTTTGGTTCGTCCTCTTCAACCGCTTCGCCGTCTTCGATTGCTTGCCAGTACTCAAGTTGTTCCATCACTGCAGCATAAATCGAGTTTTTGCTGTAGCGACCTTTTTTATCCAGCGTGCCGACTGGGCGTGCCATCAAAATTTCTAAAGCTTGGTCAATGGTGTCAATTGCGTGAACATGGAACAGTCCCGCTTTAACCGCTTCGCTGACATCTTGACGTAGCATCAGGTGTTGCATATTTTGACGTGGAATAATCACACCTTGTTTGCCAGTTAGACCTTGTAATTTACAGGCATCATAGAAGCCTTCAATTTTAGCATTGACCCCACCAATCGGCTGAACCTGACCTAACTGGTTCATCGAACCTGTGATTGCCCAAGATTGATCAATCGGGATCTGGCAGATTGCGGAGATCAGTGCAGACAATTCTGCAACTGTCGCACTGTCTCCATCGACTTGACCATAGCTTTGTTCAAAGGCTAATGCGGCAGAGAAGTGCAGGATTTGTTCGCGACCAAAATGTGCTTTCAGGAAGCTCGACATTAACAACACACCTTTGGCATGTAGAGAGCCGCCCAGTTCTACGCTACGCTCAATATCCAGAATATCACCGCCACCCTGATAAACAGAGGCAGTGAGACGAGAAGGCAAACCAAACTCGACATCAGCATAATGAATCACGGAGAGGGCATTGATTTGCCCCAGACGATGCCCAGAGGTTTCAATCAATTGTGTCCCACGAGACAGATCCTGCCAGTAGAGTTCACGTAAATAGCCTAAGCGATATTGACGGTGATGCAATGCCTGATTGACATGCTCATCGGTCACAATCTTGTCGCCAGCTTTAAATGCATGGTGATGTGCTTCGCGAATTAAATCACCCAGCGTAGAGGCATGCAAAGAGAGTGAGCTTTGGTCTTCAGCCTGACGACTTGAATCCGTCAGTAACGCTGCAAGTGCAGAGCGATCAAAAGGCAATAGCTTATCGGCTTGTACATAATCCGCAATCAGCTGCATATATGCCTGCTCATTACTGTCATTACGTTGTAATGTATCTGTAAAGTCAGCGCGAATTTTAAAGACACTGCCGAGCTCAGGTTCAACCTCTAAAATTTCATAATAAATTTCAGGCTCTGCCAATAAAACTACTTTAATATCAAGGGGAACTGAAGCAGGTTCTATCGAGATGCTACCTGTTAGGGTTAGCATGTGCTCTAGTGAAGACAGTTTAAGCTGACCAGATTTTAATGCGCGTTTTAAACCCTGCCATGCATAAGGTTGCTCAAGCAATTGCTCAGCTTCCAGCATTAAAAAGCCACCATTGGCCTGATGTAATGAACCTGGACGAATCAAGGTGAAATCAGTGGTAATGGTGCCGTTATGGGTCAGTTGCTCAACATGGCCTAACAGGTTGTAGTGTGTTGGGAAGTCTTCAAAAATGACTGGCGCACCGCTGTTCGGTTTATTCGATACAATGACATTGGCTTGGTAGCGTGATGGAACACGGTTGAATAAAGCTGGGGTAAAGTCATCCTCTTCTTGTTCAAGAATGAGCTCAACATTGTCAATAATGTCTTCTGCATAATGTTTTAAATATAAATCCAGACCTTTGACGTCTTTATTTTTATTTAAAATCGATTCTACCCGAGGCGTAACCACTTGCGTTGCAATATCGCGATTTAGACTTGAAACTTGATCGCGTGCATCATCTTCCAGATCACCGAGATGTAATCCGAGGCGCTCAAGTTTCTTCTCCATATAGCGAATATTTGAGGTGATTTCAGCACGTTCTTTGCTATTGAGCGTATTCAGGTCACTCTGCGTCAACTCATAATATTCATTATCTTTGAGTTGCATCGGAATAAAGACATGTTTGTCATTACGCGAAATCAGTTTTAAATCGAGTTCTTCACCTTCTTTGGTGAGTTCGACCAGTGCCTGCTGTTGGACATCGCCTGTGGCCTGACGAATACGTTCAATGCGGTTGTGATAACTTTCGGCACTAAAACGGCGTTCTAATTGTTTAAGAATAATTTGCCATGTTTGCTGTAAGGCATTCTGGAATTTAACGCCTTGTCCTGCTGGAAAGCGTAAAGCAATCGGTTGACGCGGATTTTTAAAATTATTGAGATATACCCAGTCATCTGGGGTTGGCATGGTTTTGGCGTGTTGTTGCAGTAAACGCTTGATCATGGTGCGCTTACCCAGTCCAGCTGTCCCCACAGCAAAAATATTATAGCCAGAATAAGGCAGGGCAATACCCGCCTCAACCGAAGCGCGTGCGCGATCTTGTCCTAAGAAGTTATTAAGAGGCTTGATTCGTTTGGTTGAACTTGGTATTTCCGCTAAATCTGGAGTATGCGTGAGTTGGTCTGCACGTAGTGCTGTTTTAATCAGTGTTGGTTGTATGTCCGTCTGTTCAAAAGCGCTTGGAAATGAATTGATCTTCGCTGTAATCGTGTTTGTTGGTGTTAAAGATAAAGTTGTTGCAGTCATTTGATCAAGTTTTTGGGTCACTGTTGCTATCCAACAAATAAACGTAAGTTGAGTAATTAAAGGTATACAGTTTTGGACCTAAAGATCAAGCGAACTTGTGTTTTTTATCGACAAAACAAAAGAATGATTGCATAAAGCAACTTGCAAGCAAGAGCAAGAAACGATTGAATAAGCACATTTATAGATTATTGGAAAATAATAACCAATGACAACACAAGCCACTGGGTGGGCTTCGGCATTTAAAGCATTTTTAGATCGTCGTGCCCTGATTATGTTATTTCTTGGTTTCTCTGCGGGGATACCAATTTTATTGATTTTTTCTAGCTTGTCTTTATGGCTAGGTGAGGCGGGCATTGAGAAGAGTGCAGTCACCTTTTTCAGTTGGGCTGCATTAGGATATTCCTTTAAATTTGTCTGGGCACCGCTGATTGATGAGTTGCCAGTTCCATTTCTAACCAAAAGCTTGGGTCGCCGTCGTGCCTGGTTGCTGATTGCACAAAGTTTGATTATCTGTGCGATTTGTATTATGGCATTTTCTGATCCAGCACTTGGACAGAGCTATTTGATCCAGATGGCGGTGGGCGCTGTGTTACTGGGCTTCTCGGCGGCAACGCAAGATATTGTGATTGACGCTTATCGTATTGAGCTCGCTGAAACTGAAATGCAGACGGTATTAGCCTCAACTTACAATGCCGGTTACCGTATCGGGATGATTGTTGCGGGTGCAGGTGCTTTGTTCTTGGCTGCTTATCTCGGAACTGCAAAAGGGAACTATATTTACGAGGCTTGGAAATATACTTATTTAACTATGGCTGCAGTCATGGTCGTCGGTATTATCACCACGCTATGTGTGCGTGAGCCACAGGTCAATCGTATTCATAAGCACTACAAAACCACTGATTACTATCGCCTAGTCTTTGTATTTTTTGTTGCAGTCGCTACATTCGTGGTGAGTTATATCTATTCGGGCAATGTAACAGAGGCAATTTCTAAATCAGCAGACATTAAAGACACAGCCGCATTATTTGGTTTAGAAGCACTACGCTTTTTAACCGCTACAGCAGCAGCGCTATTGATTGGTTTTGGACTGGTCAAAATCGGTGTTGTGAACCAGCAAATGGCGAAAGAAACCTGGGTTGCGCCTATTCTGGACTTCTTTAAGCGTTATGGTGTCAAGCTTGCATTGGTGTTGTTATTGCTCATCGGTTTTTTCCGTATCTCGGACATCATTGCAGGGGTCATTTCCAATGTGTTCTATCAGGATCTGAACTTTAGTAAAGAACAGATTGCGGAAGCCGTGAAGATCTATGGCGTTCTATTTAGCCTGATTGGTGGTTTCCTTGGTGGTTTGCTGGCACAACGTATGAACATTATGAAACTGATGTTTGTGGGGGCGGTGCTGGCAAGTTCAACCAATTTGATTTTCATTGGTTTGGTGAAATCTGGTCAACCACTGGATCAGGTACAAGTTCAGGTGGGTGAGCAACGCTATCAGGTACACACTGATGAGGTGGGCTACTGGAAGTTGCAAGTACCGAATGAGGTCTTGGCGAAAGCGAATTCAGTTCAGGTCAGTACCCAGTATCAGAATCAAGCTGATTCAAACATTCAACTTGCAGTGCCTTATTTAATTACTTCGCAACAGCCACAAATCCAGTTGTTGCCGATTAGTAATGACGATCAGTTAACCCCAAAAGAGTTAAAACAAAGTTTGGTGATTAAAGGGCAGTTGGCAGGAATCAAAGCTGAAGATTTAAATGCTGAACGTCCTGTTGTTTTAAAACTCGATGGTCAGGAATTTGTCGCGAAAGTTGATTCCAATGGTTTATTTACGGGTGCGGTAGACGGCAAACTGTTGCAAGCATCTAGCAGCAAAACCATTACTGCTTTGGCGAATCAGAAAAATAATGCTGGTCATGAATTACTGGCAACACGACAATACCGTATCGATACTGCTTCACATACCGAGGCGCTAGATATTGATATTCAGCCTGTGGCGGTGATTGATCCAGGTCAGGCTGGAACTGTTGAACTCTCAGGTAAGGTGATTAAGAGCTACAGTTCTTTATGGTTGTATTTGGCGATTATTATCGATAATTTAGCCTCTGGTTTGGCAGGTGCAGCATTTATTGCCTTCTTATCTAGCTTAACCAGCGTATCATTTACAGCCGTTCAATATGCGATTTTCAGTTCTCTCATGACGCTCACGCCTAAATTGTTGGGTGGGTATTCGGGAACAATTGTCAGCAATATTGGCTATCCGAATTTCTTTTTAATGACGACTTTAATTGGTATCCCAATTTTAGTTCTTGTGGTTTGGGTCGCGAAACTTTTACGTGATCATGAAAACCAGACAACACAGCAGAAAGGTGAATAACTATGCGCATGTTACATACGATGCTACGAGTAGGTAATTTAGAACAGTCTTTAAAGTTCTACACTGAGGTACTTGGTATGAAATTGCTACGCCAACGTGACTATGAAGAAGGGCGTTTTACGTTAGCATTTGTAGGTTATGGTGATGAAAAAGACAATACCGTACTTGAGCTCACGCATAACTGGGATACTTCTAGCTATGACTTGGGCAATGCTTATGGTCACATTGCGATTGGTGTAGACGATGCTTATAAAGCATGTGAAGAAATCAAGGCACGTGGCGGTAAAGTCGTACGTGAAGCTGGTCCAATGAAAGGTGGTGTGACGGTAATTGCTTTTGTTGAAGATCCAGACGGCTATAAAGTCGAATTGATTCAACAAGATCAGGATGCCTATAACAACTAATCTTGGCTTTAAAGTTCAAGATTTTTGGCCTAAAACGCTAGCTTTATTTAAATAGCCCAGTATGATGAGTAATTTGATCAAATGGTTGAATTATTCGCCATATTGGGCTTTTTCATTATTAGCGTGGATAGGGATAGTTATGTTGAAATTATTGGCATTGGACCGCTTTACAATTTTATTGATTGTGATGGTGATACTGGCAACTTTTTTTCCAGTTTCAGGTCAGGTTGCACATTATTTTAATATTCTTACGACTGTTGCAATTGCCGTACTTTTTTTCTTGCACGGGGCAAAACTTTCACGTGAAGCTGTGGTTGAAGGCATGCTGCACTGGAAAATGCATGCTTTAGTGTTTGCTTTTACTTTCTTGGTTTTTCCAGCGATTGGGTTATTGGCAAAGCCTGTGTTAGAACCGCTATTAGGCCAGCAACTCTATTGGGGCTTCCTGTTCATGTGCTTCTTGCCATCAACAGTGCAGTCGTCAATTGCATTTACCTCTATGGCCAAAGGCAATGTGGCTGGGGCAGTGTGTAGTGCGTCTTTCTCTAATATTGTCGGCATGATGATTACCCCGATTTTGGTCAGTTATTTTATTTTAGGCCAAAGTCAGCATGATTTTGATCCGACCGAATCTATTCTGCAAATTACTTTGTTGCTACTGGTACCATTTGTGTTAGGTCAGTTACTACGTCCTTATATTTTCCCTTATATGGTTAAAATGCCGAGTTTAGTCAAGGCTTTCGATCAGGGATCGATTCTGATGGTGGTCTATGGTGCGTTTAGTAGCGCCGTGATTGCAGGTCTATGGCAACAGGTGAATGGCCTGACATTGTTTTATTTAATCCTGGCATGTTCGGTACTGTTAACCATCGTGATGTTGCTGGCATTATATGTGCCAAAATGGTTAGGCTTTACACGAGCCGATCAGGTTACGATTTTCTTTTGTGGTTCCAAGAAAACCTTGGCGAGTGGTGTCCCGATGGCGCAGATCCTGTTTATTGGACAGCCTTTGGGAATGATTGTGCTGCCGATTATGATTTTTCATCAAATCCAGCTCATGGTCTGTGGCATTATTGCGAATCATTGGTCAAAATCGAATCAAGAATAGTTCGCAAAATTTAATTTATTGGCGTATAATGCTCGCCACTTGTTGACTTTGCTCTGACCGTTAGAGTCTCGGTGAGTCAAAAGAAATGGTCTGTTGTGGTGTTGATCTGCAAGTGTGAGAACACTTTGCTTTCCTCATGTTGAGAGTGATCAATTGCGATAACAGCTTAAGCCTTTCTTACTAAATAGGAGCATCGACCATGCGCGCCGATATTCACCCTAAATACGAAACATTAGTTGCTACTTGTTCATGTGGTAACGTTATCGAAACTAAATCTGCGCTTGGTAAAGAAACAATTTACCTTGACGTATGTTCAGCTTGCCACCCATTCTATACTGGTAAACAAAAGAATGTGGATACAGGCGGCCGTATCGACAAATTCAAACAACGTTTCTCTGGTATGTCACGTTCTATCAAACGTTAATATCAAGAAAGAAAAAACGGGCTATATGCCCGTTTTTTTATGCGTGTGGATTATTGGACTGAGAAACACTTGCAGCAGTTCCTCAATCCTGAGAAGGTGTTATTGATCCTGTACGTCAGTAAGACGATCCAGTTTTTTCTGGAAATAGTTACCTTGCAAAAAGCGTGCTTCAACATTCCATGCATTGGCAAACAGGTTCATATCATTGAGTTCGGTTAAGAATATTTCGACAGGTTTTTGCCCGATAAAGTGCAAAATCTTCTCTTGTAGTGTCGCCATGTCTTTTTCAGCGCTCAGCATTTGGGTGAGTTTGCTATGTAGGCTCAGATACTGAACATCGATTTGTTGCAACATCGAATCGCTGTAGAGGGAATCGCCAAAACCGCGGATTGAAATTTCGGCGCCGTGCTGACGCAATAAAGCGATTTGCGGTTGTGCTTGTGACAGGTTTTGTTGCAGTGATTGTTCAGAGAACTGCAAAATTAAAGGATGAGCTTGTTTACTGCCAATAATGGTTAACAGCTTCGCCACCAGTTCTGGCAGCTTTTTATCATTCAGCAAGACGTGATGATTGAGATTTACAATCAATTTCGCTTTTGGATATTGGGTAATAAAGTTGTGTAACTGCTTGCAGGCTTCAACAAGAATCCAGCGATCGAGTTGAATAGAGAGCTCAGGATCATCTTTCAAGTCGCCAAGATCACTTAAATCCTGCCACTGATTATTATAGATAAACCCGCCAGATACTTCATAAGTATGTGTGTGTTGATCCTGCTTGTCATAGAGCTGCTGATATTTCAGATGGATATCGCCAGCATCAAGTTTCTTTTTCAGCTCTTGTAGCAGAGTTAATTGTACAGCAACAGGAATATGTTCTGTGGTAAGGCCAATATCTGCATCAATTTTCGGGCTATTAAACACAGGTAGAGGAACCAGGAAAGCCTTGGTTAAAACCTGTTCAAAACGAACTTCATCTGCAATTGGTTGGGTAATTTCACAATAGCCTAATTTTAAATGCAGCGGGAAGGTATAATGATCGGTCACCACCAGTTGTGGTTTTTGTAAGCTATTCAAACCAATCAGGAGCGAATTGAGCACGCTCTTTGATTCTGCTTGAAATAATGAGACATACAAACCGTGTTCAACCTGACATACAGGGACGTTTACTTGTTCTTTAATGAAGTGAGGAATATTGGCAAAATATGCACGCGTCCCACGCCAATCGGTTTGGAAAACCTCACTTGGGCAATTGCTTAAGCTGAATAAAACCAGCGCATTGGCATTTGCAGGATGATTGGTCAACTGACGGTTAATGTGTTGTAAGGCACTGGTTAGACTCGATGCTTTCTCTACAGGTGCGGCTGTTGAAGGCGTTGCTGCCGCTTGAGATGAAGTGCCACATTCAATATTGAGCTGGATTTCATCTTCATTGCCTGAAGGTAAGAATTCCAGATGAAGGGGATTTTGCTTCACCGTTGAATTTTGTGTGCGAAGTTCAAAACGGCCTTGTTCAAACTGTCCTTGAGAAATCTTTTTAAAGCGCAGTTTAAACTGGCTTAAGTCTTCTGGCTGCAATACATCCAGAATCGGCAAGCCTACTAATTCTTCTGGATTGGCGAAACCAAATAGATTTGCATATTCAGCATTCACATTCATGTGAATACCTTCCTGCAAAATGGCAACCGCTTTATGACTTTCTGCAACCAGTGATTGCGCTTGCGTTTGTGCAGCTTCCAGCTCATTGAGCAAGCGATGTTCTGCTTGTACTAAGCGACTGTAAGAAAGCGCGCGAATAATACTGATATAGAATTTTTCTGGGGCTTTTAGATTTAAGATATCATAAATGCCTTTATGGATATAAGTCTGATATTGATCGGCTTTATAGTCCTCAGGTTCGAGTAACAGAACTGGCAAACTTGGTTGCGATGAAGCTTGAATCAGGGAGAGGGTCTGTTCGATTTTTAAGTCGTAGGCCCGACCAAAAATAACGATATCCCAAGGTAAATTAAGCTGTTTCTCGAAGGTTTTGAGATCATCGAGCAAGGTTGCTTTAATTTGATGATCTTGAGCCGTAAATAAAGCTGAAATCTGATTATAACGAAGCTGGTTATCATCAATAATCAATAAACGTGTTTCAGTGCGTTTTAATTTTTTAGAGAGTAAAGAATTTCTCACTTTAAAGCTTCCCATAAATCTTGATCAATGGTGTCCATATTCTTTTGTGCCATATATCGCTGAAGAATCGGTTGTTCCTCATCATTCAGCAGTTCAAAATCAAATTGAACAAAACTTTGGGTTATTAATTGTGCGTTTAATAAGTACACTTTTACTTCCTCTTTCCCCAATCTTAAATGAACAGCTTGGTGTTCTCGAAAAATTTGTGAACCTGGTAAAATTAAAGTTGTTTTGGTTTCATCCAAATTCTGGTTTTTTAATAAAAGTGTAGGATGATAATTGCTGATGTGGCGATCTGCCTGAACACGTACCGCACAAGGGAAGATCTCCTGTGCCAGCACTTCTAAGCCGAGTTCCAGGCTTTTCTCGGTCGATTGTTTGAGCCAACGAATCACACCGCCACGCCAATGCCCATGCGATGTTTCTTTAACTAAAATATATTCACCTGTTCTTAAGTTCTTTGGTGCCTCCCCAGACCATTTAATACGATAACCGTTCACACTAATATCGAGGATATCAGCTTGGTAAACGGCTTTACTTTCACGGCTTAAACGTTGAATGGCCGATTCCTGATTGTCCGTTGAGCCTTTCTTATCCCAAGCAGACATAAATTTTGATTCATTTTGTAGACCGTAACTATGATCTAACAACAGTGTTTCTGAAAAATTTTTGGCTTTAGATAGGTAAAAGTGAGCAGTAAGTAAGCCAAAACAGATATGCAATTGAGCCGAATATTCATAACGCTCATGTCGACGTTCTGCTGTCGTGCCCAGAATGGTTTGCACATGGAATTTTAATGCAGGGGTTAAATAGATCTTCTCATTCTTGGAAACATATTCTGCATTTTTATGCAGGGTTGCTGTGACGTGATCCAGTAAGCTATGCGTACTAATAAAAATATTTGGATTAAAGCCAGAGCTTTGTTTTTTATTATAAATGGGTGGGTGGTCTTTGGTGGTGTCGACTACATATTTGGTCAGGTCTGTTTCTTTGGTCAGGATCTGAACCATTTTTGCCCAGTCAAAACTACACTGGAATAACGCTTGAATTTCGGATTGGCGAATTTGATTGGTATTAAAAATATCCATCAAAATCAATTGGGCATAGGCTTGTGAGATGTTGCTTAATGCATTCGGTTTACCTTGTACCTGATCCAGATTGGTATGCTGATATTTATGTGTCACTGCAGCATCATAGAGCTGATGCGCAATCAGCCATTGTCCTGCTACAGGTTCGCTATACAACATATGTTGTTGATAGAGCAGTTGCGTCAGTTGTTGTAAGGACTGAAAGGTTGCGAGGGTACGTGCCGTTTGTAGATTTTTCTTTTGATTTAGCGCAAAGATAGAGAATTTTTGTTGATCGAGCTGATCGTTACTACGGCGGACGATATTGATATAAATCGCTGCAAAATAACAGCGCAGTAACATGGCTAGTTCAATAATGTGCTCATTACGATCTGAACTGATCACGCCCTGATTGAAAAAGTTCTTTTCTAGACTTCCCAAAACATTTTCAATGGTTGGGTGCAGCACCTGAACCAAATCAAAACGTAAGGTTTCAGGGCATTCAAGTTCGCTTAGTTCAAGTAAGGCTGCAAATAATGCTTTAGAGGTATCACCCAACTGCATGATGGATAAATTGGAAATCCATTCATTTAGACTTTTCGAATTGGTATCGCAAAAGCTGAGTTTGTCTCGTCTCAAGACAGTTGGAATTTGAAAAATATCCGAAAAAGCATTATTCATCATTGTGTTATCAATCTCAGAACGTTTGAACCCCAAAAAGCGGTGTTTTATTTTTTTCGCCCGCAATTTCCCTGACAAGTTTTGGCACCAGATAGCCCGGCAAACTTGCTAATACATCAGTGTATATATGATCTATCTCTGAAGATCTTAAATCAAAATGCTGAGCACCTTTGACTTTATCCAAAACATGAAGGTAATAGGGCATTACTCGTGCTTCAAATAAACGGAAACTCAATGCATTTAAAGTTTCTGCAGAATCATTCACACCTTTCAGTAAAACCGCCTGATTTAGCACGGTAATATGGTGGAGTGATAACTGTAATAACTTTGAGCAAGTGAAATCATCGAGTTCAGCTGCGTGATTTGAGTGTACCACTACTACAATGCGTAGCCTACTGTTTTTTAATATAGAAATCAGCTCTTCATCAATACGGTTCGGGATCACAATCGGAACGCGTGAATGAATTCTCAATATCTTGATCTGAGGGAGAGATGCTAGACGTTCTAGCCATAAAGCAAGTTTTCGATTGTTTAAAGTCAGTGGGTCGCCACCACTTAAAATCACTTCATTGATCTGTGGATTTTGTTCAATATAAGTTTTGATCTTGATCCAGTCGTCATTTTTTGGAAGATTTTCCTGATATGGAAAATGTCGACGGAAACAATATCGACAGTGAATTGCACAGGCACCGGTCAAGGTCAGTAAAAAACGCGACTGGTATTTATGCAGAACCCCCGCCATTTGATTGGCCGCTTCCTCACCGAGCGGATCGGTCACGAACTCGGGATGTTGTTCCAGTTCCAAGTGATGAGGCAAGACTTGCAGGAGCAGGGGGTCAAGCGGATCGCCAATGCTCATTTTTCCGACGAATGCGCGCGGGACGCGCAATTTAAACTGTTCAGAGGCGAGGATTGCCCCTGATAATAGCTGATCGGTAGATAACTCAAGCAGATTTAACAGCTCTAAAGGATCAGTAATTAAGTCACTGAGTTGCGATTGCCAGTTTTGCTCTTGATGTAAATAGTTTATCATGCCATACGTTAAAAATAGTGTTAGTGTTACACCAGTGCGTGTAGTCTAGCATTAATAGATTTGAGTTTTAAGTTTGGAGTGCGCCTTTCATGGCCTATTATTCTACAAATGATTTTAAAGCAGGCCTTAAGGTTATGCTTGATGGCAACCCATGTTCAATCATGGAAAATGAATATGTAAAACCAGGTAAGGGTCAAGCATTTAACCGTGTGAAATTACGTAACCTTCGCTCTGGTAAAGTATTAGAAAAAACATTCAAATCAGGTGACTCTTTAGAAGCAGCTGATATTGTAGAAGTGGAAATGGACTACCTCTACAACGATGGTGAAATGTGGAACTTCATGGATCCTGTATCTTTTGAGCAAATCGCTGCTGATAAAACAGCAATGGGTGATGCTGCGAAATGGTTAAAAGACGATTCAAATGAAAAATGTACCATTATGTTGTTCAATGGCGTACCTTTAACAGTAAGCCCACCGAACTTCGTTGTCCTCAAAATCGTTGAAACTGATCCGGGTGTACGTGGTGATACTTCTGGCGGTGGCGGTAAGCCTGCGAAACTTGAAACAGGTGCTGTGGTACGTGTTCCATTATTCGTACAGCAAGAAGAAAGCGTTCGTGTAGATACCCGTACTGGTGACTACCTAGAGCGTGCATAATTGTGAAGGCGTAGCTGAGCTACGCAAGATATACAATTATCGAAGGGGATGATGAACAATCATCCCTTTTTTTATGCCAAAGTATTAGATAAATAATTGAAGCTAGAAGGTAAACTTACAAAGATATTTCTTCTACAGAAAATATAGAAAGGGAAAGCTAAATAACCACGCGTTATGTATTTGAGAGGTTTTGAATGGAGACAACACAAGCGAAGTCAACACTTTCCTCAAAACTCCTATGGAGTTTGGTTGCCATTGTTGGGGCAATTTCATTTGGGATATTGGCGGTTAGTCGTGGTGAGCATGTCAATGCAGTCTGGTTGGTTCTTGCTGCGGTCTGTGTATATAGCATTGCATATCGGTTCTACAGTTTATTTATTGCAAACAAAGTTTTTGAATTAAATCCTAAACGGTTAACACCAGCGCATCGCCTTGCCGATGGTCTGGATTATGTACCGACCAATAAATTCGTTTTATTTGGTCATCACTTTGCTGCGATTGCTGGAGCAGGGCCTTTAGTCGGGCCAATTCTTGCAGCACAAATGGGTTATTTACCTGGTACCATCTGGCTCTTGGTCGGTGTAGTGATTGCCGGTGCGGTACAAGATTTTCTGGTTTTATTTATCTCCACAAGACGCGATGGCCGTTCTTTAGGTGAGATGGCAAAACAGGAGCTTGGTACTTTTGCTGGTGTGATTGTGATGCTGGGTACGCTTGGTGTAATGATCATTATCCTTGCAGTATTGGCACTGGTGGTGGTTAAAGCCTTGGCACATAGCCCGTGGGGTGTGTTCAGTATTGCAGCGACGATTCCAATTGCTTTATTTATGGGTATCTACATGCGTTATCTCCGCCCGGGGAAAATTGCTGAGGTATCAATTATTGGCTTTGTGCTGATGATGGCGGCAATTGTCTACGGTGGTGATGTGGCAAAAGATCCATATTGGGGACAATTATTTACCCTCAGTGGAACGCAATTGACATGGGCACTGATTATTTACGGCTTTATCGCTTCGGTATTACCAGTTTGGTTGTTATTAGCGCCACGTGATTATTTATCAACTTTCTTGAAAATTGGTGTGATTGCAGGTTTGGCGATTGGGATTATCTTTGCGATGCCTGATCTGAAAATGCCAGCAGTCACGCATTTTGTGGATGGTACAGGCCCTGTATTTGCAGGTAGTTTATTTCCATTTCTATTTATTACCATTGCTTGTGGTGCGATTTCAGGCTTCCATGCACTGGTGGCATCAGGTACAACCCCTAAACTGGTCGATAATGAAGTCAATATTCGTATGATCGGCTATGGCGGTATGTTGATGGAATCATTTGTCGGTATCATGGCAATGATCTGTGCAACGGTACTTGATCCTGGTATTTATTTTGCAATTAATGCGCCAGCAGCAGTTTTAGGAACCTCGGTAGAGACCGCTGCGGAAGCAGTGCGTAATCTTGGCTTTGTGGTTAGTCCAGAAATGTTGACCTTACTGGCTCAGGAAGTGGGTGAGAGTTCAATTCTGTCTCGTACAGGTGGCGCACCTACATTTGCAATTGGTATGGCGCATATCATTTCCGAGATTTTCAATAACCGCTCCATGATGGCATTCTGGTATCACTTTGCGATTCTGTTTGAAGCCTTATTCATTTTGACTGCTGTTGATGCAGGAACACGTGCATGTCGTTTCATGGTGCAGGATACAGTGGGTATCGTGGTTCCAGCGATCAAGCAATCAAGTTCATTCTTTGGAAATATGGTCGGGACCTTTGTCGCGGTCGCAGGTTGGGGTTTCTTCGTTTATCAAGGTGTGGTTGATCCACTCGGCGGGATTAACTCGTTGTGGCCGCTCTTTGGTATCGGTAACCAGATTCTTGCATCGATGGCATTGATTTTGGGAACCGTCATTTTATTCAAAATGAAGAAAGAGAAATATGTTTGGGTGACGATTGTCCCAACGATTTTCTTGTTTATTACCTCGATGACAGCGGGCTGGCAAAAGATTTTCCACGAAAATCCGAAAATTGGTTTCCTTGCACAAGCGAATCGTTTCTCTGATGCAATTGCACGTGGTGAGGTATTGGCACCAGCCAAAACTGTTGCTGAAATGCAGACCATTGTAATGTCGAATCAAATCAATGCGGCACTTTGTGGCTTCTTTATGATTGTTGCGATTGTTATGGTGATTGCATCAATTGGCATTATACGCCGTGCTTTGGCAAGCCCAACACCAACCGCGAATGAAGCGCCAGCGGTTTATTCAGAAACCCCGATGACTGCGAATAGCATCAAAGGAGAGTAGCGATGGATTTTAAAATTGCTCGGCAAGGTAGCGCAGTGATCGTGAAGATTATTAAATTCACCATCATGTCGCAAAAGCACTTACTTTTGTCACCGAAGAATTGGTCGCGTATTGCTGTTTTATGGCAACGTTTGCAGCAGAGTTTCCGTCTGATGGTCGGTGTGCCTGATTATGAAACCTATGTGCAGCATATGAAAGTGCATCATCCAGATTTAACGCCAATGGATGCAAAGACTTTTTATCGTCATTGTATCGATGCGCGTTATCCTTCTGCGGGTGGCAATATGAAGAAGTGTCCTTGCTAGAAATTATTTGATTTCTTTGAAAAAAAACCAAAACAGTGTATGTTGAACATACACTGTTTTATTTTGGGGGATAGAATAATGTGGGGCATGGAAAAGTCATCGGCTCAAGAGAAAACAAAACAGAATCAGGCATTAGAACAAGATATTCAAAGCTTTGCCCAGAAGATTGAGCAATTCTTATTTGAAGTAAACCAGCTGATTTTAGATAAACCACAGCAAACCAAATTGGCGCTGACTTGCTTGTTGGCGGGTGGTCATGTGTTGTTTGAAGATTTACCCGGCTTAGGTAAAACCACTTTAGCTAGTGCTTTGGCGCGTCTGGCAGGGCTGCATTTCCAGCGGATTCAATTCACTAACGATATGTTGGCGAGTGATGTGATTGGGATCAATATTTTTAATCAGAAAGAACATCTATTTGAATTTAAGCAAGGGCCGATTTTTACCCAGATTTTGTTGGCAGATGAAATTAACCGCTGTAGTCCCAAAACTCAAAGCGCCTTATTAGAAGCAATGGAGGAAGGGGCTGTTACCGTAGATGGTGTGCATTATGAATTGCCACAACCATTCTGGGTTTTAGCCACGCAAAACCCATTGTTTCAAAGTGGTACTTATGCATTACCAGAATCGCAACTCGACCGTTTCTTGATGCGTTTGTCGTTGGGATATCCTTCTCGACAAGCGGAAAAATTGTTATTGCAACAGCGTTCACGTCAGGTTTTGATCCATCAACTGGATGCTGTATTTAATCAAGCTGATATTTTACATTTACGTGAGCTGGCAAAACAGGTTTTTCTGAGCGAGGCTGTACTCAATTATATTTTGGACTTGGCTGCTGAAACAAGGAAGCTACGTCATGGGCTGTCAACGCGTGGGGTATTGGCATTGAAGGCTGCGGCACAAGCTTATGCATTGGTTGAGGGGCGTGGTTTTGTAATGACAGATGATATACAAACTGTATTTGTCGCTGTGGTGGCACATCGTTTAAGTCTGAGTGACGTTGAAGTTGGGCAGATTTTACAATCGGTCGATGTCTTATAGTTGAGATCGGCATATGCACAAAGGAGTCAAGCAGCAGCTACAACAATGGATTGCGAAGCGCTTTCAGGTCGAAGGCAGTAAGGTCTTATTGCAGAAAGATGTGCTGGTATTTATTTATAAGCAAGGTTTCTTATATCTGGTTCTGATTGTCATTACATTTATTGCAGGGATTAACTATGCAAATAACCTGATTCTCGGGTTTTGCTTTTTAATCAGCGCTATTCTCTGTATCAGCTTTTATCTGACTTTTAAACAACTGCATGGCTTGGAGTTTGAACTGGTCACGCCAGAGGTTGGGCAAGTGAGTCAGCCGCTAATCCTAAAAATTTTATTTAAACAATCTGTACAGACGGTTCGATATTTGCGTTTAGATTGGCAAGGACAAGAACATTTTCTATATCTGGACCAAACTCAGCAAAGCCTAGAACTTGCGGTTCTACCTGAACAGCGTGGCAGATATGAACTAGATGCATTGAAAATTTATGCGACCTATCCTTTGGGATTAGTCCGTGCATGGACCTATTTATATCCAAAACAAAAAGTCTGGATTGCACCGAAAGCCTATGATTGGCAAAAAGAACATAAAAGTCAGCCGACTTCGGCGCAGGATAGTCTGGATGAATTTAAGGAACTTAGAACTTTCCAGCATGGAGACTCTTATCAGAACGTGGCATGGAAGCAAGTTGCGCGTGGGCAGGGTTTCTTTATCAAGATGTTTGAAGCGCAGGCCAATCATCAACATGTAGAAATTGACTATCAGCAAATACCTGCATTAGGTCATGAGGAAAAATTAAGTTTTATGATGGGGCTGATTGAACAGTGTGAACAATTTGGCGATGACTATGCTGTGATTTTGCCGCATGCCAGACTGGAAAGTGGGCAAGGCCAAACCCAATTGATGAAAGCCAGACTTTTACTTGCGCAGGCTTAAACATGACCAAAGCCATCTATTTTTGTATTTTAGCTGCTTTAGGATTGATCCTGATGGGTCAAGTCAGTTTTATTCCTGCTTCATTAAGTGGATTGTGGGGCATCGTTTGGTTGACTTTGGTATGGCGCTATCACAAGCAAAAAATCACACCATTACCTAAACTGCTTTTAGTGGCATTTACCTTATTGTCGATTGCATTGATTTATATTCAGTATCAAAGCTTGCTAGGTGTAGAGGCTGGGGTTGCATTTTTAACAACTTGTTTATTTGCCAAAAGTCTTGAATCTAAAAACACTCGTGATCTGCTGATTGTCTTTAACTTTGCCTTATTTGTCAGTGCAAGTTTACTGTTATATAGTCAAGCATTCTGGATGGCCGTGATTGTCTTTGTGGCATTTGTGATGTGCCTGATGGGCTTGTATCGGATTCAAACTGATTTATTTAAACAGAAGAATCAGACCAGAAATCAGTTAAAACAAGATCTGAGACAAATCCTAAAATTTGTCGGGATTGCCACGCCATTTTTTATTCTGCTGTTTATTTTCTTCCCACGTTTACCGCCGCTTTGGGCGATTCCCATTCAACAGAACCACGCGACCACAGGCATCAGTGATCGAATGTCACCGGGGGATATTGCTCAATTATCTCAATCGTCTGCCTTGGCTTTTCGTATTATCGCACCGATGTATGATTTGCCTAGTCGATCAGAATTGTACTGGCGAGCGTTGGTTTTAGACGAATATGATGGAACCACATGGAGTAGTAGTTTTTATAATCAGCACTTAAAGCGCATCCCTGTCTCATCGCGTCGTGTGAGCTATCAATATTTACCTGCTGATGAGCAAGCCAACTGGATCATGGGACTGGAATATTCGATTCCGCAAGAGCGTTATTTACAGCTGTATCAAGACGATAGTATTCGTCCTTCTAAATTGATTAAACGCAATCAACCCATACAGATGCTTTGGCTAGGGCGAACAGCAGCAGAGCCCGTTTTCCTGTCACCGCGTCAACTTGAACTGAATACTCGATTTGATGAGGGTAAAGACAAAAAAGCACAGCAACTGGCGCAGCAATTATTTGAGCAGAACCAGAGACAGCCTGAAAAGTACCTACAATCGGTGCTGTCGTGGTACAGGAAAAATGGCTTTACCTATACCTTGACGCCGGGCACTTTGAGTGGAGATCGGATTGATCAATTCCTGTTTTCTAGTCGCAAAGGGTTTTGTGAACATTATGCATCTAGTTTTGTCATGCTAATGCGTTATGTCGGGATTCCTGCACGAGTGGTGACTGGCTATCAAGGGGGACAATTGGCGCCAGACGGACAAAGTTGGGAAGTACGCCAGCTGGATGCACATGCATGGAGCGAGGTTTATCTGAATGGAAAATGGCAAAGGATCGATCCAACTGCAATGATTGCACCGCAACGAATTGATACGGGGATGCAAGATTATTTGGCGCAAGATCAGGCTGTATGGGGAGATGGGCAAACTCAGGCTTGGCGTGTGCAGCAATTTAAATTTTTGAAAAATGTACGCATCTGGAGTGATTATTTAAGTTACCAATGGCAAAGCAAAGTGGTTGGCTATGATGCAGAAAAACAGAAAAACTGGCTATCTAGATTGGGTTTGGATTCAAGTTATGGCTATGTGATTGTTTTAGTTATTGGTATTGGAAGTATTTTAATCATCTATGCAGGATGGTACTGGTGGAGGCAAAGAGGGCAACAAGATCAGTATCAACGCATGATTATTCAATTTGAAAAACAATTACCCAAGCATTTGCATAAATATCCATCTGAAACCTTTCAAAGCTGGATGCAGCGACTCTCTATGTTGGTTGAGGAGAAAGACTCATTTAAACAAGTGACTGTGTTATATCAAAAAATCGTATTTTTAGAGCAAAAGGATAAGGTAAATACCCAAGAGTTTAAGCAGTTGCTTAAAGACTGTGCGATTGTAATAAAACAGTCGCAAAAAAACTTGTGAAGCGTCAAAAAAATGAATATGATGCTTCTCATTCTAGGTGTATAGCTCAGTTGGTTAGAGCGCTACGTTGACATCGTAGAGGTCTCCAGTTCGAGTCTGGATATACCTACCAAGATTAAAGTTGAGTAAAATCAGCGTTTTAAGGCCGAATTTTTAATGAATTCGGCCTTGTTTTTATTGTCCTTCGGGTCAAATTTGAACCTTCAAAAAGTTCAAAAAAGGCATAAAAACTACTTTATATTCCGCTTTTGGGCGCCATTTTTAGCATCTAATGCTGAAGTATGGCTCTCGGATCGGGCGCCAACGGGCGAACTTTTTCGTTCCTCTTTGTTGCGCTTGATTTAAGCACAAATATTAAGAGGTTAATATGCAAAAGCCAGTCAAGCGCGGTAATTCTTATCGCATCCAGGTAAAATACAAACATCTCCGTGACGCAGCTACAAGAGACACCGCTAAAGAGTGTACAGATTGGGCTGCACGTCGACTGATGGAGCTTCAGCTGCAATACCAAGAAGAATTAAAAAAACTTGAACAACCAGATATCCCTTTTTCCGAACTATTTACCCAGTACTACGAAAATGTAGGGAAGTATAAAAAAAGCAGCTCCTATATAAAGAACTATCTTAAACGTTTCAACTATTATTGTGGCCATCTAGCAAATACTTCAATTTACGATATTACTCCACAAGATATGGTTGCCCTCAGAGATCGTCGTTTAAAGGTGGTTAAATCAAGTACGGTTAGCCGAGAACTAAGTCTATGTTCTGCTGTATTCACATATGCTGTTAGTGAATTATTCTTATTAAAAAATAACCCCGTTCAAGTCATCAAGAAGCCATCTCTACCACCGCCACGAAATCAACGAATCACTGATGAACATGTAAAAATCATTCTGGCTGGTTTAGATAACTACAATGAAGAAAAAGAGCCGGTTACACCAGCTCAAGAGGTCGCATGGGCATTTTTGTTTGCCATGGAATCCTCTATGCGTAGAGGTGAGATATTAGGTATTCATGACATCCATGATTATGGTGACTATGTGCATTTACCAGATACCAAAAATGGAAGTGCACGGGATGTGCCCTTAACAACACGTGGACGTAAATTGCTGGATCTATTAAAAGGTCGGAAAGGGAAGCTGTTAAAACATAACTGCAATTCATTTAGACTTATCTGGCAGCGGAATTTAACTAAGGTTGGCTTAAATGGAGTCATTACGTTCCATGATACGCGCCATGAAGCTATTACACGTTTGGTAAATATTCAGAAAATCCCTGTAGAGATCCTCGCTAAAATTACAGGTCATAAAACCATTAATGTTTTAGTGAATACTTATTACAATCCTAGCGCATCAGAGATTGCAAAAATGCTAAATGCAGCATAAAAGAAAAGCCCCTTGATAGGGGCTTAGTTTTTTCTCTTTGCACCGCGTTTTATTTTATGGCGGTTATCTAACACTGGGATAATCTCTAAAGGATCATAGGAATACTTACCACCTGAACCTTTATTGAATGGTTTTAAGAATTCAATTACTGTGGTGCGAGCCATTTCATAACGTTCCATTACCCACTTGGTATCAACCCGGTGAGGGAGCGCCTCAGATTTCAATTCTAAAACTTTGCCCACTTGTGGTATCACATCCTGCAAACACACTCTTGGTGGTTTTTCTGATTCAACAACAATTATATATTTTTGCATAATGCTCATGCTTCTACCTGTTATGCAATGTACTCCAGAAGCGATCACATGGGTCAACAATACGATCGCTTCTGGAGAACATTGCTAAGAATGTTCTATTGTTTAGAAGTGTGTTTTTTAAATTTTAGGTTTAATAGGATTTATGAAATTCTTCATACTTCCACCTGCAAAAACTTTTAATTATTTAACTTTTCAAAAGACTGCGTGCGAGCAGCCTTCTGATTGGTTAACAAGGAGACCGAAACATCCTTGATCATTTCATTACCTTGCAGGACCTGTTGTTTTGCCTGGAGAGCTGTCGTAGCCTCTACACGTCCTCGTAAGCTGCCTTTGCTGTGAAGCTTGGCCACATACTTAAAGATGTAGGTTTTTACGCACTCCAACCCTCCATGTCCTTTTTTGCCTTGCAGGCCTGCACGATCTGGGCTTCGTAGCGGGTGCCCTTAAACTGTTTATAGATCGGCCCCAGATCTACTTCTTTATCCGCATGATGGATCGCGTTTAAAGCCTGCTGGAAGTCTTGAGTCAATTGCTGAGTAGCATTGGCCGGAGCCATCTGGTTTTGCTGCTGTGGCTGACGTTGCTGTTGCGTTGGTGGCGGGTTCTGATTGCGCTGCTGGTTTTGAGCAGGGGCATTCTGTTGGTTGTTACGGGCAGGTGCATTGGTCTGTTGATGGAAAGCATCGGTATCGGCATCCTGAGTATCATCAATCAGGAAAAGACCATTCAATGCATATTTACGCGCATAGGAACTGGATGAGCCAAAAGTCTGCGCCACATCCATTCCCTTTTTATTGATCTCTACACCAGCATGTGCGGTGGTCATGGTTTGTTTGCCTTGTGCATCGGTAAAGACTGCTTTGGCCGTGATCACCACAACCGGACCGATCTCTTGTACTTCATCCGTCACCACAAGGGTAGCGCCGTATTTTTGCAAGAGTGGCTTTACACCTTCCAAAATATCTTCAAGGCTACGGTAATGGAATTTACCGAAGCTGTTGTATTTGCTCTTCGGTGCTTTTAACTCAAGCTGGATCAGTTGTAAGGCATCAAGTGTAGTTGCCGATGCCATTTGTTGATTGACTGCTGCATTCATCTTAAATCTCCTTAGGCACCGTTGTGCTGCGCGTTACGGTAATCAATACGTTGTTCTTTGCTATAGCGTGGAGTTTGGCTTTTGGCACTGCGTTGAATCGCGCGTTGGTAATTTACGAGCTTCTTGATATTACCTTTTAGCCAGTACACAGATAATTCTTCTTCATTGATCGGGCGAGGCTCGCTATCTGGCGTTTCCTTGATGAGGATAGAGTGCCAGTCAAAAGCAGCAGCCTGAATGCCACCGAAGAATTCTGTATCAAAACCAGGAGTGTAATTTAACGATACTTTGACCAGATAAATTTTTGGGCCAAGGCGTACGTTGTAGTAGCCATTCACGTCTTTACAGATAAATTCTGCGAATGGTGTGGTATAGCGTTTCTTTTGCATGACAGGCTCCATATTACTGGTCTTACCCTGTGTATATGATGCTGAATGCCCAGTATTTACAGGGCTTTCAAGTCGATGTGCGTCATAGCCTGTCGGTTGTATTTTGTTCGATAACGAGCCGTTAAATGGTTTGGTTTTTGAGCTGGAAGCTGCATGTAAATGTGTCATGACTTATCCTCCAAAAGTGCCATAAACGACAGCAGTAAGGACTAGCCAGAGTAGGAAAACGACTAAAATAATAGGGAGGAGCTTAATCGCATCTTTAAGATTGGTTTTGATGACTTCAAGCGTACTGACCTGATAATCAGCAGCAGAAGGGTGTTGATGCAAACGTTGGGACGTTTGACTATGTATAGGCTTTTGTTTCATACTTATCTCGCAGGTTTCTGTAAAGCCCCGTCGCCGTCCAAAGTTTCGGGGCTTTTTGTTGTGCATGAGACAAATATACCCATAAGGTAAAATATTGTAAATACCTGATGGGTAAAATAATCGAAAATATATATATACTTGCTGGGTAATTTTCTGTTTTTAAGTAAAAGAAAACCCACCGGTAGGGTGGGTGAATTAGAACTATAGGCTGAGATAATTTAATCGGATTCTCTTACTCGATCTGAAATATCGAAACCTAACTTTTGTATTTGCATAAAATTAGCGATGAAATACAAGATTCCTAGAATATTCAAAAACAATGTAGCATACGCAATGTCAAGTTTTATATGTACTTTCCAGAAATCTTTAACAAAATTGGCATCAGGATGGATCTGATATAGTAAATATATAAAAGATAGAATGAAAAAATACATCAAATAAGAGTCCCGAACTGCCAGAACATTCTCTTTAATTGCGATGTAATAAATTTCATTCTTTACTTTTTCTGGATTAAGGGTGCATAAAACCCCCATGCCAATAGAGAACATTATTCCTGATACTGTGTAAATTGTATTTAAAAATGAGGTATTAGGAACTTTTGAGGTAGCAGAGGCTACGGCAACTGAGATCACTAAAAAAAGTGAAACATTAACCAGTAGCTTTTTTACGTTCATTTTCCAACTCTCTAATAAATCTACTCATCTCTTGGGATAGTTGAGCCTCGTTAAACAAGTTTGTGTCTGTGGTTTCTATTGTAACTTCTTTTACTCTTAATAACTTTTTCCCTTTAATAATTCTTTTGTTATTTCTAGTCATAAATTCAAAATTATCTAAATCGGATACAGGCTTCAATAGAGCTCCAAAAGCTTTCTTGATTTGCTCATCATCATCTTTTTTTGGTTTTTTAAATTCGATCACTAATTTTGCCGATATCATCTGTTCTAACTGGTGGTCAGAGAGATTTTTAGTATCACTTAATGCCTCTTTTACCAACTCTAAAGCTGCCTTCCCAATATTATATGATTTTCCAAATGTTGGTTTCCCTCCAGAAGTAGAAATAGACCCTCCTGTAACTGGATCTCTTACAACAATGTCTTTAATATTTGCTAACTCTGGCATTGCATCTTCAGCGATCAATGGATTAACTTCATATAGATCATTAAGCAACCAATTTAAGTAGGTTTGCAAGCGAGTAATTGTTAAGTTGCCCGGCATATTTGTTATTAGAAAATTATTATTCACGGCAAAGTAGTAGTGATTCTTATAAATCGCTTCCGCATTAACTACGCTGTTGTTTAACTCTGCAATAGTAAAGTTAGGCTTTGAGAACAATGTGCCATCTATATGTTGTACATTATTACCCAAGGCAACCCTAAGCATAGTGCAGAAAAGTGGATCCCCAGCAGAGCTATTTCTTGCAAAGTCAGATATTAAGTCCTCTTCCTTTTGAGGGTCTTCTGCATTCAAGAGCATTCGTCTATCATGAACTGCAACTGATGTTTGCAGCTTAGCTCTTAATTTATCACCTAAATCTGAATTTTTTTTATTAATATCTGAATTGATTAATTCAAACGCACGTAATTTGGCTATAGCCATCTTTTAACTCCAAAATTTAATAAACTATTGTAGAGAGTGTGTTGGGTTCACAGTTTTAAATATTTTTGTCTTTGCTATTTTGAGCATTAAGAGCTGGTTTTTGTAGCACATCAAGTAGTTTGGTGGCATCTTGAGCAACTATGGCTCCACTTGTGATTTTTGTGTTTAAGTATTTAGGAAACTTTTCCATAAAATATGTTTCATGCAACCATCTACGAAAGACACCTAGAGCATCTATGGGATATACCCATGCATCATATTGACCGCCCGCTGATTGACGAAAAGTATCGGGATATGTATGCGGAAATTTAAACCTTTCACCATATATTTCATCCAACTTATTCTGTGTCCAATATCTCGCCCATATTTGGCCAACACTAATATCGGGAACGGTTGTATCATCAATTTTACAACCTTCACGTATCATGTTTACAATTGTTGCGGAGAGTTCTTTAAATATGGAAAAATAGTTATGTGGTATATCATCATTTAATAATAAACGTTCATGAAATAGCTGCCAAGAATCATCAATTTTTTGATTCTGATTATAATTGCATTGCTCATAGACATATAGTTTAAAGGATGATCTAGCTAAAAGGCGGAAGTTTGTTTTTGCTATTTCAGCATTGGGTTGACCTGCTTCAAAGGAATAATATTCAAGGAAAGCCATACAAACAGCATCAGGTATGGCGTAAAACATCCCATGTATCCCATTTGCCTCTATGTACAAATTGGATTCCGAGTAGCCTTGAGCATTTAATAACTCTAATATTTTTCGGCCACGGGGTTTGTGTTTCTCTTCCTCCCATTTTTGTAATAATCTCAATGTGGCAGATGGATCAACCCCGCAAACCTTAGCCAATCCTCGATTGGTTAAGTAGGGCGTTCCATCACTTAATACCCCCATACCCAAATCATTACTTCTGGATTCTGTTATTGAGAATAACCCCAAATTGCCTTGGTTTGTTGACGACATTTCACACTCCAAATAGACTTAATTTTACTCAAATTAGGTGGTGATCAAAACAACCTTATTGTTTGTAAGTTTATGTTTTATATTTAAAATATAGCGGTGACCAAAACATAAAAACTCACCATGTTTATTAAAAATTGCTTTGAGGGTCCTTACATTTCTTAGGGTTTAACCAAAGCAGACTCCAATCGACCAACAAAGCTCAGCTCATTTAATTGTTCCTTGGTTATAAATTCATCTGGATATTTGTTTTTATCAGGATTATCACTTTGCAAACGAACAGTTTTTTCATTCCCATAGCTGATAAAAACTCGTTTCATTCGTAAGTATCCATTATGGAGGAATACATACACATCTCCATTAATAATCGCAGCTGTATCAATAGGTGATATATCTACAAACAATGGGCTATCAGGTGTAACAGTAGGCCACATACTATATTCCGCAGAATAAATTACTCTCAAATTTTCAGGTTTTGATTTAATGCCTAATAACATAAGAATGTTTGGATCTATTTCTAAATAGTCAGAAATGTCTTCTAAAAAATTGGTCACGCCATTACCACACGCAGCTTTTACATCCTTATGAACAGGGATTCTTACAGTATTTTTATTTTCATAGGATGATTGAAATTTCAAAGAGCTTATATACGCCTCATCTTTCGATGAAGTCATTGGTGATAAGCCATTAGCTTGATCTAAAAATCCTTTTGGCTTATTGCAAGCCTGTTCAATTTTTTCTGCAGTTTCATCACCAATATTTTTTGTTGGATTTTTCCCAATATATTGGCTGAGCAGATTGTAAGACATATCAATTTTATCAGCGAATTCTGTGCGACTAAGCCCTAAATCTTTCATTAATTTTTTGGTGTTACTAAGTCTTATTTCATGAATTGTCTTTAATTCACTCATGACGAAATCTACCTGCTTGATTCTAGTTGAATAATTTACCTGTAAGGTAGAAAAAATAAATACCCTGATAGGTTGTATTTTGTTTACCTGTTGGGTATATTTATATCTAATTTACCTAGTAGGTGTATGTATGGTTACCCTTTATGAATATTGGCGCGGATTAGAAAAGAGCGAACGTATCCGCTTTTGTGAAACAACCTGCATTTCATATGGATATATGGAATCTCATTTGATTCATGGCCGAAAAAAACCAAGCATGGATACGATCCAAAAAATGGTTGATGCCAGCAATAAAAAATTAACCCATGAAGGCCTATTTATTTTTTTCTTAGGAAAAGAGTTGGGGCAACAGTCGACATTGTGAAAAGAAGATATTTGCAAAACAGGAAAAGATATGCAAAACGCAACAGCACAACTTAAATCGAGTGAAAAGCTATTAGAACCAATGACCACCCGGGTCCCTGTTGATGTAAAGCTGATAGTTGATGATTTGGCTGATGGTAATCGAGCGAAATGGATTAGAGAGGCCATTGAATTAAAGATTGAAGTTGATTTGGGTCAATCTTTAAGCGAAGCGAAGAAAAAATCAAAGAATACAATGAATTCAAGCGAATACATGAATTTATTCAAAAGTCTTTTTTCGGTATTCCAAATAAGCAAAAAGCCCGATGTGCGAGATCGAGCTTTGAGCAGTGTTCATTAATCGAAGGAATCAAGAACATGACAAATATATCAAACGAAGTATCAACCCACAACAGTGATTTCATTATGGGGGATACGGTTGTAATTAAAACACCATTTGAGTTTATCAACAGAACTTTTGACTCAGATGAGCTTTTCACAGTGCAGGATATTTGTGGACTCCAGAGTAGTGGAATCACCATCTTGGTGAATGGCCAACGTGTTACAGCAGCAGAATCTGAACTGCGCCATGCCTCAATTGCTGAGTTGAATGCCAAACGCCGTCTGACAGATATTGAGCAAGTGCTGGCGGAGGTTTCATGAATACAAAACTTCCAGATTACAAACAACTTCAGGCGATTCAATCTTGGTATGAACCTGCATTGGATATTCTTAATAAATTGCTTGAACGCAATAAAGCAAATCTCCGTAAACGTGGATACAACGAAGAAAATGCAGCAATAACCCGTGAAGAGTTTAGACAACAACTCGCTCGCTGTGGACGCATTACGTTGTATTTGGCGGGAGAGATAGAAACGAGTCTGTATAAGGCTAAGAAGGTTGAATTTATGGGCGGATATATTCGACCTAAGGAGATGACATGAGCCACAATAATCAAACCAATGTAGATGAAAGAATCTTCTGCGATCTCTGCCATACCAAAGAAATTTTTTATCCCATCTATCGAATGAATAGACGCATTTGCTTATGTGTTGAATGCGCCCGTGAAATCGCAAATTTGTATGTTTATGACTTCGAGTGCCGATGGATCGATCCAGATTATGCAGACAAGTATGAGAACTCTGAGAATGGAGGCAGGTCATGAGCAAGTTTGTACCAAACTCATTTCAAATCACGAATGCCTTTGTTGATGAAGCGATGAATAAACTCAGTGATGCATCTGTGAAGATCTATTTACTGATTGTGAGAAAAACTCGAGGCTGGGGGAAAGATAGTGATTCACTTTCATTAAGCCAATTGGAAGAGCTTTCAGGTAAAAGTAGGCCTACCGTTGTTAAATGCCTCAATGAGTTAGTCAAAGTCGGATTAGTAAAGAAGCATCCTCCTTCAATCTATGGGAATGTCTATTCGCTGATTGATAACTACAATATTGGGGAGAGAATAAAATTCCCTAGTAAAAAATTTTTACTAGTCAAAGAATTTAGCTTCACCAATACAAGCTATCCACGCGTGCTGGTTAAAAATTTTAACCCCCCTAAAAATTCTCGAAATCAGGTCAGTCCAGAAACACCTAATAGCGGGGAAATCCGCCTCAAGTGTCCTAGTAAAAAATCTTTACTAGTTAAAAATTTTAACCTCACTAGTAAAAATATTTTACCGCTGCTAGTTAAAAATTTTTACACACAAAAAACACTATCAAAAAAAACTAATCAAAATAAAAAAAAGAGCTGGTTGGTTTTGAAAAAATTGAAAGATCAGATTGCTTCGGCAAATGATTCAATTCCAGTTGAGAAAATTACTGAGGCGAAATGGTTCAAACGAGAACTTGAGGCATTTGAGAGTTTCAATGCAGACCGTAACCATAATCCTGATTTCAAAATTTACTTGTTTGCAGACTGGTTGCTGAAGGCATATTTCAAATACGAGAAACAAACTACCACACAGTTGAAACCAGAATCGCAGGTTCGAGTCCCACAGACTGCATCAAACGGATTGAGCGACAAACAGAGATATTTCTTTGCAAGCAAGTTAGCTCGTTTACCTGACTTCGCTAAATACTCGGTAGGCAACGAAAGCTATGAGCAGTTGGCGAAACGTTTGGAGCCAATGCTTAAAGATCCTGCAAATCTCAAGAAGTGGGCTGAGTACCTGATCAACATCAGCAATGAGCATAAGGGGAATGTGGCGTGAATCGACCTCTTAATTCTTTGACAGTTAGTTTAAGTGAGAAATTTAAAAATAAAGGTGGTTTAAATGAGTTGGCTCTTTTCGCAGGCGCTGGTGGCGGAATACTCGGATCGCATCTCATGGGATGTACAACAGTGTGCGCAGTTGAACGTGATGCCTACGCCGCACAAGTTTTGGCGCAACGACAAAATGATGGAATTCTCCCGGCTTTCCCAATTTGGTCTGACATTAAATCTTTTGACGGAAGACCATGGCGGGGAATTGTTGATGTTATATCTGGCGGATTTCCATGTCAGGACATCTCATCTGCAGGAAAAGGCGCAGGGATCGATGGGGAACGTTCAGGACTTTGGTCAGAAATGGCACGAATTATCAGTGAAGTTCGACCTGGAGAAGTCTGGGTGGAAAACTCACCAATGCTTGTTTCCAGAGGACTTGCCCGAGTCATCAGTGACCTTGCCCAAATGGGGTATGACGCGCACTGGACACGTTTTTCAGCATCTAACTTTGGAGCGCCCCATCAACGTGACCGTCTCTGGATTGTTGCCTACACCCAAAGCATCGGATTCCATACGGAAGGATTGTCGATCGGAGCGGAATCGAAGAGCGCCGTGTCTAGAGTCACGGGTGAAAATGTGGGCTACACCAAAGGCACTAGATGGGAACAAGCGAGGAATGGTGAATTCAGATCCAAGAAATGGATTGGCCGGTCAAGTGAAGAATTTTCCGACACCTCAAGCCTCAGATTGCAGGGACAGGGGAAATCTTGGTTCTCCAGTGATCCAGCGGAGAATCAAGAATGGCAAACAAATCGGACTTTCTATGAGTGTGTCGGACACATCTGGGGCATTAAATCCAGATTGGGTCGAGTGGCTGATGGGGTGGCCCATCGGGTGGACAGACTTAAAGCCATTGGAAATGGACAAGTTCCAATCGTGGCTAAAAACGCATTCAAATATTTAGGTGATGGCCTATGACTTCAATGAGCCTCGCCCAGTACCGTGAAGAAATTCTTAAGCTGTCTCGTCTGCCTAAGGCTACTAAACGTAACAAGTTCAATGCCAGTAAGGTCGAATGCGATGGTATGACCTTCGATAGCAAAAAAGAGCACAAGCGGTACATTGAGCTCAAGGCTATGCAGCAGCGTGGAGAAATTTACAACCTAGAACATCACACTAAGTTTGAACTGGCACCAAAAACAAAGATCGATGGAGAAAAGCGGGCAAAGCCAGCATTACGTTATTTTGCAGATTTCACCTATTACACTGCTACTGGTGAATACATCGTTGAAGATGTGAAATCTGCAATAACAAGAAAAAAAGACAGCTATAGGAATAAAAAACATTTGATGAAAACGGTTCTAAATATTGATGTGAATGAGGTGTAAATAGATGAGTGCAACAGCTGCGAAGTTTGAACAATTTGAATGGTTGGCTCACGGCCTAACTGTGAGCTCACCAAGTCAGGAACCATCTATTCACGGAACAGGTGAGAAACCATTGGACTATCAAGATCGCTTGGGTGCTATTGCGTCAATGGAAACTCAATTAGCAAAGTCTGTTACAGCTCTAATTGTGTTTGAAGGGCGGGCACAAAGTGATTATGAATATGTTCGTCAACACTTGGCAAATATTTTAATTAAAAACGCCATTGGAGATAAGAAAAGAGAACCTGAGAGAATAGCCATGTTTCATCTGGCATGGTTAATTGCTCGAATGGTATTGGATTTTGCTTTAGATCCAGAGTTAGAAGAAAATTACACAGCTAAAGGGCGTTTGATGTATGCAGGAGTGAAGCGCACTCAAATGTCTATTAGTTCATACCGTCAAACCTGGAAGCCTTATGAAAACCTTATGACAATAGCGATTGAATCTGCAATTGATGAGGCCTCTAAAGCCATAGAAAAATATAAGAATGCGACTTACAAAGAAATTAAAAATAATTGTTAGCATTATTCTGCTAACTAGGGTATAGTTTTTATAGAATGGTCGTATTACAATTTATCTGTGACGATAAGTATATAAAGCTCGCCTTATGCGGGCTTTTTTATTTATTACATTTACTGCATGGAATTGGATAACTGATTGAGAATAGATAGATAATAATTTTTTTGCCATTAATTTAATGATAAAAGCATCACAGAAATGTATGATAAAAGAGAAATGTTTTGATAATTCGCTTATGTTAAAAAAATTACTGGTTGTCGCTCTTGGAACTTCTCTTTTTTACTGCGCATATGTGATCGCCACAAGATCAAGACCCGTTCATGCTTCTGAAGAAACTACAAAAACAGAACGGCTTGTTCAAGAGGCAGAGAATTCAATAGCCAATGCACAAGATGCTCTAAGGCTTTCTGACTCAGACACTACAAAAACGAGTACAAAGCAAAGCTCTGATGACAATAATCTATAATACCTACGAAATAATGGTAAGAGCTGGAGAGACGCATGAGGATTAAGCTTATTGCTTATGATCCTGAATCAAAGCGGAGATTTCGATTAAAAGAGTACATTCAACAATGTGAAGGCTACAGTTCTCGTGTTTTTTATGAAGATGGGACGGGGAATCTTGTATATAATTTCTACTGGAAACAGCTGTTTGAATCAAATCAATATGTTATTGGTTTGAAAGTTTTGATAGATGGGAATGAGTATTATCTTATTGGGGAATATTAGTATTTCTATGTAGGAGCATCAGATGATACGTACTTGCATTTACAATTTTTCTTTTTTTGATCATTCAATCTCAAGTTGATCGTCATCTTAAATTTGAAAGTTTTGAGAAAAATTAAACCATTTGTTATATCGATCTGATTCCTAATGGTTTTGTGTGAAGTGTGTCACAATATGTTGTGGGTAGTAGAAAGCTGATTTATATTCCTACATCTTTTTTCACACTTTTTCTTTGAGGTCACCAAAATGAATAAAAAGTACATAGTTTTATCTTCGATTCTTGGTTTGATCATCGGTGGTCTAATTGGCTCTTTAGGGTACTCAAAAACTGCTGCACGTTATGATGCTATGACAACAGCTTGTGTCATTGTTAATCAGGCTGTTGATAATGAGTTGTTAACTGCTGAGCAAGTTAAGCAATTGGGCAACTTAACTGGTAGCGCTCTTAAAAAAGACTATGCTTCAGTCGCATCTAAATTTAACTTCTCTGAAAAAGCATTGTCTAATGCAGTTGAAGGTTCAAATTGTAGTCAATTTATTGTGGGTATAAATGAAGCGAAGTAATTAGTATTGGTTACCGTAAAAAGCCCGCTATACTCATTTATAACGGGCTTTTTATGAAAAATAGAACACTAATCTACTTGATTCTATTGGGTATATGCTTTAATTCTACTAAGGAACACATGTTTTAAAGGATGAAACTAGTGATTGAATACATCCCCGATCCGGAGCAAGAGGAAGAGTCTTTAATTACTGCAAAAATTGATGCGGCCTTGGAGAGGCTAAAAAAAAGGATGAAAGAAAATAGGATTGTTTATCTAGATAAAAATACGAATATTCCTATAACAGTTAAAGTTGAATCTTCTTTATGGAGTTGAATGCGAAGGTAGTTGTTTTTTTGATCTTTAATTAATTGTTTTTATCACCTGAATAAATTATATTTTACGAGATGTAATATTTTTCACATGACTAATAAAAAAATATACATTCAGAAAAATAATATTTTTCATAATTTATTGTAAAAACAACTATTAGATAGAGGTCGATAAATGCCAATTCATTTAAAAATTGCTGAAAAAATATATAAAGAGCTTTTGTCTAAAAAGTTATTTACAGATGAACCTTTGGACTATTTAAATTTATTGATAAAACACATCAGAAAGGAAGTGAAGGGAACCAACTTAAAGCTATTATATAATTTTATTGATTTTCATGAAGGGTTTAAAAAACCGGTCAATAAAGAAGGGGTGAGTATAGATGTTAGCCTGATACCATCATATAAGAAGCAAGATGAATTCATATTGTGGTTCGCCAGTTTCATTGAGAAAATTACTACAGGAGGGCGTGAGTATCTACCCCCAATTGTAAAAGATGTTCCTGCTGATTTCACTATATCAAGTGATCCAGAGGAATTACTGGAACTGGAAGGCGTGAAGAAAGTTGAGGAACAAACAAAATCAAAGGAACATCAGATTCTTAATGAATTTAAGAGTTACTTTGAAAGTAATGAGTTTAAAAAAATAATCTAAATTGGAATTCTATTGTTTTAACTCCTCTCGTAACAGCGCAATACGAGTCAACTGGCCGAGCGTATTTCGGCACAAGAAGCCCCGCTGACATACATGTTATTAGCGGGGCTTTTTACTTTATGTGTTAAGCTGTGAATCATAAATTTAAGGATAAGTATGATGCACATCTGTATAGGTGGTGATTTAGACGGCGTAGTAGTGACTAACCGGGAAGGAGCATACTTTGAAGCAAGCGAGATAGATTCTAGTAAACAGTCTACATACAATCGGCAAAGCTATATCATTGGTGAAAATACATATCGTTTTTGGCTTTGTGCTGAATTGCCTTATGCAGAGACAACAAGGATGGCGAATAATTACTTAGCACAAAAATATTCATATCTTTCGTAATTTAATTTATATAAAAGGATATAGCTCATCTAAAGGTGGGCGTTTTTGTATAGAGAGTACTCGAAAGAAAAATGCTGGTAGAAGAGTAAGGCGCTGAAAACAATTAAAAAAGCCCCTCAGATCTGAGAGACTAGTCATATCAATTTTAGGGAATGAATGGTTGTAATTTCTTAAATAACTAAACAAATTAAATTGATAATAGTAGTTAAAAGTAAAATAAATCAGTGCACTAATTTATTCTTAATAGTAGCAGCACATTAAATAACACTAAAGCGCTGCTAATAAGAAATTATTTGTTGTTAGGATCTGGCTGTTCATTATTTTCTGGCTGATCTTTATCGAGGCCTGGAACTTGTGAAGGTTGAGATTCAGTAGGGGAATTTACTTCTGTATGCTCATTCGATTGAGCTTTAATCGTATTAGCATGGTTAGTTGTATTTTGTGAGAAACTTTTAAAACCTGACATTTTTATCTTCTTAACTTCACTGTGGAGAGCCCATAGTACGCTTTAAAAGCCGTTACACTACGGTAGTTTTAAGATCTATATGTGTTGATATGTGCTACAGATGATATTTATCTCGATGAAATATTTCACAAATAAAATCAATTATATATAACTGCTTGAGTCTTATCATTAAAAGACTGAAAACATACCTTGTGAATTTCAAGTAGGGGTACATAAAGCACACATATATATTTTTGATTAGGAAATTATTTAGAAATTCTGCAAGATAAGAAAAATGATAGTAATAAAATTATAGTTTGTATAAATGGGCTTCTAAGCATACTATGGATGATTAAAATGGAGCACATTGATGCTAAAAGACATTACAGTTGTTGATTATCAGGGTAGCGAAAGAAGAGCACAGGCATGCTATCTAGAGGAAAATACTGAAATTACACTTTCAAGAAAACGTATCCCAAGTGCAAAAATTGAATATATTTTGATTAAAGGTGAAATTATTTATCCTACTTTAGATTGGGTTTTTAATAGCTCTGATGGAAATAGCTATTATATAAAATGAATTGATCCGCTTCGGCGGGTTTTTAATTTTGCGCTTTAATTACAACGATGGGTTTAGAAAAACAAGTTGAACAAAAAATAACAATTACTAAGATTGCTTTTTATAAATTGAAATCTCAATTTTTTTTACTTATATATTCAATGGTTGAGAGAAAGTGTTAGTTCTTATAGAGAAGTGTTGATGTTGATCTTACTGCTTTACTTGGTTTTTATTTAAATAATATATCTTTATATTGTGAAACTTATTTTTAGAACAGTTGGTAAAAAATGAAAAAAATATTATTAACATTATTAATATCATCCTCTTACGCATTTGCAGCCTCTGATAATGGTGTTGAGCAAGATATCCGTAGTTATTCTGTATTACATGGTGTGAGTACTGCTGAAGCTAATCAAGCTATTTTTTTAGAGGCAAATAGGGATGCTGCTTTAGAAGCAATTGAGAAAGAGTTTAAAGGGCGTATTGCGGGTATTTACGTTGAAAATACACCAACTTATAAGATCGTTGTAAGAGTTAAAGGGTATGGCACTAACCAAAAGCGGAATGTAGCTATTAGCAATGCCAAAGCAAAAAGTAATCTTCCTATAGAAGTACAATATGGAGCTTCTGAAACAAGGGATACGGCTAAGGGGCAAATTAAGAAGGCTCAAGAGCTAGTAAAACGATATTTTACTAATGTACAAACAGCTAGTTATGATGAAAAAACTGGAAGTATTGTTGTAAATGTAAAAGGTAGTAATACATCAGAGAATTTCAAGAAAATTCAGCAGATTAAATCTGAGTGGAAGAACCCTAATATTCCTTTAGAGGTTAATTTTGTTAATTGGACAATTAAGCCTTTAGTTGATGCTCATGGTGGAAGTTTTGTAGTCGATAAGTCTCAAGCTCCAACCTATTATGATTGTACGACAGCATTCGGTATTAAGAACTCAGCTGGTACCAAATACATGAGTACAGCTGCTCATTGTCCTAATAATTTTGAAGATAAACAAAATGGGACAAAATACATATTTGTTGGAGAAAAGCCATTTTCTCAATCGAATGATTTGCAATGGAACAGTACTGTAGCAAATATCACAAATAAATTTTATGTTGGTCCAAATACCACGCGCACCCTAACAGGGCGTAGAACTTTATCATCTACAAAAGTGGGTGATAGTGTTTGTCACTACGGCGTCGCGACAGGATATAGTTGTGGGAAAGTAGAGGCTGTTGGGACCTCGATTGGAGATCCAAGCTTTCCTGGTTCTTTTTGGGTAAAAGTTAATACCAATACCTGTGGTCCTAGTGACAGTGGTGGTCCAGTATTTACGGCGCTAACTATTGCAAGTGGTATTCTTTCTCTTGGAGCAATGGATGATGTAACAGGAGCGTGTCACGGATATTTCTATGTTCCAACAGATAAAATCTACGAAAATGGCTTTTCTTTTGTTTATTAATAAAATTCGATAAATTTACTTTTTCAAATGGAATTCATGTGAATGGATTCTCTCTGAAAAAATCGCTCACTCAGATGAGCGATTTTTTTTGTTAGTTGAAAAGTTAAGTTGGCTGAAAGGTCGCCGTGACATACGGGTGAAAGAATGGATATCGACAAGTATTTTATACTCACCAGAAAACTTGTACCGAAACCCAAGCCTAAAAGTAGGCCGCTGCCGAAAGCCAAACAAGCCTATCTAGATACCTTTCAAGTTATGGAACGTGCTCTACAGATCTTTGAGATCAAGTACGAAAAACTATTCCAGTTCAAATCAACAAAGCACTGGCGTTATGACTTTCACCTTATTGAACACCGGATCTTAATTGAGATTGCTGGTGGTCCTTGGTCGGGTGGCCGTAAAGGTAAATTGGCAAGTAAAGCTTGGAGCCAAGATAAATATGATCAGGCTTGGGAGAAGGATTATACGGTTGTAAGGATTGAATCATCTACTCGATACAGAATTGATGAATCAGGACCAACACAGATTGAAGCTTGCCATGCAGACCAATGGCTTAAAAGTTTAAAGAGGCATAAATTCAATGAGCCAGATTCGACCATTTCCACCGACGGAATTGATGGATAAAGCCGATGAGGAAGAAGCGATCCGCTTGGCACCGGCGCCAGATCTGATGCAGTGGGTAATTGATAATTTCCTAACGATTGGTGGACCGCTACACAATCCTGACCATGATCATATTGCTGAGCTCATCCACGACGGCGAAGAGTTTCTGGCATTTGCTTGGGCATCATCCGCATGTGTAGCTAAAAAGCGTATGGTGCTCGGCCAGTGTGAAAAGGTGATGTTTAACCAAGGCGGATGGCGTAAAGCCCGACAAGAGCAGCAGATGCGGGATTGGTTCGGTTATGTACCGGTATATCTCATTACCATTGATGCAAGTTTTTGCGAACAAGCTTCGGATCGGGACTTTTGTGCATTGATCGAACATGAGCTGTATCACATCGGAGTCGAGCGAGATCCTGAAGACGGCGAGCCAATCTATAGCGATATGACAGGCCTGCCTAAACATTATCTTGCTGGCCATGATATTGAAGAGTTTGTCGGCGTGGTCAAACGCTGGGGAGCAAGCGAAGACGTGAAGCGACTTGTTGAAGTGGCGAAGCAAGCGCCGTTTGTATCAGATGTGAATATCTCCAGGTGCTGTGGGACATGTTTAATAAGTTGAGCCGTTTGGCTCATTTTTTTTATTTATTTTGCTTTACGTAGCTTTACGAAGAGGTAGGTATGGCTGCACTTAAAGAGCCTGTTAAAATCTTTATAGTTCAGTCGCTTGCTTGCATGGAAACACCTCAACAGGTAGCGGATGCTGTAAAGCAAGAATTTAATATTGAGATTGAGCGGCAACAGGTAGCACTCTACGATCCAACAAAAGCAACTGGGAAAAATCTAAGTAAGAAACTGAAAGCCTTGTTCGAAAAGACACGTGAAGATTTTAGGAACAATGTTTTTGATATTCCTCTGGCCAATAAGTCATTTCGTATTAATGAACTGCAAAAGATGTATGACACAACCAAGAACAAGGTCGTTAAGCAGAACATCATTAAGCAGGTGAAGGATGAAATGCATGGCCATTCAGCGCATTTGCTGGATCTAGAATTGAAACAGCTTGAGATCGAAAAAATCAGGAATGGTGACGGCGAAGGTGCTGACGATCCAACACCAGTAAAAGTAACCATCCAGGTTGTAGATGCGAGTAAAAAAGATGCCGAATATCAATCCGACACTGAATGTACCTCAGGCTAATTTTTTACAGATGGAAAAGAAATTCCGGGCTTTTGTCGCTGGGTTTGGATCGGGGAAGACCTGGGTTGGCTGCTCAAGCTTATGTAATAAAGCCTGGGAGTTTCCTAAGGTTCCTTTAGGTTACTTTGCACCGACATATCCTCAGATCCGAGATATCTTCTTTCCCACAATTGATGAGGTTGCTTTCGACTGGGGACTTAAAACCAAGGTTTATGAAACCAACAAGGAAGTGGATATTTATTATGGTCGCCAATATCGGACCACAATCATATGCCGATCTATGGAAAAGCCGGCAACCATTGTCGGCTTCAAGATTGGCCATGCGCTGATTGATGAGCTCGATGTAATGGCGATGCTGAAGGCACAGCAGTCGTGGCGTAAGATCATTGCACGTATGCGATATAAACAAGCGGGTTTACTGAATGGTATTGATGTTGCTACCACACCTGAAGGCTTTAAGTTCACTTATGAGCAATTTGTAAAAGAAGCCAATTCAACACCAGCTAAACGGGCATTATATGGAATGATTCAGGCTTCAACTTATGACAATGAAGCCAATCTGCCAGATGACTATATTTCATCGTTATATGAATCATATCCGCCCCAGTTGATTTCAGCTTATCTGAAAGGGCAATTCGTTAACTTAACCAGTGGTGCCGTATATCCGGACTTTGATCGTAGGCTCAACCATACGGATGAGGAAATTACACCGAATGAACCTTTGCTCATCGGGATGGACTTTAACGTATTGAAGATGGCTGCTGTGGTTTATGTCATTAGAGAAGGCAAGCCAAGAGCGCTGGATGAGCTGGTTGGAGTGAGAGACACACCGACCATGTGTTATCTAATCAAGGAGCATTTTCCAGAGCATGACATTACAGTTATTCCTGATGCCTCGGGACAAGCGACATCATCAAAAGGTTTTAGTGAGTCAGACCATGCAATCCTGAAGAAAAATGGATTTAAGGTGGAAGTAAACAGCGTTAACCCTGGCATTAAAGACCGGATCAATGCGGTGAATTCCCAGATCCTGAATGCTGAAGGTGAGCGAAATCTAAAAGTGAATACCAATAAATGCCCAAATTTCACCGCGACTTTAGAGCAGCAGATTTACGACTCATTTGGAATGCCTGATAAAAGTGCTGGTCTGGATCACGTAGGTGATGCAGGTGGATACCCACTGGCGAAGCGTTTCCCGATCATCATTCAGAAAGTATTTAAACGGCGTCGTATCGGCGGTATGTCTTATTAATCAATGCACCTTTACAGGTGCTTTTTTTATGGTGTTTTTATGGCAGTTACTGATAAACATCCGCAGTATAAGGCTGCACAAAAAAGCTGGCAGATGATGCGTGATTCCATTGCTGGCGAAGAGCAGATTAAGCAGGCCACAACAAAGTACCTTTCCAAGTCTGCAGGCATGATTGAAGCCGAGAAGCAGGGTGATACTACAGGCGAGATCTATAAGGCATATGTGAACCGAGCTCAGTATCCTCTATGGGTTCAGGATTCATTACGGACCATGATTGGCCTGGTCTCCAAACTTGAGCCAGATATCGTGATTGAGAGTTCTTTGCTTAAGGGGCTGATCAATAACGCGACCAATGATGGTTTTGGGTTAAAGCAGCTATTTATCCGCGTATGTGTTGAACTGCTGGAATGTGGTCGCTGTGGTTTGCTGGTGGATGTAGATGGGGACGGCGTACCCTATTTCGCAATGTATGACGCGTTATCAATCATTAACTGGAAGGAGAACAGCATTGGTGGCCGTAAGGATTTAAAGCTGTTGGTGCTCGAGGAGCAGTTTGATAATAGCGAAGATGAGTTTGGCCACGAAACTAAAACCGTACACCGTGTTTTATCCATGCAGGATGGTGCTTTAACGGTTCGGTTATTTGATGGGGCTTTACCTGAAGATAAAACGCCAGATCTAGGCGGAAACCAGCTTTCTTTTACGCCGTTTGTATTCTGCGGTACCACAGACAATTCACCGCATGTCGGATCGGTACCACTATTAACCATGGCCAAAGCTGCGTTGAAGTATTACCAGTTAAGTGCAGATTATTACCAGTCATTACACCACACGGCGCATCCGCAACCATGGATCAGCGGATTGGATGATGGAACCGATATTAGTGTGACTGGAGTCATGGCGGTATGGGATTTACCTAAGGATTCGACTTGCGGTTATTTGGAAATATCAGGGGATGGCATCGATATGACCAAAAAGGAAATGGATGCCCAGAAGAACTCAGCACTTGAAGCTGGTGCAAAGGTGATTGATACCAATAGCCAGGAATCTGGTGAAGCCCGCCGTGCACGTCAGGATGATCAGCATGCCAGCTTGCACAGCATTGTGATGTGTGCGGCTGAAGCTATCGAGCAGGCCATTAAATATGCTGCTCAGTGGTTAAAGCTGGATCCGTCTAAATACGCATTTACGGTGAAGCCTGAGTTCATTGTTCAGCAATATGATATCAATCTTGCTAAACAACTTTACGAAGGTGCACTAGCAGGTAAGAATTCATTCCAGACATACTGGGAGTATCTGGTGACTGGGAAATTACCAGCACATGAATATAAAGATGAATTAGAGCGTATAGAAGTAGAACAGGAGAGTGCGCCACTATAGAGGTAACGTTTTATGGCAAATCATGATGAAAAAATTCTGTTTAATGTTCTAACACAGCATCAGGCATATTTATATCGTGCTGCTTCGAGATCAGTGAATGAACTGCTAGGTATTTTTAATGATGCAACGATGGATATGCTGACCCGATTAAATGGTTTGCTTGATGAATTAAGCGATGCCGAGAAGATTGCACTTGCTGGTGGTCAGTATACAACCTCAAATTTACGTGAAGTTCGGGATCTCATTAACCAGTGGTTTACGTCAATTCATGTTGCTATACCAGAGACGTTCGCCGTATCAGCCATTTCATTTGCAGTTTATGAAGCGAATTACACGTCAAAACTGTTTGGCCATTCAACAAAGAAAGCTCATAAAGGAGAACCGCTTTATAAAACAGCGAAACAGGTACCTTTGGCGGGTGGAGCACTCGTTGATGAACTTTTATCTAAAATCACAGAAACTGCCCGTCAGAGAGTGGAATATGCGATTCGTGACGGCATTAATACTGGGATGACCAATCACCAGATTATTAAACGTATCCGTGGTACTAAAAGACTTCAATATGAAGACGGGCTTTTAAACAGTACCAAAATTGATATTGATCGTACGGTAAGGACTATACGTACTCATGTCTCTAATCAGGCCTATTTAAACAGTTTTAAAGAGCTAGATATTCAATATGTCAGGTTTATCAGCGTACTCGATGGAAGAACTTCCAAAGTTTGTGCTTCCCTGGATGGCTCGGTCTGGAAAATTGATGATCCTGCAAAACGTGTCCCGCCGTTACATCCTAACTGCCGAAGTACCTTGGTTCCTGTTGAGAAGGATGGGCAACTGGCTGGTCAACGACCTTTTGTCATGGATGAGCGCAAAGTTAAGGACATTCCTAAAGAGGAACGTGATCAGCTGATTGGCCAGTTAGACGCAAACACCACCTTTAAAGAATTTTTCAAAAAAACAGATGATTTCTTTCAAAAGGAATGGCTCGGTCCAAAACGGTACAAGCTCTACAAAGAGGGAAAGTTTGATTTTGAAAAGTTCTTCGATCCTGAAGGTGAGCTTTATACATTAGAGCAATTAAGACTTCTGGATGAACGAGCTTTTAAAGAGCTAGGTATTTAAAGTAAGGAAGGTATTTAAAATGTCTAAATTATCAATCTGCGAATGCAAAAAGCGCAAGGAAGAACTGGAAAAAGCTCTAACGGTTCAGATTGCAGAACTGGTCAATAAGTTTGAAATCGAAACGGGTGTCAATATTCATGATATTTACCTGAATTTTACTGATGTGTCTGAAATTGATCGGCCTGATCGTTATGTGTTTACGAGCGTCACAGTCAAAACGCTAGAATCTGATTAACTATTTTCATTAATCGTAAGGCACCCAAAAGGGTGCTTTTTTTGTGAGTAAAAGAAATGTCAAATACCGAGCAACAAATTGAAAATGAAATTCAAAGTAAGGGGCTAAATGCACCTCGCTTAATACCGAGTCATATCGATTCAGTTATTAAACATGTTGCCTACTTTACCGCAGGTGATGGCTTTGTTGGAGCAATTACTGGTTCCGCAGAATTTAACAATCTTCCTGAAGAGGAGCGTGTGGTAATTACTCCTCAGGAATTAGACCTACTGACATTTTGTGTAATTATACTTAAAAATGGTTTTACGGTTACAGGTGAGTCTGCATGTGCAAGCCCTGAAAACTTTAATGCTGAAATTGGCCAGAAAGTTGCGTATGAAAATGCCCGTAATAAAATTTGGGCGTTAGAGGGTTATTTGCTTAAGGAGAAATTGCAACAACAGTAAATCTCAACAAAGTTCTAAATATTTATCAATTCAAGCGTCCTAAGGGCGCTTTTTTTATTGCCTTGAGAAAAGGCCCAACTTAATCAAACGAGAGGTTTGAACATGTCATTGCCATTTATTGTGGATTCACTAGACCAGATCAAAGAAGAACATCATGCTTTGTATGTTGAGGAGAACGGGAAGTTTCGCCTTGACTTAGAAGGTTACGAAGATCCCAAAGGCCTAAAAACTGCACTTCAAAGCGAGCGTGATGCCGCTAAGACTGCACAACGCGAATTACAACGCCTGCAGAAACAGTTTGAGGGTATCGATCCTGAAACCGTTAAAAAGTTATTTGCCCAACTGGAACTTGATGAAGATGCAAAGTTAATTGCTGAAGGCAAGGTTGGCGAAGTCATTCAGAAGCGTACCGAGAAGATGCGTGAACAACATGACAAGTTACTGAATGCTGAAAAAGAACGTGCTGATCAGGCCGAAGCCTATGCCAATAAGTTTAAACAGTCCGTGGTTCAAAGCCAGATTGTACAGGCTGCTCTTGAACTTGAAGCCCTACCAGAAGCAACTGTTGATATCGCATTTCTTGCCCAGTCTAAATTTGTATTAGATGAGGATGGCAAAGCGGTCGCAGTCGATTCAAACGGTGACGTCGTCATTGGTAAAGATGGCAAGACGCCATTATCACCAAAGGAATGGGTTGAAACCTTGCGTGAACAAAAACCTTACTTCTGGCCAAAAGCAAATGGTTCGGGTTCACCTGGCAGCACCAATACAAAAACTCAGGTCGATATCACTAAACCTGATGGGTCTGTGAACCTCACTAAATTAGCTCAATTACGAAATGAAAATCCGCAGTTAGCCAAAGAGCTTGCTGCAAAACATGGTATTAAACTTTAAGGAGAAGGCCAAATGGCTGAAACAAAAATTGCTGATGTAATCGTTCCGGAATTATTCACACAGTACGTTCTAAACAAAACCACCAAGAAGTCTGCTTTATGGCAGTCCGGTATTGTTGGTGAGCTGGATGTTGAAGTTGCATTTGGTACTCAAGGCGGATCTACCGTAAATATCCCATTCTGGAACGATCTGGATGGTGAGTCTGAAGTTCTGTCAGATAGTCAGGCCTTAACCGTAAATAACATTGCAGCGGGCCAGGATATTGCGATTTTACATGCCCGCGGTAAAGCATGGGGTGCCAATGACTTAGCCAAAGCATTGTCCGGTGATGATCCATTGGGTGCTATTGGTGATCTTGTTGCAGATTACTGGGCTCGTGAATTTCAGGGCTTTACCGTGAATACTCTTAAAGGTGTGTTCGGTTCTGCCAGTATGGCCAGTAATATCCACGATATTTCAGCAGGTGCGGGCGCTGCAGCGGTGATTGACGGCGTTTCCTTTATTGATGCGTCTTATAAGTTGGGTGATGCTGTAGATAAATTAACTGCAATTGCCATGCACTCAGCGACAATGGCTGCATTGGCGAAACAAGGTCTGATTGAAACCGTTCGTGATGCAGATGGTGTGGTGCTTTATAAAACCTTTATGGATCGCCGCGTTATTGTAGATGATGGGATGCCGGTTGACGGTGATGTATTTACGTCGTTCCTGTTTGGCCAAGGTGCAATTGGTTTTCAGGATATTGGTGCTCCAGTTGGAGTTGAAACAGACCGTGACAGTTTAGCCGGTTCAGACATTCTGATTAACCGTCGTCACTTTGTTCTGCATCCTCGTGGCATTAAATGGGCTGGCGCAATGGGCGTTGCACCGAACAATGGAGGCCTTTCAACAGAAAGTAACTGGGAACGCGTATACGATCCAAAGCAGATTCGTATTGTGGCGTTTAAACACAAGGTCAAATAACGAAAAGGCGGGTAATCCCGCCTTAATCTTTTTTGGAGATCCTCACATGGGACTTTCATCATTTAACCGAGCACGGGAACGACAAATGACACAACAAAAAGTGAATGAACTTGAAGAGCAACTTGCTGGCGTAAAAGGTGAGTTTATTGCATTCAAAAATAATCCTGAAGCAATGAAAGCGCGTATTGCCGAGCTGGAAGCCGGTTCAGGTGATCAGAAACAAACGGGTGCAGGTGATAACCAGGAACAGAATAAACCTGTTGATTATTCATCTCTGAAGGTAGATGAAATCAAAGCAGTATTAGCCGAAAAAGGCATTTCATTTGACGGCGTTACCCGTAAAGACGAGTTGCTGGCACTTATCCCTCAAGAGCCAAAGGAATAATCCATGAGCTTTATCACTGAACAAGAAGCGATTGAACATGTAAAAGGCTTTGAGGCTTTATCTGCCAGTGATAAGGCTGATTATTTGCAAAAAGCCGAAGCCTATCTGATCGCCCGTAACGTAAAACCCTATGATGATGTGACACAAGTGCCTAAGGCACTAAAAACAGCCTCATACGAGATCATTAAGGGCATCCTGAAGGGTGAGCTTTACCAAGGGCAAGAACAGTCCTTAAAACGTAAAAAGGTTAAGGCTGATTCGGTTGAATCGGAAAAGGAATATCAGGATGGATCAGTAAAGCTGAATGCCACTGAGCAATACATTCTGGATCTGATCAAGCCATTCACCAAACGTTCTTCAGTATTCTTTATCCGGAGGATCTAATGGGCTTACGTGCTGAACTGCAAGCAGACATTGCCGAGGCATTTAATGAAGATCTGGCAGATGCCGTTCAATCCTTTTCGTGTGAGCGGATCATCAAAAAAGATTGGGATCCTCTGACCGAAACACATAAGGGGGTTAAAGAGATCTATTCTGGCCGTGGTGTGCTGTTTGGTTCATACAATCAATACGAGATCCAGACGTTAGGAGTCTTGGCCACCGATAAAAAGGCGGTTGTTCTGCAGAATGAAGTAACCATGACACCGCAAATTGATGATGAGTGGTTTACCCCCCTTGGCGTATTCCGAGTCATGCATATTCAGCAGGATCCGGCAGAAACAATCTGGAAATGTCAGTTGAGGAAGGTGTAGTGAGCTGGACCGTATATAAATTTCACGACAGTGTGCAGGTGGTACCTGATGATGATCTGAAACCACACACATTTTTTCATTGCGAATGCCATCCCGATTATAAGGATGGCATTTTTATTCATTACTCATTTGATGGGCGTGAGCATTATGAAACGCCTTTGCCAAGTTAGCGAGGATCCATGGTAAACACTAACTATGTACCGATGTGGCGCGAATCTCCCTTTCAGCACATGCAATACACGTTGGCCCGCAATCAACTTCACATGGATCTGTTATTTGATGACATGCAAGAAGCTGATCAGTTCCTCTCGATGGAAGGTGCTGCAGCTCAAGTTGATTATTATCAGGCAGGGACTTATGCAGTTGTTCAACTTGGTGATACTTCAGATCGTGATCTTATCGAAGTGTATGGGCTGCTTTTACATGAAGCGGTGCACCTTTGGCAGCAAGTTCGAGTATTGATGGGTGAGCGTGAGCCGAGCACTGAATTTGAAGCTTATTCAATTCAAGCGATCGCTCAGGATCTTTTTGAAATGCACGAAGCTAGTGAGGTGAAGGATGGGGTGGAAGGGTAAAAAACCAACTGAATTCGCCGTGCAGATAGTCAGCGATTCAGAAACACATGTAAAAAATATTGTGATGGATTCAGTTCAATCCTTGGTTGCTTCGAGTCCAGTCGATACCGGCGCATATCGTGCTTCTCACATTGTCTCTATTGGATCTGCTGATATGGGTGTCCGTGGACCTGAGGTAAATGCCAATCAGGATGCTGCAGTACAGGCGGTTAAAATCAAGCTGGGTAATCTGGTCTATATCCAGAACAATCTGCCTTATGCTGAACGTCTGGAAAATGGCTGGTCAGATCAGGCACCTCAGGGCATCTTTAGCACGACATTTAACTTTATTACCCAAAAGTACGGTGGCTAAATGGCAATGACATTAGAGCAGGCAAGACAAGCCGTCATTGCACGCATGCAGGGCTTCACTGGCATCGAACAAGCCCGGATCCAGTATCCGAATGCACCAGAATTTAAAGTGCCTAAAATTGGCCTGTGGTGTCGTTTAACGATTGCTGGTGGATCAAGCTTTATTTCAGGTATAGCCGACAAGCCATGCACACGGCGAACCGGCAACATTATGATCCAATGCTTTGACCGGCTGCATGCTGGAGAGAAAGCGATTACTGAACTCAGTGATGCATTACTGGCTCATTTCGAGTATTTCAGTATTGAGCATCTGGAATGTCTGCAGGGGCAAGCCCTCAATGTAGGCATGGATAGCGATTTCATCCAGTACAACGTAACGATCGGCTATAAAATCAATTAAATCAATTTGAATATTTTTTTAACACTTACCACCTCATCGGTGGTTTTTTTATGTCTATAGGAATCACTTATGAGCAATTTTGTTTTTAAGCGCGGTGACACCTTTAACCTGAATCTGCAACTTGTCGATATGGACGAGAATCTGCAATTTCCAGCGGATGATGTACGCCGTGCGATTAACCTAACTGGATATGTTTTTACATCTCAGGTCAAAGCTTTGAGTGACGGTGCTGCCGTTGCCACTTTAACCTGTGCTGCATTAAACCAGACGAATCAAAAAGGCTGGTTGAATGTGAAGTCTGGTACCAGTACCGCAGCATGGCCATTGGGACTGGTCCAGATGGATCTCAAAGCTGTAGTCGGCGGTGTAACTCAACATTCTGAAACATTGACGTTTCAGGTCATTGATGGAGTGACTGCATAATGGCTAATCTTGTCTTTAAATTTAATTGGGAACATCGACCATATCCTTATAATGCTGCACAAGGTAAGCAGCAGTTTATGTTGCCGTTTGCTTCAGGCATTCCAAATCTGACACCAGATATTTCTCAAGTCCAAGGTGTGGGAACGGCTGCGACAAAGAATACTGGGACGAGTAATGGAAATGTTGTAGAAGTACAAAATGTTTTTGGATGCGCCTTTTCAACTGCCGTAGATTATTATTGGTCTGGGACGGGTACACCAACTTATACTAATCTCGATGATTTACCTGTAGGTACCAAGGTATTGATGTCTGGAGTCGCTCAAGGGGTTGATAATCGACCTTCTATTGGGTCTGGGCTATATTACATTGAAACTATCTCAACCTATCAGCCGAATGTTGGGAAGTTGCAAACGGCATATAATTATACGCTTTCACGTGTTGCTTTTAGGGTGGCAGGTACAAACAATACTTATACTGGTTGGAGGGAGTTCTGGACAACTGGTAACTCAGCAGCTGATTCAAATGGATTTATTAAAGCCGCTTCTCCGATTGTTAAGCTTTTTGCTAATGGAATTGAACTGAATGAAGAAGCAAAGCAGCAGCCAATTGAATTTGAAAAGTTAGGTACTGGTGACTATCTCCTTAAAGGCTCTTTAGGATTTGCCCAAGAAGGTTGGTATATCGAAATTCCAAAAGATGCCAATGGTAATACAGTCGTCGCAGTACTCTATGAAACATTAGAGAACGGTGACATCTCAATTAAAACCTACAAACGCAAGTTTGACTTTGATATAGCTGCAGTCGTGGCTGACCTGGACAATCCACTTGATATTCCTGCAGGGCGTTGGATTGATGTCCGCTTACATGAAGAGCCACTTCCAGAACAACTTATTAATGAAACCCCATTGGAGTTCCAACCAACCAATCTGGCTCAGGCCGTGGCAGCTGCCATGGACGGTGTAGAGCCACCAGAGATCCAGGACGAACCATCAAACGAATCACTTTAATAGCCCGCGAAAGCGGGTTTTTTAATGCCTAAAATTTGGAGAACAATAAATGAGTTCAGGCGCAAAAATCCGACTATATGCTTGTGAAGAGGCAGTGCTCGGTACCACTCCAGCAAATCCGGTCTGGTACACCGTTCGCCGTGTAACCGATGGGTTATCAGAAAACGTATCTACCGAACAAAGCAATGAGGTGGTTGATTCACGTTTCCGTCAGGGTGCATCTGTTACTGAAGCGGAAGTCACTGGCCAGCTGGAATTTGAATTATCACTTGGCACTTTTGATTTATTCCTGAGTGTGCTTGCCTTTAATAACTGGGCGGCCAATTCCTTAAGCTTTGGTGGCGGTGTACGTAAATCGCTGACCTTGGTTAAAGTTTATGAAGATGTTGGCCAGGTGTTTATCTATCGTGGTGTACAGGTCAATACCGGTGAAATCACTATACAGACCACAGGAAAGATCACAGGTAACTTTGGTCTGGTCGGTAGTTCCTTTACCCGTCAGCAAGTGAATCCAGTGACCAATCCAGTGCCAGCTTCAAGCCGTCCAGTGGTCAGTATGCCAAACGTTGAAAAATTACTGATTAATGGCCAGTCGATTCAGGGCAAAGCTTGTCTGCAGTCACTCACTATTAACTTTAATAACAACCTGGAGGCGATCCGCTGTATTGGATCTGGCAAATACACACCAGAGTTTTACTTAGAAAAGATGATGGATATCGGTGTAAACGGTAATTTCATGTTCTCGGCGACATCAGCTACCTGGATTGATGCGATCAAAACTCGTGATGTATTCACGCTGGGCTTTGATATCACCGATAACAAAAATAGCAAATACTCACTGAACTTTCCGCAGCTGGAAGTGATGGAAGCTAATCATCCTGACGGCGGTGGTGATGACATCATCACAGTAGACATCAACTTTGCCCAAGTGCGTACCAGCCCAACCATTGTGCGTGCGTTGTTGTAATAAGTGCGTATATAACACAAGTATTCATCTAACTTAAAAACCAAGCCTATGCAATGCCATGGGCTTTTTGATTGCTTAAATTTTAGAGGTCGTTATGGCGTTAAAAGTCGGTATTGTACAAAGTTCAGAGGTATCTAAATGGTGCCAGTTTAAGAATGATAAAGGTGAGGTTCAGGCCGAATTCAAGATCCGTGGAGTTGCTTATAAACCGTTTCAGGTGGCAATCGAACGGGCAGGGAATCAGATTACATCCAAAGGTTATGACGTTATGGCCATAGATCCAGCTGACAAGCTTTATCATGAGTTATTGATGGATGCCTGTGCTGCGCATCTGATTGAAGACTGGAAGGGCGTATTCTTCGCTGAGGTAGTGAACGGTAAAACGGTTGAGACTGATATGCCTTATACAGCCGAGAACGCATCCAAGCTCTTTAATCTTGGTGACATTGGTGTGGCGATCTGGTTATTCGTTAAAACTGAAGCTCAGAAGATTCAAGAAAATGCGGATAAGGACAAGGCAGTTATTCTGGGAAAGTCATTGAGCTCTACAAGTACCAAAAAACCTATGCGTCGAAATCGCCGCACGAAATCGAACAAATCAAGTTCTTAGGTGGACATATTCCTGAGCCACCAGAATCATCCTATGCAGCTGAATCAATTCTGCTGGCCTTCAGCACGATTTGCAGATCCAGACGATATGAGCAGGGTATGCCGTTATCAATAGACCAGCAGGCTATAAATGTTTATGCCGAGCATAATGATCTGCCTGTTGGTCCACATATCTTTAATGACTGCATCTTTGCGCTGGATGATCTGTTTCTGGAAGAGGCCTATAAAAAGGTGAAGGTAGAGGCTGACAAAAGGAAGAAGTGATGAGTTGAGTGGGACGGTAGAATAAACATTTGCGTCCCAATTTGTCGTTTGCGACTCTTTGTTCGTATCATTTAAATATCATAAAAAGATACTATATTAATAATATGTAGGTGCTACTATATGCGCCTATAGTCGATTATGTGCGTTTTAGTTCGCACATAGTCACTTTTTCGTGTGGACTGTTTTTCTGCATAAATTTTTAAGGAGGTACAGCATGGCACATACTGCACTTCAAGTTGCAAATAAAATTCTATTATTAGGTAGAGAGAAAGGTCTAGAATTCACTCAGATGCAATTGCTAAAACTGGTTTACATTGCTCATGGGTGGATGTTGGGTGCTTACGATCAACCATTGATTAATAGTGAAATTCAGGCTTGGAAATATGGCCCAGTAATTCCAGATCTATATTCTGTCATTAAAATATTTGGATCTTCCAAGGTGACAGTCCCATCTTTAACTTATGGTGAAGATGATGAGTTTACAGAAAATGAGATTGATACTCTTAAGTTTACTTTAGAGGTCTATGGGGATTCAACAGCCGCTAAGCTCTCTCAAATTACACACATGCCAAATACTCCGTGGTCGGCTGTATATAATGAAAATGGTTGGGCTGAGAAAATTCCTGATTCATTGATCCAACAGCACTATAAAGATCTGTATAAGAAATATTTCAATGAAACGACGTCCGCTTCATAATAGGCTTTCTGCTAATACTGACGCAATCAGTCAACTAAGGGAGGAAGGTACTGACCTCCCTACTAACCCTTTAGAAGATATAGCTACTAATGAGGCATCCCAAAATGCGCTGATGGCTCAACAGCTTAATGATGAAGCTAAGTCATTAGAGCAAATTGGTGTAAAAATTGCTGAAATGCGAATGGAGCATGAAAGGGAAGAACATGCGCTACGTAAAGAGCATCTACGATTTTTATCTAAGATCACAATATATTGGTTAGGCTTAATTTCTGTTGTAAGTTACTTGCAGGGGTTTAAAGGCAATGGCCTTGTGAATATTTACATTAAAGATGAGTGGTTGCAGAAACTTCCTTTCTATATTTCAAGCCCCAAATTCGAATTAACCAATCAAGCATTCATTGCGTTAATCACAACTACAACTGCAACAATATTAGGTCTGTACACCATCGCAGCAGTATGGCTTTACAAAGGAAGTAAAGAAGACAAAAAAACCGAAGATAAACAAAATAAAGATCAGAATACTGAGGAATAGAATTTATACCACTAAAACTAAACTACCTTCGGGTGGTTTTTTATTTCAAAAGAAAAGCCCCGAAGGGCTTTGCTATTTATTAGAATTGGAGACGGCGAAAATGATCAATACGTCCGCTTTCGCTTAGATCATATGGTAGTTCTTTCAAAATATGTGCATTAAGCTCTTGGCTGTAGTCACATCCTAAAATCAGACCTGCACTAAAAGCGCCGTCTGCGAAATTATCGTGAATATGTCCAGCCATTTTAGGGTTTAACATTCTGATTGAATCACCAAAACAACGCCACCATGCAGATACCCAGTACATGTGAATTGCTACGTTTTTGGCGCGAGAATCCAGATCTGGGGGCTGTGATGGGAAGTGGTTTGGGGCATTGCTGTAAAGCGCAATTAGGTGATGAACATACTCCACGGCTACCGGAATTGAGTCAAAAGGGATGTCTTCGATATGCTCTACATTAAAACGCTGATGTACGAGCTTATATGCATCGCTGTAGTTGAGATGCTTGGTTTTAGCTACCAGCATATTAACGGCGTTTGTTAAAGGTTCACGCTCTGATTTGTGGGTTTTGGCTAAAATTTCCTTGCGGACAAAATAGCAATCTTCAAGTTGTTCAAATACTTCCCATGCTTGGTCTGTATCCAACATCTTTGCGTGTCGTGCAGCACCGCGTTCTGTCCAGAGGATGAGGGAACGGGTTTTGTTTGAAATTACAGGGAAATTTGTGAGTAGTTTTAAACTACTCACAAAATCTTTAAGTTCTTGACCAGTAATCTTGAAGAAATGCTTTCCTTCAACAAAGCGGCCTTTATTTTCATGATGATTTTGTCGAATACGGACAGGTTCGGTATCGTAGAATTTTGACAATTGTTCAGTTGTCAAAACTGGTACAGATTTGAAATTAATGATTGATACTTGCGTATCATTGATTTGTGCTAAACTAGCCATGTCTTAAATCTCCATTGGTTTAGACAAGAGCCTCGTTTTCTTTCCACGGGCAGCGAGGCTTTTTATTAGACTGTAGTAACGACATTAAAATTATGTCATTGACAATAATCTAGTGTGACATTAATCTTATGTCAATATGTATTTAATGAGATTGGTGCTGTGACTGATAAGATAAGAACTCAGAATCAAGATGAATGGAAGCGTACCCAAGTTCGTATTCCTCAAGATCAATACGAGGACATAGTTTTGTATGCAGAGAGTAAAGATATCTCTCTAAATACAGCCATGATTGAACTTATGGATAATGGATTAAAAGTTGTGGAGAGCCGTGTTGATCCAGCAGAATTAGACATAAAAATAATTAAGCTTGAGAATGGAATGAAACGCTTGGTGTATGGCAAGTTCTTGAAAGCTTTCGACCTTGATTACACTCAAGATTTAACTTCATTAAAAGCGGATATCGAGATTTCATTACAAAGACTTTACGATTCCTCATTGTTTAAAAGATTGGCATTTTTTAATAAAAATGTTTTCGTTTATCAAGGTAATAATCATCTAGATATTGTGGACAATGGTGTAGGGAGTCTGAATTGGTTAATTGTCGAAGATCACTATGTTCATTTGAATAAAGAGGAGGGAGAGCAGTTAGATGAATCTATGAATGAGACAAGAGAAGAAGCTGACGAGAGACGCAAAAAACACTATGGTGAAACATGGGGTTCTTGGTAGATTTGAGATAATTAATATTTTTCTCATTTCTATAGATGACTTAAAATAGATAACCCACTCAATGTGGGTTTTTTAATGACTTTATTTTAACCTTTTGTTAAATTGTGTTTTGATTTTAAGAGGGTGTTTTTATGAAAAAGATTTTATTAATTGGGCTGGTGTCTGGATTGGTGGGGTGTGCTACTCCAAAATATAATTATCAAGCAACACCTCAAAACATTAGCAAACCTCCAATTGGTTCTATTAATCACGCATTTGTTGGTGACAAAATGTTGGAGCAGGGAACTTTTATTGAAAGAGAAGCACTGTATATTCCAAAAACCGTGAAACATAGTGGATACACTTTTAATTCTGGATATTACTTAAAAACTGGTGATGATAAAAAAGGTCATTATTTCCAAGCAGTAAATATGATGCCAAATGGAGGGAATGTTCAGAAAAATTTTATTGTTGATCCATTTAAAGCGGTTATGCTGGACTCTAAAAATGAAATATGCGTTATTACTGTTTTTAATGCTAAAGCCTGCACAGAAAAGCATGAGGCTAAATTATCAACTATTGGTATAGCAGCAGACAATTCATTCCAGCAAACTCTTATTTATAGTGGAAAGGTTGGTAGTAAAATTAATGTTGGATATCGTGAGTTTTCAAGCAACACTGCTAGGCCTGCATTTAATAATGATGTTGAATATGATCTAAGTCAATCAAAAGAAATTGGCTATAAAGGTGCATTATTGGAAATTATTGAAGCAACAAACCAAAATATTAAATATAAAGTGATCAAAAACTTTAACAAGGTAGACTAATATGAAAAAGATCATTACAGCATTTATTTTTCTTTTATTTCCTGTAATAACTTTCGCTAAAGGATTAGGTTACAGCAATACTCAGTGGGAAATGAATCCAGAACAAGTTGTTAAGGTTGAGAAAGGCAAAGCTCAGTTAATTGAACCAAAGAAATATGATTCTGGTTTCAGTAAGGTGCAGATAGAAGACTTGGAGATTGATAAGAGCAAATATACAGTTAATTTTATTTTTGATACTTCAGATCGACTTGTAGAGACAATAATTACTAGCAATGAAAAAAAGAATGCTGGAATTATTAATTTGCAGTTTGCTTCATTAAGCAAGCTGCTTCATCAAAAATATGGAAAACCCCAGTTTAGCGATGAGAAGACTGTAACTTGGAAAACCAATAGTACTACTATTGAGTTGAGCAGAGTTGCAATAGCAAGTATTTCATTTGCTCAGGTTAGCGTAAGCTATTATCCCAATAGTAAAGCAAGTGCAGATGTTTCAAAATTATAATTACTGATACAAGAAAGTACCACATAATTCTTTTTTATCATTAACTTAAAGATAAAGATATTCAACTTTATAACCCACTCAATGAGTGGTTTTTTTTATATCCAACATATGACCGCCTTTAGGCGGTTTTTTATTGCCTGAAGGAAAGTAAACATGACGCAAGAATCCCGCTTAGTCATCGTAATTGACTCACAGAATGCTGAACGCAATGCCAAAGCCTTGGCTGATGAAATGTCTAGAATTACTGAGCGTGGCGATTCAGCATCACAATCTACAAAGGACATGGGTAAACAGTTTTCTGTGACCAATAACATTGTCCAGAACTTCAATACCACGGTAAACAATGCCAACTCATCCGTGCAAAAAACGGTTGCAGTTACCAAGCAGGCAACTCAGCAGAACCAAAAGTTTTCACAGGAAATTAAAAAAACATCGCAAGAGCTGGATAAACAGGAAAAGTCGATTCATTCTTATGGGGCATCGATTAAAGCCTTGGCCGGTTTTATGGTGGGTCTGGTTACTGTAAATGAAGCAATTGCCAGAGCTGATGGTGCAACTCAGATGGCCGCACGTATTCGTAATGCAACAGATAGTGCTGCTGAGTTTGATCTTGTTCAGGAGCGTCTATATGCGTCTACAAAAAGCACTTACCGTGCCTTAGGTGAAGCGCAAGAGGTTTATTTAGGCTTGGCTGGTGGGATGAAAGCCTTAGGTTACGCCACCAATGATACCTTGGATGTGTCTGACTCACTTTCCTTTTCATTTACGGCAAATGCAGCACGTGCTGACCAGGCGCAATCAGCAATTGATGCATTTTCTAAATCTATGGCCAAAGGCAAAATTGATGCTGATGCCTGGATCTCGATTGTTACCGCTGCCGATAACATTATTGCAGATATGGCCAAAACCACAGGTAAGACTGAGGTACAAATTCGTGAGCTGGGTGCAACCGGTAAAATCTCTTTAGAAGATCTGATCAAGACATTAAAAGCCACCAGAGACTCGAATCAGGAATTAGCGGATGCAATGGAGAATAGTCTGGCAGATGGCCTGACTACATTGTCAAATGCCGTGACCAAATTGCTTGGTGAAATCAATCAGAGTACGGGTGCAACCAATACTGCAGCTGCAAGCTTAGGCTTATTAGCTGATAATATTGATATTGTGATGAGTGCAGCAGCGGCAGGTGGTCTTGCTTATTTAACAAAGACAATTATTGCTAAAACTGTTGCCACCGATACCGGGATTATCTCAACCATCCGCAGTCGTCAGGCATCTGTTGCAAATGCTCAGGCTGAGGTTGCAGAAGCAACAGCAACACTTAATGCGGCTAAAGCACATCTTGCCAATGTTCAGGCGACCAATGCTGAAGCACAGGCTAAATACGGCGCTACGGCAGCGGCAGCTCGTTATGCACAGGCTCAAGCAGCGGTCACGGCCGCTACGAATGCACAAACAGCAGCGCAAGGACGTCTTGCAGCTGCTTCTATCAATGTAGGAAGATTGGCTAGTGGAGCGTTTGCCTTAATTGGTGGACCAATAGGTGCAATTACCTTGGGCGTGGCCGGTTTGACTGCCGCTTACTCTTATTTCAATGGTAAGGCAGAGGAGGCAACGGCAAAGTTAAAAGAGCAAGCTGAGGCTGCAAAGTTAACCAAAGATGAAATCAAGGCACTGAGTGAAGAGCAACGTAAAGAAAAGCTTGCTGATCTAGCTGCAACGCTGGATGATCAGAACAAGAAGCTGAAGCAACAAGAGCAGGCGGTCGCATCAGCTTTAATTGCCATTCAAAACTATGCAGTTGGTAATGTAAAAGTTACCGATATTTCAAATAAGGCCCGCCTTGGTACCATTTCATATACTGAAGCGATAGAGCAACTGAAGGATCAGAGAATCCCTTCAGATCTCAGGGATGCATTGCTCAAACAAGTAAGCGCCTATGATGTGGCCGCTGAAACTGCCAACAAGACCAAAAAAACCTATAGTTTGTTTGGGATTGAGGTAACCCTTGCGGGCAATAAAGCTGAGAATGCGATTGTCGGACTTGATAAAAATACCAAGTCATTAACTGAAAATGAAAAGGCTGCTTTGGCTGCAAAAGAGGCCCAAAAGAAATATGCCGATTCATTATTTGATCGTGATTTTGATGCCCAACTATCACAGAGACTGCTTGCCAAGAACTATACTCCAGCACAAGTAAAGGCATTATTAGATTTGGCAAACTGGGCGCGAAAAAATGGTGTGCAGATTACTACTGAGATGTATCAGGCAGCGTTGAGAGTTCAAGCCATTGAGGAGAAAAATAACCAGGTTATAGAGGCTAAAAATAAGGCATTAAAGGAAACAACAGATGAGTTGTCTAAACAACAGAAAATTCTATCTGTAAATGCCAAGGTTCAGGCCAATGCATCAAAATTTGGTTTTTCCAACATTGAGTCTAAATACAGACTGCCTGCAGGAACACTCTCTGCAATTCACATGATTGAATCCAGAGGGAATGCAAAAGCCTATAACAAAGATACCGGCGCAACGGGAGGTTTCCAGTTCTTATCCGGTACTGCCAAGCAATACGGTGTCAAAGATCGAACAGATCTGGCTCAGTCTGCGGAGGGTGCAGGTAAGTACATGTCCTACCTTCTCAAACTGTTTAAGGGTGATCTGGAGAAGGCTGTACGTGCTTACCATGCCGGTGAGGGCAACGTTCAGAAGGGTAAAGGTATTGGTAAATATAACAATCAATACTGGAAAGACTTTCAGGGCTATATGGCAGGCATCAATGGATATTCTGCTGGTGATATTTCATCAAAAGATTTCTCAAAAATGCTTCAAGATGACGCCAAAATGGCTGAAGAGCAGGCACGTTTACGGATTCAACTTGAAAATGAAGTTGCTGATCAGCAAACCAAGATACGCAATGATCTGGCTCAAAAATTAGAGGATGTTGATAAAGCCAACTTTAGTCCTGAACGTAAAGCGGAGATTGTTGCCGATCTGAAAGCTCGTGCAGACAATGATATTGCGATCGCTCAACAAGCTTTACGTACTAAGCTGGATGACTATAAGGAGTTCCAAAAAACTGAAACTGAGTTGCTTGCAGAAAGCTTTGCCCGTAAAAAATTCAATGCCGCTCATGATATTGAGTTAAGCAAGTCTGAACAAAAACAGGCTGTTGAACTGCTGGAGCAACAATATCAGCAAGAGCTCGGGTTGGTACAACTGGCACAAGAACAGCGTCTGTTCCAGGCGAAGCTATCCTTATTATCTGAAACAGAAGCTATGCAGGAACGATATCGATTAGAACGGGAGGAAATTTTAAAAAATACCAAGCTGAGTATTGAAGAGCGCCAAAAACTGATTACGTTCTCCAAAGCCAATCAGGAAAAGGAGGTGCATGACAAGATTACCGGTGCTGTTCAGAACTGGGGGAGTATCCAGGCTGATATGAATGGCTATGGTGATTTCTATAGACAGGATCAAGACCGGTTTAGCCGCCTTGGTGCAGCTCAGGATCTGTTTGATAGCAAGTCAGCAGCGGTGGACTATAGCGAGCAGAGCGGTATTGAGGATATCAACTCCAAACTCCAGGCCGGTCTTTTAACACAGCAAGATTTTGAGGATCAGAAAACAGCGATCATGCAAGCCGCTCTTGAGCAACGCAATATCATCTATGATGAATATGCTCAAAATGCCCAAGAGATTGAAGATAAGTACCAACAAGATAGATTGAATGCTCAAATTGCTCTCGGTGGGCAAATGATTGGTTCAGTAACATCGATGTTTGGTTCTATGTTCGGTGAGCAATCCAAGGCCTACAAGATCATGTTTGCTGCAGATAAAGCCTATGCGATCGCAGCAGCCGGTATTGCGATTCAACAGAACATTGCTCAAGCTGCCAAGGTTGGTTTTCCTCAAAACTTGCCATTAATTGCAGGGGCGATTGCTCAAGGTGCCAGCATTATCAGCAATATCCGTGCAATTAAGGACCAAGGCTTTGCTGAGGGTGGTTATACGGGTAAAGGTGGTAAATACGAGGTTGCCGGATCTGTTCATAAAGGCGAGATCGTATGGTCACAGGATGATATTAAACGCTGGGGTGGTGTCAATTTAGTTGAGAGTATGCGTAAGAGTGCGAACCCTGAAGCATTCCTCAAAAACAACTCGGCTGAAAATATTATGCGCCGTGCACTGATGAGCTCAAATGCCTTTATGGAAAGCCAGAAGAAATCAAACATCTTCAATCAATCCGGAGATGGCCAGATTATCTATAAGGCGAATCAGACTACAGATACTCCAAAGATCTCTACCGGTTCGGATCTGTATCATGATGGCAAAGTGTATTTCTCACCAAATGGTCTGGTTCAGGATCGCTCAAATCTTGAGGATGTCTATGATTTCACTCTAGGCAGATCTGCACGGCCACAGGCTGAGGCGATAGCTTCAGTTCAACCATTAGCACCTACGATCAACTTTAAAATTGAAGTCGTGAACCAGGTGAAAGGGACAACGGTCGAAGCAGAGCAACTGGATGAAAGTACTGTCCGGCTTATTGTTAAAGATGAGTTGAAAAAGGAGCTTCCACGTGAGGTGCCGAAGATTGTCAGTGATCAAATCAAGGAACCTAACTCACCAATTAGCCGAGCCATTTCAACCAACACGACTGCACGCCGTAATCGTTAATCAACAAAAGCCACCTTTCGAGGTGGCCTTTTCTTTTACAATTTTTGGAGTAGAAATTATTTTTAATTTTCATTTAAAGCTGGTTTTGACTTGAAATTAATATTTAAAAACATTAATTTATTAGAAATTTAAAACACCAAATTAAAAAATATGTTAAAATTGTTTTTAAACAAATACTAGGTATTGGTTATGAGTGGCTCAGAAAAAATAGTTGTACCGGGTACAAATGTATTAAGAAGAGCAGGTAACACTTTAATCAGCTCTGAGGCAAGTGAAACTCAGAAAATAGAAGCCTTTAAAGTTTTAACTGCATGGCGATCTTTACATACTTACCCTATTGACACTTTTCAAAAAACTTTGAAAAGAAGATGTGTTGAATTAAAATTTAAGGATTTTACCGTTGCGCAGCGTCTTAAGCGTTTGCCTTCTATTGTTTCTAAATTGAAACGGCATCCAGGGATGAATTTAGCGCGTATGCAAGATATTGGAGGATTGCGGGTAATTTTGCCAAGCATCCAAGATGTCTATCGTTTACATGCTGATTTAATTCATGTAAATAAAAGGTTCAGCCATGAACCCAAACTTCCTTGTGATGATTATATTCACAACCCCAAAAAAGATGGCTATCGTAGTCTTCATCAAATATTCATCTATAAAAGTAGAGATCATGCTGAATTAGATGGATTGAGTATTGAATTGCAAATACGAACCAAGCTTCAGCATTCTTGGGCAACAGCTGTGGAAACGCTTGGAATCATTGAAAAGGCGTCAATTAAGTCGGGCTTTGGATCTGATGATCATAAGAAATTCTTTAAACTGAGTAGTGCGCTTTTTTCAATAAAAGAGCAAACTCCTATGTTAACTGAGTTTTCTGAACTTAGCCCTCATGAGATTGCTCTACAAGCAAAAGAAATTGAGGAAAGACTGCAAATTTTTAAGAAACTCAAAGGTATTGCGATTACCGCAAAACACATTGAATCTACTTCTAATAGTCGTTATGCATATCATATTTTGAGATTGTATAGAGATGAGGATGCATGGAAAGTAGATGTAATGCCTTTTTCTAAAAATCAAGAGGATTTAGCTAAAACTTTTTATGCTTCATTAGAAGCTAGCGTTAAAAGTGATCCTGATGTGGATGTGGTTTTAGTATCTGTTGGTGACTTAAAGGCAATTAAAAAAGCTTATCCAAACTACTTTTTAGATACGAATCAATTTATTAAAGAGATGCAGTCAGCATTTAAGAAGTTTTTAGAGGTGTGATTTAAGCCTCCTTGTGAGAATCCCTCTTAGAGCTAGATGTATTTTTTAGAAAACCACCTTGATAGGTGGTTTTCTTTTTCTTAAGGAAAAAGTGATTGATTTAAACGACATCTATTGTCGTCTAAATTATATTCGGTATTAAGTTATGCTGATTATTTGTTAATCTTTAGGTTTAAACATATTAAAAAGAGGGGTTTATGTTTGATTGGTTTGAGGGGCGATTAGGCCGGGTTGCTTATGCATTTAGCGAGTTTCCAGTCCTTAAATGGCGTTCTATATTCTTCGTTTTTTTGATAGTAATGGCGGCGATACTATATCAGCCATTTGTAGTTCTTCTTTATAAGTTCAACATTATGGGGATGTATGTCTTTCAAGAGATCATCCAGCAAAATGTAAAGTTAATTATTTGGGGGCAAGGCATTGTTCCTATAGTAATTGCCGTATGGGGATATTTTGATGTTGTTTCTCTTTATGAGGAAAAGCATTTAAAGAAATATAAATGTTTGCCGAAATGGGTGAATTAACCTTGTGGGAGCTTTTATGAGCAAATTAGCCATATTGGAAGAAGAAATTAAAAATCTGGATTCTGGAAAGGAAATGTGGATTGGCAATGATTTTGATTTAAATGAAATGCAGAGTGTAATTCATCTAATTAAAATTCTTCAGAACAACGGAGAAATTAGAATTGTAGATGAACATTCTGAGTCCACAACTGGAGATCATTTAATTGATATAGTCAGAATTCAAAAACTTTAATTTAAAGCGCCGTTAGGCGCTTTTTTATTGCCTGAAGGAAAGTTATGTACAAGTTAAAACTTAATCCTCAAACGAGTGGCTATGGCGTGACACCAGGTGATGATGTGAAACGCCAGCAGTTTGATGGTGGCCGTGGCCGCTACTACATTGATGTAAAGCGTAATAGCCACATTGTCGATGTGAACTGGAGCTTAAGCAAAGCCGACTTCAATAAGATGATGGCTTTCTGGCGAGTTTACCAAAGTCAGCCTGCATCATTCTATGTGGATCTGGTGATTGACCAAGGCACACGTCAGCAATACCTGTGTAACTTCATGCCAGGCACTTTCAAAACCAATGAAGTTAACGGCAATCTATACCGGGTAAATGCTCAGCTTGAGGTCGTACAGAATCAGAAGGACTTGGCTGCTGATCAGGCGCTTATCAATGATTGGGTGGTGTGATGGATCAGGAATATGCAAAGTTCTTTCTCAATCGCACGGTCGACATTTATCAGCTGGAGTGTATCGAGCTGACACATCCGTCTTTCATCAATACCTATCGGGTGGTCCGTAATGATGATCAGGGTGTTTATGTCCGGCACAAGGAGAATGACAGCCAGCTGTTCTATGAATATCTGCCTGCCGAGATTCAGCGTTCGGGCATGCTGGGCGATCTGGACCAGTCCTTAACGATTTCAATATCAGGCTTGGGTGATGTGCTGCCGGATGAGTTTGAGCGAGTGATGGAGGGGCAGTATCCGGATATTAAGCCAACAGTAAATTACCGGCTTTATAGCTCAGATAATCTCAATACACCGATGTACTTCCTGCTTGGCTTGCAACTCTCAGGCGTGGCCATGGATCATAAGGCAGTCACATTCAAAGCTGAATCACCGCGACTGAATACTGCCAAGACTGGCGACATCTTCTCACTGGATCGCTTCACGGGTCTCAAGGGGGCATTATGAAAGGTCATGATCATTTACTTGATCGGCAATACGATCAGGAACGTTATAACTGTGTCCACTTTGCCCATGAAGCAGCATTGGATCTGTACGGCATCGACCGTGGTGAAGCACTAGAACTGTTCATGCAACCTAAGGGTGAAATCACTTTTTTACCCTCACGATTGAAGTTGCTTAATCCGCTGCCCATGCCCAAGGAGGGCTGCATAGTCGCCTTCCACCCCAGACTGAAAAATAAGCCCCCGCATGTGGGGCTTTTTCGTGGGGGTAAGGTTTTGCACCTGATGGAAAGCGGAGTGTCTTATTTATCTGAACAAGTTGTTATGGCAATGGGGTTTAATCGGGTCAGTTACTATGATTAAGATTATTTATAAACAGGATCCTTTATCTGAAAAGAAGGTGGTTGAACGCGCTGCAACCTTAGGGCAATGGCTCACCGCAAAGTATGAGCATATGCCTGAGCACCTGCGTATTTTCCACAATCCGAGTGATATGGAGCATGCTGAAATTTCAATGGCCAATGAGGTCACACCGAAAAATGCCCATGACTTGAAGCAGCTCGATTTTCTTCCTGGCACATTCATTGTGATCGAGAATCCGAAAGGGATCCCCGCATTGGTTGCTGCAGTTGTTTCATTAGTCGTTGGCCTTGCCGTTGCATTGCTGATGCCAACGCCGTCGATCGCACAGACCACTCAGAATAACAACCAGTCCTCATCAGCAAATAACGAGCTTTCAAGCCGTGAGAACAAGATGCGAGTCAATGGCCGTGTTGTGGATCTATTCGGCGCTGCAAACGATACACCTGATCTGGTGGCTGTGCCTTACAAGGTGTACGAGAACAATGTTGAGGTTGAGCATATTGTCGGCTGTATTGGCCGTGGCCACTATCACATCAATGGCGCATATGACGGTGAAACCAATATTGTTGATATTGCCGGTGCATCGATTGAGGTGTATAGCCCTGATGTCGATATTGTTACAGGCAATCCTTATTTCTTTTTAGGCAGTGAGATTACGACACTTCCTTTGTCCGTGCAGCAACAAAACTCGGTCAACGGCCAGATCCTGCGCTCTGCAGATACTCAGGTACTGGAAGGTACCAACCATTTAAGATTTGGTTATCCGAATGAAATTTTAAGATCTGCATCTAATCTTACGGATTTAACCACCAAGTTTGTCAGTAATGATCGGGTAGAAATCACCAATAGCGGTTTCTGGTTCAATAACCAGTTTTATCATCTGGATGGGGTCTACAGTGTTTTGTCTGTTGCAAATGACCGGATGACCTTATCCAATCCAGCCGCAGTCAATCCAGGCTGGTGGATCCTGAAAGAGCTGGAAACCCAGAAAACAGCTGAGCTATCACCACGACTTGCATCGATAGGCGAGAAATGGATCGGGCCTTTTGTTCTGGACAATGTTGAACGTAGCCGTGTGCTCTGTAACTTTGTAGCGACCAATGGTCTCTACGCTATTTTCAACGGCAACATTCAAGGTGCATTGGATGTTGAGCTTGAAGTGGAAGTGACACCGATCAATGTGAATGGTGAGCCATTGGGTAATCCAATGTTCCAGCGCATTACCATGAAAGGATCCTCTAAGTCACGCCAAACTGTGGGTGTCACGCTGGATATGACCACATTTCAGGGCCGTTGCAGTGTCCGTGCACGTCGTGTAACCGGCGCAATCAATGCACCAAGTGTTGTTGATGAAGTGAAGTGGCAGGCACTTTACGGGGCTTTCCCGCTACAGAGCACCAAATATCACAGCGAAACTGTTTTCCGTGCCAGAACCTATGCGACCACAGGCGCTCTATCAGTCAAGACACGCAAGATCAATTTTGATCTGCAGCGGATGTTGCCGACTTATAAAAATGGCGCGATGACCACAGAGTTGTACCCGACATCGAGCTTTGCTGATGCGCTGGTTGCAATGGCACTGGATGAAAAGATCGGTCGCCGTACTATTGATGAGATCGATCTGGAAAACATCTATCGTACTTATCATGAGATCGTGGATTATTTTGGTACGCCGCTGGCTGCAGAGTTCTGCACAACCATTGATGATTCAAACTTATCATTTGAAGAACTGGTGATTAATCTTTGTGATGCTGTATTTTGTACGTCATATCGCCAGAACAACAAGCTCAAGCTGTATTTTGAAAGGCCTACGGATAACTCGGTATTGTTGTTTAACTTCAGGAATATTTATCCAGATACCTATCAAAGGGATCTGAGCTTTGGTGTGATGGATGACTATGATGGCCTGATTTATGAATACACGGATCCTGTTGACGATAGCCGTATCAATATCTATCTGCCAGACAAGAGCGCCAAGAATCCTAAAGTGGTGAAATCGGTCGGTGTACGTAACAAGTGGCAAGCACACTTTAATGCGTACCGGCTCTGGAACAAGATGCGCTTCCAGCGTCGATCGATTACTTTCGATGCAGCATCCGAGTCAGAGTTGCTGGTACTACGTGACCGGATTGCAGTGGCGGACTATCGCAATGGTGTTCACCGCAGCGGTGATGTGCTGCAGCAAGAAGGTCTGATCCTGACCTTAAGTCATGATGTGGAGTTTATTGCAGGCAAAAGCTATGTGATTTATCTGCAGATGAGTGATGGCAGCGTGGATCTGATTCCGGTGACTGCAGGTTCGTCTTCAAACAAAGTCGTGTTAGGACGCTTGCCGAATAGTCCGCTTAAGTTAGATCCAGAGGATTACATGAACACGACGTATATCGTGGTGAGCGATGATACTAAAGGCTCGTTGCCTTATCTGGTGGCAAAAAAGGAACCAGTGGGCAAGACGAGCAATAAAATCACCGCCATCAACTACGATGATCGGTATTACATGAACGACAAGGACTTTACTGACTCACCAGTGGATGACACGCCTCTTTACATTCGTTATGACCAGCTTGATATTAATCTGGCTCGTCTATATCAGATGCAACGGGGTGATTTACCAAAGACTGGGGAAATCACTTTTATTGTTGAGCCAGGCATTCTTATTTTAAGTTCGAGTGCGTATCGGGATGAGCTTAAACTCATTTATCAACACCGACCTGATATGCCTAAATCTGTCTATACCGTTCCTGCGATGAAGGAAGTACCAGCTATCGATACTGGTGATTTCCCGCCAGATCTGCTGGTAAACCTGATCATTAAAGGCACGATCGTTGGTCGAGGTGGTGACGGTGGGGCAGCTCATGCTGCTTATCGCAGTGGCACATCAAACACTGCTGATGATGCTTATACAAAATCACGGCGCGATGGGTATGCAGGTGCACCGGGCTTACTTGTTCGTCATTCTAAAGTGAATCTAATCATTGATGGCGGCATCGTGGCCCGTGGTGGTTCTGGTGGTGGAGCTACGCCAAGTGGTGTGAGCAACCAATATGGCTACGGGCTTATGGGTGTACCAGGCGGTGGTGGTGCCCCGTATGGAAGGGTTCTAACCAATGTACCTATTGCACAAGAGGTACCGAGATTCAGGGCATTCTTTGACAATAATTATATTGTTGAGAAGGTGACTGATGCCACCTTTGATACACCAGGAAAAGGTTATCAAAAACTGGATAGTGATTATTCATCACCCGTATCTGGTAATGGTGGGGGGTGGGGCCAGCGTGGTACCAATTCAGCTAATGTTGGTACGTGGAACTGGAGTTATCACGGAACACTTGAAGGGCTGGCAGGACCCGGTGGAGCAGCAATTATTGGTGCACCGCTATTGACCTTACAGATAATCAATGGAGGACAAATCCTACAAACGCTTTAACAGTCTTAAATCTTTTATAAGCACCCAAACGGGTGCTTTTTTATTGTCTATTGGAGACAGGAAATGCAAGAACAGGCAGCAAGCGCGGTTGAAGCTGCTACAAACACAATCGCAGCAACAGCATCCAAGGTTTCATATACATCAGCGGGGTTATCAGTGGCAGCGTATGCAGCAAGCATTGATTGGGCGGTATGGGCCTCAGTCTTTATCGGTGTAATTACTTTTTTTACCACACTGTATTTTAAACGGCGAGATGACAAGCGGGCTCAGGAGATCCATGAATTGCGTAAGAAGCAATATGAGCAGACTAAAGAACGTTTAAAGGGGGATTGTGATGACAAGTGAACAGACTCGGGCTTATCTAGCCTTTGCATTGGTTGGGCTGATGTTCGTTCTGGTGATTGCATTATTTTTTGTGGATATGCCACGGGAAAATAGCAACCTGATTAATACCGCCTTAGGTTTCATTGCTGGAGCAATGACTACAGCCTGTGGTTTCTATTTCGGTAGTTCAGAGCAGGAAAAGAAGAAAGATAAAGACAGTCCAAATCAGTAGTTAAGTTTTTAAACAATCGTGACCGCCTTCGGGCGGTTTTTTTATGCATGAGGAAAAGTGATGAGTATTCAAAATTTACAGAAAGCATTAGGTGTTAATGATGATGGTATTGCTGGCCGTGGAACTTTAACAGCTTTATTCAAGAAACTAGGTGCATCACATGCACGTGCTGAAGAGCTTGCACTTGCAGCGAATGTACACATGCCTACATATCATATTTTAGATAATGATCTACGTCTGGCGCACTTCATAGCTCAGTTGGCTCATGAATCGGGTAATTTCCGCTATATGGAGGAAATCGCCAGTGGCAGAGCATACGAAGGACGTAAGGATCTGGGTAATACTGAAAAAGGGGATGGTACTCGATACAAAGGTCGTGGACCGATCCAGTTAACAGGTCGTGCAAATTACCGTAAATATGGCCGTGCTCTTGGAATAGACTTTGAGAATAATCCAGAGATTGTGGCTTTACCGAGTATCGGGATGCTGGTGGCATGTAAGTACTGGTTCGATAATGGATTAAATGAGCTGGCCGATAAAGACGATATCAATCTCATTACACGCCGTATCAATGGTGGTTACAATGGGTTAGATGATCGAAAGGCAAAGTTAAATACGATGAAAAATATGCTGGGGAAGTGATGCACGATCATTGCAGATGTTCACCAGTATCCATTGCACTGAGTCTTGCGGTATTGATAATTTTGCCAGGTTGTACGGCGCATACGATCAACAATAATATTCAAGTTGGGATATGCGTTCGAGCACTTTGATTTCATTGTTTGATTGGCATTATCTTCCAAATAAATTTTTTGGTACGAAGATCTGCAGCTGAGTTTTGGGCGAACTACCGATAAATTAAGTTATTGATAAATATGTATACCATGAAAAATGCCAATTTTAAGGGATTGGCATTTTTTATAAAAAAACAATTATCAATATAAACTTCTTGTATGTATATGCGGATATGCGTATATTTAAATAATAATACTAAGTTGAGCTAGAAAATGGATCAAACTGATTTCTTCAAATGTCTTTCAGATCAAACTCGTTTGGATATCTTGAGGTTGGTTCTTGCTAAAAACAGTATTTGTGTCTGTGAGCTCACAGAACAACTTGAACTGAATCAACCTAAAATTTCTCGACACTTGGCACTATTAAGAAACCTTTCCATATTGCTAGACGAAAGAAAAGGGCAATGGGTGTATTACAGTTTAAATCCAGATATTCCTGAATGGGCTAAATCTGTTTTAAATATTATTGCAAATCAAAATGATGAAACTATTAACAATCAAAATGTTATTTCGTCAATATCAATTCAATGTGAGTAATATCAATGAAATTTTTATTTCTATGTACAGGCAACAGCTGCCGTAGCATCCTGTCAGAAGTTCTTTTTAACAGTCGTGCGCATGAAGGGTGGAAAGCATACAGTGCAGGTAGTAAGCCATCAGGGCAAGTACATCCGTTGACTATAGAAACTTTAGAAAATCTTGGCCTCTCAACAGATGGTTTGTGGAGCAAAACTATTGATGACTGCGAACAATACCAGCCTGACGTGGTGATTACTGTTTGTGATTCAGCAGCTCAGGAAGCGTGTCCCCTTTATTTGGGCGGAGCGATCAAGGCACATTGGGGCTTGGCTGATCCTTCACATTTAGATTTGCCGAAAGAAGAAAAGCTACAGGCATTCCAAGTGACTGTAGACCATATTAATCGTCGTTTAGATGCTCTATTCGCACTGGACACAGCAAATATGACACGCTCTGAATTGATTTCTGCAATCAATCACATCTCAGATATTGAATGAGAACATCATGGCTCAGCAAAGATTGTCCTTTCTAGATCGCAACCTCACTCTATGGATTTTTATCGCCATGGCATTGGGAATTGCGATAGGTGTGTTCTTTCCGCAAGCCTCCGTCGCTTTGGATAAAATGAGTGTGGATTCCGTCAATATTCCAATTGCGATTGGTTTGATTCTGATGATGTATCCACCGTTAGCCAAAGTGGATTATGCAGCCCTACCACAAGTGTTTAAAGACAAAAAAACCTTAACTTTGTCTTTGGTACAGAACTGGGTGATAGCACCAGTACTAATGTTTGCATTAGCCATTATTTTTTTGCATAGTTATCCAGAATACATGACAGGCCTAATCCTGATTGGGTTAGCTCGCTGTATTGCAATGGTCTTGGTGTGGAATGGTTTAGCTTGCGGTGATAACCAATATGTAGCTGCATTGGTAGCATTTAATAGTATCTTCCAAATTTTATTTTTTAGTACGTATGCGTGGTTGTTCTTGACCTTCCTACCACCTTATTTTGGTGTTGAAGGGCAAGTGATCAATGTCGATTTTTGGACCATTACCCATGCGGTATTAGTGTATTTGGGAATTCCATTTTTCCTTGGCTTTATTACACGATTCACTCTAGTGAAAGCTAAAGGTCTTGATTGGTATCAAAATGTCTTCTTACCTAAGATCAGTCCACTGAGTTTGTTAGCTTTATTGTTCACGATTGTGGCGATGTTTAGCCTGAAAGGTAGCGATGTGGTGAGCTTACCGATGGATGTCTTGCGTATTGCCATTCCATTGACGATTTACTTTATCGTGATGTTCTTCATTAGCTTCTTTATGAGCAAATGGATGGGGAATGACTATCCTAAAACAACAGCAATTTCGTTTACGGCTGCTGGGAATAATTTTGAACTGGCTTTGGCTGTCGCAATTGCAACCTTTGGTTTAGCTTCACCTGTGGCATTTACCACAGTGATTGGTCCTTTGGTTGAGGTGCCAGTATTGATCGCTTTAGTTGGTGTGTCTTTGTGGCTCAGAAAAAAGTTTTTTAAAGAAGAGGTTTAACTCTTATGACTCTCCCAAATGTAGATATGAATCTTTTGGATCAACCTACTTTAGAAAAAGTACAAGCTAAACAGCTGGATCATCCACCACGAATTTTGCTGCTGTATGGTTCTAACCGCGAACGCTCATACAGCCGATTGGCGGTGATGGAAGCAGGGCGTATCTTGGAGCAGTTTGGTGCTGAAGTAAAAATTTTTCATCCGAAAGGTTTGCCCTTACCTGAAGATGCGGACACTGAGCATCCAAAGGTGAAAGAGTTGCATGATTTACTCGCCTGGTCTGAAGGGATGGTGTGGTGCTCACCTGAACGTCATGGTTCCATGAGCTCAATCTTTAAATCGCAAATTGACTGGATTCCGCTTGCTGGCGGGGCAATTCGTGCGACTCAAGGTAAAACATTAGCATTGATGCAAGTCTGTGGGGGATCGCAATCGTTTAATAGCGTGAATCAGATGCGTATTTTGGGACGCTGGATGAGGATGATTACGATTCCAAACCAATCTTCAATTCCTAAAGCATTTTTGGAATTTGAAGAGGATGGACGTATGAAAGCTTCTTCTTACTACGACCGCATTGTGGATGTGATGGAGGAGCTTTATAAATTTACCTTGCTTACCCGTGGGCAAAGCCAGTATCTAACCGATCGTTATTCAGAGAGAAAAGAATCCGCAGAAGAGCTGTCTAAAAGAGTGAATCAAAAAAACATATGATCTGATATAGATGTGAGCCCTCTGAGGAGGGCTTTTATCATTGGCTAATTTCTTTGCAAATTTTCTTAATTATCCTTAATTTTTGTTTTTTAAGATTAGGCTATCTTTTTCAATCTTTTCTGCTGCTTTCCAACTCGGAAGAAGGCTCAAACGTTCAACATAGCTTTGAAGATGTGGATAATTTTCACCTTGGGCCATATTATGGATTAAGCCATGAAGTCCGAATCCCATCATAAAGTCTGCTCCAGTTAAACGATCGCCTACTAAAAATTCTTTATTATCTAGATAATTATTTAAAAAACCAAAGACTTTATCAAATTCAACTTGAGCATAGTCTTCTAGAAATGCCAATTTGGTTCCCTGTTTCATTTCTATCGCATTAAAAGTTTTTAGTAGAAATGGGACCATGGCCGAGCTTTCAGCGAAATGAATCCATTGTAGGTAATCTGCATATGCAGCATCATTTATATCTGGTGCTAGGTGAGGGGCAAGCTTTTGAATTAATAACTCTACTATAGCACCCGATTCTGCAATGACTTTACCTTCCCACTCAATCACGGGAGATTTTCCTAAAGGATGGATCTTTTTTAATGACTCAGGAGCCAAATGCGTGGTTAAGTCCCGGTAATAGCACTTCAACTGATAAGGTTCTTTAATTTCTTCAAGTAACCACAAAATTCGAAAAGAGCGTGATTGATTTAAGTGATGTAATGTAATCATGATAATTCCAATTTTAAAAATTTATGGGTAATTTCCCATGTCCTAGTCGTATCGTAGAGCTAGCTGTTGCTGTAGCAAGGTCTTAGACAGAGTGGTAACACCATACAGTTAAACATGAGTTGTTCTTAGGAAGTTTGATTAAACTCTCAAATATAGAATAATAGTATGTATATTGACCTTCTAGCACTGCTAATCACGATTAAGCTTGCTTATGAACGGTAAAGAGCCTATAAACCTAACTCGTCGGTGCGGGATGGAGCAGTCTGGTAGCTCGTCGGGCTCATAACCCGAAGGTCGTTGGTTCAAATCCAGCTCCCGCTACCAACCGACTAAATTAATTTTGCTCTGTGATGTATTTAAAGTTGATATTTTGTTTGAGAAGACGAATAACGACTAAGTTAGCTTATATAAATCTGAATAAAGCTATATATTATTAAATTCTAGAAACTCAGTTATCACCTCTTATCTGTCTAGCGTATAGTAAATAAAATCAATCATTTGAGCTCTTAAGTAGAGTGATTTTGTGTTAACAATTATTAATGACTGGCGCGTAGCCAAAGCCATCAATGGCAATGAAATTTGTGTGAAAATTATCCCTTTGAAACGTCAACAGAGTACGTTGCAAGGTTTCAAATGGGTAGAGGTTGGAAAAAGAGTACTACTAAATTGTGGCCAAGAAATTGACTTTAATTTAGATGGAAATAGTTTCTATACTGATGTTAATCAACTTTATCGATTAATCTAACTAATTCACACATTTGTAGTATCTTTTTAATAAAGATGAAATGGATTAAAGCATTTTTAAAATTATGATTTAATCCCTAAATAAAGTATATAAGGTTTAAAATATGTCTGATACATCTACTGGTACAGTTAAGTGGTTCAATGAAGCTAAAGGTTTTGGTTTCATCCAGGCTGATTCTGGTGAAGATTTATTTGCTCATTTCAGCGAGATTCAAAGCAGTGGCTTTAAAGTTCTGAATGAAGGTCAACGAGTAAGTTTCGTTTCTGGTCAGGGTAAGAAAGGTCCACAAGCTACTTATATTAAAGCTATTTAATTTATAGAAAAATAAAAAGCTCACTATATGTGGGCTTTTTATTTTCTTACATACACAAAATTATGTAACTTAATATAGACTTTCCTCCCCCAAGGGACGGGTCTTAAATCTACGGTGGAACCACATATATTGTGTAGGATACATGCTAATTTGGTTTTCAAGTATTTGATTAACTCTAGTCGCATCAACTACTTCATCGGTACTTGGAAAATTGTCTAATGCAGGCTCTAAGAGAACATGATATTGAGGGTTCTTTATATCACCTGTCCTATAGAAAAATAATGGAATGGCAACTGCGTCTGCAATTTTCATTAAACGCCTATGAGCTGTCAGGGTGGCTGCAGGAACATTGAAGAAAGGGGCCATTACACCTTGTTTTAAACCGAAGTCTTGATCTGGGCTATACCATATAGCATGACCTTGCTTTAAATTTTTGATAAGCTCCTTCATATCATTTTTCGGAATTTGATTCTGATAAACTCTAGAACGCCCTCTAATGATCAAGAAATTTAAAAGAAGGTTATTTTGCGGTCTATACACAACATCTAAATTAAAGAAGCAACTACTTACGAAACCTCCAGCATCTAAAAGTGTAGTATGACTCCCAAGGAGCAGTATACCTTTGCCTTTATGCTTTTTAAGGTGTTCTAATCCATCTATATGAATTCTATTTGCAAACCATTTAGGTGAGTACCAAGAATTTATAGCCTCAAAATAACCAAGCATTCCATTAAAAAAAATTTGTTTAGCATCTAATTCAATTTGATAGGACGATTTCTGAGGAAAACATAAGTGTAAGTTACGAAGAGTTGTCTTTCGGCGAGATCCTAAAGTCTTCCATGCTATTTTTGATAAAATTTCTGCAAGACGCCATTGAAGCGCCCAGGGCAATAATGCCAACACTAATAAAATTCCAATAGAAACCCAGATAAACCAATATTTAGGTAGCAAAAATGACCAGAGAAACGTACCTGCGATATACGGATATGTGTAATTCATAGCAGAGTGTTTCTTAAGAAGAGTCTTGTATAGAGTAACATAGATAATTTTTATTCAGTTATTTAATTATGACACGATAATCTACTGGTAAGATTGATGAGTAGTGCTAATTAACCTAAATGAAAATAACAGCTTATAAGAATTGGTATTATATTAAATTACTTGAAAGTGGGATTTTATAGTTACATATCTCAACTAGCATAGAATAGTTTTGGGTTTGATTGTTATTCCTATAAGTTTTTGGATGTATTCTCAAGCATATCTATTTTTTACGTAGTTTGGTTGGGTATTATCTTTTTTATTGTTAATCAGGCTTGTATTCAGTTTTCTTAAGAAAAAGTTTTTATAAAGGTTAACTTGGTAATACTGAACTCAAGAATAATATGATCTGCCTCTTGAAATATATGAGAGTCCATTAAATAAAACTAATCCTACTTGTATAATGTCTTCTTTTTAAACATTTTATTATTCTTGTAAAAATAAAGTATTACAATTCAATGGCGGTTTATAGACTTTTTGTGATGATCCTGAGTTAAAATAATATAACTGTATATTCAGTATCGTTTGGTGAGCTAGCTATGAAAGATGGAATTTACTTACTAACATTTAAAAGCAGTGATAAAGATTTTGGAAATGGAATACTTGTTGTTGATGATGAGATAGCTAATGGAGGAGATACAACCTATTCTTACAATGGGTATATTGAAGAGAATCGGCTAATCTTAAGTCTCAGCAAGCACAATATAAATGTACATTCTCTTTTTGGAGGTTCTGGATTACTAAAACTTAATTTAACTTTTCAAGAGGATAATCAAGGCTATATGTTGCATGGAAATGTTGAAAATTTACAGACTGTACCTTTACTCGTCCAAGCAAAACTAATTGGTAAAAAAAGTTAGCTTTTTCATTGCTTAAAGTTTTTCTTAAATTAGAAAGCCTATTTTAGGCTTTTTTAATAAAATAATTTCAATAGCTTGAACTTTAAAGAATTAATTGAGTTTATTGGTTAAATGTGTTTTGAAAGAAGTTAGTAATACTAATCTGAAGCTTAAGTTGAAACACCTTGATTTTAATTAAGGATTTAATGAGAAAGGATTTAGAGATAATAATATAGGTGTAAAGCTTTGGAGTGTAATGTTCATATTTATTAGTTAATTATAGTTTTCTAAATTTTGTAGGAATTAATTAATTACAACTTAATGAAAGTTCGTGCTATCTATATATCAACTAAAGGCTTATTGTGAATGAGTGATAGATAGTTATCTACACATCATTATACAGGAGAGACACTAATGTCTCAGAATCAAGATAATTCAAAACAACAGTCTAATCAACAAAATCAACCACCTGGACAACAACAGCAATCTGATCCTAAACAGAATCCCCCTGTACAGCCAGATTCACAGCAGCCAGTGATTAATCAGCCTAAAGGAAATAATGAACAATCTAAATGGTCATTATTGATTTAGAATTTTAACTATTTAGTATAGTTAATAAGTTGGCGTTAGAGAGCTATAAATAGCTCTCTAATTGTCGTTTACAGTTTGTTGATTAAGTGAGTGATTTTGGATTGTATATATAAGAGTGAAATAATATGATTTTTGCTTTTCTTATAACAATAGTATTATTATGGGTGCTATATTTTAAGTTTGAAAAAAATATAAGAAAAAAAGGCAGGGTACAAGAAATGCCTAATACTACGCTAAATATTCTAGGGAAAATATTTAATGAAGCAGGAGAGGAGTATGGACATGAAGTAATAGTTATACTTTATCAGAATGAATTGAAAACAGTGATAGGGATAGAGAGTGAAGAGTTTATTAAGGTCAAAAAGGATGCAATTATTGCTCAAGAAGCTACAGGAAAGGTTGGAGTATATATTGATACTTTAAGGGTCGGATATCTAAATGAGAGTAGTGCCAAAGAATTTTGTAATTTTATAAAAATAAAAAGTTTATCTGAACATGACGCTTTTGAGGTTGATGCAATCGTCATTGGAAATCCAAAGGGTGATAAATGGTATGTAAAACTAAACATGCCACATGATATGCAAAAATTTAGATATAAACTTTATTAATTAAATTTTATAAGATTGTATCTTATATATGCAATTGAATAATAATTATAAAATTAAAAATATGTAAGTTATTGTATTAATTGGGGATTACAAATAAAGACATTACTTAAACTTAAGCCCTAAAAGAATAATCTGATCTTTTTTCCTGATAAGGGCTTTATTTCATTCATGTGATCCGAACTTGAGTTTTGAATTAACATATAGTGTTGGTCGATTTTCTCTATATTGGCCTAAAACAATTTCTTCTATTTCATTCATTGGCTCTAACTCTTTATCACTGAAGCACTAGGTGGGCTTGTTCATCGCCGTGCAGCCAAAAAGGACCTTTTCTTAAAAATGGGATATGTGTAAAAGCCCTTTAATGAAGGCATTTCAAGATCACATGAATTAATACTTAATTTGTTAAGAATTGTTCAAATAAATAGATTTAGTATTATTTAGCTTATAAAACATTAGTTATTATTTTAACAAGTATAAGGTTAAATTATGTTTGAAAAGATAAAATTATTTTTTTCAAATAAAACGGGTTATGAGCTTGAGTTTTCAAATGCCGTCAAAAATACGTTAAAAAATGGTTTAGGCACATATAAATCATTTAAAAAGACCAATCAACGGCTTGTAACAGATGAGTCCTTGCTAGAATTTCATGATTATATAAAACACTTAAATTTAACACCGGACCTATTAGTTGCTCAATGTCTTGGGGTTCACTATGCTTTAAAACCTTATGTAGATGAATTTTATGGGGTTAATAGTATTTTAACAATCGGCCATATTGAAAGAAAAGTTGGAGGTAAAGCTTTTTACGAACCTATGGAGGAACGAATTACATATTTTAGTCAACCACGCGATATTACGAAACCGACCAATATTCATGTTTGGCTAACACTACCTACTCTCGAGATTTTAGATTTTACACTACCAACTACTTTGTCATATGTGTGTGGAATAAAAGAGTGGGAAGGCGCAGTTATTGCGCAACATGGAGATGATGAGAATGATCATTTTTATAAGCCCGAATTTGTTGGTATAGAATTCTTGTATAAAGCGGGATTACTAAAGATGGAGTTGACAGAAATTTTCTAAAGGAGTTTTGTGTATTTTACTAGGCATATTTCACACGCAGCTATCATCTTAATTAGTTGTAAAATATTTAAAGAATGCCAATCTAAGTTGGCATTCTTTTACATCATTATATTGTAGCTACTTTAAATGATGTGATTAGAGTGTTATGTACAGACTTCAACAAAATTTTTAGCGGTTTGCTCTTTACTATCTCTTAATTTGATGACCTTTTCCCTTTCTTCATAGAGTCGATGTACATCACTTAGAGTTTCAACTTTAAGATCTTTTTTATACTTCTCACCAATTTTGCCTACATAGTTTTCCATATAGACTGTCATCCAGCATATCGTATTGAGATCTGCATAATCGAAACCATTGTGGTCTAAACCTTCCACCCAATCAGGATACTCTTCACTTAAAAGACTACGAGCAGTTTCCAGCTTTACGTATGTATTATTAAAAAGCGTTTCTTTTAATGCAGGATCATTAGAGAAGTTCTTATTAGCTTCGATAAAAACTCTGTAGTTATCAGTTGCATAGTTTTTCAGATCTACTTTTACAAATTGATCAATATCATCTTTATCAGATGATGCTTTACAAGATGTTAAGAATAAACATGAAATAGCTAGTACGGGGATTAATGTCATTTTCATAGTGAAAAACGGTTTTTAGGTGGAGTGTAGTTGTAGTTTTGAATATATTGAGAAACTGTTGCTCTATCATATGAACGTCCAAAGACATTTTGATACATATATTCATTAATTCCAAAAGGGCCATTGTTGGTAAATACTGCCAGAGCATTTGCTGCAAGAACAGGCTTGCTTGCATTCGATAATGCTAAATCAATGATTTCACCAAAATTTTTCTTAGCAATTGCCATTCGAGCAGAAAAAGAATCTTTTGCTAATTCTAAGATCATTTCTGCCCCTTTATTTCTTGAATGCTTTTGTGCATACAAGGTGAACTTTAAATACATCATTGTATGAAAAGAATAGCGTTCTAATACCGTATCGCTAAACTGGCGCAAGTCATACTCAAGTCCAAACCGAATAGCTAAATCATGCTCAAAGGGATATTTCTGTTTTACCCAGTCCCATTGAGCTTGGTTCATCATAAAAGTGTAAGGTACCGTTGTATGATAGTTAAGTACTTTAACGATACTATTACAAAGTAAAGGATCTAATAATTCATCTGCATGGCAGACTTTGACTTCATTATCTAAGGATGGGATTAGAGTAGGCGAAAATATTCTATCTTGTGTCATATTTTAGATCCTTATAAGGGTGGTAACGGTTTTGAGGCATCAATTGTTTGAAACTCAACTTCATCAGGTGAGTTAGCATTGATAATGTGAGTTTTACCTTCTGCGTCCGTCCATCCAGTTTCTACTTTCCCATTCTTCTTATAGATGATCGAATATGGAATTTCACTAAACGTTTTCTGCGTCTGTTCATCCTTTAATTGGAATTGTATCTCATATTCTTTATCGGGGTTTTCCTTAACAAAGCTATCCTGATTTGGGGCCACGGCAGGGGCAATGCTTTGGCCACTTCCAACGCCTCCACCGTTATCTTGAACGACCAGACTCTGCTTAGGTAGTAACTTACAGCCACATGATAAAGAATCATTGACTCGTGCAGCAGCTTTACCAAAGATCTGCATGTAGGGATCGCCAGAGATAATCGTTGCGACCGTTTTATGCTTGGGACATGTTGCCTTGTCTCCCACACATGCTACGGGTATGCCTTCGATCAGGAACATACTGTTGCCTGATATAACTTGCCCGCCGCCTGTAGTAGGGCAGCCAACCACAATATATGGTGTCGCCATCGTTAGTTTTTACCCTCTGTTTAATTTTTGTGAGGGAATAATAACAGTCGCTGTACAGAACATACTGTTTAGTTTTTTTAATGACTAACAATCAAAAGCGGATGCATGGATTGAAATAGAAAAAGCCCTCAAATGAGGGCTTCTTAAAATTATGGAAACTCTAACGTAATTGGATAGGGATCCATTTGTTTTGATTCATTCTTCGAATAACAAGGACTATCCAATAGACTTAGGCGTAGTAGATTTTATACTTTTATTTCTTTAATTTTGTTACTTGAATAAATTAGATATAATGCAAAACCTAAGAAAATAAGTGCTCCCAATCTATATGTGGAAAAGGGTAGCGCAGCATTACCAAGCCAACCAAAGTTATCAATAAGCATACTCATTAAAAGCTGCCCAAAAATTACAGCAATAGTGGCTAAGGCAGTCCCAATTCTTTGTACAGCTAATACCATAATTACAATGTAAGGAACCCCACACATCGCACCTAATAGTTGCCATTTGGGCACTTCTAAAAGTGTTACAGTTTGCTTGGGTTCAAAATAAAAAATCAATAATGCTGTAATCAAAGCCCCTACAGAAAAAGTTAAAAAGGCGCTACGAAATACACCAACCTTGCTTCCAAGCTGCCCATTGATTGCAGCCTGAACACTAAGAAGTGCACCACCAACCACGGCTAATAAGATCATTAAAATAGTCATATTATTTTCCTAAGCTTTTGCTACTAGTAAAAGGGCGATCACAATCGAAATCAGTGCAAAAAGTCGTTTACGATCAACTTTTCTTTGCTGATTACCCAGCAAACCGTAATGATCAATAATAAGACTTTTAAAGACTTGGCCAGCCAAAATACCAATCATAGTCAGGGCTACGCCAATGATCGGTGCGGTAGTAGTAAGGATAATGACGTAGATGGGACCAATAACACCTCCTAATAACTGCCAAGATGGGAGAGAGAAAAATGAAGGGCTATTGCGTGGGCTAAAAAATAACATTAATAAAAAAGTGAGAGCAGCTCCTACACCAAAAATACTAAGAGTAGCCCATAATTTTCCAACTTCTGTGCCTAAGGGGCCTAATAATCCAGCCTCTACGGACAGCCCCATTCCGCCTAAAATAGCTAGAAATAATAATAAAATTTGCATTCAATATTGCCTTATCTGGTGAAGGCAATAAATATTAGAGTGGTTAACTGAATAGAAAAATAGCATAATTCATTAATCACTATTGCAGAAATTGCACAAATGAATCTTGCAAATTCAATTGATATCCGAACCCTGCGCTTTTTTATAAGTGTTTATAATGCTCAAAATTTTTCTGTTGTTGCACGAAAAGTGGATGTATCTGCTTCAATGATTTCCAGGACAATCCAGCAACTTGAAGATGCACTGGGGCAGCAACTTTTTTATCGCAATACAAGGGCTATCACGCCAACAGAATCGGGCAAATTATTTTTTGAATATGCAAAAAAAATAATAGAACAGTTTGATGAAGCTCAAAAAGCATTACATGATAAAACCATTGAACCATCTGGCCTGATAAGAATTAATGCTCCTGTTTTTTTTGGGCAAAGACATATCGCTCCTTGGTTGCCTGGGCTATCAGAACGTTACCCACGATTATTGATTGAATTGATACAGACTGATGAATTTATAGATCCATTTCGGGAAAGTACTGATCTCATTTTCCGTATAGGAACGCTTACTGACTCTTCCTTTCATGCACGTATTTTTGGAACACAAAAATACCATTTGGCTGCTTCTGCTCAATATATTAAAAAATATGGAATTTTAGAGAGCCCTGCACAAATAAATGAGCATAAATGTTTGGTATATAATGGGTTTGAAGGCCCAAATAGATGGCTAGTAAAAATGCATAAAGATGAATGGATACACTATCCAGTTGCACCAGTATTTTCTTCAAATAACGCTGAAAGCTTAATGAAAGCAGCACTTGGTGGTATGGGGATCGTTTTATTTCCTGACTGGCTAATTGGAGAGGCTTTAAAAGAAGGGGGACTTATTGAGCTTTTACCTCAGTATGAAGTGTCAATTAAGCCACAAGCACAGCATATAGCAGCTATTTATCCGAATGTTAGACATCCTCCACTCAATATTAGAGTAATAATTGATTATTTTTCAGAAGTCTATGGTTCGCCACCTTATTGGCAGAAATAAGGTAATCTTTTTTCTGTATTGAAAAATATGATGAAATCTGCAATCAGTAAAAATAAAGTGATGTTCAAAATATGAACGAATAATGTAACAAAAATAACGGGCTAAAACAGGGCGCCGATTAGAATTAAGTAATTGAATTTATTGAATAAGCGCTACGTTGACATCGTAGAGGTCTCCAGTTCGAGTCTGGATATACCTACCAAGATTAGCTGATAAATCAGCAACTTAAAAAACCGCCTTAATCGGCGGTTTTTTGTTTGGGGGCGTTTTGGGGGAACTAGTTCACGTTCTTATATGGAATGGTGTTGCACTTCATTTGAGAATCTAAGAAATTAAAAACAAGCTTGGGTACACCGACAAAAGAGTCGATAGGGATAGGCGAAATTAATAATATAACCTGTGAAGATGTTGTGTTTTTGTAGTTTAATTTTTGATTTTAATGAGAAAATTATAAATCTTGCCTATTGTGAACTATTTCCCCTGTAAAATATTAATGTCGTAGCTTAATTCTCCTGTTATAAGGATGTGAACAGATTCTACGATAACGTCTCGGAATTGTGTTTTTTTTATAAAGACTCAAGCGCACTAAAAAGCGCTGTGAGGATAGCGAAATTAATGAAAAATTTTATTTTAAAGAGTGTAGCTGTAATTTTTGCAGTCTTTTCTACACATACGATGGCTGCTGATTTTGTTGCAGGTAAAGATTATACGGTTGTACAAAATCCAGAAAAAACGTCCGTGCCCGATAAAATCGAGGTACGTGAGTTCTTTTGGTATGGGTGTACCTATTGTTTTAAATTAGAACCACATATGCAAAGCTGGTTAAAGAAAATTCCAAATGATGTGTATTTTCTTCGTACGCCAGCAGCAATGACTCCCATGTGGGAACAAGGTGCTCGTGCATATTATGCGAGTGAGGCCTTAGGGGTACGTAAACGTACACATTTACCGTTATTCCATGCTAATTTTTCAGGCAACCAAAAAGTTTTGCAGAAGGATGCTTTTGCTAAATTTTTTACCCAATATGGTGTGCCTGAGAAAAAATTTAATACCATGTTCGATTCTTTTGCAATCACTGCAAAAATTGCCGAATCTAATCAATTGGCCCGTAAATACCAACTTACAGGTGTGCCAGCGGTTGTTGTAAATGGCAAATATATTGTACAGGGTGGGGACGAAAAAGTGGTTCAGGTCGTTGAATATCTTGTAGATAAAGAACGCAAAAAGAAATAATCTTTACGTTTTCTCGACGACATTATTTTGATTTGCAGTCAGCCACCAGAAAGTTTTATTTAACGTGGTCTAGGTCTGTTGGCTCTATTTTTAAAGCATTAAAAGGATGCTTGACCCCGTTCGAGATTGGTGCTAATTTAATCAATAAGGAAGTCATATACTATTTGGGATTTAAGAGAAATCTTGCCTAAATGCAAAAAGATATGATGACCTGAATACACAGCTAACAACGAACGAAACAATTTAGATTGTTTTTAAAAATGTTCAAGGTTGTAGAAAAGCCCGTTAATCGGGCTTTTTTAATGTCTATCCTTTTTTAAACATAGACTCAAGATATAGTCGTTTCTAAAGATTGGCAGGGTACTCAAGATTTCTAATGCTGCTATTTATTATTGTATTTATTGTCATTGGCTTGATTTTATTCATTTTCTTGGTAAAGAAAACGCGTGCTAGGCAAGCTTCTTCTGACTCGAGCCATTCATATTCGCCAACACCTTATATCAATGATACATCTCAACCTAATGATTCCAGACATATAGATCACTGTAGTATAAGCGACAGTAGTAGTTCGGATTCGGGTAGTTGTGATGGTGGGGGAAGTAGTGATTAAAAAGCCCGTACCCCTGAGGGAGGAGTACGAGTTAAACTGGGGCTTAAGGTAGATCAAACCAAATCATCTGACTGTCATGTAGTGCGGTAATGGTTGCTGTTTCATCAAATAGCAAGGCATCACCAGCTTTCACTAAATGATCTGCAATCATCACTTCACCTGAAATGACATGCACATAGTTCACTTTTTTCTGTGCTGTAATCTCTAGATGTTGATCCTTTTCAATCACTGCAGTTTTTACTTCAGCATTTTGACGAATCGACATCGGTGCAGATTCATCACCTGCAATCAAGTGCCATTGGTTTGGATGGTCTTTTGGATTGAGCTGAATTTGCTGATAGGTTGGTTCAGCATCTTGTACATTTGGTTGAATCCAGATCTGTAACAGATGCACCGCTTTATCATGCTTATTCATTTCACTGTGGGTGACCCCAGTTCCAGCGCTCATCAACTGCCATTCACCGGCATTGATCTGGCCTTCATTGCCCATGCTGTCTTTATGGGAAATGGTGCCATCCAGTACACAGGTCAGGATTTCCATGTTGTCATGGGGGTGAGTCCCAAAACCATTATGTGCGGCAACCGTATCGTCGTTAATTACGCGAAGGGCACTGACACCCATGTATTTCGGATTGTACCAGCTACCAAATGAAAAGCTATGATAGGTGTCTAACCAGCCAGCTTTGACATGACCACGATTTTCACTGCGATGTAGATAAGCATTCATCTTTCATCTCCCAAATTATTATGTTCTGCTTGATGCTTATATTATCGATTCATAATAGGGATAAATAGTCTTTTAATGCGACGTGTTGTTCTATAAATGGAATGATTGAAAGCGTTTATTTTTGATGTCCACAAAAAAAGGCTGAATCAAATATTCAGCCTTTTCAGAATTTGATACCTGTGTATCAAACGCTTATTTTGATTTGTTTTCCAACTGTGGAATCGCAGAGCCTTGACCTACAGAAAGTAGACCAGTTTCTGTGTAGATACCAAGTTTTGCACGTGTATCTGTGATATCAAGGTTACGCATAGTTAACTGACCGATACGATCCATCGGTGTAAACATTGAATCACCTTTCTCCATTGTTAAACGCTCAGCTTCATAAGTGAGGTTAGGAGATTCAGTGTTCATGATAGTGTAATCATTACCACGACGTAATTCGAGTGTCACAGTACCTGTAATTGCCTTAGCAACCCAACGTTGTGAAGTTTCACGAAGCATGAGCGCTTGTGAATCGAACCAGCGACCTTGGTAAAGTAAACGACCTAAACGTAAACCATTAATGCGGTATTGTTCAATCGTGTCTTCGTTATGGATACCAGTAACCAAACGCTCATAAGCGATATGTAACAAAGCCATACCCGGTGCTTCATAAATACCGCGAGATTTCGCCTCGATGATACGGTTTTCGATTTGGTCAGACATGCCTAAACCATGACGACCACCAATACGGTTTGCTTCTAAAATGAATTCAACTGGATCTTCGATACGTTGACCATTTAATGCAACTGGCATACCTTCTTCAAAAGTAATGCTCACTTCTTCTGGTTGAATTTCAACTTCTTCTTTCCAGAATGCAACACCCATGATCGGATCGACGATTTTAATACCAGCATTTAAGTATTCTAAATCTTTTGCTTCGTGCGTCGCACCCAACATATTTGAGTCAGTTGAATACGCTTTTTCTTTTGACATTTTATAGTCAAAGCCGTTGTCGATCAGGAATTGCGACATTTCGGCACGACCACCTAACTCATCAATAAACTGTTGGTCTAACCAAGGCTTATAGATTTTGAGAGCAGGGTTGGTCAATAAACCATAACGATAGAAACGCTCAATATCGTTACCTTTATAAGTTGAGCCGTCACCCCAAATGTTGACGTCATCTTCTTTCATTGCGGTAACAAGCATGGTACCTGTCACTGCACGACCCAAAGGTGTGGTATTGAAATAAGGAACACCACCCGTACTGATATGGAATGCACCGCATTGAATCGCTGCAATACCTTCAAGCGCAAGTTGTAAACGACAATCGATTAATCGAGCTTTGACTGCGCCGTACTGTTCAGCTTTCTTTGGAATAGCATCATAGTCATCTTCATCAGGTTGACCCAGATTTGCAGTATATGCATAAGGCTCTGCGCCTTTCTGTTTCATCCATAATAAAGCTGCTGAAGTGTCTAAACCACCAGAGAAGGCAATCCCAACTTTTTTACCTACTGGTACATTCTGCAAGATCGTTGCATTATCAGTCATTGCTAGTCCTAACTATTTCGAAATAGGCACCCTAATACATCGGTGACCAAAGAGAATTTATACGTCCCGTACTATATCACTTTTCAAATCGATTTTTTTTGTGTTAGGAAAGGAATTCTTTTTTTTTCATTTGAAAAATAGATTAACATCAGAAAAATATAAAGTTTTACGATAAGTATTCATCATAAGGCATTATCTCTTGATGGGCTTTCATAAGCCAAGGGAGGCGAAGTGGGAGAAAGTCTGTAAAATTTATCGCTAATGTTCAAATTGATCTTAAAGTGAATCATTTAAGCCAATAAATTGCTTCTCGATCGGTGTAAAGACATGGTCATTGCGTGCAATCAGGTATAAGCCTATGTCCCGATATTGTTCAGGGGTTTCCCGATAATATTGAATCTTGTATTTCTCGATCAAAGATTTGGCGATCATGGAAATACCCATACCCAACTGGGTAAAGTGAATTAAAGCTTCATGATCGTAAATATGAGTGAGTTCACCTTTGATGAGATTGTAGTCTGTATAGATGCTATCTAAAGTTGTGGCATAGCAGCATTGTTCAGAGGCCAGCAAGATATTTTGGTGATTCAGACATTCCTCAAGATTGTCATGGTTAATCATATTTTTGCCAATAATCACCAGTTGATCATCCGCCTTTTTTATATATTGCAGATTCTTTTGTTTGGGATGCCCCAGTGCATAGGCCATATCCAGATTGCCCGCTAGAATTTCATCTTCTATATAGCCTGTAGAGCCAGTTTTCATAGTGATGGATAGCTCTGGATAAGCTTCATATAATTTGCTAAATGAAGGATGAAAACGCATCCCGCCGAGACTGGTATTGGTTCCAAAACGTAAGACACTTTCTTGTTGATAGATTTTATTTTCAGTTTCTTCCCAAGTGAACATCATCTTTTTGTATTGGGTATACAAATTCATGCCTGATTCAGTCAGCTCAACGCCTTTAGGTCTACGAATAAATAACTGGCGTTTGTAATGATTTTCAATTTTCTTGATTTTTGCAGTCATATTGGATTGTAAATAATTGAGCTTATGCGCCGCCGCCGTAATGCTCTTAAGCTCGGCCACAGTAACAAAAGATCGGATATCATTAATATCAATATTCACGGCAATTCCTCAATCATTCCAGCTCATCTATTCCAACAGATAAAAATCAAAAAGGAGAGGTCGCTGAATAGGCATCAAAAAAAATGATGTATCTATTAAAACATAGCATTATTCATGATGTCATTTATTTTATACACTAACATGACTTTCCAAGGGTTGAGTACAACACGTGAATATTCGAGTCGTTAGCGCAATCGCGTTGTTATGTTTGGTCTGGGGTTCTTTGTGGGGCTTGGTCAAACATAGTTTACAGGTATTTCCACCATTCCTGTTTATCTCTACGCGTTTGATTCTGGCTGCATTGACCTTAATGGTTGTACAACGAATTTTGAAGAAATCGATTTTGCCCAAACAGGCTGAATGGAAACCGCTCATCATTTTAAGCTTGCTGATTTGTCTTGGCTTCTATGCAACGCAAACTTTTGCTATGCAATTTGTAGATTCGGGATTATCGGCAGTGCTGGTATTTACCATGCCAATTTTTATTGGTGTGCTGGCTCATTATTTCTTAAATGAGCGTTTGAATAGCCAAAAAGGCATCGGACTTATTTTAGGGACGCTGGGACTGATTGCTATTCTTTGGCCGCAACTTCAGCATATCCATATGAATACCTCATTGCTTGGGCAAATCTTGTTAATTGGTTCTGGTTTCTTCTGGGCCTTATCGACGGTGTTTATCAAAAAGAATTTTGCGACGTATGACAAAATTAAGCTGACCATTTGGCAACTATTACTGGGTGGAGCTGTTATTTTTGTCGGTGCTTTAGCTTTTGAACCTGTAGATGTCCAAGTTTGGCTCAATCCTTTAAATGAATCGGCCTTATTTTATATTGCAGTGATCGGAACGGGATTTGCGTTTGTATTGTGGAACTGGATCGTGAGTCAAGTGGATACTTTTATTGCCTCGATCTCGATCATGTGTATTCCAATTCTCAGCTTGTTGTTTGGTTTTTTGATCTGGCATGAACCTTTAACGCTGAATATCCTGATTGGTGCGGCATTTATTTGTTTGGGGATTGTGATGAGTTCGCTCAAAGTGAAAAAGCCAAAAAGTCATTTGGCCTATTCAGGTAATCAACAGCATTAAGCTTTCATTTTCAATATCAGAACAGCAGTCAGTTAAATGGCTGCTTTTTTTATGTGTTTGCCTTGAAGAATATTGAAAGGGTTTAAGCTAAATTGACACTTTCAACCATTAAAATTCGATTTACAGTCATCCCAAATCAATAAAAAAGTATTAAAGTACTATGCAACAAGTTGCAAAGCCAAAATTAAAGAAGGAATACCATGACTAGCTATGCAAATATCTTAAAACCATTACATTTGGGTTTTACTACAATTAAAAACCGTGTCGTGATGGGCTCGATGCATTCAGGTTTAGAAGATCGTTTTTTTAATTATCCTAAACTTGCAGCTTATTTTGGTGAACGTGCAAAGGGCGGTGTTGGCTTAATCATTACTGGGGGGATTTCTCCAAACCGTCAAGGCTGGTTGTTACCTGCAGGCGGCACGATGAATAGTCTGGCAGATATTCCGCATCATCGTCTGGTTACGCATGCAGTACATAAGCATGGTGCAAAGATTCTTATGCAGATTTTGCACTCTGGGCGTTATGGTTATCATCCTTTTTCGGTATCTTCTTCTCCAATTCAGGCACCGATTAATCCATTTAAACCACGTCAAATGTCTGATTCACAGATTTTAGCAACCATTGACGATTATGCACGTTGCGCAAGTCTGGCCAAAAAAGCAGGCTATGATGGCGTAGAAATCATGGGCTCAGAAGGCTATTTAATTAACCAGTTCCTGAGTAGCCATGTGAATAAACGTACCGATCGTTGGGGCGGCGATATTGAAAACCGTATGCGTTTTCCTGTAGAAATTGTTAAGGCAATCCGTGCCAAAGTTGGTGAGAAATTCATTATCGCATTCCGCTTATCATTGCTGGATCTGGTGCATGATGGCAATACCATGCAGGAAGTGATTGTGGTTGCCAAGGCATTAGAAAAAGCTGGGATTACACTGTTAAATACAGGCATTGGCTGGCATGAAGCGCGTGTACCTACGATTGTAACCTCTGTGCCGCGTGCAGCATTTGTCGACTATACCGCTGCTGTGAAACAGCATGTGTCGGTGCCTGTGATTGCATCGAATCGTATCAATATGCCCGATGTTGCTGAAGAAATTATTGCTTCAGGCAAGGCCGATATGGTGCAAATGGCGCGTCCGTTCTTAGCTGATCCGTATTGGGTCAATAAAACAGCCACCAATCGTGTCGATGAAATTAATACCTGTATCGCTTGTAATCAGGCGTGTTTAGATCATGCTTTTAAAAACCAGCGTGTCACTTGTCTCGTCAATCCACAGGCATGTTTTGAAACGGAACTGGTTTATATCAAAACCAAGAAACCAAAACGCATTGCAGTCGTTGGCGGTGGTGTTGCAGGCATGTCGGCTGCGACTGTAGCTGCAAGCCGTGGTCACGCCGTGACTTTGTTTGAAGCAAATGAGGATGTCGGCGGTCAGTTTAATTTGGCAAAAGTGGTTCCGGGTAAAGAAGAGTTCCATGAAACCATTCGTTATTTTAAAGTGCAATTGAAACAGACTGGTGTTGATGTACGTTTAAATACACGGATTAGCCGTGAACAGTTAGAGCGAGAAGGCTTTGATGAAGTTGTAGTGGCAACAGGTGTGGTACCACGTGCCTTAAAGATTCAAGGCAGCACAGCACCACAAGTCCTGTCTTATGCAGAGGTTTTACGTGGTGCAGAAGTAGGACATAAAGTTGCTGTGATCGGTGCGGGTGGTATTGGCTTTGATGTTTCAGAGTTTCTGTTAAAACCTCCACATCAACCTCAGCCACAACCGTTAGCAGAGTGGCAGCGTGAATGGGGCGTTGATCCAGATCCTGATTATATTTCAGAAGGTGGGATGCAGCGTCCAGAAGTTGAAATGCCAGTTCGTCAAATCTATTTGCTACAACGTAAAACTACACCATTGGGTATCGGCTTAGGTAAAACTTCAGGCTGGGTACATCGCGCGCAACTTAAAAAACATGCCGTACGTATGCTGCGTGGTGTGCAATATAAAGCAGTCACCGATGAAGGGTTATGGGTTGAACATAATGGGCATGATCAATTGTTGCGCGTAGATACCATTGTGGTCTGTGCAGGACAGGAATCGGTCAAAGATTTGATGCCAAAAGAAGGTGAAAACACTTTAGCAAACTATCATATTATTGGTGGAGCGAAGCTTGCAGCAGAGCTTGATGCGAAGCGTGCGATCCGAGATGGTGCTGAATTAGCCGCTAAACTGTAAAATTGATGAAACAATATGCATTTGAATACATTGCAGTTAAATTTCTCTTGTATAAACAGGGCAAGCTTTGTATTCTTACGCACATGGAAGCGTGGCAGAGCGGTTTAATGCACCGGTCTTGAAAACCGACGAGGGTGTGAGTCCTCCGTGAGTTCGAATCTCACCGCTTCCGCCAAATATCTAAATAAGCCCTTGTTATTACAAGGGCTTATTTTTTGTCTGCAAAAATCCTTCAATGTGATTCTTTTCAAATATCTCATAGCCTTGGCATAACAAAAAAATGAATTCCATTTCGTGTTCAAATCGCTGTTCAGAGATATGTGTAATCCTGAAGATGTGCTGTTACAACATGTATAAATTGCTAGATTCCTGCATAAGATTGTTTCAGTATAGATCAAGGCATTCAACTTTACAGGACAAGGATCATGGCAGTGAAGCATCGTATCTTTTTAAAATATCTTTCTGTTTTGGGTTTTGTAGCAAGCTCTGTCATTACAAGTGTGACGTTCGCCAGTTCGGAGCAGGCTTGGGAAAAGCATGATCGGGATATCAAATCGGCCTGTGTAAAAGCCAGCCAGCTTAAAAATGCCAAGCCAGCGAGCAATGTCATGCTGTTTGATGATCGCGTTGGATATTCTGCACTTCTGATTCAAGGTCAATATCCGCAAGCGCACATGAAAAACAGAACGGGCCAAGAGCTTTGTTTGTGGAATAAGACCACCAAGAAAGCCTATTTATCAGAAGCAGATATGAAATTACGTTAATATGGTTATCAAATACCTAGTGCTCTAAAAATAATAGGTTAATGTCTTTTAGGAAAATAAAGTCATGCAATTTTAAAATTTTTAATCAACAGTTTGTTTTTTAATTTGAGTATCATCGCTTCCGCTAAATGTCTAGCTAAATATTTGTTATTACATGGGATTATTTTTATCTGAAATTTATACTTTAACTTAACCCATATAAAAACTTGGATTGAATTACATGGGATAGGACTAGAAAAGAATAAAGAGGAAAAGTTAATGGTTAGATTGAAATTCTACTCTCAACCTGAAGGCACTTATCCATGAGATTTAGCTCGTTTCCGTTTATAGAAAAGTGGTTTGATATGTTTTAAACATAGTCCGAATGATTCAATAGCTTATATGAACCATAAGGAAGATTCTGTTTCACTTTAGATGACTCACGATGGCGGTGGTCTCACATTATTTTATGAGTAGGGCTAAATCCTAAATCCAATGAAGATATTAACAATTGCTCACATTGCGCGGGCTATGTTAAATTGCCATCGTTTCAATATTGAAAAGCCTATTTTGAGAGTTGCTCTAGTCTTTGCCCTCATGGCAATGTTCCTGCAATCCGTTGTATTTATACAACCACTTTTACCAGAACAATATCGTATTGCGCTGGTCTGTGTCACTATTTCTGATGCTTTTTCCAATACTATAAGTGCTGCTCAACAACATAGTTCCCATCATTTATCTGATCACTCTCATCAGCACCATATAATGAAGGAAGATCAAAAAGTTCAGACTGTGCAAAGCACCCACCAGCATGAAGCTGGACATGAATGTCCATACTGTATGGTTTTTGCTAATTTAACTACAGGTCTGGACTTTAATCTTGATCAGGTACTTGACCGCCTTTTTGTGCGGATGTTGGCATTTGAATATCATTTTCAGCATATTTATTTTGCTTTACAACGTTTATATCTACTTCCACAGGGTAGAGCACCTCCTTTATTTGCCTAAATTCCAAAGTTTTTATATTTATGGACATTCCTGCAATGTCTTAGCGGAAATTTATGCTTTAAAGGAATTGAAATGTCTCAATTCAAGTTAAACCCATTCTTAAATGGGAACAGTTTTATTGTCCCAAATTATGTCGTACCACAGATAAAATTGATAAATGCTAGCTTTGCTTATCGTTTGAGTATTACGTTATTCGCTTATGGAATATCTGGTTCAACTACATTTGCCGCAGATGATTTACAACAAGCCCCTCAATTTTCAACAACTGTGATTGCAGCAGAAGGTGAATTGAGTGTAAATCCTAAAGTAGAGTTGTTACCCACCATAACGGTTACGGCTGAGAAACAGGATGAGAGGCATACTTCCTCTCAGGCGATTACACAATTTAATCATGACTTATTAGAAGTACCTTTTACCAAGTCTCATGTGTCGGGAGAAGATATTCAAAACCATAATGTTCAACGTATTAGTGATGCCTTGGCCTTTGTAAATGGTGTGGTCTACCAAGACAGTTACGGTGGTGGGTTTTGGGATAATTATTCATTTCGAGGATTTAGTACTGACCCAAATATGGGAACGATCTATATGCGTAATGGTTTAAGTTCGGTGAGTGGGATCCATACTCCACGAGACATGATAAGTATTCAAGCAATTGATTTCTTAAAAGGGCCAATGGCAGCGATGTATGGGCAGGGCGCAATTGGCGGTATTATGAATATCACTACTAAACAACCTGAATGGCAGCCTAAAAATACTTTAAGTTTAAGTGGCAGTACTTTAGATGAATATAGGTTCACGCTTGATACAACCAATGCAATCAGTGATGATCTTGCCTATCGATTAGGTGCTGCTTATGAAAATAATAAGAGTTTTAGAGATCATGTAGATAACCAGCACTATTATCTTGCACCACAATTGGCTTGGAAAATTTCAGAACAAACTCAGTTGAATCTTGATACGGAGTTTGCTGAATACCAAGGTGTTTTTGATCGTGGTATTCCAATGGTTGATGACAGGGTTACGGTAAATAAAAAAACGTTCTTGGGAGAACCAAGTGATGGTGATATTAAAATTAAAGATCAGATGTACCAGTTACGTTTGAATCATGAGTTTGACGATAATTGGAATAATACGACTGCAATTACCTACAACCATGGGCAGCGTGAAGGTACATCAACTGAGATTGGTTCAATTGCAGAAGATGGCAGAACAGCAAATCGTTTCCGTCGAGCTCGTCAATTTGAGACGGAAACAACACATTTTCAGTCAATTTTACGAGGTAAGTTTAGTACTGGCTCGCTTCAACATGAATTGGTAACCAATGTGGAAGCTGGGCATTATACGATTGATCAGACTCAGCTTCGGAATGCTGTCGGCACTAACAGCCCAATAGATATTTATGATCCGATTTACGGTGAAAATCTTTTGCCTTTGACCCGAATCACTAAAGACACTACGGAAACTCAGGATATGCTGGGACTGAACATTCAGGATCAGATTTTCTTGAATGATCAGTGGAATATATTATTGGGAGGTCGTTTTAATCGTTTAGAGCAGCGAATTGAAAACCATCAAACAGGAAAATCATCTCAACAGCTATTTATGCCATTTACACCAAGAGCTGCTATTAATTTTAAAGCGACAGAAAAGCTGTCTTTTTACAGTAACTGGGGGAAGGGCTTTGAACTAAACACTGGGTTGAATAAGGATAATGACCTCTATGAACCTGAAAAGACAACGAGCTGGGAAGTTGGAACAAAATATCAATTTCAACCGCAGAGTTGGTTTGGATTAACTTTTTTTGATTTAGATAAGCGTCATTTACTCACGGAAGGTATTACAGATAGTTATGTTGATAATGGTCATGTGCAAAGCAAAGGCGTTGAGCTTGAACTTCAACATCAATTTAATGATAACCTGCGGGTGAATGCAAATTATACCTACACGGATGCTTCTGTCATTGAAAGTGAAGTAGATGAAACTGGATCCCGACTTAAAAATATTCCTAAACATACAGCAAATCTTAGTGCTGATTATCAAATGAATGTTTTTGGACGTAAGGCTGGATTAGTTGGAAACATTAACTATTACGGACAACGTAGCGCGAACTATATTGATAATGGAACAACTTTACCTGAATTTACGGTAGTGAATATTGGTGGCTATTTACAGATCCGTCCTGATCTGCGAGCTCAACTCAATATAGATAATCTTTTCGATAAGGATTATTACGTTGCGAGCTATACAAATTTCTGGGTACAGCCTGGCGAACCATTGAAAGCGACCTTGCGCTTTGATTGGTCTTTCTGATTTTTATGCGAAATTAAACAGATTAAGTTGAACAGTGATGAAGAAAAGATTATTGAGTTCTTTCATTTTCGCCAGTGTAATGATGGGCTGTGGTCAGCATGATCAGGCGGTGAAGGATGAGAAAGCAAATTCGGAAGTTAAAAGAAATTTTGATGCCCAACTGCAAAAATGGGTAGGGCATTATGAAGGCGCACTTCCATGTATGGGATGTTCGGCATTTTGTGAAGGCTGTGACGGTATGAATGTAGATTTAAAAATTTATGCAGATCAGACTTTTCGGTTGGAGCGGACAATTAATAGTGATCATAATAAATATGAGCTGTATGCAGGAAATTTTAGTTTCTTAGATAATGGGAAAGTAAAAATCCAATTACAAAGTGTGAAAGAGCGAAATCAGCTAATTTTAGGTCATGGTTATGTTGAAGTTTTAGAGACGAAGACGGGTTTACCTTATCAGCTATTTGAAGATTTCCAACTCGATAAAATTGCCTAATAGAGTTGCTAGGCACTATTTTTAGTGCCTAGCCAACCAATTATAACAATCTGGATTGATATTGTTTAAGCATGATGAAAGCAATAGCCACGGCTATGCTGATTGCTAAGGTTGGCAAACAAATTAGAAGAATAACCAGAGAGAGAAGAAGAAAAAATCTCTGTTTTATGTTGCCGGTTGCCCAAAGTTGTAAGCTCTGCTTTACGAAATTGGAGGTTGTCTGTTTTAAATTAAATGTACGGTTCCACAGCCAGAAAGCCAAAAGAATCAGAAAGCATAGAGCAAGTGCGTAGATCATTAGGATCACTTGATTGACCCAACCAAATAAAACACCAATATGCGCATCAACACCCCAGCGTGTGAGTTTTGCTGCGATTGGAAAATCTTTAAAGTGTAAATGATCAATAACCTTATTATTTCTAAGATCAATAGCGATACTATCTGCTTCTGTAGGCCAACGACGACGTATTTCAGAAACTGTCCATGCTGTATTTATCGTTGTCGGTGGTTTTATTTGAAGTTCAGCACTGCGAATACCATTTTGTCTGGCAAGCTGTAGCACTTGATCAAAATTTTCTGCTTTTATGAATGGCTGATGGTTCATTTGACTCATATCGCTATGATGATGTGCATGACTATCAACCGAATGCGTACCTGTAATAGAGCTAACGAGAGCTGGTGTTTGCCAATTCAAGGCTTGGCGAAGTATGCGGATATTTTCTCCTGTCCATTTAGACCAAGTTAGTCCTGTAATCGCAACAATGAGTAATAATGGAAGCAAGACTATTCCAATTGAGCTATGCCATTTTAAAACTTTATTTCGGACGGTCTTGCTCTGATTAAAATGTTTTCTACGTATATACCAATGATAAAGTCCTGACAGACTGAGAATTGCTAACCAACTTGCTGCAAGCTCACTATAGAGTCTTCCAACGTCACCCAGTAGTAAATTGCTGTGGAATTGATCGATTAGCGTTCTTAAAGGAAGTACACCGCTCGTACCATAAACAGGTAGTTGCCCCATAACCTCTAATGTATACGGATTCACAAAAACTGCTTGGTTATTCAGCTTATTTTCTGGATCAGCATAAATAACCCGGGTGGTTTGATCCGATGCAGGTGCTGGACGTAGCTCAGTAATTCTTGCTGATTCTGCCATTACAGATTGAGCTGCAAGAACTTGCAGACTCAGTTGTTGTTGAGGGCGATTTTCACTGTGTACATACAACTGCTCCTTATAAATATATTGCTCTAATTGCGGACTGCTGACATATAGAAAACCCGTAAATGCGGCAATAAAAATAAATGGCGCAACAAATATCCCTGCATATATATGGACTAAGCGGAATAGATTTCGCCAATAAGAAGGTTGTTGGGGCATGGCAATCAGAAGTTAATGATGAGCGATTGGGGGTGATGAAATTATAACTGTTTAAACCCTATAGCACGACAAGGTAATGTTAATGCTTATTATAAGGTTGGCGGTTATATTCGATGCTGACAATATGTTTACACTTTCATAAGTTTAATGGTTAAGGCTGTATCAGCTTAGCTAGCCTTAACGCATTCATTCAAACATTTTTTAAAATTTCCATTGCACTGCCAATGATGCATTCAACGGTTCACCAGGCTGTATCCACATCTCACTATAACTTGCCGTGTAATAGGTTTTGTCGAGAAGATTATTCAGGTTGAATTGATAACGTATTTGTTCACTTGGCTCATAGTAAGCATTTAAATTAATTAATGTATATTCAGGAAGATTGAATCCATTATCAGTGCTATGACCACTACGCTTCCCAACATAAACAGCTGTTGCCCCAACGCCTATATTTGAGTTGTCAGATAGCATCCATTCATAGTTTGTACTGATTGAACCGCTATGTTTGGGAACGTTGCTTAAGCGCGAACCTTTAGCAAGTGTTTGATCCTTCTCAACCTGAGCATCGGTGTAACTATAATTGGCGCGGAGCGATAACTGGTCATTCAGTTGTGTTTCGACATCTAGCTCTATCCCTTGGCTAGAGACTTCTCCCGCGGTTATCTGGAAGTTGTTATCTATTGGGTCTGTTGTGAGCACATTTTCCTTATCCATTTTAAATAATGCAACACTGATCAGACTTTGTGGGTTGAGTTGGTATTTACTGCCGATCTCATAACTTTGACCTTTTTCTGGGTCAAAGGTTTGATTATTGCGATCCATTCCACTATTAATTGCAAATGATTGGCCATAATTGGCATAGACTGACCATGCATCACTCAAACGATAGTTCAAACCAAAACGTGGACTGGTTTGTTGTAAGTCTTTTTGATTTGAGGTCGTGGCAATCTTATTCACAAATTCTTGTGTGACATGATCAAAGCGTAGACCAAGTAAAACACTCCATTGATCATTTAAAAATATCTGATCTTGGACATTGAAGGCGAAGTATTTTTGTCGATCCTCAGTGTCAATAAATAGAGGAAGGTCTGGTAAATATGTTCCATAAGCAGGTTGGTAAATATCAATGGTGTTGGGTATATCTGAACTATGATTACGCCGTAGCTGCAATTGGCGATATTTCATTTGTCCCATTTCCGCACTCAACAATATTTCATGTTTTGCCCAGTCTTGTTGGATCGTGCCTAACATTTCTGTTTGGAATAACACATCATCACTTTTATTATCCCGATAACGTCGCTGCCGCTCTAAAGTACGACCATCGCTTTGTATACGACGAGGTTCACTAGAAAAACCTTTTAACAAACTATCTTTCACACTCACAGCACTTTTGACTTTCCAATCGTCATTTAGCTCATGCGTGAGCCGAATTTGATAAAAATTATCAGTTTGTAAATGATCTCCATCGCTTGGTTCACCTGTATAGGTTTTTGGATTCATCACAATTTTCTGCTGATAAGCACTAATACCACGATCAAATAATCCTTCTACACGAGTGAATTCTGTGTCTAAGTCCAATTGAGTTCGATCGGATAACTTCCAGCTTAATTGCGGAGAAAAAAACCAGCGTGAATTACTCACATAGTCCCGAAAACTCTGATTATCTTCATGTGCAATAGCAAAACGATATGCTAATTGGTCGTTAATCGGGGCGGTATGCTCAAAGCTAGCACGATATTTTTCTAGGCTATTCGCTCGCAAATTGATTTCACTAGATGATTCCCATGCTGGCTTTTTCGTATTGATATTGAGTAAACCACCCGTTTCTCCTCGTCCATATAGTGCAGCCATTGGGCCTTTGAGAAACTCTAGAGATTCAATATTGACCATATCCCGAGATGCACTGAGACCCCGATTCACACTTAATCCATTTCGGATAATTTGTGGCCCGATATTCGGATCTGTACTAAATCCACGGAATGAAAAATTATCCCAGAAGCCACCACCATAATTAGTTTGGCTGAACACGCCACTGACTTGATTTAAAGCGTCATCTATACGTTGTACATCTTGCTGTTTTAAAACTTCCTGAGAAAGAAAGCTACGACTGGAAGGGGTATCAAGTACATCATGCGTAAATTTAGTTGATGCAGATGTTGTTAAGACATCTTGATCTGTTTTTTGTGCTTGTATGACGATTGTTGGAAGGGATGTCGTCGAATCAGATGTTTGTGCCCAGACAAAGTTTGACAGTAATGAACATGAAGATATTAGATAAAATTTGGAAAGCATAGTAAGCATATATAAATCAAATGTAATGTTATATTATTACATTAAATTGTATTTTGCATTTTATTTCTTAAATATTTCAGAAGATTGGAAGTGATTAGTTTTGATTGCCACTTTCCATTCCGAATTTGAAAAGAATTAAAGTTCAGAGTGATGTAAAGAGGGAATCGTAGAACACAAAGCCAGCGTACATATATCTTTATATGGCTTTTGCTAGATATGTAAGAGCTTCCTCTACATAGCGTCAAGTGTAAAAATTCTGATAATGACATCTATGAAGCGGTAAGAGAAAGTAACTTAAATCGTATTGCCCATAAGCTGTAAAATTTCAAAGCAAAAGATTGAATAAACCATATAAACAATAATAATTATCATTTTGATTGTGTTTTATTTAACTTTTGTTAAAATTCACGTGCATTTTTAAGCAAATTTTAATATTAGTCTGATTTTAGGTGGGAAAATGGCCAAACACATAGCTCGACAATCTCTACTCGCAGTTTCAGTCTTAAGCAGTATGATGGCCTTTTCCCATGCTGCTGAAATGACAAATGAAGAGAGTAAACCACTCGATAAATCAGATGAAACTGTTAAATTAGAAACGATTGTTGTGACTGCGAGTGGATCTGGCGTTAATGTTAAAGATGCTCCCGCTTCGATTAGTGTAATTACCGCTGAAGAAATAGCAAAACGTCCTGTTTCTAGTATTGCGAACTTACTCGGTGAATTACCAGGGGCAGTGGGTGGTTATTCAAATGTTGGGCCGGGTTCAAAAATTGCATTTCGTGGTGCCCCTGACAAATATACTTTAATTCTGGTCGACGGTAAGCGAGTTGGTAACTCATCGTTGCTAGGCCATCGTCCTGATACAATTTCGCAAGATATTGACTGGATTTCTCCAGAAATGATTGAGCGAATTGAGGTGGTACGAGGTTCAATGTCAACACTTTACGGCTCTGAAGCTGCGGGTGGCGTGATCAATATTATTACCAAGAAAATTCCCAATAAGCTTACGGGTTCATTAAGAACTGATTATAGCCAGCCTGATGGTAGCTCTCGAGGTGATACCATTAATGTAGCTGCAAACATTGCAGGGCCAATTACGGATAATTTAGGTTTTAGACTTGGCGGCAACATTAAAAAAAGAAATGCCGATGAAGGTATTCAGAATGGTACTGGCGAGAATCAAGAGCAAAATATCTCCAGCCGTTTAAACTGGAAAATTTCTGATAACCAAGATTTTAACTTTGATCTAGGTTACGGCGTTGAGAAGAATCCACAGTTGAGTGAGGCTGAGCAAGCTGAATTAGGTACAGAACATTTTGGTGCTGACAAAATGGAGCACTACAATGTTGGTATTGGTCATGAAGGGCGTTTTGCTGATGGTTTAGTCACCAATGCAGACCTTTACTATAATCAATATGAAAATAAGACACCTGCATTTGCTGTAGACGGCGGTTCTAAAAGTAGTGAAACAGTTCTGGATCTAAAAGCCAGTAAACCTTTAGATCTTTGGGGCCGTAAAAATGATCTGACCCTTGGTGCACAAGGAAAATATGAACAGGTCTCTAATGCATCAAACATCGGGAATCAATTGGTTCCTGATGAAAATGGCAATATCCAGACACCAGATAAGAACCCAGATGATTATTCTTGGTCTTTGTTTGCCGAAGACCAAATCCATCTACAAGATAATTTTATTTTAACTCTTGGCGGCCGTGTTGATGGCAGCAATGATTATGATCCTAACTTTAGTCCACGTATTTACGGGGTCTATCATCCAACAGATGCCTGGACTGTCAAAGGTGGTGTTTCGCGTAGTTTCAGAGCGCCAAATTTAAAAGAACGTTCAGGTTCATCTGGCACAAGTTCAATGGGAATGGGCTGTATAAGTATACCGGATTGGCAACCGGGTCAATCATGCTACATGTTAGGTAATCCAGATCTTGATCCAGAAACCAGTACCAATTATGAAATTGGTTTTGGTTACGAAGAAGATGGTTATGGCGTTGATTTCACTTACTTCCTCAGTGATTACAAAGATATGATCGTAAACAACTTCTACGGGCAAATTAACGGTATCTGGTATACACGCCAATCGAATGTTGAAAAGGCGCGTACAAGTGGACTGGAACTGACTTATAAATTCCCATTGAATGATTATCTACGAGTGACGGGTAATGCCACTTATATGATAGAGTCAGAAAATAAAGCAACAGGACAATCATTGGCTCAAGTTCCTGAATTTACTACCAACTTGGCGGTATATTGGGATGTTACAGATCGTCTGAATACATTTGCCCGTGTACAATATCTCGGTAAACAAGCATTTACAGAGGCTGATCTTGTTGCAGGATCAGGCTCAGCAGGTAAAGAGTTATACTTCTCAAATGCCACAACAACGGGAGCCGTGGGTGTGAATTTTGATTATAGTGATTCACTCAGCTTGAGAGCGGGCGTTGAAAATATCGGTGGTGACAAAGTCAACAAGGGAAGTGTTGATTATGGCGATGCTCCGCCAGCGACATATTACGTAGGTTTCACCACCCGATTCTAGATCGATATTTGAGTCATGAAACAGATCAGCTTATTTCAGTAATGGGCTGATCTATTTTTTGAATTATTAGATTATTCTGCTTAGGTAAATTGAATGAGTTCTTCGCAAGACGGTTATATTGTAGATGTACCTTATCCAACATTTGTACATAGACAAACGATGCCGTTGTGGCTGAATATGGTTGTTCAATCAAAAGGCTTTTGTGCTCCTGATCTTGTAAAACCCTATCGATATTTAGAACTTGGCTGTGCAATGGGAATTCATTTACACCTCACAGCTGCTGCAAATCCTTTGGGACATTTTGTGGGCGTCGATTTTAATCCACAGCATTTGATGGTTGCACAAGAAGGTTTAGAAACGACCAGTATTGATAATATTGAATTTATTCATGCGGATTTTGACAGCTTTTTAAATGCTGACATAGAGCCATTTGATTTTATTGTAACGCATGGGGTTTGGTCTTGGATCTCATCTGAGAACCAGAATATTGTTGCGCAAATTGTTGATAAATTTTTAAAAAAAGACGGGGTTTTATACTGTAGCTATATGAGTCATCCTGGTGCCACTTCTTTGGTATCAGTGCAAAAGTTAATGTTGGAAACGTCTAAGAATTTGCAAGGCGACTCAGCTACCAAAGCCATCCAAAGCCTGAATTTAGTCCGTCAAATTGGTGCAGCGAAGAGTGGATTATTTGAAAAAATTCCAGGTTTGAATCAAGAGTTATCGGAACTTGCCCAAGATAAGCCAAACTATATTGCCCATGATTTTTTATCGGAACATTGGCAACCTCAACATTCTGCCGATATGATCCAACGCTTTGGAAAGTTGGGACTTTGTTATGTGGGGGGAGCTGGGATTATTGAAAATTTAGATAAGATCAGTTTGCCACCAGAAGTTCAAAAAGTGGTAAAAAGCTTACCCTTAATTACTTTACAAGAGACCGTTAAGGATATTGCGCGCTATACCTTGCAGAGACAAGATATCTATGTAAAAAATAGAACTCAACTTAATCAACAACAGTTAGAAAACTATTATTCAACGGTGAAATTTGGACTATTACCTGCGGCTCCAGTTGGAAAGGATTTAAGTCTGGATGCCAAGCTCGGTAGAATAAAAGATGCCATCCAGATATTTGAAAAGATACTTAAGCTACTTAATAAACAGGCGCTTTCAACGCTTGAGTTGTCCAGCCTGCTCAAACAGAATTTATCTTCAAAACAGCTTACAGAAATTTTATTGGTTTTGATGTGGGCTGGTTATATTCATCCGTGTCAACACAGTGAAACTCAGCCTAAGTTTGAGCAGTCTATGAATCAATGGCTATCAGATCAACAGTTGAATTGGGTCTGTCTGGCAAAATATGGTACAGCGATTCAAATATAAGCAAATTATGATTTCTTACTGTTGATACGGCTACGATAAATTTAATAAGCCCTTGTTATTGTAAGGGCTTATTTTTTGTCTGGTATTTTATCCCATATTGAAACCCACATAAGAATATAGATTGTATTTAATTCAAACTGAGTCGTATAAGTGGCATGCGCAAAACGATTGGCTACACAGAATCACACTTTATTTATGCGATAATGAATCGCAAATAAACAGATATAGTTTGGGAACAAGTGCAATCAAATCAGATTGCAGCTCCATCAATATGTGTCTAAGGTAAATTAAAAGTGGTACTGGAACATGACGTTCACTAATTTATTCCATTTACCATCGTCTCCTTGAGCGAGTGAACTGCTGTTTCCGCCAACAAAGGGATCATTTTTACTCATAACATATTCTGTATTTAAAGATATATTCTTGTATCCCCAATTAACGCCTAAAATATTTCTTTGAGAGTCATCAAAGTTCTGTTCCTGTTTATGAAAACCACTCAATACAAGATAGGGGGTTACATTAAGCGACTCCATCACATCTTTAAATACATAGCTGGTATCAAGCGTATAGAAATAACCTTTGTTGGCAATGTCATATTCGCTATCAAATGAGCCAAAAGTTGACTGATGCGGACTTAAGGCATCTTTATTGCGAATTGACTGTTTGCCACCTGTCAGCACCACATTCAGGTTTTTATAATGAATACGGTTAAACAATGCCCAAGTATTTCTAGAACCGTCAGCTGCATTCTTTTTATTTTCAATGTCTGAGTACCAATAACTTCCGCCCACCGATACATTGAGATCATCACGGCTTAAAAGCGCCTGATCTACTCGCGCCATCCACATATTTTTTTCATTTAAATTGGTTTTGAATGGATCAGAAGAGTGAACCACATTAGCTGTGTAACGGGCTGAATCTTGACTTGCTCCATGATAGTTTCCTCCATCACTGGCAAAATAGGCTAAATCTATTTTGGTTAAAGAAGGTAATTCAACGTGATAATTTATCCCTAAGTTGGTCGCGTCCTGCAGCCCCATGGTATTGTTAATGCCGGCATAAAAACTACTATCCCAAAATCTTCCCGGACCAAAAGGAATGGGTTGCAAGCCCAGAGTAATATTATCCGTGGCATTTAAACGATAGCCTGCATAACCATATACCAACGTTGAAAAGTCACAAAGATTATCATATTGATAACAACGATATTCCAGCTTTCCAAACCAGTCTAGGCGCTCATAATCTAAACGTAAAATGGCAGCATCGAACTTAATCTTTTGATCGGAAACTGGTTCGCCGTAGTGTTTATCTTGATAGTTGGCGCGTAATGTTCCTGAAATGGTTAAGGCACCCAATTGATTTTGCGCATCGCCCAATGTAACGCCAGCAGTGGCTGGTAAAGAGATTGTGAAGAATAAAAAGCTTAAAGCAGATGTTGCGTAGATTTTTTCCAAAATATTATCCGTATTTATTCAATAAGTTAATTAATTTTCTATAAAAGAAAATACATGTTGAAACGTCTCAAGGCGTTTTATGGTAATTGTTCACAACCGAATGGTCTAGTTTTTGTAGGGAATTTGGGGCTGCATAAAGGCGTTTTTAAGCCTAAAAATATCGGGGTTAGGTGAAAACTTAGTCAGTTGGCTAGTCTGGAGTTTTAATCTTTTAAGCTTAATTTTCTGTTGTCGGATACAGGTCTGTCGCTTTTCAAATGCATTGATTGAGAATTGAAGGGGCTAAGCCTGAACTGGCATTTGTGACGGAAGTAGATTGAGTGGTTTTCTTTTCCATTTCAATCTATGAACCTTGACTAAAATTTTATTATTTGAGACCTCGACTTATTGTACAGAGTGGAAGCCAAACAAAATTGGTCTAAAAATAATCTGTAATTGATTCTATTTCTCATAAGATTTGTGACTGTTAAAACTAGAATCAAAAACCTTATTGTAGAATGTAGGGAAATGGATGGGCTTGGTTTATATTTCCTTTATTCATCTTGAATTAAAAACAACGGTTTCAACTTTTTGAAGGACACTTTATGTTTGTACTTGAGCCAAAGCATGTACATATGAATCTGCGTGCCAAGGATAAGGCAACAGCACTACAATGTTTAGTTAATATTCTGGTTGAAGATCAATTAACGACGGCTGAATATTTAACTGGCTTAGAGGCTCGTGAAGCACAGGGCGCAACTTATTTAGGGCAAGGAATCGCCATTCCTCATGGTACTCCTCAATCGCGTGAGTTTATTAAAGAAACAGGGATCCGACTTGCGCATTTTCCAGAAGGCGTGGTGTGGGACGGTGAACATAAAATTTATTTGGCTGTGGTAATTGCTGCAAAATCAGATGAACATTTACAGGTTCTGCAAATTCTGACTCGTGCTTTAAATCACGATGTTAGTGTTCAGGTGCAAACGGCAACCACGGCTGAGCAAATTATTGATATTTTGCAAGTTCGCCCAGATTCTTTGGTTCTGCACGAAAATTTAATCCAGACGCAGGCGCATGTTGAAGATATTGATGATTTTTTCTGGGCAGCAACCAAGTTATTAAAACAACAAAAACTGGTTGAAGCGGGTTTCATTAGCCAGTTAGATCCTAAAAACCTGATTCAGATTCAGGACGCTATCTGGACGATTTCAGGAAAAAATTACGTTTCAGAAGCCGCCGTCAGTATTGTGAAATCTGATCAGATTCTGAATTTTGCACAGGGGCAAATACAAACTCTAATCTGTATTGCCCAGCATGAGCAACTTGATACCGTACAGTTGAATCATTTAATTGATCTTCTATTTCAGTCAAATATTCAACAGCAACTTCAATCTGAACAAAGTCGTCATGAAATCGCCAAGCTGATTGGTGCAGAAATTATTCCAGACTGGCCTTATCAACCTGTGGTGCTTGCCAATAAGCATGGCTTGCATGCTCGTCCTGCCACACAACTGGTCAATATTAGTAAAACATTTAAAGGTGACATTCAGGTTGCGGTAGACGGTGGGCCTTATGTATCTGCCAAAAGTCTGACCAAATTATTGGCTTTGGGCTGTCAATATGGACAGACCCTGACCTTTATTGCTGAGCCGAACACAGATGCCGTAGAAGGATTAACTGCGATTGTACAAGCTGTTAAAAATGGTTTGGGCGAAGAGGTTGAAGCGCTTGAGCAATCTGAAACAGCTTCACTTGTTCAAGCAGAAACTGCGTGGGAAGAAATTATTGATACCGATTTGCCTGCGCAGGGAACGGCTGCATCTTCGGGGCTTGCCTTTGGTCCAGCGCATGTGATTAAACCGAAAAAGTTTCAATATGAACGTTTTGGACACAACGTTAAAGCAGAAAAAGAAAAGTTGGAAATCGCTCTGTATAGTGTCAAAAACACCATTCACCAACTGATTCTAAAAACCGAAATTGATGAGATCAGACAGATCTTTAAGGCACATCTGGAAATGCTGGATGATCCAGATCTGATCCAGCAGGTGCATCAGGGTTTAAATCAGAACCTAACGGCTGCTGCTGCATGGCATGACTATATTGAACAGGCCGCACAAACGCAGGCAGCGCTGAATGATCCGCTGCTGGCAGAACGTGCAGCCGATTTAAGAGATATTGGCGACAAGGTTTTAAGTGTGCTGTGTGATGAAGTCATGCAGCTTGAACCTGAGCAACCTTATATTCTGGTGATGCATGATCTTGGGCCCGGGGATGTGGCACGTTTAGACAAAGACCGCGTTGCTGGGATATTAACAGCAGTGGGTGGCGCATCAGCACATAGTGCTATTGTGGCACGTGCATTGGGAATTCCTGCTGTTGTTGGTGCGGGTGAGCAGATTCTAAATATTGAGGCACAAACCACGGTACTGATTAACGGGGATACAGGCGCAATTGATATTGATCCAACGCCTGAGCAGATCGAACAAGCGATTCGCGAGCGTGAGCAACAGAAACTGCGACGTCAGGAAGCGGAACGCCATTGTCAGGAAGCAGCTGTCACCGTAGATCAGCATCAGGTCGAGATTGCAGCGAATATTGGTAAGATTCTGGATACCGCAAAAGCTGTCGATCATGGTGCAGAGGCGATTGGTTTATTGCGGACCGAACTGGTGTTTATGGCCCATCGTCAGGCACCGAATGAAATTACACAGGAAAAAGAATACCGTCATGTGCTGGATACCCTTGCAGGGCGTCCATTGGTAGTACGGACACTGGATGTTGGTGGTGATAAACCTCTACCTTATTTGCCTATTGCTGCCGAAGAAAACCCGTTCCTTGGTTTACGCGGAATTCGACTGACCTTACGGAAACCACAATTATTGCGTCAACAATTGATTGCTCTAGTAAAAGCAGCGGATGGTCGTGCTTTACGGATTATGTTCCCAATGGTTGGGCGAATTGAAGAGTGGCGGGCAGCCAAACATATTCTGGATGAGGTTTTAGCCGAATATCCATGTGAAAATCTTCAAGTGGGAATCATGATTGAGGTGCCTTCAGCGGCCTTGCTGGCTCCATTATTGGCCAAAGAAGTGGATTTCTTTAGTATCGGCACCAACGATTTAACTCAATATACGCTGGCAATTGACCGTGGACATCCCGTATTGTCTACCGAAGCCGATGGTTTGCATCCAAGTATTTTATTATTGATTGATCAAGCCGTTCGGGCTGCGCATGCTCATCAGAAATGGGTAGGCGTGTGTGGAGAACTTGCCGCTGATCCAAAGGCTGTCCCGATCTTACTTGGATTGGGCGTCGATGAACTGAGTATGTCGTCATCCAGCATTCCATTGGTGAAAGCACAAATTCGTACCTTGAATTATCATAATTGCCAGCAGCTTGCTCAACGCGCTTTACAGTGTGAAAGTGCCACAGCAGTCCGTGATTTGGTGGAGTTGAAGCATGGCTAAAATTTTAACAATTACTTTAAATCCTGCAATTGATGTCACGCTGGAACTAGATGAATTGCGCTTGGGTGAGGTTAATCGCCAGCAACAGGTGCAATATCATGCTGCGGGTAAGGGGCTCAATGTTGCACAAGTGCTGCATGATCTGGGGCATGACCTGATTGTGTCAGGATTTTTGGGAAAACAGAATCGGGCTTTGTTTGATCAGCATTTTCAAGCGATGCAGTTTGATAACCAATTTGTCTATGTTGAGGGTGAAACCCGCCAGAATATCAAGATTGCAGAACAGTCTGGACGAATGACCGATATTAATGCGAAAGGTTTTCTGGTGTCTGAACATGACAAACAGGCCTTCTTTGCGCGTATTGAGGCATGTTGCCAATACGTTGATTATGTGGTGATTGCTGGGAGCCTTGCACAGGGCTTTAGCATAGATGATTTCAAGTTTTTAATTTCTATCTTACACAAACAGCAAAAGCACGTTGCAATTGATAGCAGCGGACAGGCGCTGGTTGCTGCGATTGAAATGAATCCATGGATGATTAAACCGAATACGGATGAGTTACAGGAAAGTTTTGGTGAGTCTGTAGAACAATTTTCCCAGCAAATTGCCTTGTTCCAGCGCTTAAATTGTCATATTCAACATATTGTCATTTCGATGGGCGAAGCAGGGGTCAACTGGATCAATCCCGCACTGGTGTTGCATGCCAGCCCACCTAAAGTCACCGTAAAAAGTACCGTGGGTGCCGGTGATTCATTACTGGCAGGCATGGTGCATGGTCTAGTAAGTGGAATGACACCTGAGCAAACCTTAAAAACTGCTACGGCAATTGCCAGTCATGCGGTGAGTCAAATCGGCTTTCGTGTACCTGAACCTGAGCGATTGGAAGCGCTAAAACAACAAACCATGATCAACACTCTGGATAAATCTGATGCAAACAATTAAATCTCTTTTATTTGTGATCAATTCGCAACAGTATGTCAATGCGTTGATTCTGGCAAAAAAACTGGCGCAGATTGCGCAACAGCAAGGCTATGACAGCGCGATCATTTCTGTGCAGGATGAGCTTCCTGAACAAGATTTTGATACGGTTGTTTTTATTGGGCAGACACCATCACAACTCGATGCTTTCAATGATTATGCAGTTGCCACCATTTCACTGCAGCAAGCGATGGATGATGCCGAGCAGTCTTTACAGGAGGCTTTGAGCAATCCCACGACGGTTGCACAATTGGCAACACAACCCAATGATCAGCGTCAGGCACAGAATTTTGTTGCGGTGACGGCTTGTCCTACGGGTGTGGCGCATACTTTTATGGCTGCGGAAGCATTACAGCAGGGTGCAGCCAAATTAGGTTATCGCATTCAAGTCGAAACGCAAGGTTCAGTCGGTGCTAAAAATATCCTGACCGATGAGGCGATTGCTGCTGCGGACATTGTGATTTTAGCCACGGATATTGAGGTCAATACAGATCGCTTTGTCGGAAAACGTGTCTATCGTTGCGGGACAGGCTTTGCACTGAAACAAACCGATAAGGCTTTTGCAGAAGCAATGACGGAAGCCAAGGTCTTAGAATCGTCTAAACAAAATAGCCAAAAGACCAATCAAGACACCAATAAAGAAAAAACAGGTGTCTATAAGCATCTTTTAACTGGCGTGTCGTTTATGTTGCCAATGGTGGTGGCGGGTGGTTTGCTCATCGCGCTATCCCTCTGTTTTGGACTGAATGCGGCTGAGGAGGCTGGAAGTCTGGCCGCTGTGTTAAAGCAAATTGGTGCGGCTGCTTTTAGTTTAATGGTACCGATGCTGGCTGGCTATATTGCTTATTCAATTGCTGACCGTCCAGGCTTAGCGCCGGGTCTGGTTGGTGGCCTCATCGCAACTCAATTAAATGCGGGCTTCTTGGGCGGGATCGTTGCTGGCTTTTTAGCGGGTTATATCGCTTTATTCCTTGCCAAAAAAATCAAGCTTCCAACCAGTCTGGAAGCCTTGAAGCCGATTTTAATTGTGCCCTTGTTGGGAACATTATCGGTCGGTCTGATCATGTTCTACGTCGTGGGACATCCTGTCGCGCAAATTTTTGAGATGATGAAAGATTTTCTCAACAATATGGGAACCACCAATGCCGTGCTGATGGGGATTGTGCTGGCTTCAATGATGTGTATTGATTTAGGTGGCCCGATTAACAAAGCCGCTTATGCTTTCACCGTTGGTTTGTTGACCACCAATACATATATGCCGATGGCTGCGACCATGGCTGGGGGAATGGTGCCTGCGATTGGGATGGCGATTGCAACTTTATTGGCTAAACAAAAGTTCAACCAAAGTGAGCGAGATGCAGGTAAGGCTGCCTTTGTGTTGGGGCTATGCTTTATTTCTGAAGGGGCGATTCCATTTGCTGCCAAAGATCCGATTCGGGTTATTCCAGCGTGTATTGCAGGTGGGGCAGTGACTGGTGCATTGGTTGCATTGTTCCATTGTGAGTTGGTGACACCGCATGGTGGGATCTTTGTGTTGCTGATTCCAAATGCGATTAGTCATGCCTGGCTTTATCTTGCAGCCATTGCGATTGGAAGCTGCATTACAGGTGTAATTTATGCGTTATTAAAACGCCGTGAAGTGATTGAGGTACAGGCTGCCTAGGTGTTGCTTCCTATCCGTTAAAATATATAAGGTAGATTGTTGGGCACAATGATCTACCTTTTTTATTAAGAATTGCATTGTATTTGCAGGAGAAAGTGCTTAAAACAATCAATCCCATTGTGTCATCAAATACGTTTCAGCCTATATTTTAGGTAAATACTTTGAATCTAATCTTTAATTTTCTCTATAGCATTTTATTCATCTTGCATTTATTGTTATGATATAACATATCTTTATTTATTTTTTGATTTTATGTCTGCTTTATCTCAACGTTTACAAGCGATTGATGCGCTCAGAGGGTTGGTGATTCTTATCATGATGGTTGATCATGTACGGGAAACATTCTACTTACATCATCAAGTCCCAGATCCGATGGTTATTTCTGAAACAGAAGGACCACTATTTTTTAGCCGAGTATTGGCCCATCTTTGTGCACCCGTTTTTGTGGTGCTTACGGGTTTATCTGCTTATCTCTATCAAGCCAAGAACAATAGTCTAGCGATGACGCGCGAATTTTTATTGAAGCGTGGTTTATTTTTAATTGGACTCGAGCTGCTGATTGTCAATTTCGCATGGACAGGCCAGTTCCCACCTGATGTGATTTATTTACAAGTCATTTGGGCAATTGGTTTTAGTATGATTGCCTTGGCGTTATTGGTTGGCTTGCCGCAAAAATTGTTGTGGGCCATCAGTCTGCTGATCATTTTTGGTCATAATTTAATGGACAATATTTCATTTGCACAGGGTTCTGTCATGAATGGGATATGGTTGGTTTTACATGAGCGGGGCTGGATAAACTTTGGAGATGTGCTACGGGTCAGAACATCGTATCCCGTCTTGCCTTGGATTGGCGTGATTACTTTAGGTTATTGTCTTGGCCACGTTGTTTTTGGCAAACCGAAAACGACTCAGCAAAAGAATCGTATGCTTATCAATTTTGGTCTAGCAGGTATTGCTTTATTTCTCGTGTTAAGGGCGCTCAACATTTACGGTGACCAACCTTGGGAAATGATGCCAACGTGGAGTGAAACAGTGATGAGTTTCCTGAACCTGACCAAATATCCACCTTCATTATTTTTCATTTTATGGAATGTTGGTATTGGACTTATTGTTCTGGTGTTACTTCAGAAGGTTGAAACCAAAAACTGGATTAAGCCTTTAATTATATTTGGCTCTGTACCTATGTTCTTCTACATCGTGCATTTATTTGTGCTTAAAGCGTTATATGTCATTGCTGTAGGTATTTGGGGATATAATTATGGAGATTATTATGGCGTGGATCACATGGCTACAGTGTGGGGAATTGCGATAATCCTAAGCGTTCTGTTATATCCAGCGATGCTGAAATTCTCCTCCTTTAAACACCGCAATAAGCATATTCCTTTGCTTAAATATTTTTAGTTTTTTGAAAAATAGATTCCTCAATCATCTTTAGATCTATTTGGATTAAACATTTGAATATTAAAAACCTCTTAGCTGGCTAAGAGGTTTTTAATTGTTTTATTGCAACTTATCCTGTGTTTTGGTTTCAAAGTCATTGGCATCATGCCGTTCATGCAGTTGGTTAGCTAAATCGCCAAAGGTGCGATTTACCATACGCCCACGTTGTACCGCAGGACGCGCCAAAATGGCATCGGCCCAACGTTGCACATGTTTATACTGATCGACGCTTAAAAACTCATCCGCATTATAAACCCAGCCTTTTACAACACTGCCATACCACGGGAAAGCAGCAATATCGGCAATACTATACTCATTACCCGCAAGGTATTCGTGCTTTGCCAGATGTTGGTCTAATACGTCCAGTAAACGTTTAGTCTCCATCGCAAAACGGTTAATGGCATATTCAATTTTTACTGGTGCGTAAGCATAAAAATGCCCTAAACCACCACCAATATAAGGCGCGCTGCCCATTTGCCAGAATAACCAGTTCAAACATTCGGTACGTGCAGCAAGGTCAGTGGGAATGAAGGCCTTAAATTTTTCAGCTAAGTAGAGCAGGATAGAACCTGATTCAAACACTCTGAGTGGCGGGTTTTGGCTATGATCTACCAAGGCCGGAATTTTAGAATTTGGGTTAATTTCAACAAAGCCACTACCAAATTGTTGGCCTTCACCAATTTTAATTAACCACGCATCGTATTCAGCTTCTGTATGTCCCGATGCCAGTAATTCCTCAAGCAGAATCGTTACTTTTTGCCCGTTCGGGGTGGCAAGCGAATATAGCTGGAGTGGATGTTGTCCAACAGGTAATTGCTGCTCATAGCGACTCCCTGAAGTTGGCTGATTTAAATCGGTTTTGTCTCCAGTCCATTGCCAGACTTTGGGTGGGATGTAGTTTGAGTCATTCATTATTATTTGCCATGTCACGAATCGATTGATTCAGTGTAGGTCAGCCAATCCAAGATTGGGTAGTTTTTTTGTGGCAAAGCTTTAACTGATTTTGAATAAATAGCACGGCTCTGTTATTCACCAGCTTTTGAATGAATCACCTGAAAGTGTTGATCAATCACGTTAAGCCAAGCCTGCACTGCAGGAGAAACAGGCAGATTCTTTTTCCATGCCATAGCGAGATGCCACTGAATATTTGGCTTTTCGAGCGGAATGGCTGCAAATAATTCAGGATCGAGCATGTCGGTATAATATTGCGGCAATAGGGCAATCCCCATACGCTGTAGCACCATATCTGCCAGTAAATTCCATTGGCTGGTACGGCAGGCAATGCTTGGATAGAAACCATGTTGCTGGCATGCATCCAGAATAATACGATTGAGCGAGAAATTTTCAGGAAACATTAAAAAGGATTGATGCTGTAATTCTTCCAGATTTATTTTCTTGCGTGTGGCCCATGTCGCATCTCTCCGTAATAGCACCATCAACGGATAATCACACAATTCGATGCTATTAAAGATTTGCTGATCGAAAGGATGCAACAACACACCCACATCCAGTTCATTATTTAGTAAAGCCTGTTCGATCCCTTTGGACCCGACTTCAAGAAAAGAAAGTTCGATCTCTGGCCATTGTTGATGATAATCAAATAGGGCAGTGGTCAGCAGTTGAGAGCCTAAAGGTGGAACCCCAAGCTTTAAAGTGCCTGTTTTTAATTGCTGGTAGTTTTCAATTTCCAGAAAAATATTTTGTTCTGCCTGCAAAAGTTCGAGTGCATGTTGATAGATGCGCTGGCCGATTTCCGTCAGTTCAACCTGTCTCTTGCGGCCATGTTCAGGTTTTACCAACAACTGCACCTGTAGTTGTTGCTCAAGCTGCTGCAAGATTTTACTGATGGTGGGTTGCGTCAGATAGAGCTGTTCTGCGGTACGGGTAAAGCTTTGGGTTTTGACCAAAGTGACAAAGCATTGCAGTGATTTGAATGAAAGCATGATGAATAAAATATTATTCCATTTTGGCATAATTTTAACATGAATAATTCATATTATGCCAATAGCACTGGGATAACATAATGATGTAGTTCACCATCTTATTTGTTGTCATGAGCACTGATTCCGTTTCTGAAACGTCTTCCCCAAACAGCTTCTTCACATTGGTCAAACAGATTTTAATTCTGGCGGCTTTTTGGGGTATTGGGTATGTTTTGCATCAGCAATTAGGTGTCCCGATCTCCGCAGGGATTTTAGGCATGTTGTTATTGCTGATCTGCCTATTTCTAAAGATTATTAAAATGGATCAGGTGGCGATGGGGGCTTCGGTTGTTCTCGGCGAATTATTGCTGTTTTTTGTGCCTGTGGTTGTTGCTGTGGTTCAGTACAAAACCCTGTTTATGACCGAAGGCTGGCAGATTGTACTGAGTATTTCACTGGGGACAATCTTGGTAATGTTGAGCACCTGCTTAACCATTCATTATTACAATCGTCTCAAAAGCTATTTGCAAACACGTAAACCTTTCCAGCATAAGCATATCTAAAGGCATTTCACATGAATATCTGGTCAATCCTGTGTCTGATCTGGACTTTGGTCGCCTATGTGGTTGCAAAACGCCTCTATCAGAAACATCCTAAATTATGGCTTTCACCTGCGATTAGCGTGCCAGTGCTCACGATTATATTAATGACGATTTTTGGTATTTCTTATCAGACCTACGCCCAAGATACCCAATGGATCGTCAATTTACTTGGGCCTGCAACGGTTGCATTTGCTGTGCCTATTTATCGTTATCGCGCTACCATCCGTAAAAATATCGGTGTTTTATCCATCGCGATTGTTGTTGGCATGAGCGTTGGGGTGATGTCGGCTTATGAGATGGCACAACTCTTTCATTTCAGTCCAGAAGTCACCAACAGTTTGATGGCTCGTTCTATTTCAACGCCTTTTGCGATGATTCTAGCCGAAGATATTCATGGTTCAGCCGCATTGGTATCGCTATTTACCGTGATTACGGGCTTGGTCGGAATGATCTGCGGAGATGCCATCTTAGCATTCACCAAAATCCGTTCTGCTGTGGCAAATGGTGCTGCATTCGGTAATGCTGCTCATGGCTTTGGTACTGCGAGAGCCCAACAACGGAATAATGAAGAAGGCGTGATTGCCAGCTTAACCATGGTGATTGCAGGTATTTTGATGGTGCTAGTTGGGCCATTTGCCATTCATTTGTGGTTATTACTCTAACCACCTCGTTGACTGGGTTTAGATAGAACGATGGATAACAGAAATTATGAGAACTGATTCATAAGTTCGTCATAACCACATGAAATAATCTTTTTTATGAACTACATTTCTTCAATGATATATAGAAAAGTTTTATGACTGATGAGCTGTTTATTAATTTTGAGAAGTCAAAGATCATAGAAAACAATGAGCATGGTTTATTGGAAGGGTATCACTTCTATTTGTTCATGGATGATCGGATTGATGAATATATCAGTCGATTGAATTACATCAAAAAAAATATTCCTGAATCCGAGTATTTATCTTATGGCGCTATAAATATAGACCAATTGATCATGAAGTTAGCAGTATTATATAAATGCAGAAGAATGAGCTGACCTTTCAGGTCAAGCTATGAAACATAGTCAGACGATGGCTAGTCATCCTTAAATGTCTCGTTTAAGGCTTGTTGTACTGCATCGACTCTGGATTTACAGGCTTTGTAAGCCGTCATTGACTCTTCGACGATTTTCATCAAATTATCAATGTCAGGTTGTTCCTGTGCTTCGAGCAGTTCGGCATTCTTTTTTAATAAAGCATAACCATCTTTAAAGCTTAATTCTTTCTTCGTCATGATCAATCACCTCGGTAAGCTTGGCATGGATATAGCCATCTTGCATTTCAATAGATAGGGATGAACTCGCTTGATGGATTGAGCGAATCGCTTTATTTTCACTGCGCACAATGCCATAACCCTTAGCCAGTACATTTCTCGGGTTTTGCAACAAAGTTTCCCGCATTAATGTTTCGATTTGAGTTGAAGCGGTTTTCAGTTGTTGCTTGGAAAAATATTGCAGCGTTGATCTGGCAACTTGAAGCTGCAAATAGCTGGTACTGATTTGATTTTCAGACTGCGATTTGATGCGACTGATCAATTGATCATTCTGGCTTTGATAAGCGCTAATCTGATGTTGGGACAGCAATTTGATGGTTTGAAAATGTTCCATGACTTCTACAGAACGCTCTGAAATCAGATTGCGAATACCTGCAATCACCTTACTTGGCGTATCGAAGGAGCGATGGGCAATTTCATCTAAAATGGTTCGATCTTTTTCATGTCCAATCCCAACCCAAATCGGCACTTTGCGTTTACACAGCAGGGCAGCAAGATCATAGTCATTTAAATACGCCAAATCGTTGACTGCACCGCCACCTCGAATGATTACGATCAGGTCAGGTGGAAAATTGTAGTCTGCTGCCCATTGACGTAGTCCAGAACCTAAAGCCTCCATGATGCTATTCGCAGCGGTATTTCCCTGAAAAGTCGCGTTGTGATAGACAAAATCACAGACACCTGCTTGATGTAATGCATCGGCATCTTTCTTAAAATCCCCTAATCCAGCCGCATTTTCGGGCGCAATCACCAACACATGCTCAATATCAAACGGCGTAGGGAGAGCTTTATTGAGTGGAAGCAGACCCTCACTGCTGAGTCGTGCAAGAATCTGCTGATAACGTTTGGCAATATCACCGAGGGTAAAACTCGAGTCGATATCTTCAATATTGACAGAGAAGCCATATTGAGGATCGAAGCGGGCCTTAATTTTAATCAGTACATTCAAATCTCTGGACAGTTCAATGCCACTTTCACGCTCGAATTTCAGCACAATCTTTGCAGCCGTGAACTTCCAGATGGTGGCTTTACAGCTCGCAATGACTTTGTCTGTGTCTTGTTCTTTTTCGGCCAGTTCAAGGTAGTAATGCCCACCTTTGATACTGAGATTCCGAATCTCGGCTTTTACCCAAACAGGTTCGTCAAAGGTCAGGCGAATAATTTCCTGTACCGTTGCTAGATAATCGCTCAGAGAGAATTGCGGTTCAGACATTGGATCAGACGATGAATAGGATAGGGCTATAGTAGCAAATGGATTAACCTGATAACAAATAGGGCCTATCTTGTTTTTATTTATTTTTGTTGAGTAATAACGCATCCACAGTTTTTATAGAGTGCTGTAGATGCGTTTTGTAGGTTAGATATTTAGAGTGATTTATTCCATCTCAAGAATTTAAATAATCCAAACATAAACATGATCCAGACTGGAATTAAAATCACCGATTCCTTAAAGCCTTGCGTCCACATGATGTATAAGATCATCACGATAAATGCCAAAACTAGATAATTACTAAATGGTGAAAATAAGGCCGGGAATTTGACTGTTGTACCTTGTTGTTGAACGGCACGTTTAAATTTTAAATGGGTAAAGCTAATAATCGCCCAGTTTAAAACCAAAGCGGCAACGGCCATATACATCAAATGACTTAAGGCTTGTTCTGGCACAAAATAATTCAGTAATACACAGCCAAAAATTAAAATCGAAGAAAAGATCACCGCAGGCATTGGGACGCCTTGCTTGCTGACTTTGGCAAAAATCTTAGGGGCATTGCCTTGTACTGCCAAGCCGTACAACATACGGCTATTGGCATACATGCCGCTGTTATACACAGACAGTGCTGCAGTCAAAATAATAAAATTGAGTAAATGTGCAGCCCAATCAATCCCAAGTTGGCTAAAAATCATCACAAATGGGCTTTTATCCAGACCGCCTAAATCCAGTTGATTCCATGGAATCAGTGACATGATGATCGCCAGCGACGCTACATAAAAAATCAAGATTCGGAAAATCACCTGATTAATGGCTTGAGGAATACTTTTTTCTGGATTTTCAGCTTCAGCAGCCGTCATCCCGATCAATTCAATGCCACCAAAAGCAAACATTAAAAAGGCCAGCATATAAAACAGACCAGAGAAACCATGTGGAAAAAATCCGCCGTGTTGCCATAAGTTGGTAAAACTTGCAGTCGAATCAGCACCAGCAGTCAGCAATAGATACAAACCGAACAGGATCATAGAAATGACAGCAACAACCTTAATAATGGCTAACCAGAACTCTGATTCACCATAAAACTTCACATTGCCTAGGTTTAAGCAGGTCACAACAATAAAGAAAAATAAAGTCGAGATCCACGCAGGTATATGTGGCCACCAATAATGAATATATTTGGCAATGGCTGTCAGCTCAGTCATTGCCACTAGAATATAGACGACCCAATAATTCCAGCCCGATAAAAAGCCAGCAAATCTTCCCCAATATTTTTGTGAAAAATAACTAAAAGAACCTGCTACTGGTTCTTCAACAATCATTTCACCCATTTGACGCATGATGAGAAATGCGATGAGACCAACGATGGCATAGCCCAAAATAATCGAAGGGCCAGCAGACTGGATCACTTGAGCAGAACCTAGAAATAGTCCAGTACCCACTGCACCGCCCATAGCGATCAGGTGGATATGACGATTTTTAAGCCCACGTTTTAATTCGGGAGAGGAAGTACTCAAAATAAGATGCGCTGAACAAAAAAGAAGTGATTGTAATGGATTGCGAGGAGATCGACTAGGTTGAAAGCAAGATACTGTTGCGAGTAAGTTAGGGATATAACGCAACACTGATTAACGAATGGTTAGTGTCAAGACAAAATAAGATGGACAGAGCAATATTATTCCAGATGCTTTTGGGAATGGCGGTACATTAGTTGAGTTTAAGAATGTAAAGTATCTTTCTGATTAAGCCTGATCCAAAGTATAGAACATTATTATGGGGGCGCTACCAGTTTGAAGCAGATGGTCAATATTCGCTACAGATCATTCCACAACAACCTTTTCAAATTGATGGTTTTGCTTCTGCCAATTGCATTATCATTGTGCCATTTGCAGAGCTAACGATTCAGTCAGGTGAATCAGTGTATTTTATTAAAAAAGATCAAGTCTGAACAACTTTAACGTTTTTCAACCCAGACAACAGTCGAGAGTGGCTGTTGTCTTATAGGGAATATAAAAATTACTTTTTAGTGTTTGGCAATAACGCAGTCATAAAACCTAACAAAGGTAAGAACGAGCAGAGTTTGTAAACCCAGACAATGCCATGTGTATCCGCCAAATGGCCTAAACCTGCTGCACCAATTCCACCAATGCCGAACATCAGTCCAAACATTAAGCCCGCAACCATGCCAACCCGACCGGGTACAGCTTCTTGTGCGTACACCACAAGTGCAGAGAAGGCAGAAGACATCACTAAACCAATAATAATGACCAGAATGGCGGTTCCTGTTAAACCAACATAAGGCAGCATCAGAGCAAATGGCGCGATACCTAAAAAGGACACCCAAACCACGGCTTTACGTCCGATACTATCACCGACTGGGCCACCTGCAAAAGTGCCCAGTGCCACAGCGCCTAAAAACATAAATAAGTAGAGCTGTGATGTCTGGATTGAAACGTTAAAGCGTTCGATCAAATAGAAAGTAAAATAATTGGTAATGGCAGCGATATAGATAAATTTGGCGAACAGTAAAATACAGATGACGGCCATGGCCTGAATCACCTGTTTACGCGTCAAGGTTGAAATGGCACGTTGACTAGCGAGACGATGTGCAGGGGCTTGTTTGACCAGCCATTTGGTCACGCGTAATAAAACGAAAATAGCCAAAGCAGCAACTAGAACAAATAAGCCAATTGCACCTTGTCCGTTAGGAATAATGACCGCAGCAGCAACTAAGGGGCCCAGTGCTGAACCGGTATTTCCGCCAACCTGAAACATGGATTGAGCAGTACCAAAACGTCCACCTGATGCAGTACGGGCAATACGTGACGCTTCAGGATGAAAAGTGGATGAACCTATACCAATGAGTGCAGCTGCAAAAAGTAAGCTGTGATAACTTCCTGCAATCGCCATTAACCCAATGCCGATCAGCGTGGCGAACATACCCGCAGGCAATAAATATGGTTTTGGGTGTTTGTCGGTATAGAGTCCAATCCACGGTTGTAATAATGACGCGGTAATTTGATACACCAGCGCAATCCAGCCAATCTGGGCAAAGCTTAGAGAAAACTCTGCCTTGAGCATGGGATAGCTTGCAGTGACGACCGCCTGAATAGAGTCATTTAATAGATGGGCAAAGGCGACTGCACCGACCACACGCAACACAAATTTTTGTGGTTGATCATTTGGTGGAAATTGCTCTTGTGGAAAGGTGGTCTCAAGAGTCCCTGTATGATTTGCCATACGTGCTCCAACAGGTTGTATCAGCTTAAATTGAGATAATGAAGAAGGTTTGTTTTTCAGCATTTTTATCCTAAACTGAACTGAAAGCGGCCCACAATCATATTTGGGACAGATAGTATCGATTTCAGGCCATATTGAGAGACGAAGCTAATGCGTAATATTCAGGTCAATGATTATCAGGATGTGGCTCGCAATGTCATGGCAACGGGCAATGATTACGAGGATGGGCAAATTCTCGCAAGTCATCGTCATGCCAGAGGGCAATGTTTGTATGCGATAACTGGGGTATTGACGGTAACCACCATTACAGGCAGTTGGGTGGTGCCACCGAAACGTGCGTTATGGATTCCAGCAGGGATTGATCATGAAGTGCATATGGGCGGTATTACCAAAACCCGTAGTGCCTATATTCTTCCGGAAGTCGCGCGCAAAGCAGGTTTACCCATTTATTGTGCTGTAATTAATGTGTCGCCGTTATTGCATGAGTTGCTCTCGACAGCAGTCGATTTGCCTGCCGAATATGAATTGGGTGGACGCGATGATTATTTGATGCAACTGATCATTGCCGAAATCGCGTTGATGCCTGAATTGCCATTGAATGCGCCTTTACCACAAGAGCCACGTTTGGCCGCATTATGTTTGCAATTATTAAAAGCACCGACTTTAGACCATGATCTGGATCAGATTGCAGAACAGGTGGGAATGAGCCGTCGCAATTTCACCCGAATTTTTCGGCTACAGACCGGCATGAGTTTTAGTCATTGGCGGCAACAGGCCTGTCTACTGAATGCATTGACCAGAATGGAATTAGGACAGCCGATTACCCGTGTGGCGATGGAGCTTGGTTATAGTAGCAGTAGCGCCTTTACTGCGGCCTTTAAACGTTCTTTAGGTGTGGCTCCGCGCTTTTATTTACAAGGAAAATAATTCGGTGAATGTGATAATGTGAGATGAAATTAATTCACTCATTTCACGACCATTTGTATGGTTTGAGAACATAAGATCAACGATAAATTTATGCTGTCATTATTAAAAGGTTTGGCCTTGTCCCATCAAGGTCTGGAAAAAAATAACACATTTGGTGAAGGACGATCTGGAACACTGAACGCGATTGAGCATCTCGGTTATGTGCAAATAGATACTATTTCAGTGGTTGAGCGTGCGCATCATCATGTTTTGTGGAGTCGGGTGCCTGATTATCAGTTGAGTCATTTAAATCAGTTAGTGAAAGATCAGCTTATTTTCGAGCATTGGGCACACGCAGCCTCTTATCTGCCGATGCGGGATTATCGTTATGCCATGCCCTTGATGAATGCGATACGAAATGGTGAAAGTCGCTATTTCAAAAGTGATCCGCGTTTGATGAATGAGATTCTGGCTCAGGTTAAAGCAGAAGGTAAAATTCAACTGCGAAATATGCAGAAGGAGAAGCGGGAAGGCCCAGCAGGTTGGTGGAATGCGGGTCCAAGTCGTAAGGCGCTTGAGCAGTTATTTATGCAAGGTGACTTGATGATCTGTGAGCGTAATGGGATGGAGAAAGTCTTTGACCTGACGGAACGCTGTTTGCCACCAGGGATTGATCTGAGTACACCGACGTTGCATGAATATGCGCATTATTTATTGAACATGAACATACGCGCACACGGTGTATTTACCTGGAAGCAGTTATTGCATTTAAAAGGAAAAGCGTTACGTGAGGTGATGCGTACTGTATTGGATGAACATATCGATGCAGGTTTAGTAAAGGTTCTAAAACTGGAAAATGGACAAACGATTTATGCAGCCAGTGCGGTATTAGAACATGAACCCATTATTCAACCGCAACTCAAAATATTGTCTCCTTTCGATAATCTGGTGATTCATCGAGAGCGCTTGAGTAGCTTATTTGACTTTGATTACCGGATTGAATGTTATGTGCCAGCTGCGAAAAGACAATATGGTTATTTTTGTTTACCGTTGTTATATGCAGATCGGTTTGTTGGTCGCATTGATTGTAAAGTGCATCGTCGTGAAAAGCGATTAGAGGTGATTCGTTTGCATTTGGAAGATGATAATATGCAGGATCGAGAGACTTTTATTAAAGCTTTAGAAATCGAATTACAACGTTTTGCTGTGTTTAATCAGTGTGCAAGTGTTGATTTAGGGAAGATTAGATATTTAATAAGCTAAGCTGTTAAATAATTTGGGGATTTCATTTTTAAACCTAGCCCTCGAGAGGACTAGGTTTACCTAAAAAGCTGAATCGAAGAATGAGAAACACTCTAACGTTATTGGGTAGGAGGAGTATTCTCCTGCATGAATACATTTAATATTTAAGCGTATTCAAGTCATCATGCATTTTCATGCCACCCCATGATGTTCTGGAATATCTTATTTAAGAATTTTGTGGGTCATATTGTTTTTCCTTAATAAATAGTGCTGGAATCACACCACAAATCAGGTAAGCAGCACCCATCACCACAAAACCTAAACCGATAGAACCGCCAGAAGCTAAGAAACCAATGGTTGCAGGTGCAAGTGCTGCGCCTAAACGGCCAACATTATAAGCTCCGCCAATAGCTGTACCGCGAATGGCTGTCGCAAAGCTTTCGGTCATATAGGTCGCGTTTACGCCATAAGGGATACCATAGAGGAAACCGAACGTCACCAGTAAATATAGAATGTTGCTTGGAGAGTTATAAAAAACAATCAAGGGTAAGAAAATAGCAGTACCAATCGCGCCAAAAGCATAGGTAAAACGACGACCTAATTTATCCGCCATCATGCCTGCCAGAACTTTGCCGAGAATCATTGCGATATAGGTGCCCACCATATAAGCGGTCATTTCCTTGAACTTCATACCCAGTTCACTTTCCAGATATGAAGGCATCCAGTTATTCACGCCGTAATAACCAAATTGTAGGAAACCTGCGGTTAATGCCCATAAGATAAACATATTACGATTGCGTTTATCTTGAAAAATCAGTTTAAAAGCAGAGGTTTTTTCGGTATTGGCTGTTGCATCGTATTGTTTTAATCGAGACTGTTGCCATGCTTCTGGTTCTGGAACAAACATATGCATCAATACAGCAATAATCACTGGGACAATTGCCACGTAAAACAGCATACGCCAACCATGATCTGGAATAATCCAGCCTGCTAGCAGGGTCGCCACAATATATCCGACGGTCCAACCTGCCTGTAAGGTTCCAAGTACAGTTGTGCGATAATGTGTTGGTACATATTCCGCCATGAGGGTATTACAGGCGATATAGAGTGAACCAAGGCCAAGAGAGGCAAAAAATCTTAGGATTCCGAATTGCAGAAAACTTTGGGTAAAACCTAAGCCGCAAGTTAATAGCGAAAAGGTGAGAATAGAAATAACAACGATGCGGACACGTCCAAACTTGTCACATGCCCAACCACCAAAAATCCCGCCGATGGCCATACCAGCCAAAGTAAAACTACCGAGCATACCTGCCTGAACTGAGCTTAAGCCAAAATCTGCCTTAATACTGTTTAAGCTGTAAGACAGCAGCATAAGATCCGCACCATCGACCAGCAAAGCCAAAAAGGCAAAAATAAAAGCAATTTTCCAGGTATGTGCTTGTATTGGTGAGCGAGGTGTACTGTAGAGTGTAGCCATAATCCATTACCTACATTTGATTTAAAGCACCTTAAGTCGTTTAAAGTGCTTGGGAGTCATGAAGAAGCTGCTCGAATCATGTTTCGGGCAATAATTATTTGTTGAACTTGCGTGGTTCCTTCATATAAACGGAACAAGCGGACATCTCGATAAAAACGTTCAATCGCATATTCACTGATATAGCCTGCGCCGCCGTGAATCTGTACGCAGCGATCTGCAACTCGGCCACACATTTCAGTGGCAAACATTTTGGCGCAAGATGCTTCTGTACTGACGTTTTGTCCGATGTCACGTAATCGCGCAGCGTCAAGCACCATACATTTGGCCGCATAAATTTCAGCTTTAGAGTCAGCGAGCATGGCTTGAATCAGTTGAAATTCGGCAATCGGCTGACCAAATTGTTTACGCTCCATGGCGTAACTCAATGCATCATCCAGCATTCGTGTGGCTGCCCCGATACTAAGTGCCGCAATATGGAGTCGGCCTTTGTCTAGAACTTTCATGGCAGTTTTAAAACCAACACCTTCGATTCCACCAATTAATGCCGAAACTGGAACGCGACAGTTTTCAAAAATCACATCACAGGTATGGGCACCTTTTTGCCCCATCTTTTTATCGCGCTTACCAAGAAAAATCCCCGAAGTTTGACTATCGACAATAAATGCAGAAATGCCGCCAGCACCTTTAATATCAGGATTGGTTCGCGCCATCACTGTAAAGACGCCAGCATGGGGTGCATTGGTAATAAAGCGCTTGGTACCATTTAAGACATAGAAATCGCCATCTTTAACTGCCGTGGTTTTTAAGGCTGCTGCATCTGAACCAGCGTCTGGTTCGGTTAAGCAAAAAGAGCTAATCACTTCACCACGTGCTAAACGAGGCAGGAAAAAAGATTTTTGTGCTTCAGTACCATCAATAATTAGACCGCTAGAGCCAATCCCATTGTTGGTGCCGATCAGAGAACGAAAGGCTGGGGAAGTGCGACCAAGCTCGAAAGCAATATAGACTTCTTCTTCCATCGTCAGCCCAAGACCATCGTACTGTTCTGGAATGGTTAATCCAAACAGGCCAAGCGATTTCATTTGCTCAATAATATCTTTTGGAATTTCATCTGTTTCAGCGACTTCATTCTCACGAGGAATTAAAACACCTTCAACAAATTGTCGAATCATATCGACCAGTTGGTTCAGTGTTTCCTGATCTCGAATCATAGTCATATCCTTTGTACAAGCAGCTAAAAACAAAAATACGATGTTCGTAAAATCATCAATATTGATGCGATAGTAATCAAAGGAATCACATAAAACAATATATTTTGAAAATAAATTTCGCAATGCGATATTTTGTTTGTTGTTAGTAGTTTCTAATCTGTTGATTTAATTAATCTATATTTATTGAATAAAAATCATATTTTTTGATGGGAAATTAAGGTTTGATTTTTTAAAATCTTGTTTGTATATTAAAAATATATATCGCTATGCGAAACTTATGTGAAGTAAGTTTTCCTATAGAAATTAAGCACAGGTGAGTGGGATAAACATGGGCGCTTTAAATGGAATTCGTGTACTTGATTTGAGTCGGGTACTGGCTGGACCGTGGTGTGGGCAGATACTTGCTGATCTGGGCGCAGAAGTGATTAAGGTGGAACGACCAAAGGTCGGAGATGACACCCGATCTTGGGGGCCACCGTGGATGAAGGATGATACTGGATATGACACGCGAGAAGCAGCTTACTATCAGTCGACAAATCGTAATAAGCTCTCGGTTGCAATTGATATTGCCACTCCTGAAGGACAGGAACTGATCAAAGCTTTAATTCAGGATACGGATGTTGTCATTGAAAATTATAAGGCTGGTTCGCTGAAAAAATATGGGCTGGATTATGCTGCATTGTCAGCAATCAATCCTGGTCTAGTTTATTGTTCAATTACGGGTTTTGGACAAGATGGTCCACGTGCAGAAGAGCCTGGCTATGATTTTATTATTCAGGGAATGGGTGGGCTGATGTCCATCACAGGTGAAAAGGATGATTTAGCAGGAGGTGGTCCACAAAAAGTAGGTGTGGCATTTTCTGATCTGGCGACAGGACTTTATTCGACCATTGCTATTCAGGCGGCTTTACTTAACCGCCATGCAACAGGTTTAGGTCAGTACATTGATATGGCGCTGCTTGATGTGCAAATTGCCACTATGGCCAATCAGGGAATGAACTATCTGTCCTCTGGGAAAGTCCCTGTGCGTTATGGTAATGCACACGCCAATATTGTTCCTTATCAGGTATTTAAAGCTGCTGATCGGGAGTTTATTATTGCGTGTGGCAATGACACTCAGTTTATTCAACTCTGTCGAAGTATTGGTTTACCTCATTTACCGAATGATTCTCGATTTAGTCGCAACGCAGACCGTATTCAGCATCGAGATGAAATTATTGGGATTTTATCAGCGCATTTTTTAACAAAGACTGCCGATGAGTGGGTTGCAGCAATTTATGCGGCCAAAGTTCCTGTTGGCGTGATCAATAATCTGAAGCAGGCTTTTCAAGAGCCACAAGTGATTGCAAGAAAAATGCTGGTTGATATGCCGCATCCGCAACGTGAAAAGCTCACCGTGATTGGATCGCCGATCAAACTTTCAAGAACACCAGTTGAGTATAGGACTGCGCCACCTTTATTGGGTGAGCATACTGATACGATTTTAACCCGGGTTCTTTCTCAGGAAAAACTGGATGAATTAAAGCTGAAAGGGATTATTGGATAACGAATATAGCAAAGTCAAAATGCATCTGTATTTTGACTTTGCTTTTTAATTGTACTTAACTTTGTTGTTTAGATATTCATGGATGAGCTTTAACTGTTTATTATAGAAAAAATAGATTATAATTTTCGCAGTGCGAAACAAATATTTAGATTGGTAAAATCATGAATGATGCCGTAGATGCAGAACAAACAGAAAAATTATTAGCGCCTTTAAGGCATGAGTTGTTACATCCAATTGAAGACATGCAAGATGAAAATGACCGCCAATTTATTACGGCTTTAGCTCGTGGTTTAGAGCTGCTACGCTGCTTCACTCCAAAACATCAGCATCTGGGCAATCAGGAATTGGCACAAATGACAGGTTTGCCGAAGCCAACGATTACTCGTCTCACGCATACTTTGTCTCGTTTGGGATATATCAAGCAAGTCCCGAATTCGAGCAAATTCCAGCTCTCTGTGGGTGTCTTGGCTTTTGGTTATTCCATGCTGTCCAATGTATCGATTCGTTCTATTGCGCATCCTTATATGAAGAATTTGGCTGACTATGCAGGTGCTGCGGTTGCAATGGCAACACGTGATCGTCTGAATATGATTTATCTGGATGTGGTACAGGGCAAAGGCAATATGACCATGCGCCGTCAGGTCGGTACTTATTTACCCATTCATTTGAGTTCGATGGGGCGTGCTTGCCTAGCTGCAATGCCTGAAGATGAACGAGAATTTTTACTTGATGCGATTCGCAGCAAGCATAAAGAAGACTGGATCAAGATTAACCGTGATTTAGATAAAGCCTTTAAAGACTATCAGGATTTTGGCTATTGTTTTTCAGTGGGTGAATGGCATAAAGATGTCAACTCGGTTGCTGTTCCATTAATTCATGAACAGCATGGTTTACTGGTATTTAACTGTGGCGGTCCAAGTTTTATTATGAACCGTGAGAAGCTTGAAGAAGATATCGCACCACGTCTTTTACATATGGTGAATAATATTCGTACCGAAATTAGTTAAGCGCGTTCTTCATTTTAAAAAAGCCAGCATCATATTTATGCTGGTTTTTTTGCATCACACAAACAATAATAAAGACATAGCACGGCAAAAATTAAGCCTAAAATACAGACACCTATCCATCCGAAGTGTTTCCAAGCATAGCTTCCCGCTGTTGTGCCTAATGCGCCGCCAGCAAAGTAACCTGTCATATAAATCGCGTTAAACCGTGAGCGTAATTCTTGATTAAGTTTAAATACAATACTTTGATTAGTAACATGAACAGCAGAAAGCGAGGCGTAGAGAATGAGTAAAGCAATAATATAAAAGGCGAAATGATAGGGTAACAGTGAAAAAAGTATCCAACTTAAAATTAGCCCAATGCCGCAATAAATCGAAATCTTATGAATATAGCCTTGATCAATAAATTTGCCTGAGAAATTAGCAACGAAAGTCCCTAACACGCCAACAAAACCAAAAAGACCAATGGTAAAGTCACTAAAAAAGTAGGGCGCTGGAGCCAGTAGTAACGACATGGTGGTAAAGGTTAAACTCACACAAGCAAATGTAAAACCACCAATATAGGTTCTGTTTCTTAAACGCCGATTTTGAATAAAAATCTGTGGTAAAGAGCGAATAGTTTTCGCATAGTTTTCAGATTTGGTTGGTGGAAATAACCCGATATTACGATGCAAAATAAAGGCAATAACAAGTAATAGAAAACCACTGACCAAATAAATAATATTCCAAGTGAAAAGTGTAGACATCAGCCCTGAAAGGGAACGGGCGAGTAAAACACCCATCATCAGTCCGCTCAGTAAAAAGCCAACCACACGGCCGCTTTGTTGAATCGGAACCAGACTTGCAGCAAGGGGCAATAACAGTTGGGCTGAACTGGAAAATAGACCAGTAATGACGGTGCCAAGTAGTAAAAGATAAATATTGTGCGAAAAACCGCTAATAAGTAATCCACTTGAAGCCAATAACATAAAGATAAATAGTAGCTTGCGCTTTTCTATGATGTCCCCTAATGGCATTAAGAAGAGTAAGCCACATGCGTAGGTGATTTGGGCTAGAGTGGGCACCCACGCTGTAGTCGTTTCAGTTAAATTTAGGCTTACACTAATTGAGTGAATGAGTGGCTGACTAAAATAATTTCCGCCTGTACAAATGCCTGCGGCAATCGCCATTAAAATAATGGTTGGGGTATAGAGTGCGTTTTTCGTCATGCCTTAGTCATAATGAAAGAGGAACTTTAATCAACACAACCATGATTGTTTTAAGCACGATTGTTAGTGCGTTTCATTCAAGGCATCTTGAATATTGTGCACCATGTGGATTAAACGTGGTCCAATTTCACCTTCAAGTTTTTCCGGATTTAAATGAAAACTTGGCGCACCACAGTTAAAAACATAAAGACCATGTTTGGAGCTGACTAAAGGTACAGCCACCGAGTTCACTTCTTTATGCCACTCGCCTAAAGACAAACAATATCCATAATCTTGGTAATCACGGAAAGCTCGTTCTAAAGAGCGTTTTATGGCTGGCCAGTTTTCGGGGTTCTTTTGTTTCAGTGCATCGAGTAGAAAGTTGCGCTCACGTTCAGGAGTTGCAGCTAAACAAGCTCGACCCATTGAACTACTATGGAGTGGTAAGGTTGACCCAATTGGACGGCGCATATTTAATGCAGTTTCAATTTGTACAACATCGATATACACCATATTTAATCGGTCACGCGTTGCCATCGCCACAGGAGCCTGAACATACTGACTCAATTCTTCCATATATTGATGAGCAATATTACGAATTGAGATATTAGATAATGCTGCATATCCTAAAGATAAAACACCAATGTCTAATGTGTATTTAGTTGAGTTAGGCAATTGTTTTAAATAGCCTAATGACACAAGGGTATTGGTAATACGTGCAATGGTCGGTTTAGGTAAACCCGTCATTTTTGCTAATTCTTGGTTACCAAGCACCTGATTATTTGCAGAAAAGCATCTTAAAAGTTCTAAACCGCGTGCTAAAGAAGCAATAAATTGCGGGTTGTTTTCCCGATGTATATGCGAAATAGGATCTAAACGTATCTCATCAAAATTTATTGGTTTTTCAGTTTCCATGTTTTGAGACATTCGATCCTCAAATATAATTAAAGCAATAGTTTTGCCATTATATTTCGCTCTGCAAAATAAATCCATTCATCACTGCGCTGTTGTGATGAATGGATATCGGGTTCAACGTTTATGCAACGTTTTCAATCACCATTGCAAGACCTTGACCTACACCAATACAAAGGCTCACCACAGCATATTTCTTTTTACGGCGAATTAATTCGCGAGCTACTGTTAAGCTAAGACGAGCGCCAGATGCACCCAATGGATGTCCGATTGCAATTGCGCCGCCGTTTGGATTTACGCGTGGGTCATTAAAATCGACATTCAAGCCTTTTAAACACGATAAAACCTGTGAAGCAAAGGCTTCATTAATTTCAATAATATCCATGTCGTCTAAAGTAAGACCAGCACGCGCAACTGCTTTCTTAATGGCTTCAATAGGGCCTGCACCCATAATACGTGGTTCAATACCAGCTGCCGCTGCTGACAAGATTTTTGCCATTGGTTTTAGGCCATATTTTTGACCTGCCGCTTCTGAACCAATCAAGAGTGCTGCTGCACCATCATTAATACCTGAGGCATTACCAGCTGTAACCACGCCACCTTCAAATAGCGGTTTTAACTTTGTGAGTGCTTCAACAGTTGAGCTTGGACGAGGGTGTTCATCTTCAGAAACGAGTTTAGGCGGTAATTTTTTGCCTTGGAAAACCTCAATTGGGGTAATTTCATTGGCAAAGAAACCGTCTTCTTTAGCTTTTTGATATTTAGCTTGTGATTGAGCGGCAAATAAATCTGCTTGCTCACGGCTAATACCAAAGTCGGCTGCAACATTATCACCTGTTTCAGGCATTGAATGACCGCCGTACTGAGCAATAATTTTTTTATTTGGAAAACGAGATCCAATGGTGGTGTCATAAATTTTTGCATCACGACTATAAGCACTTTCAGCTTTACCCATTACAAAAGGGGCGCGAGACATACTTTCTACACCACCTGCAATATACAGTTCGCCTTCACCACAAGTAATCGCACGTGCTGAGTCAATTACGGCCCCTAAACCACTAGCACATAGGCGGTTTACTGTTTGGCCCGGCACAGTGACTGGTAATCCCGCAAGTAACAGCGCGTTGCGAGCCACATTACGACTGTCTTCACCGGCTTGGTTGGTGTCGCCTAAAATCACATCTTCAATATCAGCGCCCGGTACACCAGTTTTTTCAAGCAACTTTTGAATGACAATTGCGGCTAAATCATCAGGGCGAATTGAGGCAAGTTCACCTGCATGACGGCCAAATGGACTGCGTAAACCATCATAGATATATGCATTTAACATTGAGAAATTCCTTTTCAAGACTCGTGAGTAAAAGTAAGAGGTAAATGAAGTGCGACACGACGCTGTAACCATGGGCTAGGGCGGTAACGTGGGTCATGCGTAAGCGCTGTTATACGATCAAGAATGAGTAAGATTTTTTTGCTGCCGACTTGATCGCCCCATTCAATTGGACCAAACGGATAACCTAAACCAAGTCGCACTGCGGCATTAATGTCATCTACCGTGGCAACATTTTGCTGTGCAATATCACAGCCTAAATTAATGACCATTGCCAAAACGCGCTGCGCAACAAAGCCAATACTTTCATTAATCATACTCACCAGATTTCCATCTAGATTGAAAATAGAGTGAGCTGCCTGACGATATTCAGGTTTGGTAATGAGTGAAGGCATTAAGGTACGATGCTTTGCAGTGCCATAAAGCATGTCTATAGCAACAGCTTGTTTTGGATTAACTCCAAGGCGAGTAGCCGCTTGAGTTGTATCTTCACCATAACAAGCGAGTAAACATAAACTATCTGTTTGTGGTTCAGGATGAGTGTCTAAGGCAATATTTTGCTGAGTTAAATAATCTTCAAGCTGTTTTTTATCTTCAGGGAAATCCGCCGTTACCCAAACTTTTGGATATTGCGCTAAACGCTCTACAAACTTCGCAGGTTGTTCACCTGTTTTTGAACCGGTTTCATAGTTATAAAAACCTTGATTAACCTTACGTCCAAGTTGTTTGGCATCTAGCATCTGTTTGGTTAATGGGTTTGGCTTGTAGCGCGCTTCTTCATAGTACTGGTGATAAATCGACTCCATGACGGGATGAGAAACGTCAAGGCCAGTTAAGTCGAGTAATTCAAATGGACCCATTCTAAAACCAACGCCGTCACGTAAAATTCGGTCAATTTCACTAATGTCACAGACGTTCTCATTTAAAATTTTGAGCGCTTCGGTTCCATAAGCTCGACCCGCATGATTAATAATAAATCCAGGGGTGTCCTTCGCTACAACAGGGCGATGACCAAATGCGCGAGACAGATCGTTTAAGGCTTCAACAATAAGTGGATCAGTTTTTAAACCACGAATCACCTCGACCACTTTCATGAGCGGAACTGGGTTAAAGAAATGATAACCCACCACACGTTCAGGTTTTTTGCAGTTTGCCGCAATCGCTGTAATCGAAAGAGAAGAGGTGTTCGAGGCTAAAATGGCATTTTCTGAAACGACGTCTTCAAGCTGCTGCATTAAGCTTTGTTTGATGTCTAGACGCTCAACAATTGCTTCTACAATCAGGTCGCAATTTTTTAAATCTTCAATTTGATGAGCAACAACTAAATGGCTATTTGCCAGAGCTGCTTGCTCAGGTGTAATTTTATTTTTGTCGACTAAATTTTGAAATGTGGCAGCCAGTTTTTCTTTGGCCTGTTCGGCTGCGCCTGCTTTGGCATCATATAAATAAGTAGTATGACCTGACTGCGCAGCAATTTGAGCAATGCCACTGCCCATAATACCGACACCAATCACAGCCATGCTTTTAATATCATAAGTCATGTCGATCATCCTGATGATTAATCTATATTTGAAATTAAACGGAAAAATAGGGTTTGGTGATTTAGCTTAAGCATTGTTTATCACCATCAATCGGTAAGATTTGGCCTGAAATAGAGCGTCCGCTATCTGAAGCTATAAATAGGCATAAATCTGCAATATGCTTTGGATTGACAAAATATTTGAGCGACTGATTTTTCAGTGCATTTTGAGTCACTTCTTCAAGTGAGGTATGGGCTACATCGGCACGGGCCTGTAATACACGTTGAACTCGATCACCATCTACCGCACCTGGAAGAATAGCGTTAACTCGAATATTGTCTGCACCGAGTTCCATAGAAAGCGTTTTGGTAAAACCAATCAGCCCCCATTTTGAAGTGGAATAGGCCAATCGGTATGGATAGCCTAAGCGGCCGGCAATAGATGACATATTAATAATCACGCCTGCTAGTGCTTTTTTTAAATAGGGAATGGCTAACTGGGTAATCAAAAAAGTACTATTCAGGTTTAAATTAATCACCGTGTTCCAATCTTCAAAACTTAACTCATCTGCGGCAACAGTCGGGCCTGAAATGCCTGTGTTATTGACTAAAATATCAATACCGCCAAGTTTCTGAACTGCTTCATTAAACATGAGTTTAATTTGCTCATGATCAGCCAAATCACATGTATATATGTGCAGCTTAGGATAATCTTGTTGAAATTGTTCTAGGCTTTTAGCACTAATATCACAAACGAAAACTTCATCATGATTGCTTAAAAATGCCTCGGCAATGCATCGTCCAATCCCTGAACCACCTGCACTAATTAATACTTTTCTACACATTTTCATTCCTTTGTTATTATCGTTTTAAATTATTTACCTTGATAAGACGGTTTACGTTTTTCAATAAAAGCTTGAACACCTTCATTTTTATCTTCGGTAGAAAACAGCAACTGGAATGCTTTCCGTTCTAGGGTTAAGCCTGCATTTAATGGAACGTCTTCGCTCATCAGCGCAACTTCTTTAATTTGTTGCAGGGCAATAGGAGGCATTTTGGCTAGGCTTTGCGCCATTTGAATCGCAGTTGGAATCGTCTGATCATCTTCTGTGACTTGTGAAACAAGACCGATGATATAAGCTTCTTCGGCTCTCACCATGGCACCCGTCATAATCATGCGCATGGCATGAAATTTACCAACTGCCCGGAACAAACGTTGTGTACCACCAGCACCTGGCATTAACCCGACTTTAATTTCCGGTTGACCAAAGATTGCGCCTTTACCTGCAATAATAATGTCAGCATGCATTGCAAGTTCACAGCCACCTCCTAATGCATAACCATTTACAGCAGCAATCACAGGTTTAGGGCACTGAGCAATCGCGTTCCAGTAATGTTCGGTATGACGTAATAACATTTCTGTGGACGTTGCGGTTGCCATTTCTTTTAGATCTGCACCTGCTGCAAAGACTTCTTCACCACCTGTGAGCACAATCGCATTGATCTCATCATTAAAAGTTAATTCGGTAAAAGCTTGTGCTAATTGTTTGCGAAGCTCTGTATTCAGTGCATTTTTTGCTTCAGATCGGTTAATTTTTACAATCGCTATTTTTTGAATAGAAAAGTCGACTTCTACGAAATTATTCCCTGTTAATACACTCATTTTTGAATTCCTTGTTTCGCATATCAAAATTATATTCCTTTTATGATGCTTATTTTGGAATTTATTTCAAGTCTTATTTAGTCCATTAGAGCAATTATGATTTATTAAATAAGATAAGTACTTGATATTACGTATTGGTATTTTTTTAAATTTCGTTTAACGAAATTAATTTTCAAAAAAGCTTGAAATTTGTGTTTTTGTTCTCGTACTATGAAACACATCCGCTGTAAACAAGATTTAAAACATGGTATCCAGACAAGCTGGAGATAGCTGATGGGTACGATGGAAATACATAAAAAGGGAGATCACAGATGATCCGTGATGAAGGGATGTTGGAACAGTTACTTTCAACAATTCGAGATTTTGTAAAAAATGAATTGATCCCTCGTGAAAACGAAGTGGTAGAGAAAGATAAAATTCCAGATGACATTGTGCAGCAAATGCGTGAGCTTGGTTTGTTCGGCCTCACAATTCCCGAAGAATATGGTGGCCTAGGCATCACCATGGAAGAAGAAGTTAGAGTTGCATTTGAACTTGGACAAACTTCACCAGCTTTTCGCTCTTTAATTGGCACTAATAATGGTATTGGTTCTAGTGCGATTTTGATTGATGGCACAGAAGAGCAAAAGCAAAAATATTTACCACGTTACGCAAGTGGTGAAATTATTGGTTCATTTTGTTTAACCGAGCCTGAATCTGGTTCTGATGCGGCCTCTTTAAAAACTAGTGCCATAAAAGATGGCGATTTTTATGTGTTAAACGGCACTAAGCGTTTTATTACCAATGCACCTCATGCTGCAACTTTTACCGTAATGGCTCGAACCAATCCTGAAATTAAAGGGTCTGGTGGCATTTCAGCTTTTTTAGTTGAGGCCAATACACCAGGCATCACGTTGGGCAAAATTGACCAAAAAATGGGGCAAAAGGGTTCGCACACATGTGATGTGATTTTTGAAAATTGCCGTGTGCCTGCTTCTGCACTGATTGGTGGGGTAGAAGGTGTCGGTTTTAAAACGGCCATGAAAGTGCTTGATAAAGGGCGCTTGCACATTGGTGCCTATAGCGTGGGTGTTGCTGAGCGCATGTTAAACGATGCATTGCACTATGCAATTGAGCGTAAACAATTTGGTCAACCCATTGCGAACTTCCAGTTGATTCAAGCCATGCTTGCTGACTCAAAAGCCGAAATTTATGCGGCCAAATGTATGGTCCTAGATGCAGCCCGTCGCCGTGATAATGGCGAAAACATTAGTACAGAAGCATCTTGCGCAAAAATGTTTGCAACTGAAATGTGCGGACGTGTTGCTGACCGCTGTGTACAGATTCACGGTGGCGCAGGCTATATCAGTGAATATGCCATTGAGCGTTTTTATCGCGATGTACGTTTGTTCCGCTTATATGAAGGAACCACGCAAGTTCAACAAATTATTATTGCCAAGAACATGATTAGGGAAGCGACTACCTAATAAAAAATAAATGCCATGAGGCATTGGATGCCTCATGTTCCTTCAGAGGATATGGACATGACAACAGAAACAGTTGCACAAAATACGGCTAGCAGTGAAGCTATCCAAACACCCAAAAAAATTTGGATTACCGCATTTATATTCGCTTTTTTAACATTGTTGTGTGATGGGGCAGACTTAGGTTTTTTGGCATTAAGCCTGACCAGTCTTAAAACAGAATTTCATTTAACCGGTGTACAAGCTGGAACGTTAGGCAGTTTAACACTTTTAGGTTCAGCAATTGGTGGCCTGATTGGTGGTTGGGCATGTGACCGTTTTGGGCGGGTCCGCATTATTGTGTTCTTTATTGCTTATTCTTCAGTTTTAACCAGCGCACTGGGTTTTACTGATTCTTATATGCAATTTGCAGTTTTAAGAACTTTTGGAGCGATGGGCTTAGGCGCGCTCTATATTGCTTGTAATATTTTAATGTCAGAAATGGTGCCAACCAAACATCGCTCGACTGTTTTGGCTACTCTCATGACGGGTTATACCTTAGGTTCTTTGTTAGCGACTTTATTGGCAGGGCATATTATTCCTGAACATGGCTGGCGTTTCCTGTACTGGATTGCAATTACGCCTGTGGTGTTGTCAGTTTTAATGCACTTTTGTGTACCTGAACCTGAATCATGGAAAAAATCTCGTCAATTAAAAGCGCTAGAAGTCACTCAAAGTAGCCAACCTAAAAAACGTCAAAACCCATATCTTGAAATTTTAAGAGATAAGAAACATGGCACTATGTTTGTGCTTTGGATTATTAGTACGGGCGCATTGCAGTTTGGCTATTACGGCGTAAGTAACTGGTTACCTGCTTATTTAGAGTCTGATCTTGGCATCAAATTTAAAGAAATGGCCATGTATATGGTCGGTACTTTCCTGATTATGATGTTTGCCAAAGTGATTGCAGGGATCGTTGCCGATAAATTAGGACGTCGCGCTGTATTTGCTTTCGGAACCATTGGTACAGCTTTATTTATTCCAGTCATTGTCTATTTAAATACACCAACCAATATTTTATGGATGATGCTGTTCTTCGGTTTCCTTTACGGTATTCCATACGCAATTAATGCCACCTATATGACAGAAAGCTTCCCGACGTCTATCCGAGGTTCGGCAGTGGGCGGCGCTTATAACATTGGCAAAGTACTTTCAATTTTCTCTCCATTAACAATTGGTTATCTATCGCAAAACGGTTCTATTGGCTTAGGGCTTTTGGTGATGGCTGCGGCTTATTTTATCTGCGGGGTAATTCCATTGTTATTTATCAAAGACCGACTATTTAACCCCCAAAAGGCAGAGTGACAGATCAATCTGTCACCTTAAATTAAGGATGAAAAGGGACAAGTGAGATGATAAATAAAATCACCAGTGACATTGAACCGATTTTAAAAGCGATTCCTGATGGAGCAACCATCATGACAGGAGGGTTTGGTGTAACGGGGCAACCTGCTGAATTAATTGAAGCCTTAATTGATTTAGGAAAAAAAGAACTGACCATTGTAAATAACAATGCGGCTTCTGGTGATCGTGGTTTAACCAAGCTCATTATTGCAGGCTGTGTTAAAAAAATGATTTGTTCATTTCCGAAATCTGCTGGATCAACCGTTTTTCAAGACTTATATCGAGCGGGAAAAATTGAGTTGGAACTGGTTCCGCAAGGTAATTTGGCATGTCGTATTCAGGCAGCGGGTGCTGGCTTAGGGGCTATTTTTACTCCGACTGGCTATGGCACTAAAGTTGCCGAGGGTAAAGAGACCCGCACCATTAACGGTAAAAACTATGTACTTGAATATCCACTTGAAGCTGATTTTGCACTGATTTATGCCGATAAAGCCGACCGCTGGGGCAATTTAACTTATCGCAAAGCAGCCCGCAATTTTGGCCCAATTATGGCAAAAGCCGCCAAGACCACAATTGTTCAAGTGAATGACACCGTAGAGCTAGGAACGCTTGACCCAGAGTGCATTATTACACCGGGAATTTTTGTTCAGCACGTTGTAAAAGTAGGAGATATCTAATGTCAGTTCAAAAGCGTTCTCGTGAAGATATTGCCAAACTCATTGCCAATGATATTCCGGAAGGTTCCTATGTCAATTTAGGCATTGGCTTACCGACCAACGTTGCTAAATTTTTACCCAAAGACAAAGAAATCTTTTTACATTCGGAAAATGGTGTTCTGGCTTTTGGTCCACCGCCACAACTGGGTGAAGAAGACCAAGATTTAGTGAACGCTGGAAAAGAACTTGTCACCTTATTAGATGGTGGATGCTTTATGCATCATGGTGACTCGTTTGACATTATGCGTGGCGGTCATTTGGACATTTGCGTAATTGGGGCATTCCAAGTTGCGGTAAATGGGGACTTGGCAAATTGGCATACTGGTAAAGCAGATGATGTACCGGCAGTCGGTGGTGCTATGGATTTGGCGGTCGGCGCAAAAACGATTTATGTCTATATGGAACATGTCACTAAAAAAGGTGAGTCCAAAATTGTAAAAGAACTCACATACCCAATGACAGGCGAGCAGTGTGTCAATCGTATTTATACCGATTTATGCATTATTGAACTTAAAGACCAAAAAGCTTATGTCACAGAAATGGTGGAAGGTCTTAGTTTTGATGAATTACAAGCAGTCACAGACTGTGAGCTAATCGATGCACGTGTAGCCTAAATACACACGGAAAAACGCTTCTTTAAGGATTAAAAGATGAAAAAATTAATTTTAGCTGCAGCTTGCGCTGCGGCCTCAGGGACTATTTTTGCAAATTCTTCAGATACGACAGAACAAAGAATTAATTTGCTAGAAACCGAGCTGCAAAAATTAAAAGCAGAAGTTGCTGCTCAAAAACAAACTCAAAATAATTTACAGGTCAAACAAGTAAAGATCGAAGAGAACATCGAAAAAACTAAAGCGACTGTAACAGAGAAGCCCGTTGCTCCTTCGTGGGTCACTTGGACGGATAATGTGAAGGTTTACGGTATTGCCCGACTAGATGCAGCAGTTGATTTTAAGTCTTCTCCAGATTCAGGCGGTAGAACCACAAGCAGTATCTATCGAACTCCATTTGAAAGCGCGCAACGCTCAAACCATTCCCGTTCGGATGCCATGATTAATGCAAGCCGATTAGGTGTTTATTTCAACAGTCTAGATAAAGCGATCACAGGAAATGTGGAAGCCGATTTCTTTGATAGCTCTAACATGGGAACTGGTGATGGGAAGTTTCGTATTCGCCATGCTTATTTTACCTATAAAGACTGGACCTTTGGTCAAACTTGGTCATTGATGTCTAATATGGAAACTCGAACGGAATCGGTCGATTACACCCAGTTTATTGGTACATCGTATACACGCACACCTCAGGTGCGTTATGACTGGAAAATTGATCAGAATCATGATTTGAAAGTGGCATTTGAATATACGGGGTCACGTGTTTCCGCTTTTCCAACATTGACGGGTCGATATACATTTAAGCAAGGACCGTTAATGGCATTGGCCCAAGGCTTTGTGAACGAGAAATCTGTAGATGTGGCAAAAGACACGGTTAAAAAAGTGAGTTGGGGTGCCGGTGCTGGACTTAAATATCAACTTGATCCGCAGCAATCTGTTCAGGCCAACTATCAATATATTGTGGGTGATCAAAAGTTCATGCCTTATACCACCCAAGGTGGATTGGCGAATGCTACCGCATTGAATGCAGCGGGGGATTTCTCTTTAGATCAGGATAAAACCGATTTAATGATGAATAAGCTAAACAGTTTTAATCTTGGTTATTCGTATAAATTCAATGATCAATGGCGTGCCAATATATCAGCTTCGCTATTTGAATATGATGACAACACTGAATATGCCAAACTGAATCAGGATGCTAACAAACGCTTAACCGATTACGCTGTCAATGTCTTCTATTCACCTGCCGAGCAAATCGATATTGGTATGGAATATCATCAAGGAAAACGTGAGGTATTTGATGGCAGAACGGCGGATGTGTCACGCCTTAACTTTGTGTCGATGTATAAGTTTTAAAAATAAGGCAAAGGAACATGGATAAAATAGCTCGGCTCGATACAGACGCGATATTGTCAAAAAGCTTTATTTTTATCATGGCGATGACATGTGGAATTTGTGCGGGTTCAAACTATTACAACCAGCCCTTAATCTATTCAATTGCAGAAGCATTAAAAGTCAATGCCGATCAAGTTGCTTTAACCATTGTAATTAGCCAACTGTCATATGCAGTTGGCCTTTTTATATTGGTTCCCTTAGGAGATTTTTTTGAAAAGCGAAGTTATATTTGCTTGCTTATGTGTTGTACAGGCCTTGCACAAGTAGGGCTATCCTTGAGTCAAACCTTGCCAGTTTTATATGGCTTTACCTTCTTAGCGACATTCTTTTCTATTGCAACTCAAGTTTTAGTTCCTTTCGCCGCAGGATTAGCTAGCCCGAAAAAAAGTCCTCAAGTTGTAGGCACTCTCATGAGTGGTTTGTTTTTGGGAATATTATTGGCGCGTTCTATTGCAGGCTTACTTTCTACAGTTTGGTCTTGGCATGCGGTTTATTTAATTAGCGGAATCGTCATTTTGGTGTTTGCATGGGTGATGTGGATGAAGTTGCCGGTTGCGCGAAAATCCCACCAACTCAATATTCTACAGATTTATGGTTCATTATTTTCATTAGCAGTTCATCAACCACATTTACTGCGCCGTGGTTTGGCGGGCGGTATTGGCTTTGGTATTTTGGCATTGATTTTTACCACGATGACTTTTATTTTGGCGAATGCGCCTTATCACTTTAACGATTTCCAGATTGGTTTATTTGGAGTTGTTGGACTGGCTGGCGTATTTGCGACCCCTTGGGCAGGTAAGAAAATTGCGGCAGGGCTTGAAAATAAAATTGCAGTGATTTGTATGGGGCTATTAATAAGTGCATGGATACCGCTATTTTTTGCACAGCAGTCTCTAGTTGCTTACGCTGTTGGAGTTGTTATGGCTTATTTCGGTTTGTCGGCATTTCATGTTTTAAATCAAAATCTAGTCTATCGAATTTCGGCGGAAGCGCGTTCTCGTATTAATTCAATTTATATGACCTTATATTTTGGCGGAGCCGCCTTAGGTTCTTTTATTGCAGTGTATGCGTGGAAACATTGGGGATGGGAAGCGTGTGCTGCTTTAGGTATGGCGATGGCAATAACGAGTTTCTTGATTGATCGCTTAGATTTTTATGAAATGGGCAAGATTGCAAAGCAAGAAAAAGCTCCATAAGCAGGAGCTTTAAAACTTTATTATTTGCGAATAATCATTAAGGTTGCCGAGGCAAAGGCATACACTTTGTCATTCTCATCTACGATTTTACCTTCGGTACTAATAATATTACGGCCTGCATTAATCAACTCGGCTGTCGCATAGTAAGACGTGTCAACTTGCATGGGGCGAATCATTTTTACATTTAAATCAATGGTTCCATAGCCAACGCCATGTTCAAGTAAAGTGTGAGCTGCACTACCTGTAGCGGTGTCCAGAGCCGTGGCGCAGAAGCCGCCGTGTACACCGCCTTGTATATTTCTATGTTCTTTGCGAGGGGTAACTTTATAAGTCGCTTTACCTTCGGAAACTGCAACGAGTTCCATCGGTATCGTGTGAGCCATAGGAGAAGGAGATACCTCACCATTTTTTAAAGCGGTTAAAAACTCAAGACCTGTGTATTTCGGGCTTTCCATGAATCGTCCTTGGATGATTAAGCAATCTAACCACAATACTATAAATTGTATTTTTACGGAATAAAATTTTGCAATACAAAATTTAAAATTATTCTTATAAACAATATCCGTTATTTTATTTCTAATATTTGTACTTTAAAACATGAACTTACATTTTATACCTATATTTGGGTGACAATAATTTTATTAAATTAGTGAAAATATATTTTGCTATAAGAAATTTTTTGATATTTTGGTGAGATTGAAACAATAAAAGTCTATTCAAGGAAAAAACGATATCTGCTTATCACACAGGCAGTAACGTGAAAGGGAAAAACTATGCCTTTATACAAAGCTCCATTACGCGATATGCAATTTGTGCTGCATGAAATGCTTCAAACAGAACAGAACTATCAAGGTTTAAGTAAATATCAGGAAAGCGTAAATCGAGAATTAATTGATCAATATTTAGAAGCAGCAGCAGATTTTTGTGAAAATGAGTTGGCACCGATTAACCAAAATGGTGATCAGGAAGGGTGTCATTTAAATCAAGGCGTAGTCACAACGCCAAAAGGTTTTAAAGAAGCCTATCAAAAATATGCTGAGTTAGGTTTTACCTCGTTAACGGCCGATCCGGAATATGGTGGGCAAGGCTTACCGACATTGTTGCGGATCGCTATTTCTGAAATGTTATGTGGTTCTAATTGGGCGTGGGCAATGTATCCAGGTTTGTCTCATGGCGCGATGAGAACCATTGAGCACCATGGTACTGAGCAGCAAAAAAAGGCATTTTTAACTCAGCTGATTCGTGGTGTCTGGACAGGAACCATGTGCTTAACGGAATCTCATGCTGGTTCAGACTTAGGCTTGATTCGTACCAAGGCCGAGCCGAATTCAGATGGGAGTTATGCCATAACAGGAGAAAAGATTTTTATTTCCGCAGGGGAACATGATCTTTCAGAAAATATTATCCACATTGTGTTGGCTCGCTTACCAGGTGCGCCGACAGGCACTAAAGGTATTTCTTTATTTATTGTGCCTAAATTTAATGTAGATGATGAAGGTAATTTAGAAGACCGTAATAAAGTCGTCTGTAGCGTGATTGAACATAAAATGGGTATTCATGGAAATGCCACCTGCGTACTGAATTTTGATGGTGCGAAAGGTTATTTGATTGGTCCTGAAAATCGCGGGCTCAATTGTATGTTTACCTTTATGAATACCGCACGTATTGGAACCGCAGTACAAGGACTCGCTGCTTCTGAAATTTCATTTCAAGGTGCTTTAGCTTATGCAAAAGATCGCTTGGCAATGCGTTCTTTATCTGGAGCAAAATGTCCTGATAAAAATGCCGATCCAATTATTGTTCATCCAGCTGTACGTTCCATGTTAATGACTCAAAAAGCATTTTCAGAAGGTGGACGTGCATTAGCCTATTTTCTGGCTCAGCATGTCGATATTGTTGAGACTTCAGATGATCCCGAGCAGCGGAAAATGTCGGATGAGTTATTGGCCTTTTTAACTCCAATTGCCAAAGCATTTTTAACTGAATCGGGGAATGAATCCGCCAAGCATGGGGTGCAGGTCTTTGGTGGGCATGGCTTTATTGTTGAACATGGGATGGAGCAAATTGTACGTGATGCAAGGATATCCACCTTATATGAAGGCACGACCGAAATTCAGTCTTTAGATTTACTGGCGCGCAAAGTACTGAAGTCTGATAGAAAACTGCTAAAAAACATGACCGATTTAATTGAGCAGTTTATTGCGACGAATCAATCAAATACAGCATTGTCTGCTTATACGGAAAAATTGGCTGAATTGAAGCAGCAGTGGTTATCTATCACCGAAGACGTTGCACAAAAAGCCAAGCAAAATCCTGAAGAAATTGGTGCCGCTTCAGTCGATTATCTGTATTTTTCTAGCTATGTGGTATTCGCCTATCTTTGGGCACGTATGGCACAAGTTGCCCATGAAAAACTGGCTGAAGGCACGCAAGAACAAAAATTCTATCAGGCCAAACTCAGCACAGCGAAGTTCTTCTTTCAGAAGCTATTACATCGTACACAAGCACATGCGGCTTCTATTGCTTCTGGAGCAGAGTCAGTGATGGAACTTGATGAAGACGCCTTTTCATTCTGAGTCTGGTCCACGGATTGTAAATTTTTTCAGAGAGTAGCGAGAAATGGATTTTGAACATATTTTGATTCGTCAACACAACCGTGTCGGGTATTTGACGCTTAATCGCCCAGAAGTGCTGAATAGTTTCAATGAACAAATGCACCTTGAAATTGCGGCAGTTTTAGACCTGTGGGCGGTTTCTAAGAAAGTAAAAGTTATTGTGATTTCTGGCGCAGGCAAAGGTTTCTGTGCTGGACAGGATTTAAGATCAAGAAGTCATGATGTCATTGCTGCACCAGATTATGATGCAGGCGCGGCTTTAGAAAAATTCTATAATCCGCTGGTACTTAAAATTACAGATATGACCAAACCTGTAATCGCTGCTGTGAATGGTGTGGCTGCTGGTGCTGGTGCCAATTTGGCTTTAGCCTGTGATTTGGTGGTGGCGAAACAATCTGCTTCATTTATACAGTCTTTTTGCAAAGTTGGTTTAATTCCTGATGCAGGTGGCACATGGAATTTACCGCATTTGATCGGTTTGGCCCGCGCAAAAGGGCTCACCATGTTGGGTGATAAGTTATCTGCTCAAAAAGCCTTGAATTGGGGATTGATTTGGGAGGTTTACGAAGATGAACTTTTCGAAGCGAGTGTTACCACATTGGCTGAACAGTTAGCTGAGCAGCCCAGTAGTTCGATTGCATTGATTAAAAAAGCTTTAAACTGCGCAACAGACAACAGTTTTGTTGAGCAATTGCAACTGGAGCGTGAATTTCAACGTATTGCAGGACAATCAGATAATTATAAAGAAGGAGTGGCTGCCTTTATGGAAAAGAGAAAACCAGACTTTAGCTAGAAGTATTAGATATTAATAATATTTAGTTCTGGAAAATGAAAACAGTACTTTAGGTCGAAAGTACTTCAAATAGGGATATAACATGAGTCTAAAAGAGATTGTATCGGCAAATGAATGGGATGCTCGCTGTCAGTTAGCAGCCTTATATCGGTTAATTGCTTATTATCGGATGACAGATCTTATTGATACCCATATCAGCCTACGTGTACCAAATGAGAATGGACATTTTCTGATTAATCACTACGGCATTCCATTCGAAAAAATGAAAGCCTCTGATTTGGTTAAAATTGATGGTGAAGGTAATATCGTAGAACATTATGATGCAGGTAAAACGGTGAATGTTGCTGGTTTTGTTATTCATTCAGCATTGCATGCCGCTCGTCCCGACGTTCACTGTGTGATTCATACTCACACCGCAGATGGAATTGCAGTTTCAGCACAGAAGCATGGTTTGTTGCCAATATCGCAACACGCACTAAAATTTTATAAAAAAGTCAGTTATCACGAATATGAAGGTGTCGCACTATCGACTGAAGAGAGGACACGACTGGTGCAGGATCTGGGTGATCATCGTGTCATGATTTTAAGAAATCATGGATTGTTGGCAACAGGAGATAGTGTACAGCGTGCATTTCATGAAATTTATTTTTTAGAACGTGCATGTCAGGCGCAAATTAAGGCACTTGCAGGTGGGGCAGAATTGCATTTTCCTTCCGAACTGGTATGTGAACATACAACCAAGCAGTTCGAATCAAAAGGTGTGGAACAGATTATTTTAAATGCTTGGAATGCGGCCTTGTCTTTAATTGAACAGCAGCGTGAGGAATACTGCGCATGATTGTGATTTCCACTACAGTACCAAAAGTTCAAAAATGGCTTGAAGATGCATTTTTACAATACGCACCACAAGGCTCCTATTGCCTAGCCGACAGCGAACAAGCGATTTATGCAACGACTGCTGTGTCGTGGTTTCCAGATTTAGATCATTTAGAAAAGTTGCCTGAATTAAAATTGATTCATTCGATGGCGGCGGGTGTTGAACACCTCAATTTAGATCGAATTGGCACACAATATAAAGTATGCCGAGTGGTTGATCAGCTTCATCAAAAGGGAATGTTCGATTATTTGCAATGGGGCGTTTTATATTATCAACGTTTTTTTGATCAGGCATTTGTACAAAAGCGGCAACAACGTTGGCGGCAGTATCCCCAACGAGAACATGCTGAATTGAAAATTGGAATTATGGGCTTGGGGCAAATGGGCGGATATATGGCAAAGCAATTTGCTGCGCTCGGTTATCAAGTATCTGGTTGGTCTCGTAGCTCGAAAAATATTGCACATGTGAGCTGTTATGCAGGTGATGAAGACTTTGACACGTTTTTAGGACAGGCTGAAATTCTGATTAATTTATTGCCACTTACGGAAAATAATCAGGGTATTTTATCAAAATCTTTATTTGATCAGCTTCCTGAACAGGCCTGTATCATCAATTGTGGTCGTGGTCAGCACCTAGTTGAGCAGGATTTAATAAATTATCTGGATTCTGGACGTTTACGTGGCGCGATTCTGGATGTCTTTGCAAAAGAACCCTTAGTTGAAAATCATCCACTTTGGCAACATGAAAAAGTGGTAATCACACCACATGTTGCGTCACATGCACCTTGGTCGGTTGTGGTGAATCAAATTTTAGAAAATGATCAGCGTGTTATTCAAGGGCAAGTATTATTAAATCAGGTGGACACTTTGAAGGGGTATTAATGGATAAATATTCTCAGTTCAAATCATCAGTCAGTCCTACCAACTTTTAATTGTGAATCGACTGGCTGAGCCTATCATTTGTTATTTGACATGCCCAGTCAGTGATTTATTTTAAGGCATTAGCCTTTATTGCTGAGTTCTTTAGATAGCTCATCCCAACGTTGATTTGCGCTTTGCATCGACTGCATTTTGACATGACCAAAGCCGCGTACTTCTGCAGGAAGCTTGGCAATTTGTGCAGCTACTGTCAAATCATGCTGTTGTGGTGCTGCAACAAGTGCTTTCACAAATCCAATGTAACGATCACGCCATGCATGTTCATGTTGACGTTCTTCTTGACGTGCAAATGGATCAAGGAAGGTTTCGCGCAGCCATTGTAAGCGGGCAAGTAGCATCATCGGGAAACGCATCCAGTAACCAAAAATACGTTTGCGTACATTGGTACCTAGTGTCGGTGGTGCAAGGTGATAGGATAAACGCACACCACGCCCGAATTGCGATTCGATTGATTTTTTAAAGCTAGCACCTGTCAGCAAGCGGGCAACTTCATACTCATCTTTATAGGCCATTACACGATACAGCTGTGTGGCGATTGTGGTTGCAAGTGCTTCAGGCAACATTTTAGACGCTTGTTCTGCAAGATTTCTATATGTATCAGCATAAGCATCATTCCAATAATCTTGCAAACGGACTGAACGATCATGAATCAGTTCTGGCAGCGTTTGCGGCGCATTCTGTTTTGGCAAACTGTCGAGTAGACGCTTCGCCAGATCTGGATCGCTTGCAAGATGACAACCTACGCGGAAAGCTTCAAGATTCTTTTCAACTGCTGTGCCATTCAGTTGAATCGCTTTTTCAATACTTTCGCGCAGTAATGGAATCTGACCAGATTGCCATGCCATTCCCAGTAAGATCTGATTGGCAAAGATGGCATCACCCAAGACTTGGGTGGCAATACGCGCAGCAGGTAAAGATACCAGTTTACCTTGGTCGACATGACCACGAAGACGATTGATCAAATCCGTAATTGGCGCAAACCAGTCACGTTTATTAATAAAGTCAGATGTCGGTGAGCCATCTTCATTGACAATGACCATCGCATTTGGTTTTAAACGTGACAAGGCTGCATTACTGCCTGCCACTACTGCGTCGGCACCAATAAGAAGGTCACATTGACCCGCAGGGATTTTGGTTGCGGAAATTTGCTCGTCATCTGAGGCCAATTGAACATAGGAATAAACTGTACCGCCTTTTTGAGCCAGTCCTGCCATGTCCATGACGCGTGCTGCTTTACCTTCCAGATGCGCGGCCATTCCCAATAATGCGCCGACGGTGACCACACCTGTACCACCCACACCACCAACCATGATTCGGCTTGGTGCTGTATCAAGTTGAGGAAGAATCGGACGCTCAGGCCAGCCCGTAGCAAAACCCTCAAACTTGGCTGGACGTTTCATATCGCGTGTATGCACGGTCACAAAACTTGGGCAGAAACCTTCTACACAGGTGAAGTCTTTATTACAGCTGCTTTGGTTAATTTGACGTTTAGTACCTAAAGCCGTTTCTACTGGCTCAATTGAAAGACAATTTGATTTTTTCGAGCAATCGCCACAGCCTTCACAGATATCAGTATTGATGTAAAGGCGTTCAGCAGGGTCAGGATAAGCATCACGTTTACGGCGACGACGTTTTTCGCTGGCACAGGTCTGAACATAAATTAAAGCGGTGACACCAGAAACCTCACGCAAATCACGTTGCACGTTATCTAAATCATTTCTGTGGCGGATTTCTACATTGGGTGCAAGGTGTTCTTCTGCATGAATCAACGCTGGTTCATCCGTTACGATGACCTGTTTTTTAATCCCTTCCGCGTCTAGCTGGCGGGTCAGTTGCGCGACACTCAAATGTCCATCGACATGTTGTCCGCCTGTCATGGCAACTGCATCGTTATAAAGGATTTTATAGGTGATATTGATATTGGCTGCAATGGCTTGTCGAATTGCCAAATAGCCTGAATGGAAGTAGGTTCCATCACCGAGATTGGCAAAAATATGCTTTTCATTGGTAAAGTGCGATGCACCCGCCCAGCTCACGCCTTCACCGCCCATTTGCGAGAAAGTTTCGGTGCCGCGATCCAGTGATACTGCAATATAGTGACAACCGATGCCACCTAAGGCGCGACTGCCTTCTGGCACAACGGTGGAGGTATTATGCGGACAACCGCTACAGAAATAAGGTTTGCGGTCTGCCAGATCCAGCACACGGCGTGACTCTTGTTCTGCTTTTTGCAATAAATCGATGCGATTCTGAATTTGTTGTCTTAAATTCTCATGTAAATCGAGTTGTAGAAAACGTGCTGCAAGCATTTTGGCAATGGGTTCAGGCTGGAACTCGTAATGACCAATTAGCGGTGCTTCCTCGATGGAGGTACTCCATTCACCTTTACCATGAATTGCTTTGCCGATCACATGTGGACGTTGCTCATCAGGCAGGGAATACAGTTCATCTTTGATCTGTGATTCAAGAATAGGACGTTTCTCTTCAACCACAATCAGCTCTTTTAGTCCTTCGGCAAATTCACGAATACCTTGCGGTTCTAAAGGCCAGATTAACCCAACTTGATAAACCCGTAGCCCAAGCTGTTGAGCCGTTTCATTCTCAATTCCTAAAATGCGTAAGGCTTCAATGGTATCGAGATAACCTTTACCACTGGCAACAATCCCGATGCGGGCATTTTCACAAGGCCAAGTGGTCTGATTCAGCTGATTGGCACGTGCATAGGCCAGCACAGCAGGTAAGCGATGTTGATACAGGCGTTGTTCTTGCTGGATGCCATGATCAGGCCAGCGGATATTGACTCCATCGGCAGGGAAGTCCACGTCTTCTGGAATCACGGGAACGACCCGATCTAAATCTACATTGACGGAAGCCGAAGTTTCTACAATTTCACTGACCAGTTTCATTGAGGTCCATACCCCAGCGAAACGGGACATTGCCACAGCATGCACACCAAGATCAAGAATATGTTGCACTGAGGTCGGATAGAAAATCGGAAGACCGCAGCCAATCATGACATGTTCAGATTGGTGTGGAACCGTAGATGATTTACAGGAGTGATCATCACCAAATAAAGCAACCACACCGCCATGTTCAGCAGTTCCGGCAAGATTGGCATGACGCAGCACATCACCTGAACGGTCTACACCTGGCCCTTTGCCATACCACCATGAGGTGACACCATCATATTTTCCCTGGCCTGCAAGGTTGGCTTGCTGGGTGCCCCAGATTGCGGTTGCTGCTAAATCTTCATTGATACCGGGTTGAAAGACGACATGATGATCTTTAAGTATACCTCCAATTTGCCAAAGGAAATTATCATAATTACCTACAGGGGAACCGCGATAACCTGAAATGAAGCCAGCTGTATGCAACCCGTTCAATTCATCACGGCGAGTCTGTGCTAGAGGTAACCGAACGAGTGCCTGAATGCCTGTCATGTAGGCTGAACCGTGATCACTGATATATTTATCATCCAGTGATACATCTTTAGTAGCGATCATTTTTGGAGTAACTTTTGTCGCTATATTCATTTATATCTCCTTAGAATTCTCGTAGTTTTGACTACTTGTTTTTTCAACATCCGGTTGAATATTTGGAGTAAGTACATAACAATTAAAAAGATTGAACAGTTCGGGATAAAAAAAGACCTGATCAATGTATGTACATTAATGTCATTGTGGTTGATCCAAACTGGTGCAACAATGCGTAATTTAGAAAAAGATATTTACGTTATGCGCAAAAATCTTGATGGTGGACTCTTGCATGCAATGAATGCCTTCCTGAAAGTGATTGATAGCGGGAGTTTCACGGCTGCCGCTGAACAGATGGAACTGACAACTGCGCAAGTTTCGCGATTAATTAGCGAATTAGAAGGGCGTTTAGGTACAAAACTACTACAACGATCAACCCGACAGCATGCCTTGACCGAGATTGGTGAGACCTATGCCGAGCAGTGTCGTCAGGTGCTTGCCATGGTGGAAGAAGCTGAAGCACAGGCAATGGGTATGGCAACAAAACCGCAAGGGCGTTTACGGGTACTGAGTATGGCCAGCTTTGGTCATCACTATCTTGCACCGATGATGGCGGAGTTCTGTCAAACCTATCCTGATTTGACGGTTGAATATCGAACCTCACAAAATGTACCCGATCTTTTAGGTAAGGGCATTGATGTAAGTCTCTATTTGACTGAATCTCTAGCGGATTCGAGATTTGTCGCCCGTCGTATTGGTACGATTTTTTCGGTGTTATGTGCTTCACCTGCTTATCTGGAAAAGCATGGTGAACCTCAATCGCTGGATGATTTGCAGAAGCATGCCTGTTTACGCTTGGTCAATCCATCCATTACTCCGCAATGGCATCTGACCAGTGAAAATAGCTGTTCGTATCAGATTGATATTAATGGCCCACTCATTGCCGATACGCCTGAGTTGTTACTGGATGTAGTTCAACAAGATATGGGCATTGCCTTATTGCCAACTTTTTCATCGATTGATGCAATCCGCACAGGGCGATTACGCCGTATTTTACCAGCGTGGCGTTCTCCTGATATCGGGGTGTATACCTTATTGCCTTCACGGGATTTTGTGGATGTAAAAACGCGGACATGGTTGGAGTGGGTCGAGCAACATATTTCTCCGAAAATACAGCAAGATACAGATTATTTTTTATAAGTAATTTGAGAGAGCGTTAGAAAAAGAATAATAAGGATTAAAATTAAAAGTAGAAAATGCTTCTTTAGAAAGAGGCATTTCATACCGATATAAATAATAGATTTAAAAAATTACATGAGGGATTTAGCCCCAATTCTTGAGCAGAATGAGAGAACGTTGAGCTCTGATCAAACTTAATTGATTAAGCATATTGCCTGACAGTAAGAGAATACAAATCTATATGGCTACGCGCATTTCGTTTGCCAATAAGCATTTGCATAATTAGACAAGCTTTTTCGGTTGAGTACATTGCTAATATTTTGGCTGGCTTGCATCAGTTTTTCCAAGTCAATGCCCGTTTCAAAGCCCATATGTGATAGCAAATAAAACAGATCTTCGGTCGATACATTGCCAGAAGCGCCTTTGGCATAAGGGCAGCCACCCAGTCCTGCAAGAGACGAATCGAAAATGCGAATGCCTTGCTGTAAAGATTGATAAATATTGGCAATCGCCATGCCATAGGTATTGTGAAAATGCCCAGCCAAAACCTTGCTGTCGAGTTCAGCCAGACAGGCTTGCCAAACCTTTTGAACGCGATCTGGTGTTGCTGTGCCAATAGTTTCACCTAAAGACACTTCATAGCAGCCCATGTCATAGAGTCGTTTCACAACTTTCACCACTTGCTCAGGTGCGATTGCACCTTCATAAGGACAATCGACAATACAAGAGACATAACCACGTACACGGATGTTATTTGCTTTTGCCGCGCTCAGGACATCGCTAAATTTTTCAAAGCTTTCATCAATAGAGCAGTTGATATTTTTACGTGTAAAGCTTTCAGAAGCTGCAGTAAACACCGCAACTTCTTTGCATCCTACCGCTTGAGCAGTTTCAAAACCTTTGATATTGGGCGTGAGCAGGCTAAATTGCACATCGGTTGTTTGGGGGAGTTGCCTAAATAGCTCATCACTTTGAGCCATTTGCGGCACCCATTTTGCCGAAACGCATGAACCGACTTCAATAGATTTCAGACCTGCATTAATCAGGTCATTAATAAAGTTTAAGCGTTGTTCGACGGTTAAAGCCTGTTTTTCGTTTTGGAGGCCATCTCTGGGACCGACCTCTACGATTTTGACAAATTCACTCATGCAACTTCCTCCTGAGCAGGCTGAAATTCCACAAGCTCATCGCCAGCTTTGACCTGATCACCGACTTGGAAGTAGGAATCTACAATCACACCGTCTTTAGGGGCGCGGATGGTGTATTCCATCTTCATCGCTTCAAGCGTCATTAAAATATCGTCTTTCTTCACGCTATGATTTGCGCTTACTAGCACTTGCGTGACCACACCCGGCATTGGTGCTTTTAAATGGCCTTCGTCAGCTTGGTGATCTGCCTGATTAAAGTCTTGGCGGATATAAGCAAACTTGTAGCTTTGTCCATTTTGGAACAAGGTAATGCCTTGCTGACTTTGGTTAAAAGACAGCTTTTGCTGAGTCCCATCAATTTGAATAGATGCGGTGTGTGTATCAATCAATTGACCTGAAATTGGGTAGCTTTGTCCGTTATATTCAGCGGTGAAGCCTTGTTCATTTGAGGCAAATTTAATTTTAATGTTCTGATCTAAATAGTTCAGTTTAATACTGTGCTGATAAGCAATGTTTAAACGCCAAAGTGGTTGAGCCTGCCAAAGCTGTTTTTGGCTTGAGCGATTGTTATTAAATTTACTCAGAAATTCAATAAATGCCGCTGCGACAATAATCTCAGGTTTTGTCTGTTGTGTGTTAAACAGAAAATCATGTTCACGTTGAATCAGGTTGGTATCCAATTTGGCTTGTTTAAACGATTCGCTACGAACAATTTTTTCCAGAAAGGCAATATTGTTGCCTAAGCCATCGACATGGAATTGGCTTAAAGCATGTTGCATTTGAATAAGCGCAGCTTCACGGTTTTTACCCCATACGATCAGTTTGGCAATCATTGGGTCGTAATAGGTCGTGATTTCATCGCCTTCAACAATACCGCTGTCTACACGTACATATTGGTTCTGTGTTGGGTAGTGCAGATAGTCAATTTTACCGATGGCTGGTAAAAAGCCTTTTTCTGGTTCTTCTGCATAGATCCGTGCTTCGAGCGCATGGCCGTGAATCTGCAATTCGTTTTGTAGTTTAGGTAAAGGTTCGCCATAAGCCACACGAAGTTGCCATTCAACCAAGTCTTCACCTGTAATCATTTCAGTGACAGGGTGTTCGACTTGTAAACGGGTATTCATTTCCATGAAATACGCGGTTCCATCTTGCTCCACAATAAACTCAACCGTACCTGCGCCAACGTAATTTACCGCACGTGCCGCATCAATTGCCGCTTGACGCATTGCATCGAGCTTTTCACTTGGCATTTGTGGAGCAGGGGCTTCTTCTAGCACTTTTTGGTGGCGGCGTTGTACAGAGCAGTCGCGTTCAAACAAATGCACATAGTTGCCATGTGTATCGCCAAACACTTGGACTTCAATATGGCGCGGTTGAATCACATAACGCTCAATTAACACGTCATCATTACCAAAGCTCGATTTAGCTTCACGTTTACAAGAGGCTAAGGCATGCAGAAAGTCTTCACTGCGTTCAACCAGACTCATACCTTTACCACCACCGCCAGCACTTGCTTTAATTAAAACAGGATAGCCAATTCGGTCTGCCTGTTGTTTTAAAAAGTCGGCATCTTGGTTGGTTCCGTGATAACCCGGTGTTAAAGGAACGCCTGCTTTTTCCATCAAGGCTTTAGAGGTCGCTTTTAAGCCCATCGCTAAAATGGCATCCACTGGTGGCCCAATAAAGCAAATATTGTGTTGTTGGCAAGCGAGTGCAAACTGGTCATTTTCTGAAAGGAAGCCGTAGCCCGGATGCACCGCTTGGCTGCCTGTATCAATTGCTGCTTGAATAATGCGATCGGCTTGCAAATAACTTTGTGTTGCAGGGGACTGACCAATATAAACCGCTTCATCGGCAAGTTTGACATGTTGTGCATTTGCATCTGCATCGGAGTAAACAGCAACCGTTGCAATCCCTAATTTTTTAGCTGTGCGAATCACACGGCAAGCAATTTCGCCACGGTTCGCAATTAAAATCTTTTCAAACATGATGATCGTCCTTAATTGTTGTTATTCGAGTTAGAAACCCAAGCAGGCTGCTGTTTATTTAAAAAGGCACTCAGACCTTCTTTTGCCTCGCTGCCTTGACGAACTTGAGCAATATGATGTGCTGTCTGTTGCAGCAAGTCATTGCTCATGGTCTGGTTGCTCACCATTTGAATGAGTTGTTTTGATGCCGCTTGAGCATGCGGGCCGCCGAGTAAGAGTGCATCAATAATTTCTTGAACTTTTCTGTCTAAATCTTCAGCATCTGCTACTTCGTGCGCCAAGCCAATTTGTTTGGCTTCACGTGCCGAAATTCGCTCGGCAGTTAAGAAGTAACGAGAAGCTTGTCTTGCGCCAATTGCACGAATTACATAGGGACTAATGGTAGATGGGGCAAGCCCTAAACGAACTTCAGATGTTGCAAACTTGGCATCCGTACTAGCAATGCAAATATCACATGCTGACGCTAAACCCATGCCGCCACCAAAGGCAATGCCATGTACACGGGCAATGGTCGGTTGTTTAAGTGTTGCCAGTGCATCAAGCATTTGTGCAAGTTTTAATGCATCTGCTTCATTTTCTGCTGAAGATGCCTGACCTGCCTGTTTCATCCAGTTGAGGTCGGCACCTGCCGAAAAGCTTTTGCCGCGACCCGCTAAAACCACAACACGTATATCATCACGTGTATTGATTTGCTTAAAGCAAGCATGCAATTCCTCAATGACTGTCGTATTAAAAGCATTGTGCAATTCAGGACGGTTCAGCCAAACATAGGCAACCTGACCTTGTTGTTCGAGTTGTAAAAATTGATAGCTCATATACACCTCTTACATGCGAAACACGCCAAATTTGGTTGGCTGGATTGGGGCATTCATCGCAGCGGCAAGACTTAAACCGAGTACCTGACGAGTTTGCGCTGGGTCAATGACGCCGTCATCCCAAAGGCGGGCAGAAGCATAGTACGGATGACCCTGACGCTCGTATTGTTCACGAATCGGTTGTTTAAATTCGTCTTCTTGTTGCGCTGACCACTCGGCACCTTTTTGCTCAATCTGATCACGTTTTAAAGTCGAGAGTACGCTTGCTGCTTGTTCGCCACCCATCACTGAAATACGAGAGTTCGGCCAAGTCCATAAAAAGCGTGGTGAATAAGCGCGGCCACACATACCATAGTTACCTGCACCAAACGAACCACCAATAATCAAGGTAAGTTTAGGTACATTTGCGGTGGCAACGGCCATCACCAGTTTGGCGCCGTTTTTTGCAATCCCTTCATTTTCATACTGGCGGCCAACCATAAAGCCCGTAATGTTTTGTAGGAATAACAATGGAATATTGCGCTGTGTGCATAGCTCAATAAAGTGCGCACCTTTTTGTGCAGACTCTGAAAATAAAATCCCGTTATTGGCAATAATGCCGACTGGCATTCCATAGAGTGAAGCAAAACCGGTAATGAGTGTCGAACCAAAGCGTGCTTTAAACTCATCAAAACGCGAGCCGTCTACGATACGTGCAATCACTTCACGCACATCAAAAGGTTTACGTGCATCACTTGGCACCACGCCATAGAGTTCCGATGCATCAAACAATGGTTCATCAACTTGTTTATTTAAGTCGTTTGGCTTTTTATTGAGATTCGCAACAATGTTCCGAGCAATCGCAATCGCATGTTCATCATTTTCAGCTAAATGGTCAGCTACACCCGAAAGACGTGTATGCACATCACCACCGCCTAAATCTTCACTACTCACTACTTCGCCAGTCGCAGCTTTTACCAGAGGAGGGCCGCCTAAGAAAATCGTCCCTTGATTACGGACAATAATGGTTTCATCAGACATGGCAGGCACATAGGCACCACCTGCGGTACAGCTTCCCATCACCACAGCAATTTGGGCAATACCTAGGCTCGACATGCGTGCCTGATTATAGAAAATACGCCCGAAGTGGTCGCGGTCTGGGAATACCTCATCTTGCATAGGTAAGAACGCCCCCCCAGAATCCACCAGATAGATACAAGGCAAGTGATTCTGTTCAGCAATTTCCTGTGCGCGTAAATGCTTTTTCACGGTTAGGGGATAATAGGTGCCACCTTTGACTGTTGCATCGTTGGCAACGATCATGCAGGTTATACCATTTACCTGACCAATCCCTGCAATCACACCTGCCGCTGGAATATCATCCTCATAAACCTGATAGGCCGCCAATTGACCAATTTCTAAAAAAGCAGTACCGACATCAATCAGTTGATCAATGCGATCGCGTGGCAGTAGTTTACCTCTCGCCAGATGCTTTTGACGGGCATTTTCACCACCGCCCAATGCTACTTTTTGAGCCACCTGTTTTAGATCTGTGACCAAGGTTTGCATGGCGTGCTGGTTGGTTTTGAAGTCCTCACTACGAACATTCATCTTGCTTTGTAATTGGTTCATACACTGCGTCCTTATTTATGATTATTATTTGGTTTCATTGAACAGTTCGCGGCCAATCAGCATGCGGCGAATTTCAGAGGTTCCTGCACCAATTTCATAAAGTTTGGCATCACGCCATAAACGGCCCGCAGCGTATTCATTGATATAACCATTGCCGCCTAAAGTCTGAATGGTTTCACCAGCCATCCATGTTGCTTTTTCAGCAGCATATAAAATGGCACTGGCCGCATCTTTACGTAGACTACGGTCATGATCAGCTTTGTCACAGGCAGCACCTACGGCATAGACGAGGGCTTTACATGCCAACCAGGTTGAATACATATCGGCAAGTTTGCCTTGCATAAGCTGGAATTCACCTAAAGCCTGACCGAATTGCTCACGCTCATGTAGGTAAGGAATAACCACATCCAGACAAGCATCCATAATCCCGAGTGGGCCAGCGCTGAGCACCGCACGCTCATAATCCAGACCACTCATCAGCACTTTGGCACCGTTGCCGACACCGCCCAATACGTTTTCGGCAGGCACTTCGACATTGTCAAAAAATAGCGGATAAGTATTGGAACCGCGCATACCGAGTTTGTCTAAATGGCTGCCATGACTAAAGCCTTTCATATCTTTTTCAATAAGAAAGGCGGTCATACCTTTGGCACCTGCTTGCGGATCAGTTTTGGCATAAACCACTAATACATCCGCATCACCGCCATTGGTAATCCACATTTTCGAACCATTGAGAACAAAATGGTCACCTTTTTGTTCTGCACGCAGTTTCATGCTGACCACATCCGATCCTGCATTCGGTTCCGACATCGCCAAAGCACCGACAAAGTCACCTGAAATCAGTTTTGGTAAATACTTCTGTTTCTGTTGTTCGCTACCGTTGCGGTTAATCTGGTTGATACACAAGTTAGAATGCGCGCCATAAGAAAGCCCGATAGATGCCGATGCACGTGAAATTTCCTGTAGCACGATGATATGTGCCAGATAACCTAAATTGGTGCCGCCATATTCTTCAGAAACGGTAAGACCGAGCAGGCCCATATCACCAAATTTTTTCCAGAGATGCGCGGGGAATAGATTGTCCTGATCAACTTGTTGGGCAATTGGTGCAATCTCCTTTGCACAAAATGCAGCAACTGAATCTTGTAGTGCAATTAACGTTTCATCCAGACCAAAATTCAAGCTACGTAGGTTCATTGTGTTGTCATCCCATTGGTTATATTTGTTGTTCCAAAAAGCGTTGTTGTATGTGCTTAAGAAGTACCATACAATGATTTTTTGAAAAAGTGAATAGTGATTCATAAAATGATTTACAATTCATTTTATTTGGTAGAGAATAAAATTCATGAGCTATAAACGATCATCTTTGATGCAGGAGAGGATGGAACAAAATCGCAAAGCGATTTTGAGTTCAGCCAGAAAATTAATCTCGGAGGGAGGGTTTAAAGACGCACAAATACAAACTATTGCAGAGCAAGCAGGCGTTTCAAGTGGTCTGGTCTATCGCTATTTTGATAATAAAAGTCAGGTACTGATTGAGGTTTTGTCCGAGGCCATTAACACCGAACTATTGGTGATTGATTCAATTACTGAAAGTAATTTATCGGCAAAACAGAAATTACATAAAGCAGTAACCACCTTTGTAAAACGGGCGCTGAATAGTCCTCAGCTTGCATATTCACTCATGTTTGAACCGGTTGATTCAACAGTTGAACATGAGCGTTTTCGTGTGAAACAGTTGATTAAACAAAGTATTAAGAAAATCCTTGCAGATGGAAATGCGAGTGGTGAGTTTGTTCTGGATGATCTCAATACCGCAGCTTTGTGTGTGGTGGGTGCCATGACTTATGTGGTGGTTGAACCCTTAGATCCAGCGCAAAATACCAAGTTTGATCAGCAGCATAAAAACTATTTTTCCAAACAGATTGCTGACTTTTGTGTGGATGCAGTGCAGAAGAAATAAGGCAAACACAATCATTAAAATTGCACAACAGGATGTTGGAAAAGTAGCTGTACTCACAATAATTAAATGACTGAAGAACAGAATTACAAAGAATCAAGGAGAGTGATTCAATGCAACAACAACGGTTAAGCTATGCCTCTGGAACAAGTTCGCAGCCCCTGTTGGGGATGACGATTGGAGAAAAATTTGATCAGGCCTGTGTGCAATATGCTGAACAGGAGGCTATTGTCAGTGCGCATCAGAATAGACGATTGACCTATAAGGCATTGCAGGATGAGGTGAATGCCTTTGCATGTAGTTTGTTGAAACTAGGATTAAAAAAAGGTGATCGCTTAGCCATCTGGTCTCCGAACTGTGTAGAATGGACTGTGACCCAGTTTGCAGCCTCAAAAACAGGTATTATTCTGGTCAATCTGAACACGGCTTATAAAAGTCATGAACTGGAATATGTGCTGAACAAGGTTGCCTGTAAAGGATTGGTGATTGCAGCACAATTCAAGACTACAGATTATCAGGAATTACTAAGCAAGATTGCACCTGAACTGGCATCGAGTGCGGATAAGGTACTCAATTCAGCGCGTTTACCGCATTTAAAATATGTCATTAAAATTGATGAGCAGCAGCATACTGGTATTCACCGTTTTAGCGATTTGGTCGGACAACCGACACAACAGCAATTAGATCAGCTGCATGCTTTAGCGAAGCATTTGCAGTTTGATGAAACCATTAATATTCAATTTACTTCTGGCACCACAGGTAATCCGAAAGGCACCATGCTGACCCACCACAATATTCTCAATAATGGTTATTTTGTTGGTGAAGGCATTGGTTTAACATCAAAAGATCGGGTCTGTATTTCTGTGCCATTATTTCATTGCTTCGGCATGGTAATGGGCAATCTGGCCTGTATCACACATGGTGCAACCATGGTTTATCCAGCCGCCGTTTTTAATCCGCTTGAGTCTTTAAAAACCATCCATCAGGAAAAATGTACTGCGTCTTATGGTGTTCCGACCATGTTTATTGCCATGTTAGAGCATGAGCAATTTGCCGAATTCGATTTATCCAGCTTACGCACAGGCATCATGGCAGGTAGTCCATGTCCTCGTGAAATCATGCAGCGTGTCATCGACCGTATGCACATGTCTGAAATTACCATCTGTTATGGCATGACTGAAACTTCGCCTGTCAGTGTACAAAGTTATATTCACGATTCGATTGATAAACGTGTGAGTACCGTTGGGCATGTCCATCCGCATTTGGAAGTCAAAATTGTCGATCTAGAGGGTGATATCGTTCCGCAAGGTGTACTGGGTGAACTCTGTGTGCGTGGCTATTCGGTGATGGCGGGTTATTGGGATGAACCTGAAAAAACTAGAGAAGTCATCGATACAGCCGGCTGGATGCATACCGGCGATATTGCGGAAATGGATCAAGACGGTTTTATCAAAATCAAAGGCCGCATTAAAGATGTGGTGATTCGTGGTGGAGAAAACCTGTTTCCAAAAGAAATTGAAGACTTTTTATATACCCATCCAGATATTTCTGATGTTCAGGTGATTGGTTTACCAGACAGCCGTTATGGTGAGGAACTCTGTGCCTGTATTATTTTGCATGAACATCATCAATGTGATGAAGATGCGATACGTCACTTCTGTAAAGAACATATTTCACATAATAAAGTGCCACGCTATGTCAAATTCTTTGCTGAGTTTCCAATGACTGCTTCAGGCAAAGCGCAAAAGTTTAAATTACAGGAAATCATGCGTGCGGAGTTAAACCTGACAGCCGAAGTCTTTGACTAAAATTGGGATGATTAGATCACGCAGTATTTTAGCGATTGCTGAGAGTGACGCGATTAAAAACAGGGGATGAAATGGCCAAAGATTTTAACAGCCAGAAAGTGGTGGAAGGTTATGACGATCATATCCGTCAACTGATTCCAGCTTATGAATTGATGCACCAGCAAGTCGATGCCATTTTACAGGCAAATTTGAGCAATGATGCGCATATTCTGATTGTTGGCTGTGGTACAGGCTATGAACTTGAGTATTTATTGCAAAGGCATCCTGACTGGACTTTCACGGCTGTTGATCCTTCTTTGACAATGCTGCAAAAGGCACAAGCGCAGATTCAGGCGATGGGGCAGCAAGCACGCGTTACCTTTGTACATGGAGAGACAAATTGTTTATCCGAACTGCCAGTGTTTGACGCTGCACTTTGTATTCTCGTGGCTCATTTTATTCCGCATGCGTCCAAACCTACTTTCTTTTCCGAGATTGCAAAACGCTTAAAAAAAGATGGAATTTTAATGACCTATGATTTGATGCGTTGTGAAGATTCTCTGCAAATGAAAGCCTTGCCGTTGTTATGTCAGGCTGTTGGTCTGAGTGAAGCACAAAGCCAAACAATGATGGATCGTTTGAGTCAGGATTTCTTCACGGTCTCTTTACAGGATTATCAGCAACTGCTCGATCATGCAGGTTTTGGCAATATCCATGTTTTTAGCCAGACCTTGACCTATCAGGGCTTGATTGCACAGAAAAATTAAGCTGATCAGTTGCTATTGTTGTGTTGAGGCAATTTGGCTTTTGCTTGGTTTTGTCATTTTAAAATAATAGAAAAACCTAAAAAAGAATTGAAACAGAGGAGGTAAAACGAAATAAATCAAATGGTTTTGATTTTTAAAATAAAAAATGTGCTGTGAAATTGCGATTCAGGCAAAGGAAAAAACACAAATAAAGAATGATCTTAAAAGGTATTTGAGATCTGCGAACAAGGAAATTGATTTCAATGGATAAATTTATTTTAACGGTACAAAAAAGCCTATTGGCGGTGTCTGTTGCAATGGTGATATCACCTGTTTATGCAGGAACCGATCAGGCTGAAATTATGCAACTTCGACAGGAAGTGCAAGAGTTAAGAACGATGTTGCAGCAATATGTGCAGCAGAAAGCACCCGTACAACCTATTACTCAAGTGACTGTGGCGGCTTCACCGCAAGTGACCGAGACAACAGCACCTAAGCTGAATCTGAGCAAAGGCGGTGCAGAGGTAAATTTATATGGTTATATCCGTGCCGATGCCTCTTATCAGGCAAAAGGCGCATCGACCATGTATAACAATATCAGTGGTGTGCCGCTGGAACATACAGCAGAGGAAGCACAACAAAAAGACCGTTTGCACTCAACTGTCAATGTTACGCGTTTCGGACTCAATTTTAAAACGCCGAGTGTCGCGGGTGAAGTGGGCGGTAAACTGGAAATGGATTTCTTTGGCGGTACAACGCGAGATCAATTTCGTATCCGTCATGCTTATATCACCCTTGATCAATGGCTGATTGGTCAAACATGGTCGACGTTTATTGCACCTGAATATTATCCAGAAACCGTAGATGCGGGCACTTTTGTTGGTAGTGCCTTGCTACGTTCACCGATGCTGCGTTATAGCGATAACCTCTCGGCAAAAACCAATTTTGCTGTCGCGATTGAAGATCCAAAATATACTGCAACTGCTGATCCGGACAATGAAATGCGTTTGCCAGCCTTGGTTGGACGCTTGAACCATAAATTTGATAATGGCTCGCTACTGTCAGGCCGAACGTTTATGGCTGAGAAAAAAACCAGTCATGACAATGAATGGGCATGGGGTGTCGGACTGGGTGGAAAATATCAATTGAGTCCGCAAACCTTCTTAAAAGCCGATTATTACCATGTCAAAGGGGATGGCCGCTTTCTGCTCTGGGCCAATAATAGCTATGTGATTGATGATAAAGATAATATTCAAAGCAACGAGTTCGATACGATTTCTGCGGGGATCACCCATCAATTTAATTCCCAGCTTCGATCAACTTTAGGTTATGGCTATATGAAGGCCAAGGACGACAACAGTTTTGCTGAAATCCAGAAAACCAATATCACCCAGAATAAAGAATTATGGCAAGGCTGGATTAATGCGATGTATAACCCGTACAAGCCGATTACCTTCGGCGTCGAATATGTTTATGGCGAGCGAGAAACTTTTGATGGCCGTAACGGGATTGATAATCGTGTGAACATGATGGCGAGTTATGATTTTTAATACATCTGAGAAATGATTATTACGGGTTGATCCTTCATTGATATTCATGCATCAAATATTGATGAATATCAATGGAGGGCATCAGTTGGGTCAGGAAATTGACGGGGTTGCTGGTATAATTTTTTGTTTCAAGATGTCCATAAATGCTTTCAAAACCATATTGTAATTTTTGCCCCTATGCGTCGTCAGGCAGATCGGGGTACTGTAATACATGACTTCTTGCAGAATAGATTGCATAAAGCCATCTTCGACCCATTTCTTGGCATAGTGATCAGGTAAAAAACCGAGAAATTTCCCTGTCAGTATCAGAAAAGCAATCCCTTCACGGTCACTGGCAGTGGCTGAACAATCCAGAAGTTGATGTAGTTTGGATGCTTCAGCAGTAATCGCATAATTCGGAAGCACGGCTTGCCAATTGTTGAGATCCTTCGATTTGATCTCATTCAAATGGTTAAATAAGGGATGATTTTTGCCACAATACAGAAATGACTTTTCCTCATATAAATGAAAATAATCCAGTCCAGACAATGGCGTCACCAAAGGAATCACGCCCGCATGTAAACGGTTGTCCAGTACCCGACATTCGATATCTGAGAGGGTGCTCATACTGATATTAATCACCACTTCGATATTTTCTTCTGCAAGCTGTGCCAGTGTATTGGTGATATACAGACTCGGCATGGTCACCAGATTATTAATAATCCCGATATTAAATTCGCCCTTGAGCTGGTTGTGCATCTGATTGATTTTGGCACGGAAGTCTTCGATAGAAGCAGTCAGCACTTCTATATATTCTAAAATTTCACGTCCTTCATCGGTGAGGGCAAAGCCAGCACGCCCACGCTGACAGAGCCGAATGCCCAAGCGATTTTCTAGATCACTCATGTGCAGACTAATGGCAGAACGGCTAATCCCGAGAATACTTTCAGCGGAACTAAAGCTATGACAATCGCAAACCGTTTTAAATATTTTTAGAAGTTTTATATCAAAATCAGTCACTTGATTTAATTTTTTCGGTTTCATTTAGTTTTGCTTTTTTATATCTAAACTCAAGACAATTTGAATTTATCAAAACTATTCGGCTCTGTACACTCCAGATATAACCACAAAACAAGAAGAGTGATTATGTTTGATATCGACACAACAAATGACCGTGATGATGCATTGGAAGCGACACAGCCAAGTGCTCAGATGAACCTGAATTATCAAGCACACTGGATGCCATTTTCTGCCAACCGTAACTTTCATAAAGACCCACGTATTATTGTTGGGGCGAAAGGTGCGTATTTAGTTGATAGCACAGGCCGTGAAGTATATGACTCCTTATCTGGCTTATGGACTTGTGGTGCAGGTCACACGTTGCCTGAAATCCAGCAAGCGGTCAGTCATCAGCTATCAAAACTGGATTATTCTCCAGGCTTCCAGTTTGGACATCCGTTGTCATTCCAACTGGCTGAGAAAATCATTCAGCACATGCCTGAAAAATTGCAGCATGTGTTCTTTACTGACTCAGGTTCAGAATCAGCAGATACCGCGATCAAAATGGCTCGTGCCTACTGGAGAATTAAGGGTAAACCCAGCAAAACCAAGCTGATTGGTCGTGCGCGAGGTTATCATGGGGTCAATGTAGCTGGAACCAGTCTTGGCGGGATTGGTGGTAACCGTAAAATGTTTGGTCAATTGATGGATGTTGATCATTTACCCCATACCTTGCAACCAGATTTAAGTTTTACCAAAGGCTGTGCAGAAACGGGTGGTGTTGAGCTTGCAGATGAGATGCTCAAGTTGATCGAATTGCATGATGCATCCAATATCGCAGCTGTCATTATTGAACCTGTTTCTGGTTCGGCAGGTTGTATTGTGCCACCAACGGGCTATTTAAAACGACTTCGGGAAATCTGTGACCAGCACGATATCTTACTGATTTTTGATGAGGTAATTACGGGCTTTGGTCGTATGGGGAAATGGACCGCAGCCGAGTATTTTGGAGTAGCACCCGATATTTTGAACTTTGCCAAACAAATTACCAATGGTGCAATTCCGTTGGGTGGGGTTGTGGCAAGTCATGAAATCTATGATGCCTTTATGCAACAAGACTTACCTGAACATGCCGTTGAATTTACGCATGGCTATACCTACTCAGCACATCCAGTCGCATGTGCAGCAGCTTTAGCCACACTGGATGTGTTGGAAAAACAGAACTTATTAGCTCAATCTGCTGCATTGGCGCCTAGTTTTGAAATGCTTCTACACGAATTAAAAGGTGCACCACACATTCTGGATATTCGTAATTGTGGACTGATTGGCGCTGTACAACTGGCACCACGTGATGGCGATGCAACAATCCGCGGTTTTGAACTTGGAATGAAGCTTTGGAAAGCCGGTTTCTTTGTTCGTTTTGGCGGAGATACCTTACAGTTTGGCCCAATGTTCAATAGTACCGAAGCACAATTATCGAGATTGATGAATGCGGTTGGCGATGCACTTTATCAGGTCAAATAAATTCAATTTTTAACTAGAAACCAAATCAATCGGAAGAAATGATCCCATACAAGGAACAAGAGATGAATAACTTAGAACATTTTTCAAGTGAAACGACGCAGAGCAATGATGGTCAATCTGCACAGGCAACACAAGTGGTTGGACATTTTATCAATGGAAAGGTGGTTTCCAAGTCTGCCAAAAGACAGCCTGTTTATAATCCTGCGACGGGTGAAATTAGCAAAGCGGTTGAAATTGCAGATCGTCAGACAGTGAATGAAGTGGTTCGTGTGGCAGAGCAGGCGTTTCCAGCATGGCGTGATACACCTGTAATCAAGCGTGCGCGTGTGATGTTCAAGTTCAAACAGTTACTCGAAGAAAATGCTGACAAAATCTGTGAATTGATTGGGCAAGAACATGGCAAGATTTCTCATGATGCAAAAGGGGAATTGCAACGTGGGATTGAAAATGTTGAATACGCTTGTGGTGCGCCAGAGTTACTCAAAGGTGAATATTCGAAAAATGTCGGCCCAGACATTGACTCGTGGAGTGAATTTCAACCTTTAGGTGTCGTCGCTGGAATTACACCATTTAACTTCCCTGCGATGGTGGCGTTGTGGATGTTCCCGATGGCCTTGGTGTGTGGTAACTGTTTTGTATTAAAGCCTTCAGAAAAAGCGCCGTCAGTCGTATTATTCTTGGCTGAATTATTGAAACAGGCTGGCTTACCTGATGGTGTATTTAATGTGGTGAACGGTGATAAAGAAGCAGTAGATGCTTTATTGCATCATCCAAAAATTCAGGCCATCAGTTTTGTCGGTTCAACGCCAATCGCTGAATATATTTATCGTACCGCAACGTCGACAGGCAAGCGTTGTCAGGCATTGGGCGGTGCAAAAAACCACGCGATTATTATGCCCGATGCAGATATTGATAATGTGGTGACCTCATTATTAGGTGCTGCTTTCGGTTCTTCAGGTGAGCGTTGTATGGCTCTTTCGGTTGCTGTCGCAATCGGAGATGAAATCGCAGATATTGTGATTGATAAACTGACTCACGAAATGCAGAAATTAAAATTTGGGCATTATGCTGATAGCAATAATGATTTTGGCCCCTTAATCACGCAAGTGCATAAAGATAAAGTACAAGCCTATATTCAAAGTGCAGAACAGCAAGGTGCAAAAATTGTGGTAGATGGTCGCGATGCCAAACCTGCAGGTTATGAAAATGGTTTCTTTGTCGGGCCGACCTTGATTGATCAGGTCACACCGAAGATGACCAGCTATCAACAGGAAATCTTTGGGCCTGTCTTGCAAGTGATGCGAGTGGATACCATGCAGGAAGCCATGCAATTGATCAATGAGCATGAATATGGCAATGGGACGTGTATTTATACCCGTGATGGCGAAGCAGCGCGTTATTTTAGCAGCCATATTCAGGTGGGGATGGTCGGTATTAATGTACCTTTACCTGTTCCAGTTGCATATCACAGCTTTGGTGGCTGGAAGCGTTCATTATTTGGTGACTTACATGCCTATGGCCCAGACGGTGTCCGTTTCTATACACGCCGTAAAACCATTACCCAGCGCTGGCCATCTGCACAGGTCCGTGAATCCAAACAATTTGCAATGCCAACTTTAAACTGATTTTTTGCGTTAAAGGGAAAACCGCTGGTTTTCCCTTTTTATTTGAATAGGAATTTAAGCATGTAGTTAACAAACCCAAATTATTTTAAGGAATAAAATATGGATAGTGTTAAAACAAAAAAATTAGGCGAAGGACTTTCAAATCGCCACATTACAATGATTAGTATCGGCGGTGTTATTGGTGCAGGTTTATTTGTAGGTTCATCGGCAGCGATTGCCAAGGCAGGCCCAGCAGTCATTCTTGCTTATCTGACCACCAGTATCATGGTGTTTTTGGTGATGCGGATGCTGGGTGAAATGGCAGTACTCGAACCCGATACTGGCTCATTTTCAACTTATGCGCGTAAAGCGATTGGCCCGTGGGCGGGATTTACCATTGGCTGGTTATATTGGTGGTTTTGGGTATTGGCGATTCCTGTTGAGGCGATTGCTGGCGCTCAAATTTTATATTCATGGTTTCCTTATTTTTCAGTTTCTACTTATGCTTTCTGTTTTATTGTTTTTCTCAGTCTAGCTAACTTTTTCAGTACCAAAAGTTTTGGTGAATTCGAGTTTTGGTTCTCTTTAATCAAAGTGGTTGCCATTATTGCATTTATTATTATTGGTGTATTAGCGATTTCTGGTTTCTGGCCTTTAGCACAAAATGTGAGTGGGGTTGCCAATTTATATAACAACGCGGGTTTTATGCCCCATGGTGTGGGTGGGATTTTAGCGGCGATTCTGATTACGGCATTTTCATTTTTTGGCGTTGAGATCGTTTCAATTGCTGCTGCAGAATCTTCGAATCCACAACAAAAAATCAGACGTGCCACCAATCTGGTGCTGTACCGCATTATTCTTTTCTTCGTGGTATCCATGTTTATTGCGGTCGCCTTGGTCGACTGGCGTTCACCCGATTTGCAAAAATACGGAACCTTCCAATATGTACTCATGAGCCTGAATGTACCGGGCACTAAACTCATTATTGATGCTGTAGTGTTTATCGCTGTTGCGAGTTGTATGAATGCGGCTATTTATACATCATCCCGTATGTTATTCCGTTTAGGCACCCGACATGAAGCACCAAGCAAAGTCACCAAGATTAATTATGCTGGTGTGCCAGCTGTGGCTGTCTTTTCATCAACATTTATTGGATTAATCTGCTGTATCATCAATTATGCATTTCCTGGGAAGGTCTTTGGACTGTTGCTCTCAAGCACAGGTTCAATTGCATTACTGGTTTATCTGGTGATTGCATTCTCACAATTACGTCTCAGAGCAAAACTGGAAAAAGCTGGAACAGAAGTCCCATTTAAAATGTGGTTATTTCCTTGGCTGACGTGGTTTGTGATCATTATTATCCTGAGTGTACTGGCTTATATGTTCTTTTCACCGCAATATAGTTATGAAACAACATTATCTTTAAGTGTCACGGTCGGTGTCGTGATCTGTGGCCTGATTGTGACGCGTAAGCAGAAAAATAACAGGGCAGTTGTGATGCATTTGGATTGACTTAAATAACAGCAAAAAAAGGCCTCATCGTTATAGATAGAGGCCTTATTTTTTTACGTATCTATCGTTGAGTTGGATAAAAGAATGGATGTAATCGGAAATGATATTTATAGAGATTGGATCTCAGATCTAAAGCTATATTTTTTGAAAAAAACATTTAGTATAAAATAAATTTGCATAAAAAATAGTGGGCTAAGAAATATATGTTGAGTCATAAATAATAATTTATTTTAAATTTGTTGTTTATTTCTGTAAGGGAGAGGCTTTATTTTTCACTATATTTTTTATTTTTACTGTAATTAATTTGTAATATTTGATAGCATTTCTTTTGGAGAGGGGTAGGTGCTTATATTGTTTTTAATAAAACAAACATTGGTTTAGCATAATTTTGACTTTGATTGCTTTTAAATTGAACTGCTATTAAAGTGATTTAATTGTTTCTATAAGCATTATATTGAGTTATTTTTGTTCTTATTCACATTTAGGTGAATTTATTTAGAACCGAATAGATTGGATTTAAATCCTTATATTTAAGGTCGATTACATAAGATATCTTAGGTTGAGCTTCAATCATTTTTATAATGAGAATAAACGTATCCTGTGGATTGAGTAGGTCATGATAAGGTTGCGGCTCAATCAAGATCTCATTTTTAAGATGTACAAGGTGAACCTGATCTGAAATTTCCTTCATCTGTGTAATTTGATAATTGTGATCTCTATCGTTGATATTTTCTAAGAAAAAATAAATCATATTGATAAATTTATCTTCTTGCTGATCGATATAGCAAAAGTCTTTGGTAAAGAACTTTTCTGCAATAGAATAGTTTTCTATCGTCAAACTGGTAAGATGCCCTATAAGCGCTATTATTGATATTTTGTCTAGAGAAGACATTTTTGAAAATCCATATTTATTATATTTTTCAATTATATTTTTTATTCTTTTAAATGTTAGTTTTTTTTGATATTTGTCCTATAGTGTTTTTATTTTTAATTTTTTGTGTTTTTACTTGATTTTTCAGAAATGAATATAGTGGTAATTTTAATTGCTTTCTGTGTTAATTATTAAGTTATGATTTTTATTATAATTTCTTTTATTTTGAGATTGCAAAATGAAGAAATGGGTGTGTAGGAAATGTGGTTTATATAAAAAAATTAATCCAGTTGAGATAACCGCAGGACGAAAAGTATTTTTCATTAAAGTTGATAGCTATATTAATAAGGTGAAAGAGGAGATAGCAAAGGGTGTTATCTTGAGTCGAAGTGGAAGCTCTTTAATTGTATTGTCTGATAACCTTTTGTTTATGGTGAAAGATACGGAAGTCTATCCTGAAGATGCACCGGTCAATTTTGTCTACAATATGTTTGGTGCATGTGAGTGTTAAGCTTGGATCTTAACCTCATGATATCCAAGCATTAACTGACTCAAATATCATGCATTTATTATGCTTTTTTGGTCATAACGGGTGTGTATTGACACCGTTATGGTCATTTTAGCTGCTTATGCTCAAACTTATATCACAATGAAAACACCATCAAAATCCAACTGTTTACTTTAATCTATTTTCTAGACTTCGTTAAAAATTAAAACTTATTCATCCTTCTAAATGAATTTTAACCTCGCTAAAACAAAAGGATAATTTTTCTCTCTTCTTTGTATTGAATAAACTCATTGGTATTCAGGATTAAAAGCGCTTACATTTTTGAATGACAACGATGTAATGATCTAAATACTAGACTGCTGGAGAAAAACAATGAATTTAAGCAATAAGACCATCATTATTACAGGTGCATCAAGTGGGATCGGTGAAGAAGCCGCACTTCAACTCGCTCAAGCAGGTGCGAAAGTTTGTCTTATTGCCCGTCGAGCTGAAGAGTTACAGCGCATTCAGGCGAAGATTCAAGCTCAAGGTGGAGATGTCTCTATCTATCCAGCAGATATTACCGATCAGGAACAACTAGAGGCTTGCGTAACCCAAATATTGTCAGCGCATAATAAAGTCGATGTCTTGGTAAATAACGCTGCACGTTCAATCAGACGTCCTATTCTTGAGTCACTTGATCGTTTACATGATTATGAACGCACCATGCAGATTAATTATTTTGCTGCTGTGAATATGACACTGCATTTATTACCTCATTTTATGAAAAATGGTGCAGGGCATATCGTGAATATTTCAACCATGTCGACGCAAGTTCCGATTCCTTTGTTCTCGGCCTATCTCGCCAGTAAATCTGCGCTTGAATCTTTTTCCCGTTCTTTGTCGATGGAATTAAAGGACAAAGGAATTGATGTCAGTATCGTGTATTTTCCAATGGTCAGAACGCCAATGTCGTCGAAAACAGCCATTTATAAACATATGAAAATGCTGGATACGCCTGCCGCAGCGGGATGGATTGTAAAAGCTATAAAAGGAAAATCTTATCGGGTCAGTAGTAAAGCAGGGCTGGTTGCCAATGCATTATTAAATACGACACCGACATGGATGATGAATCTGTCCCGACCACTGTTTCAGTTAATGGATAAGCGCTTAAAAAGTAAATTAAAAACGGAGGCTTAAGCTCAAAAGTTAGGTTAACGTTTTTTTGATAAAAGAAAAGCAGCGAAAATTGCTGCTTTTGATTATTAATAAATAAATTTAGAAATTTTTTCTGCAGTTTGAATGACCGCCTCGGCAACATCATTTCTAAAATAGTGTTCATCATAACTACCGAGTGGGCAACTCACGGATAAAACGGCAGCCATTTTATGGGTAGATTGTTTATAAATCGGAGCAGCACAGGCAGCCATGTCGTGATTGTAATGGCCCCAACTCACCATAGAGCGTTGGGTTTTAACGAAACTCAGGCGTTGTAACAATGCTTTAAGATTGGTCGGGGTTAACTCTGAAAAAGTGTCCCATTGATTAAAACCTTTATAGCGCTCTTTAATTTCTGTTTCTGTCAGATCCGCTAATAGCATTTGTCCAATCACGGTTGCATGGGCAGGCCAGCGTGTGCCTAAGCCAATATTACTGGTGAATGTGCCATTGGATTGAATATTGTTGATAAAGACAATATGCGTGCCTTCTAATATAGAAAGATGCACGGCAAGTTGAGTTTGATCGCGTAACTCTTTCATTAGCGGTGTTGCCAAGTCTAGTAATGACTGTTTGGCTAAGCTATTAAAACCAAGCTCCATGACCTTAGAGTCTAAAGCATACGTTTTCTGTGAAGCTTTGCGTAAAAAGCCACAAGACTCCAGCGTATAGATCAGACGGAAAGCACTGGAACGGTTCACGTCCAGAATTTCCGCGATTTCTGTAATTGTCATTTCTTGGGTTTGCTGGTTAAACGCTTGCAAGATTGCCAAACCACGTACTAAGCCAGGGACTAAATAGCGTTCCTCATTTTTTATTGCATCAGATTCTTGGGAGTCTGTTTCAATTGTTGAATTCATGTGTTCAATTTTCCTATCAAAAAATCGCAAATCAGTACATTTCGTTTTCTTAGGATTCTATTGTAACTGCAAATAGATTGTTTAAATATTTTTTTATATATAAAACAAAATTTTTTTAGTAAAACGTAAAAGAATGTGTTCTAAAAATCAAGTTATTGAATTTTAAAAATATATTTAATTTGACAGAAAAAACATCATGGGAGTATTCTTATCTAAAGTTTGTTATATCAAATAATGTTTTATATATAAAACAAATGAGGATGCAAGGATGAGTTGGATCTCAGTTTGTCAGCAAGACGACATCACCGAAGACGAGCCGAAAGCCATTGAAGTCGACGGTAAGAAAATTGGCGTATTTTTCATCGATGATAATTACTTTGCCATCGAGAATGTTTGCCCACATGCCTTTGCCTTGTTAACAGAAGGCTTTATCGAAGATCAAACAGTGGAATGCCCATTGCATGAGGCGATCTTTGATATCCAGACAGGTGAGTTGAAGAGTGGACCAGGATGCCGTGATTTGTGCACCTATCCAGTACGTGTTGAAGGGCAGGACGTTCAAATTCAACTATAAGTTTTATTTTAAAGGATGGAATCTCATGAAAACTTTTAATGAGAAGCTAGCGAACTGGATTCATGCCACGCCAGCGACCGAAGCAGGGATTAACAATATTCAGATACCGGGACAGGCAGAGCTACTGGTTTGGCAAACACGTTATAAAGAGCCAACTGTCTATGAACAGGATTTTGTTCAACATCTCATCAAAGCCTTTTCTACAGGCGTCACTGAACTCACTGATTTAGTCCAGTCTTTAAACCAGCAAGGTTTTCGCTGTGAATCTGGTGAGCTTTGGACTTCTGAAAAGTTCTCAGAAGAAATGCAACGTTTAGGTTATTAATTCAAGGAAGAATAGTGATGAACGCAGCAGTATCAGTTACTCCAAGTGTAGAAGAGTATTTAGATTTAGGTTTACGTGATCAGTGGCATCCTGTGTTAGCAAGCTGGGAAGTGGCTGCAAATCCAGTCGGTATTACCCGTTTAGGTGAAAATATCGTGGTTTGGCGTGACGCAGAAGGTCAGGTTCATGCTTTGGAAGATCGCTGTCCGCATCGTGGCGCACGTCTTTCTTTAGGCTGGAATCTAGGCAATCGTGTAGCTTGCTGGTATCACGGTGTTGAAGTTCGCCATGATGGCGTGGTGGAAGATGTGCCTGCGGTACATGATTGTCCAATGAAAGGTACGTCATGTGTCAAAAGCTATCCTGTGATTGAGCAGCATGGTGCAATTTTCATGTGGTTTGGTATCGATGCCAATGAAGCGCCTAAGCCACTAGATTTTCCTGAACAATTGGCAAGTGAAGAATGGAGTTCATTCTTATGTCAGGCGGACTGGAAAGTAAATCATCAGTATGCGATTGATAATGTCATGGATCCGATGCACGGTAGCTATTTGCATTGCACCTCGCACTCAATGGCAGAGGGCGACCGTACTGCGGAAATGAAACACCGTTCAACGCCAAATGGTTTTGTTTTTGAGAAAGAAGGCCAAATTGGCGTAAATTTTGACTGGGTTGAATATGCCAATACGGGTGCAAGTTGGTTACGCCTCTCAATTCCGTATCGTAAAGACTTTGGCCCAGGCGGCGAGTTCTGGATCGTGGGTTATGCAACGCCAATTGATGCCAACAATACCCGTGTATTTTTCTGGCGCTGCCGTAAAGTCAGTGGCTGGCAACGTAATGTCTGGCGCTTCCTTTACCGTAACCATTTAGAAAAATTGCATTGGGATGTATTGGAACAGGATCGCATTATTTTAGAAAATCTTGCGCCGAATGCCCGTCAACACGAATTCCTTTATCAGCATGATGTGGGTCTCTCTCGTTTACGCCGTTTAATGAAAAAAGAAGCGGAAAAACAGTTAAAGAAAATTGCAGCATTGAATACCTCAAACCGTATTGAAATGCAGGAAGAAGTTCATGGTTAATGTCGCATTGTTACAGGACAAAAAAGTCCTTGTCACAGGTGCGGCAAGAGGCTTGGGTCGAGACTTTGCACAAGCGATTGCGGAAGCAGGCGCTCAAGTGGTCATGGCTGATATCTTGACTGATCTGGTACAAGAAGAAGCCGCTGCTTTGCAAGCACAAGGCTTAAAGGTTGATGCGGTGAGCATTGATCTGGCAAATGCAGACTCGATCCAGCAAGCAGTTCAGCAAGCAGCTGAGCGCATGGGTGGAATGGATGGTTTAGTGAATTGTGCCGCACTTGCAACCAATGTTGGCGGTAAAAGCATGATGGAGTATGACGCAGATCTTTGGGATCGTGTCATGAACATTAATGTGAAAGGGACTTGGTTAGTGACCAAGGCTGCGGTGCCTTATCTTAAACAGTCCAGTGCAGGCAAGATCATTAATGTGGCTTCGGATACAGCGTTGTGGGGTGCTCCCAACCTCATGGCCTATGTCGCGAGCAAAGGTGCATTAACCGCAATGACACGTTCCATGGCGAGAGAACTTGGGCCACTCAATATCTGTATCAATACGCTTTCACCAGGATTAACTCTGGTTGAAGCAACAGCTTATGTGCCACAAGAACGCCATGATTTATATGTGAATGGTCGTGCGATTCAACGTCAGCAATTACCACAGGATTTGAACGGAACAGCCCTTTATTTACTATCAGATTTGTCCTCGTTTGTGACAGGACAGAATATTCTAGTAAATGGCGGTTTTGTCTTTAATTAAGGAGTAATCTCATGATTACAGGGATTGAGATTTTAAAGTTTGGCGTTGAAGACAGAGCTGCTTCGAATAAATTTTTGGCAGATTTCGGTCTCAAGCAAAGTCAGTCAGATATTGAAGGCACTGATCTTTACCAGACACAAAATGGCAGCAAGATTTACTTATTTGATTGTGATGATCATCGTTTACCAAAAGCCATTGAGTCAGGTTCAACTTTACGTGAAGTGACTTGGGGGCTAGATGATGCGGCACAGGATTTGGCAAATTTAGCACTTCGTCTAAATGATGTAGAGGGTTATCAGGCGACTGCGGATATGGTGCAGTGTCTGGATCCGAATGGCATGACGATTCGCTTTCAGAAAAGCTTTACCCAAGATCTACCTGCATTGAAAACAGAAGGCATTAACCAGTACGGCAATGTACAACGTGTCAATGCAGCAAGTCCTGTATATGACAAAGGACAACCTGTTGCGATTGGTCATGTGGTGTTTTTCACGCCTGATTTAGCAAAGACGGAACAGTTCTATATTGAAAAGCTTGGTTTCTTCTTATCAGATGCTTATCGCAATCGTGGTGCATTCTTACGCTGTCGCGGTGAAGGTTTCCACCATGACCTGTTCTTGCTTTCAGTACCTAATAAACCTGCTGGACTCAATCACGTCGCATTCGTCGTTCGTGATATCCATGAGGTGATTGGTGGTGGATTACACATGAACCGTTCTGACTGGTCAACGTTCATTGGCCCAGGACGTCATCCGATTTCTTCAGCTTACTTCTGGTATGTCAATTCACCGCTCGGTGGTGCGTTTGAGTATTACACCAACGATGACTACCTGACTGAAGAATGGCAACCACGCATCGAAGAACATCGTCTGGAACTCTTTACAGAATGGGCGATTGAAGGCGGTCTGGATGATCATACCCGTCGTCAGGTTAAACCTGCATAAGTACAGATCAGGCAGGGAGAACAAGCTATGGAAAGAATCGTAATTGTGGGTGCAGGACAAGCCGCGGGTTGGGCAGTCAGTACTTTGCGCCAGAATGGATATTCAGGTGAAATTCATGTGGTCTCAAATGAAGACCGTGTGTTTTATGAACGCCCACCATTGTCAAAACAGGTACTTTCAAAAGAAGCCACTTATGAAAGCTTGCATCTGTTTTCTCCAGAGCAGGTGCAGGATTTTAATATCCAATGGCACAAGCCAGCAGTTGCTACTCAGGTAGATCGCCAGCAAAAGCAGGTGGTTCTGGAAAGCGGTCAGGTTTTACCGTATGACAAATTGTTGATTGCTACAGGTAGCCGTGCGCGTGTTCCTGTGAATACGTGGCAGTTTATTCCCAATGTGGTGACTTTACGTAATGTTCAGGATTGTGAGCGTTTAGCCGAAATCTTGCAGTATTCGCAAAAGTTAGCCGTGATTGGTGGTGGCTGGATTGGTCTGGAAATTGCAGCGACGGCACGTAAACAAGGCAAAGAGGTTCATATTTTTGAATATGGCGATCGTCTTTGTGCACGTAGTGTTAGCCCTGATGTATCTGCTTTCCTAAAAAGCATGCATGAGCAACAAGGGACACAGATTCATTTAGACAGTAAAAATCTGCATTTGATTGAAGCGGGTCAGCAAAAAGTTGAAGTGGTCAATCATCCGAATGCAAGCGAACTGTTTGATTGTGTGGTTGTAGGTGCAGGTGCTGATATTGCCAAAGAGCTTGGTGTTAATGCGGGCTTGGACGTGAAAGATGGCATCGTGGTGAATTGTTTTGGACAGACTTCTGACCAGGATATTTATGCCGCAGGTGATGTTGCGATTCATCCAGGGCTTGGGTATTGCATCCAGTCATGGGCCAATGCACAGAATCAGGCCATTGCCGCTGCAAAATCAATGCTGGGTATTGAAACCGAATATAGCGATATTCCGTGGTTATGGTCAGATCAGTATCATTTCAATATTCAGATTTTAGGTACTTATCAACCTGAAAAAACAGGGCAGATTGTGGTTCGTAAAAGCGCAGATGATCAATGCAGTTATCTATATCTGGATGAGCAAAACCGTTTACTCAACATGATCGCAATCAATGATTCAAAACTGGTCAAACTGGCAAAGCGCTGGATGCAGTCGAATACCGAGTTAGACCCAAAATTATTAGCAGACCCTGAATTTAATGTAATGAAATTAAAACCATAAACATTAGATTCGGTTCATGACTCAATCGAAGGGATGAAGTATGAGTAATGAAGAAAAAAGTGGATTAAAGCATTGGGTTCCTGCTTTCGTCCTGATGGTATGTGTCGTTCTGGCATTTTTCGACAAAATCAGTATCGCGGTCTTGTTTGCTGACCCGCACTTCCAAGGTGCGATGGGGATTGCACAAGATAAGGCAAAACTCGGATGGCTCATGACCAGCTTCTTGTTGGCTTATGGTTTTTCCTCGGTCTTTTTGAGTTTCCTCGGCGATATTTTTAATCCGAAGAAAATGCTGTTCTGGAGCGTCGCATCGTGGGGCATTTTAATGTTCTGCATGGGATTTACCACCAACTATACCGGTATGTTGATCCTACGCGTTTTGCTTGGTTTGGCTGAGGGACCCTTATTTGCACTGGCGTATGCCATCGTGAAGCAAACCTATACCGATCGCCAGCAAGCACGTGCTTCGACCATGTTCCTGCTAGGTACGCCGATCGGTGCATTTCTGGGTTTTCCAATTACTGCCGCAGTGCTTGCGAAGCACGACTGGCACACCACATTTTTTGTGATGTCTGGTTTAACAGTGGTTGCCCTACTGGCGATTGCATTTGGTCTACGTCATTTACAACTCAAGAAAACCATTGAACTTGAATCAACCAGCAAACGCCTGAATTTCAAAGGTCATATTCATAACACCAAAGTGCTATTACAGAACCGTGCTTTTTGGCTGGTGTGCATTTTCAATATTGCATTGATGACTTATCTCTGGGGCTTAAATAGCTGGGTACCTTCTTATCTGATTCAGGACAAGGGCTTTAACCTGAAAGAGTTTGGTGTTTATTCAAGCCTTCCATTTATTGCCATGCTGATTGGTGAAGTGATCGGTGCTTTCCTTTCGGACAAGTTAGGCCGCCGTGCTGTTCAGGTTTTCAGTGGCCTGTTGGTGGCAGGCATCTTTATGTATGTCATGGTCATTATGACTGATCCGATTCTCGTGATCGCAGCAATGTCTTTAAGCGCAATGGCTTGGGGCTTTGGTGTCGCAGCAGTATTCGCTTTACTTGCCCGTGTAACAACTGCCGATGTTGGTGCAACTGCGGGTGGAATTTTCAACGGAATGGGTAATTTTGCTAGCGCAATTGCACCTGTTCTGATCGGTTACATCGTGATGCAAACACATAGTTTTAATTTAGGAATTACCTTCTTGGCAGCCGTCGCTGTGATTGGATCGTTCTTCTTAGTTCCTTTATTGAAACGTTATTAATCAAAATATTGAACAAAACCTAGGAGTTAAAACATGACTACTCAACAATTCGAATCATGGACACAACCTGAAGGTACAAATTTACAAGACTGGTTGAATACACGTATCGCACGCTTTGAAACACGTAAATATGATTTTGATGCCTTGAAGTTCCAAGCGGACTATGACCCGAAATATCGTCGTGCACAAATGCGTTATATGGGTACAGGTGCAACAGGTGTGGTCAATGATGGCAATACGGTTCCAGCTGAAAACTTTACTTTTTCAACCATGGTTTTACCTGCGCAATGTGAAGGGCCTTTGCATATTCATCACGATGTTGAAGAAGTGTTTTTCATGTTGCGTGGCGAAATTGACCTGTTCATTGAACATAACGGGGAAAAATTTGAGACCAGATTGAAAGAGCGTGACCTGATTTCAATTCCACCGGGTATTTATCGCGGTCTGTTCAATCCAGGTCAGGAAGATGCCTTGATGTGTGTGATGTTGGGTGCTGGTAAACCAACCATTCCGAACTATCCACCTGAGCATCCGTTGTCTCAAATCAAACGTTAATCCGATTGATCTTATAAATGTTGAAGGAATGACATGATGACACTGATTGAGCGTTTAACTCATTATCCAGTCAAAACCGTTGCCGTAAATGGCGCTGTGCAAGCTTATCGTGAAGCAGGTCAAGGCCAGCCGCTGATTTTGCTGCATGGAATTAGCTCAGGTTCAGCATCTTGGATTAATCAGTTGGAGACACTCAGTCAGTATTTTCATGTCATTGCCTGGGATGCACCGGGTTATGGCTTATCCGATGGCTTAAACACAGATCAACCCAATGCAGCCGATTATGCGGAGCGAGTATTGGGCTTGATGGATGCGTTGAACATTCCCAAAGCCGTTGTAGTTGGACATTCATTGGGTGCTTTACAGGCCAGTGCGGTTGCCCATCTTTATCCTGAACGGATACAGACCTTAATCATTGCCAATGCAGCACAAGGTTATCAACGTTCCGATGACGATACCAAAGCACAGGTCTATCAGAAACGCCCGAATATGTTGAAAAGCTTGGGTAATGCAGGCATGGCTGCCAGCCGTGGACCGCATTTGATTTATAAACAAGACCCTCAGGCACTGGCTTTGGTCAGTGAGGTGATGGGGCAACTGACATTAGATGGTTTTACCCGAGCATCTTATTTGCTGGCGTATGACGAAATTCGAAATTATTTAACAGAACTTACAATTCCTTGTGTGGTGATTGCGGGTGACAAGGATGGAATTACGCCTGCGCAAGCGATCAAGGAACTTGCTGTAGAAATGCAATTGAGCCGATGTCATCTCATTACAGATGCAGGTCATCTGAGTTATGTCGATCAACCTGAACAGTTTAACGACATTGTTTTATCGGCACATTAAGACTTAAACGAGAGATATGGATATGAGCTTCCAAGTTGAAGGAAAAGTAGCAGTTGTAACAGGTGGCTCGTCAGGCATTGGTTTGGCTGCAGTCGAAATTTTAGTTGCAGAAGGTGCCAAGGTGGCGTGGTGTGGTCGAGATGAGCAGCGTTTGGCGGCATCAAAACTCTATATTTTAGAAAAATATCCGCATGCCAATATCTTCACCAGTATTTGCAATGTTTTGGATAAAGAAGATGTAAAACGCTTTGCACAACAGGTCAATCAGAATCTGGGCAATGTCGATATGCTGATCAATAACGCAGGTCAGGGGCGTGTGTCTAATTTTGAAAATACCCAAGACGAAGACTGGATGAAAGAAATTGAACTGAAGTATTTCAGTGTATTACATCCAGTACGTGCATTCTTAAATGATTTAAAACATTCGGCATGCGGGTCGATTACCAATGTGAATTCTTTGCTGGCACTGCAACCTGAACCGCACATGATTGCGACTTCATCTGCACGTGCAGCATTGCTGAATTTAACCCATTCACTGGCGCATGAATTTACCCAGTACGGTGTTCGTGTCAACTCAATTCTTTTGGGCATGGTGGAATCAGCACAGTGGAAACGCCGTTTTGAAACCCGTTCTGATCCAAATGCAACATGGGAACAGTGGACAGGCAACATTGCCAAAAACCGTGGCATTCCAATGCAACGTTTAGGCAAGCCAGAAGAGCCAGCACGTGCATTGGTGTTTTTAGCATCGCCTTTAGCATCGTATACCACAGGTTCGACACTCGATGTCTCTGGTGGATTTAACAAACATTTATAAGGTGTTCACATGAAACAGTTGATGATGATTGGTTTTGGAGCGATGGCGGCAGAAGTGTATGCCCATATGCCACAAGACCTGCAACTTAAATGGATTGTGGTCCCTACACGCAGTGTAGAAAAAGTACAGGCGCAGGTTGCGGCTGATGTGCAAGTGATTAGTTCAATCGAACAATGTCAGGGGACACCTGATTATGTGATTGAAGTGGCAGGACAGGCTGCGGTGAAAGAACACGCGCAAAAAGTCTTGGAAAAAGGCTGGACCATTGGCCTGATTTCAGTGGGGACTTTGGCAGATAACGAATTTTTAATTCAACTGAAAAAAACGGCAGAACAAAACGATGCGCACCTGCATTTATTGGCAGGTGCCATTGCAGGGATTGATGGGATCTCTGCGGCCAAAGAAGGTGGTCTGGAAAAGGTCACCTATAAGGGCTGTAAGAGTCCAAAAAGCTGGCGTGGTAGCTATGCGGAACAATTGGTTGACCTCGATCAGGTCAGCGAAGCAACAGTTTTTTTCCGTGGTACAGCCAGAGAAGCAGCCTTGAAGTTTCCAGCCAATGCCAATGTGGCCGCCACGATTGCACTGGCTGGGCTCGGCATGGATGACACGATGGTCGAGCTGACGGTTGATCCGAGTATCAACAAAAACAAGCACACTATCGTGGCAGAAGGTGTGTTCGGTGAAATGACCATTGAACTGGTCGGTGTGCCATTGGCGAGTAATCCAAAAACCTCAACCTTGGCTGCATTAAGTGTGATTCGCGCTTGCCGCAATAGTGTTGAAGCAATTCAGATTTAAAAGGATTTGATCATGGTAAAGGAAATTTATATCGCAGGTGAATGGCGATTAGGTAAAGGCGCTACGATTCAAAGTTTATTTCCAGCAGATCAATCGGTGAATGCTGAAATTTCAACGGCGAGTTTAGATGATGTCAATGAAGCCATTGAAAAGGCTGATGCGGCTTGGCGTAAAGCCGAGTGGCGCAACAGCATGCCGCATGAACGTGCCCGTATTTTATATAAAGTAGCAGACATTATTGAAGCGCGTGTAGATGAGCTTTCAAAGTTGCAAACTCGCGATAATGGCAAGCCATTGGCTGAAACCCGTGCCTTGACCATGAGTGCAGCTGCAACAGCGCGTTATGTAGCAGCAGCCTGCGAAACCTTGAATGATGAGCTGACCACGCAACGTGCCGCAGATTTCATGACCTTGAGTGTGCATGAACCAGTGGGTGTGGTGGCTGCAATTACCCCGTGGAACTCGCCGATTGCCAGTGAAGTACAGAAATTGGCACCTGCACTTGCTGGCGGAAATGCAGTGATTCTAAAACCTGCGGAAGTGACTTCTTTGATTGCATTGGAACTTGCCAAAATCTTTGAAGAAGCGGGATTACCGAAAGGCTTGCTCAGTGTATTGGTCGGACGCGGTTCTGTGATTGGTGATGCAATCGTAAAGCATCCTTTGGTGCGTAAAATTTCATTTACGGGTGGAACCACGACTGGTCGTCATTTGGCACATTTAGCAGCCGATAAACTGATCACAACCTCTTTGGAGCTGGGTGGAAAATCACCAACGATTGTATTGCCAGATGCAGATATTGAATTAGCTGCAAAAGGTGTGGCTTACGGTATTTTCAGTTCGGCTGGACAAGCCTGTATTGCGGGTTCGCGTTTGTTCGTGCACAGCAGCATCTATGATCAATTCCTAAGCCGTTTGGTTGAAATTACCAAAGGCTTGCGTGTTGGGCACCCTGAAACCGCAGGCGTACATCTCGGCTCTTTGATTAACCCGAAGCATTTGGCTTCTGTCGATGACTATGTACAGCTCGCGAAACAAGAAGGTGGACAAGTCCTTGTGGGTGGTCATGCCCTAACCGAAGGTGAATTTGCCAAAGGTAGCTATTACTTGCCAACCATCATCACTGGTTTAAGCAATTCAGCACAAACCTGTCAGGAAGAGATTTTTGGCCCTGTGCTGGTGGTGATGAAATATGACGATGAACAAGATTTGCTTGCACAAGCCAATGACAGTTGTTTTGGTCTTGCCGCAGGCATCTGGACTGAAAACTATCGTAAGGCATGGCAAATTGCCCGTGCTTTAGAAGTCGGTACGGTCTGGATCAATACCTATAAAAAATTCTCGATTTCTGCGCCATTTGGTGGCTTTAAAGAAAGTGGTATCGGGCGCGAAAAAGGTCGTTTAGGCATTTTGTCTTACATGCAACAAAAAAGTATCTATATGGGATTAAGCGAGCAGCCAAATCCTTGGGCGAATTAATACATTCATGGAATGAACAGTTTTTGAGGAATATACAAATGACAGAACGTGTAAATGTCGGCGAAGCCATCGCCCGTGTTTTAGAGGCACATCAAGTAGACAGTATTTATGGCGTGATCTCGATCCATAACTTGCCAATTGCCGATGCAGTTGGTCGCCGTGAAAAAATCCGTTTTGTAGCGGCTCGCGGTGAAGCAGGCGCAGTCACGATGGCAGATGGTCACTCTCGTTTTAAAGGACTCGGTGTGGCGCTTACCAGTACTGGCGCGGGTGCAGGTAATGCAGTCGGTTCACTGATTGAAGCAATGAATGCAGGCAGTCCTGTATTGCATTTAACCGGGCAAGTTGAGCGTGAATATTTGGATCGTGATGCCAGTTTTATTCATGAAACCAAAGATCAGCTGACTTTTTTACGTGCATCGAGCAAAGCTGCATTTCGAATCACCAGCCCTGACAATGCGGTGGGTGTGATCCGTGAAGCGATTCGTGTGGCAACGACAGTACCAATGGGGCCAGTGAGCGTTGAGTTACCGATTGATGTGCAAGCAGCAGAAATCGATTTGCCACTGAACTTGGGGCCAGTAAAAGCCCTTGAATTGCCACAAGCTGAACAGGTCGAAGTCGACTTAATTGTTGAAGAACTGAAAAAAGCCAAACGCCCAGTGTTCTGGATCGGTGGTGGTACGTTGAATAGCGTTGCAGAAGTCAAAGCTATTGCTGATCTTGGTATTCCTGTAGTGTCATCAACACATGCGCGTGGCGTATTGGCCGATGATCATCCGCGTAGCTTAGGCGCATTCCATAACTCGGCTGGCGTAGAGCAGTTGCTTAAAGATGCTGATCTATTAGTAGTGGTGGGTTCACGTTTACGTAGTAATGAAACCAAGACCTATTCAGTGCAATTCCCTGACAATATTATCCAGATTGATGCCAATCCAGTCGCACAACAGCGTAATTACAAAGTTCGTAATTTCATTTGTGGTGACGCCAAAGATGTGCTGCAACGTGTATTGACGGGCCTGCAAGGTATCTCAAAAGTCGACGCAGATTATGATGCCGCAGTGGTTCAGGCAAAACAGGCTGCGATTGATGCTTTACGCAAGCAGCTTGATCAATATGCCTTGATCTGTGATCACCTACGTGCCGCATTACCGCAAGATGGCATTTTTGTACGTGATATTACGATGTCAGGTAGCACTTGGGGCAGTCGCTTATTCCCAGTGCAGGCACCAAACCAGAATATTCATTCTCTAGCAGGTGCCATTGGTCTAGGTCTGGCAACAGCGATTGGTGCTTCGATAGCCAATCCTGACAAGAAAGTGATTGGCTTGGTGGGTGATGGCGGTTTGATGTTAGGCATCGGCGAAATCGCAACCATGGCGCAAGAAAATACCAATATGGTGCTGATGATCATGAATGATGGTGGTTATGGCGTGATGCGCGGTATTCAAAATAACTACTTCGGTGGTCGCCAGTATTTCAATGAATTGCATACCCCAGACTATAAAGTCTTAGGCGAAGCAATGGGGGTGAAGAGCTGGAAAGTGGGCAGTGCGGATGAATTCAAGACCGTGATTCAGGAAGCGGTTGATTTCAAAGGCCCAAGCGTAATTGAACTGGACATGCATTCAATTGGACCATTGAACTTTGCAGGGCCACCACAGAAAAAATTGTACTAATCCCGCTGAGCATTGGCAGTCGGTGCTGATGTGAAGACCGCTTTATGGGCAAATTTTTTTGTCCATAAAGCGATAAAAACTATGTTTTATAGGTAAAACAAAAAAGCTAGCCAACAGGATCGTTGGAACAAAAACCAAGGAATCAAGAGATGAAAAAGACCTCTATAGCCATGCTATTTGCTGCATTTTATTTGGGTAGCAGTTCAAATGTATTTGCACAAAGCTCAGCCCTGGAATGGAAAAGTGAAGACGGTACGGATTCAGTACAAGTCGGCGGTGTGGTACGACTCAATCAGCGTTATGAAAATTGGGAAGGGCCGAATGGTGGATTCGGTAAGCTGTATTTCGATATTTTTCGGGTGGATTTAAAAGGCAAATTTGATGATGCCTATTTTAATGCCAGTTACCTGTTTCAAGATCAGGAAAAGCGTTCGGTCGAGAAAGCCTATGTCGGCTATAACTTAGATGAAAATAACAGTATAGAAGCAGGTTTTGTCTATAAACCTTTTGCAATTTACCCCTATCCGCAGAATGGCTGGACTTACCATATTCCATTCTTCCTCGGCTATGGCAATAACGTTGCGCCAGGTTTGAACTGGAATTTTCATAACAAGGACTGGGATGTAAAACTCGGCTATTATCCGCAAATGCTGGAGACCAGTCTGCGTTATTCGCCTGAAAGTGCAACTTATGATGATCTTTCAGAAAATGCTTTCCCGAATCAGAAAGCCTATCAAAACGAAAAGCGTCATCAATTTAACACGCGTATTGTACGCAAGCTGGAAACCGCATTCGGTAAGCAAGAGTTTGGCGTTTCAGGTGCGATTGCGCAATTGCATAATAAAAGCACTGATAAAAATGGTCAGTATTATGCGGTCGGCCTGCATACCGATAATAATTACAAACGCTTTAATTTACAAAGCTCTGTGATTCATTATCAATATGATGCAAAAAATCCTGATGGAGTCAGCAATGATATGACCTTGATGGGTACCAATGGCCTGACACCTGCATATTTCATTGCTTCGGAAGCCACAGTTGCCAGTTTAAACCTTGCTTATACCTTACCTGTGCAGGATATGGGCAAACTCAAAGCCATCCGTTTCTATAATGACTATAGCTATATGGACAAGAAGCGTGATGATTGGTCGGCTTCACAAATGAATACCACAGGGATGATGTTTATTGCTTCGCCATTTATGGTGTGGGCCGATTACACTTGGGGTAAAAACTCCAATATTATTGGTGGGGCATCCAATGCTACAGGCTATACCTCAACCGTTTCGCCGTATAGTGACCAATGGCTTTACCGCATCAATTTAAATATTGGATTTAGTTTTTAAAGCATTTCCGATCTTATCTAAAAGAGCAAATCGAAAGGTTTGTTCTTTTTATTTTAAGGATCATTTGAGTTTTTGATTGACGCTAACGATTTAATTTTCTGTTTTGGACATTTCAAAACGTCTTTGCAGTACAGCGGTCATTTGCTCCACCAGCTTTGCCACCAAGCCGTCCTTATCCCAAGCATAGATCGAAACTGTCATCGGATTGGCCTTACCTAATGGAAGATATTCACGTACCCGATAGCCTTTGGTGGTTGCAACAGGTAGCAACGACAGGCCGAGTCCAGTTTCGACGCCGACCAGTACGCTGGCTAAACTATTGCTGGTAAAGGCAATATACCAATGTCGCCGATCACGTTCGATTCGTTCAAACATGTCTTCTCGATATAGCCCACCTTGTGGAAAGGTCACCAGTGGAATCGGATCTGACCAGTTTCCGTCATGATCAATACTTTCAAACCAAGCCATTTCTTCAGGGAAAGTCGCACGATGATCCGCGCTGGCAAGGGTTTCCTTGACAATGACCAGATCAAATTGTCCATTTCGATAGCCTTCCATCAGATCACGGCTCAGTCCTGCGGTCACATCAAGGCGAATACTCCGATGCTGTTTGCTAAATGCACTTAATGCCAGCGCCATATCGGTATTCATAATATCTTCGGGTAAGCCGATATGAATCGGGATGGTGCCCGTCGGATCACCGAGCACATTTTGTGCCTCTTGCTGAAGTGCCAGAATACGTCGAGCATAGCTAATCAGATATTCGCCTGCACTGGTGAGTTGCAGTGGTCGGGCATTTCGATCAATCAATTGTTTGCCCACAGTTTGTTCCAGTCTTGCCAATTGCTGACTGACGGTCGATTGGGTCATGTGCAAGCGTTCTGCCGCTAAAGTAAAACTGCCAGCTTCAATAATCGTGACAAAGGCGCGTAACAAGCGTGGATCAAACATCGCAATAACTCATTGTTTGGAATTATTTTTCCATTTAAGACTTAAATGGATATTCATTATCTTAATACATTTGATTCAATAATTTAATTTTTAAATAGTTGTGAATCTCGTTATGCTCAAGTCACAAGTTGATTGATTGCAAGGATGATATTGCTACAACTCAAAGCGTTGTCTGCATCTTGCTGTCTTTTCGGTATTTGCATGGAGGAAGTCGATGAACAAGTCCCTAATCGCTGCTGCTTTGGTGATGACATTATCCGCATGCGGTTATGCAAGCTCAGGAGATCCAATGCACAATGATGCGTTACGTCAGGCTGCGGCACAAAATGATGTGGCCCAAATCGAGCAACTGTTACCTAAAACTGCCCAAATAGATGCGCGCGACTCGTCGGGCTCAACCGCATTGATGATTGCGACACGAGCCAACAATGTTCAGGCTGCGCAAGCTTTGATCAAGGCTGGAGCCGATGTCAATGCCAAAGATAATATTCAGGACAGTCCTTATCTCTATGCGGGTGCAAGAGGGCATTTAGAGATTTTGAAAATGACGTTGCAACATGGTGCAGACCTGAAAAGTACCAATCGATATGGCGGTACAGCATTGATTCCTGCCTGTGAGCGGGGTCATGTCGAAACGGTCAAAACACTGATTGCAGCAGGCGTAAAGATTGATCATGTCAACAATCTGGGCTGGACTGCATTGTTGGAAGCCATCATGTTGGGCAATGGTGATAAGCAATACCAGCAAATCGTCAACCTTCTAATTCAGGCAGGTGCCAATGTCAATCTGGCTGATCGTGAAGGAGTAACGCCATTGGTTCATGCTCAGGCACGCGGTTACAAGACGATTGAAAATGCATTATTGGCGGCTGGTGCAAAATAAGGCTGAGAGTATGAACATGATTAACGATACAGATTTTCTTCGGCAGGCCATTGATCTGGCTTATCAAAATAGTGAGGCAGGTGGACGTCCATTCGGGGCTGTGATTGTCAAGGATGGGCAAGTGATTGCTTCTGGCGTCAACCAGATTCTCAGCACCAATGATCCCACCGCACATGCAGAATTACAGGCCATCCGTGCTGCCAGTAAACAGCTCAACTCAGCCAATTTAGAAGGATGCACTGTATTTGCTAGTGGCCATCCATGTCCGATGTGTATGGCTGCGATGCGTATGGCGGGTATACAGGCCGTGACTTACGCCTATTCAAATGAAGCAGGTGAACCCTTTGGCCTATCAACCGCCGCAATTTATGCCGATCTTGCCAAGCCTTTTGCAGAGCAAGCGATGCAGATTCGCTATGTCCCTGTACGGCTGGAGCAAAAACCAGATTTGTATGCCTACTGGAAATCATTGGCCTAAATTATGATGACCTCCTTTAATCATCGTCCGATGCTGATCGCAACTGTGGCATTGGTCGGGCTAAATTTACGCCCTTTTATGACCAGCATTGGGCCAGTTGCGAATCCGATACGAACAGGGACGGGCCTGAGTTTGCAAGGGATTGCCTTACTCACTTTGGTTCCTATGCTGTTGATGGGAATCATTGCCTTTGTTGGGCCTTCCATACAAAGTGCGCTGGGTGAGCGTAAGGCCATTCTGACGGCTTTAGCGATTATCTGTCTGGGATGTGCATTACGTTTTATTGTGCCGAATGGTGGATTCTTGATTTTGACTGCTGCCATTATTGGCTTGGGTGTGGCGATTGTACAGGCCTGCTTTCCAAGTATGATCAAAAGAGAATTTGCGGATCATCTGGGGCCGATGATGGGGCTGTATTCGGCCATGTTGATGGGCGGCGGGGCTTTGGGTGCTTTAATTGCGCCAATGGTCACTAGCATGAGTGGGGACTGGAAAATTGGTCTATCTATTTTCACTTTACCCGCAATTGCCGCATTGCTGCTTGCCAGTTGTTTTTTAGCTCGACCTGCAAAATCTCAATACAAACTTCCATCGGTTGGCGTGTTTATGAAACAGCCACGGACATGGTTATTAATTTTTTGCTTTGGGCTGATCAATGGTGGCTACAGCTCAATCGTGGCATGGCTGGCACCGGCCTATCAGGAGCGAGGCTGGAGTGCAACAGCAAGCGGTAATTTAATGGCGCTACTGACACTCAGTCAAGCTGCGGCAGCATTGCTATTGCCTTATTTATCTCGAACCAATAAAGACCGGCGGATATGGATTGGTTTAACTTTGCTCATGCAACTGCTTGGATTTGCGGGCTTGGCTTTTATCCCTGAATATCTGCCTTATCTATGGGTCGTGGTTTTAGGGGCAGGCTTGGGTGGTAGTTTTGCTTTACTGATGATTGTGGTGCTCGATCATCTGGCTGATCCCGCACATGCAGGTCAGCTTTCTGCCTTGATGCAAGGTGGTGGTTTCTTACTTGCAGCCATTGCGCCGTGGCTACTTGCCGTATTTCACGGTTTTACGGGAGGCTATACACTCGGCTGGATCTGGCATTTGGCGATGGTAGTGGTGGTGAGCATACTGGTGATCAGGCTCAACCCAACACATTATGCAAAAGCCATTCGCTTGGTAAAATAAATAAAAGAAGCTAAGTTAAAGAAAAACAAGGTGTTTATTTTTTAACTTATTTTTAATAAGGACGTGTCGCGTAGTTAACAGGGAAGTTTAAAAAAATAAATAGAATGTGACATTTATTGTCATCTATAGACAGAACTGTATAGACATTAAATCGTTTTTTTGAGTAAAATATGGCAAATTTAATGAAATGTTCTATAAAAAATGTTGAACAATATTTTTAAGGCTCTGGAAAGTTTAGGCCTCACAGCACAGAAACGTGCGATCCATATTCAGTTTTCGAATCAAAATTTAAATTCTCAAGTCTTCCTGCAACGTATTGATGGCCAGCATGAATTAAACGCTGGCTTTAAGGTAGAACTGATCTGCCTGTCGACCAATGCCACCATTCCACTCAAACAATTTATTGGCAGCCAAGCCGCAATTGACACTGTTACTGATCAGGGCCAACTGAGCCGTGTCACGGGGATTATCACTCAAGCCTTACAAGGCCAGTCTGACGGTAGCTTAACCCTCTATAAACTGACACTCGAAGACCCAACCGCACTGTGGAAACAACGCCGTAACAGCCGCGTGTTTATGAATAAAAGCGTGCGTGATGTGGTGGAAATTGTCTTTAAAGAATGGCAACAAAAAAGTCCCTTATTTGCCTCGAGCTTAACGCTTGATTTAAGTGGACTCAGTCAAGACTATGACGTCCGTCCCTTTATCATGCAATCCAATGAAAGTGACTATGACTTTCTAACCCGTCTGATGCGCAGTGAAGGGATTAACTGGCTGGTTGATGAATCAAAGCTAAAAGTCGCTAGTGCCAGTGAACAGATTCAGGCCCAGAAACTTCGTTTAATTGATGACAATAGCCAGTACCAAGCTTTAGACCGTCGCCACATTCGCTACCATCGCAGCAGTGCCACTGAACAATACGACAGCATGACCAGTCTGGTCGGACAGCGTAGCTTGCAACCGAGTGCGGTGCATGTACAACGCTGGCAAGCCGATGCACTGGAACAGGAAGAAGGTGCAGGTAGTGTACAGAGTACCCACAAACATAGCGAACAACATGACAATGCCAGCCTTGGTTTAGAACAGGCATGGCATTTTTCACCAGCGTGGATGCAAGACCTCAATGGTGAGGATGGCGCAACCCAATCTGGCAATGCACAAATTGAAAAGCTCAATCAGAATCTCGGACAATACTATGACCTGCAATCAAAACAGTTCGTGGCGAAGAGCACCGTCCGTGACACCCATGTCGGTTACTGGTTTGAACTGGCAGAGCACCCTGAAATTGACCAGCACAGTGGCGCAGACAAAGAATTCCTGATCACAGGCAAACAGTTCTATAACCAGAACAACTTACCCAAAGATCTACAGCAGCAGATCAAACAGTTACTAACGCAAAGTAACTGGCAAAGCAAAGAGAATGACGAGCGCCAAGCCAATCAGTTGATCCTGCAACGCCGCAGCATCAAAATTGTACCTGAATACAACCCATTACAATACCGACCAGCAGCCTCTCCACAACGCGCCAAAGTGGTTGGCCCAAGTGGCGAAGAAATTCATGTCGATGAATGGGGACGCATTAAAGTCCGCTTCCTGTTTACCCGCAATGAAGACCACAGCCATGATGGTGGTGCAGGTGCCAATGACAATGACACCGATTCAGCTTGGGTCGATGTTTTGACGCCTTGGGCAGGCGAAGGCTATGGAGCCCGCTTCCTACCACGTATTAATGAAATCGTGGTGATCGACTTCTTTGATGGCAATATTGACCGTCCGTTTGTGGTGGGTCGTATTCACGAAGCACAACGCAGCCCAACCAAGTTCGACAATGCAGGCAAGCTGCCAGACACCAAGAAACTGGCAGGGATCAAGTCCAAAGAATACCAAGGCGAAGGCTTTAACCAGTTACGCTTTGATGACACCACAGGACAAATTAGTGCCCAACTACAAAGCAGCCATGCTGCCAGCCAACTCAATCTCGGTAAACTGAGCCATCCTAAAGACAAGGCTGAAAGTGAAGACCGTGGTGAAGGGTTTGAACTACGTACCGATCAATGGGGTGCAGTCCGTGCAGGCGATGGCTTACTGCTTTCCACGCACAAGCAGGATCAAGCCAAAGGTGAACACCTTGATGCCCAACCTGCGAAGCAACAGCTTGAAGGCAACCAGAGCAATGCCAAAGCCTTAAGTGAAGTGGCTAAGAACCAGCAGACCGATGAGATTGAATCGCTTGATCAGCTCAAAGAATTTGCGGAGCAGATTCAAGAAAAAATCGCCCAATTTAAAAAATCACTGTTATTACTTAATTCACCCGCTGGCATTGGCTTAAGCACCAATGAAGATATTCATTTATCCGCAGATGGGCAGATCAATCAATTTGCGGGCGACAGTATTAACTTGAGTACACAGAAGAATCTGATTACGCATGCGCAAAACCGAATCAGCCTGTTTGCTGCAAAAAATGGGATTAAACAGGTCGCTGCCAAAGGTAAGTTTGAGGTTCAGGCTCAAGGCGATGGTTTAGAACTATTGGCGAAAGCAGGAATAAAAATTATTTCTACGGAAGACAGAATTGAGATTAGCAGTCCTAAAGAGATTGTGATTACCGCGGGTGGTTCTCAGATCAAGCTGAATGGCTCAGGTATTTTCCCTGTGACCAGTGGGAAATTTGAAGCGAAGGCTGGGCAGCATTTGTTGGCCTCTGGCGCAAGTGCAAGCAGCAATGCACCACAGTTACCTCAAGCTAAATCATTGAAAGGCGCATTACAGCTATTAAGAAGCTATGGCGGTAATAATTTCTTTAAACAGAATAGTTATAAAGTCATTGATTCATTAGGTAAGCAAATTACTGGCAAGCTCGATGGAAATGGCTTTGCTCAAGTCACAGGCATCGCACCTGGTGCTGCTAAAGTTATTTTTGAGAAAGATGAAACCAGTGCATGGGCACAAAGTAGTGACTTTAAACGTGATTATAAGTGGGCTGAACCTGTGGAGAAAGTTGCAGCTTCATTAAGCAGTGCCTTGGGACAGAATTTGAAACAGCAGTTGACCAGTGGTTTACTTTCAATGGATAAAAATAGTCTTAAAAACATTGGAAAAAATACTTTGAACGGCTTGGTTGATCAGACAGTTGGGCAAATTAAGGACCAAGTCAGCAATACTGCTTTAAGTGCTGTTTCAAAACAGTTAAATCTCAATATTTCGCCAGATCAAATAAAAAGTCTTGCGCAAATTGCCAAAAATCCGAGTCAGTCTGTTGATATGCTTAAGGCGCAGGGCATGGATTTTGTAAAAGATCAGGCTTCTAGCAAATTAATGCAAGCAACCAAAGTGGACGCCATACTTCAGCAAGGCATCGTTGACCGTTTTCATGGCAAGAACAATGGTTAGGATCAAATTTAATTAACGCGTAACGATTTAAAAAATAGACGTATTGAAATGAATTAAGGTTTAAGTTTAATGGCTACAGAAAATACACAACAGACAACAGATAAAAAAGCGTCGAAGGTAGAACTTGCTGTTTTTAATTTGGACAGCGTAAACACTGTGACTGATTTGCAGATGATTGCCCATCAGATCCAGCTTTATTTACAGGTATGTGGTAATACCAGTTTAGAGCAGCTACAGGGTAATGCCAATGTTCCGACGGTAGCCAATATTTTTGCCTTAACAGGCAGTGTACTCGATCTGGTTCTTTACGCGACAGAGAGTAAAACCGAGGATGCAGGTGTACAACAGGGTGCTTTGCTAGCTGCAAATTTAATTGGATTATTTGCAGAGCCAAGTAGTGAAGCACATGCACGAATGGCTTTACGTCCGATGTTCGGTTTAATGTCTCAATGCTTATATCCTGAAAATGGAAAGATCCAAGAAGCCGATATTAAGCGCTTGGGCTTACATCTGAATGCAATGGTGGCAGGCGATTTAGAAAAATTCTTACAAGAAACACAAGCCAAATTAACGACTTTACTCTCACAGGCGACAACTTTAGGAAGCAGCATTTTAAAGAGCCTATCCGTGCCTGCTACAGCGGTAAGTACGAGTATGACTGCCACATCGGTAGGTGCAACAGCAGAGAAAAGAGATCCAAAACTTAAATTCAGTAATTGGGCTGTGCCACTCATTGATTTAATGGGCAAACCAAGTCAGGCCGATTTAACGCCGAAGATTCAACCAACGATTAAAACGCGCTTACAACAAGAAGCAGCGCAAGCCATGACGACCTTAAGTCAGACTTTACAACAACAGGCAAATGCAGGGCAGAAATATAGTCTGGCTTGGTTATTACAAGAGACGTTGAAGGCAATTAAAGCGCTACAAAATAAAGGCAATGCTAGTGTGCCGATTAACCAGACGGGAGAATATGAGCGTCATACCAAAGGGGATACTTTAGAATTCGTTAGTTTGCAGGCCAATGCATTAAATGCACCCCCTTGTGAAGGTAAAGGCACAGAAACGGGCCAAAGTATCAGTTATTCGATTGGTGCAGAGCGGGTTCAGCACGCCGATTTCTATTTACCGAAAGTGGGTTTTGTATTTAGTCGCCAATATAACTCACAAATGGATGAGTTTGATCAGGGGATGATGGGTGCGCGTTGGATGATGCCATTTTCCAATGTGATCCTACCAAAAGAACAAGGCTATATCTTTATTGATGCTAAAGGTCGTAAACATGCATTGCCATCTACGATTTTGCAGCAAGCTTATACTGTACCTTATGAAGGAATGACGGTTTACCCAATTGAAAATGGTGATTTGCTATTAAATTTTGGTGGTGACTGGAACTTTCATTTCCACCAATTTAATCTTGGTCAGCCTTATCATTTAGTTCAACAATTTAATGAAGATACCAATGAAAAAATTAGCCTAAGCTATCTTTTATCTGATGGTATTGCATATTTACAAGCAATTGATTTCCAGTTTGAACAGGCACAGCATCAACTAAAATTTGCTTTTAATGAGCAAGTTAAGATTATAGCTGTATTTGTGGATGAGCAGATTGAGCCGTGGGCACGCTATGATTATGATGCTCAAGGTAATTTGATTACAGCTTTTGATCAAAATGGGCATGCACGTCAATACGAATATAATCAGGCGCACCAATTAACGCGCTATACCGATCGTACAGGTCGTGGACAAAATATTCGTTATGAATCGACGTTGCCAAATGCCAAAGCCATTGAAGAATGGGCAGATGATGGCAGCTTTCATACCAAACTCAAATGGCATCCGCGTTTACGTCAAGTTGCAGTTTACGATGCTTATGATGTGCCAACCTACTATTATTTCGATCTGGATGGCTTTACTTATCGTACCCGCTTAGCCGATGGTCGAGAGTCTTGGTATTCTCGTGACGGTGAAAAACGCATCACCCGACAAATTGATTTTGAAGGTCGAGAAACTCAACAAGAATATAATGATCAGGGTCAACTGGCGAAAATTGTACAGCCTAATGGTGGTGTGATTCGCTTTGCTTATGATGAACAAGGAAATTTAACTGAAACCAAAGATCCAGAAGGAAATATCTGGAAACGTGAATATGATGCACAGGGCAACGTCAGCAAAGAGATTAATCCTTTAGGTCATGTTACCCAATATAAATACAACAGCAGTAATCAAGTTGTAGAAGTGATTGATGCTAAAGGTGGTATCAAAAAAATCCAGTACAATGATCAAGGACAAATGCTGTCTTATACTGATTGTTCAGGCAAAAGTAGTACATGGGAATATGATGAAGAAGGTGACCTAAGTGCCCAGCAAGCAGCGAATGAGCAGAAAGTTCAATATCTGTATAGCATGCACGGCAAAGATAAGGGCCAGCTTCAAGCGATTGTTTACCCAGATGGATTAAAAGAGCTGTTTGAACATGATGAAGAAGGTCGCTTGCTTAAACACACGGATACCAATGGCCTAATTACTCAATATCAATACAATAATGTCGGTTTGCTCGAGCATCGGATTGATGCCAATCAGCACCGTGTTGGTTATGCATGGGATAAACAAGGGCGTATCCAAAAGCTCATTAACCAGAATCAGGCTGAATATCAGTTTGGCTATAACAAGTTTGGTCAGTTAGTTCGCGAACAAGCATTTGATGGAGAAGAAAAGCATTATAGCTACAGTGAAAATGGTTTGTTATTCCAGATTCGCCAACCTAATATTTTGACTGAATTTAGCTATTATGACGACGGACAGATAGCTTCAAAAACTTATACCAACCTGCATACCCACCAAAGCCAGACAGAGCATTTTGAATATAATTTAAATCAACAATTAAGCTCGGCCAGTAATGCTGAGAGCCAAGTTCAAATGTATCGTAACCAGCTTGGGCAATTGGTGCGTGAACATCAGCATTATAAGATGTTGAATCTAACGGCTGTACTGCGTTATGAATATGATGAATTAGGTAATCTGGTTAAAACCATTCGTCCGGATGGACAGGAACAGACAAATCTAAGCTATGGTTCAGGGCATATCTATGGAATTGCGTTTAACCAACAGGATATTGTTTCTTTTCAGCGAGATGATTTACATCGTGAAACGGTACGTTTTCTGGCAAATGGTTTGATGCAAACCAAGCATTATAATGATGTGGGGTTATTAATTTCTCAACAGATTGAGCCTGAGCAAGAAACCTCAGATCGACTCCGTTATCAAGCGCATAGACATTATCAATATGATAAAAACTATTTGCTCACCCAAGTCGAAGATAGCCGTTTAGGACAACTCAATTATCAATATGATCCGATTGGCCGTTTGATTTCAACCCAGAGCCAGCATAAAAACGAAAGTTTCAAGTTTGATCCAGCGGGGAATCTGGTTGATCCAATGAACCAGACAACACATGCCAAAAACAATTTAATCAAACAGTATCAAGGCAAGCATTATCAATATGATGTGCAAGGCAATGTAATTGAAACCACTCAAAATGGTAAAACTTTAAAGCTGACGTGGGACAATCATAACCGTTTGATCCAAAGTAACTTGAATGGGCAAGTGACTCAGTATGGTTATGATGTCTTTGGACGTCGTTTATATAAGAAATCATCAAACCAAGATCTCACTTTATTTGGCTGGGATGGTGATTTGATGATTTGGGAATCAAGCCAAAATTCGAGCCATCCTGAGAAAAGTTATACCAAACATTATGTTTATGAGCCTGACAGCTTTGTACCGTTAATGCAGGCAGGGTATCAAGGTTTTATTCAACTAATTGAAACACCTGATTATAGCGAATACCTCAACAAACCTTATTCGGTTTATAAAGATCCGATCTGGAGTACAGATACACGTAAAAATCGTGTGGGTTTAGAGCAAACCGCTTTTTATCATTGTGATCAGGTCGGAACACCGCAAACACTCAGCAATGCTGCAGGTGAGTGTGTCTGGGAAATTACTCAGGATACGTGGGGGACTGCACTCGAGATTCAAATGCTCAATAAGGACAATCCATTTGAGCAGAGTAATCTGAGATTCCAAGGTCAGTATTACGATAATGAAACAGGACTGCATTATAACCGTTATCGTTATTATGAGCCGTATAGTGCAAGGTATCTGAGTAAAGATCCGATAGGACTTGAGGGCGGTATGAATACCTCCGCTTATGTAAATAATCCGAATCAATGGATTGATCCAGAAGGGTTGAATAGTTTTAATTATGGTGAAATGTTTGGTATTCCTGCTAGTGCCCAGTCGGGTATAGCATATCAAGGTCAACGGAATTACGATTGTTGGCTAAAAACAGGAAAGCAATGTGAAATAGCCGTAGAGCCACTTTTTGATTATGTTATATGCTCAGGCGGTTTTTCAGTATTAGGAGGTTCTAAAATTTATAATTTGCATAATGGTAATGTCTATAATGCTGGCGGAATCTCATTAACTGGTATGAAAGATGCAAAAGATCATGCTAAAACAGTTGGTGATATTGCTAAAAAAAGTATAGATAATAGTTTTAAAGTTGGTGCTGCAAACTTAAATAAACTGAAGAAAATGTTTAGTGGAAGCTGTATGGCTGGTTATATCCTTAACAAGCCATCAGGCTTAACAAACTCCAAAGCCACAGATGAGTTTTTAACTGGTATGGGAGTTACCCAAAGTGTTGGTTGGTGGGGAGCTAGATTTGGAGTAACAACTCCTGCGGGATCCTTTTTTGATCGGAATGGCCCTGTAGGTGTGGAAGTCGGTATTGGTACGCCAGGAGTTGATATAAGCGTAAGTGATAGTAAACCGACTTTAGTTCGTACACAAGATTAAAGGTTATAGAATGGAAAAAGCATTATATTATATATTTCTCTCTTGTCTTATTATAAGCTGTAATTCTGTAAGTGAGAATGATGTACCTGAGAAAATTGACTTAAAAGAACTTTCTAATGAAATATTTAAGGGATATAAATATGAATATGATACTGACAGAGAAAAGAGCTCAACTCAACTTTTAGTAGTGAAAATAAAAAAACAAGATTTTTCTAGCAAAGATTATGAGGGTGTAAAAAATGATCTGCTAAAGAGGAAGTGGGATTTGGTAGACTCTTATAATAGTTATTATAATTTTTGTAAAACTAGTTATTACTCGGTGGATATATTGAATCCGATTTATGATAAGCATTATACACGAGATGGTGAAGAAGTTAATTTTAAAAGCAAAGATTATTGGTATTTTGCACTTTATTACAATAAACTAGGCATTAATAATTGTATGGAGTATTATAGTAAGTGATTATTTTGTATGTTTTTTTACTTTGATTTGGTTTGTGTGAAAAAAACTATTTTAATCCTCTCATTTCTGTTAGTCGGATGTGATAATGAAACAGTAAAAAAGCCTTATTTAGATCAGGTTAATCAAAGATTTGTTGATGAGGCAGAAGTTTTATTTAATGGTACTGTTGAAGACTTAAGTGCTTATTCTTCATATACTGATAACACTGTAGCATATAAAATTAAAGCAGATAAATTTGATATTAATGTTTTTATGAAAGAAGAGAGTAAAGATTTAAAAAAAATGGGATGGTTTTTCTTTAAAAAGTATAATGAAAGTTATATTTTTTGTGATGAGGAAAGACAATTAGAGATAATATCACCTAGAATTGTTTCTAAAAATGAAGTTTTAGTTAAAGGTTCTGCTGGTATGCAGTTGGATGATTTTTGGCATGTTATATTTATGTCGCCAAATAATACTGAACGATATGTTTGTTATGACTACAAGAAATAATTTCTATATTTTAAATTGTATTTTATTTTTTTGGACAGAATGTGTATTTGTATATAATTAAAAAATATATAAATATTTTTTAATTCTCATATTGTTAACTTCCTGTGCAGAAGATGAAAATCTAGAGATCGGAAGGAGTAATCATCCAATTAATATAGAGTTGAAAAGGGAGGCTAAAGATATTTTTGGAGATAAGCTAGAAAGCGAGAGAAGTTATCAATCATTTTCTTCAAATGATGTAGTTTATAAAATTAGTGCTAGAAATTTAAGTATGGAACAGTTTATCTCCTACAAAGATCAGATATTACCTGAAAAAGGTTGGTTTTTTAGATCAAAAGTTAATGAAGGCTATATATTTTGCCAAAGTTCTCGCTAATTAGAAATAATTCCTCCACAAGTTCTTTTTAGTAATAATGAACTAGGTCAGGAAAATATTGATAGACAACTTAAGAAGGATTGGAATATTTTTCTTAGACATACTGCTAATAGTACTTTAAACGAATGTTATGTGAGAAGTAAAAGTTAAATATGATAGAATTTTTTTTAATTTATTTTATAAGTTATTTATGGCTATGAAGGAAATGACAAACCACTTTAACAAATCACTCATTTCTTTAATAGTAGTACCTCTTTTGAGTTGCTCTTTACTTGAGCAAAAAACATGTATCCATAATTTTAATAAGAGAGTGATTGAACTAAGCCATGATCTAAAGGTACAGCAGGCGATCAATCGTATAGAGAATAAAACTTTTTGTGGAAACCTAACTTATACTGAGTTTTATAATCATATAGATGTGTTACTGGCAGATTTGAATGAAACTCAAAAACAAGATTTTTATATAACTTTATTTTTTGCTGAATTCCATCGCAATGAAAATGGTGGTGAGTATATTGAATTTTTAACGAAAAATAATGTCAATATTTACAAGCAATATAAGCTAAAAATGACTGACCAAAAGTTATTGGATAAGATGAAATATACTGATGAAGAATGGTTGAATATAAAAGCCTTGGGTGAGATGCTTCATTAATGTATTTTATTATGATTCATTATATAATCCTAAATTACTGTTTAAGTAATTAAAGTATAGATGTTGATTTTTGATTAATTATAAAGGGTAAGTTTTGTCTTCTGTAAAATCTTCTTATATCGCTGGTTTCTGGCGTCGATCATTCGCTTTTCTTATTGATTTATTACTGGTAGGTGGTTTCTGTTGGAGTGTGACTCAGCTTCTCTCTAACGTTTTGTATCAATTTCCAATTATATCTATCTTGCTTGGCTATTTTTTCGTTATTTTATATTTTGGCTTATTAAATAGTCATTTAAATTCTGGGCAAACTTTCGGAAAGCAGCTTTTAAAAATTAAAGTGGCAGACAAACATGGAGATGATCTTGCTGTCATTCCATCATTGCTGCGTTCAGCCATCTTATTTGCTCCATCATGCTTGATGTCATTAAGTGACTATTTTCCTATTTTATTTTTGTCTGAAGTATTCAACTTATTACTGGTCTGCTTACAAATCCTGATTGTTTATTTTTATATCTTTAACCGTCGCAATCGTCGTTCTGTCCATGATTTTATTGCGGGTTCAATGGTTGTTAACTTACAAAAAAATGATCAAGAACAGCCCGTCCCTGAGATGTGGCCTAAGCATACAATTTTTGCATCGCTCATCACTCTGGTGTGTTTAGGAATTGGGGCATCTTCTTTCAATGTATTTGATCGGGAAGATTTTGTTGAAATTAAACAGTTTAAACACATTCAACCTGAAATTATTCATGTAAAACAAATTTCAGAAATTGAAGATGAATCAGAGACTCAATTCATTTTGTTTGATGTTCAGATCAATGATTTGTCAAAACTGAATAATTCATTTTTCGCACAAGAGTTCGTAGACAACCTACAAAGATTTAAGCCGCAGTTGATAAATGAAGACAATAAAATTTCATTACTTTTAAGTACACGGTTTCAATTTGGTCTAGCTTCATCCATTAATTTGAACATGTATTCAGTTAAAAAAACGCAGCAAGGATTAAAGGTTGTAGAAGAGATTTCTACCGTAAATTTTTAAACCATGAAAAAGCTGAAGCTATGTGTTCCATTAATCAAACGATTTAATTGGGATGCAAGTAGCTTCAAAAGCTTTATGAATGATTCATCATTAAACACACTCCGTAAAGACCGACTTTATAGTTTAACCATTGTTTGTGAGCATGAATTTCTTCATTTTCATATAAGGTTAAACAAGGACGTACAACAATGAAAAAAGCACTGCTTCTCTTAGGTTCAATGGGTGTCTTGGCAAATATGCCTGTCTTGGCAGCCGATTTAAGTATCGGTGACCCGAAAACACAATCTGGTGAACTGAAACTTACAGGTGCAATCCGTACCCGTTATATTCATAAAGATTATGTTGTTGAGGCCAATGAAGGTTCCAAGAACGATGACTGGCGACTAGCGGATATCAAAGCGGTATTGAGTTATGAAAATCCAAATTGGATTGCCTCAATGGATTTGCGTTGCTATCAGTATGATCGCTTATGTGATGCTTTATTTCTAAAAGATGCTTGGGCAGGCTATAAATTTTCAGATCAGCAACGCGTGACAGTCGGTTTGCAATCGGTTGATTTTGGCTTTGGACGACTGTGGGGCAATAGCTATTATGAAACTTTGCTCAATACCGTTGGACTGGAAGATATTCAAAACCTTGGAGTGAAGTACCAGTTTAAGGACAACTTATATAATTTCATTCTCGGTTTTTATCCAACAGATGGTGGAAATTATAAAGGAACATCCAAGGATTCCAGTCGTTATAGTGGTAACTTTGTTCGAGCTGATGATTTGACTCAAGGCACCGATATTGATGAAAAGAATATGTGGGTGACGCGCTTATCTAGAAAATTTGATATCGATCAATCGCAGAATTTCTCGACGGAAATTGGCGGCTCTTACTGGTATTCGGAACTGGAAAATAATCGCACCAATCGAGATGGACATCGTAGTACCTGGAGTGTCTTTAGCACCACCAATTATCAGGCATGGCAATGGTTGTTCTTGGCAGGCGAGCAGGACGTTAAAAATGCAGATGATCTTTTACCGAAAAGTTCGACGATTGGGGCATTTGATTATCCCTATCAGGTGGCCAATAAAGGCAAATATATGGCCAATGAAATTAATTACACCTTTGCCAAGCCATTCCATCAGTTAGAAAATATTAAACCTTACGTATCTTATAGCCGTTTTTATAAAGATGAATCGGGCTATCAAGATTCGGATCGCTTAATCGCAGGTCTGTATTTTAACTATAAAAAAATTGGCATACAGGGCGAATATATCTGGAGTCGCAATGACCCGATGACGGGCAGTGGTGCAGATGGCCTTGCTCAAGGTGACAGCAATCAATGGAATAAATTGTTCTATTTATCGCTGGGTTATTATTTCTAAATTCGATATCGAAAATAAGCCAGTCTATTCGTCATGGACTGGCTTTTTTATTTAGGCGATTCTTAGGATCAAAGCGCCAATTAAAATGAGACATGAGGACATAATTCGTACTGCATTGATGCGTTCTTTCAGAATAAAAATCGAGATTAGTGTGGCAAATAAAATTGAGGTTTCACGCAATGCGGCGACAACGGCAACGGGTGCAAAGGTCATTGCCCACAGTGCTAAGCCATAAGAAAAAAATGAACCAATGCCACCGATTAAGCCTAAATGCCAATTCAGGCGGAAATATGCACCCATCTGTCGATATTGCATTCTCAAGGCGAACATCAAAAAAATCAGGCCTGACAGAACAAAGCTCCATAAGATATAGGAAATCGGTGAGCCAGACAGGCGGATCCCATGACCATCGAGCAAAGTATAACCTGCGATCAGCACTGCATTCAGCAAGGCCAGCCCGATGCCTTTACGTCCCGTTTTAGGAGCAGCCAAGATCATGGATAAGATACCGATGGAGATGGTAATAATGCCAATCCACGCATTAAATTCCAGTTGCTCATGTAGCAAAAACGTACCGAAAATTGCCACAATGAGGGGTGCCGTACCGCGCATGAGGGGATAGGTCAGACCCATATCTGCGACACGATAGATTTTGGCAACCAGTCCAAAATACAGAATTTGTATTGCCGTTGAAGCCAGAATATAAGGCCAGCTATCACTGTGTGGTATTGGAAAAAAGGGTAACAGGATCGCGGCTAAAACTGCTGCTGAGGCAGTGACCAGTACCGTGGTTAAAAACTTATTTGTCCCTGCCTTTACAATGGCATTCCAGGTGGCGTGGCATGCTGCTGCAATTAAAATAAGGACAAATATTGCCGTGCTCATAGGCTGCCTGCTGATTCATGATCTCGCTAATGTGCATGATATTGCTGAAAAAAGAAAGCACGCAGCTTATCGCGATTATAGAAATACTTTTTCAGTATTTGGATTGATTGGCTCAACTGGTTGAATCAGCTTTCCACGCGTCAGATTCTGGATATGTTGTAAACGGTTAATCAGTTCATTTTGAATAAACAGAATACAGGTCTGTAATTTTGACGAGCTTTTTAAACGCGAAGGATAAACCGCCCAGACATCGGCATCTTGCCAGTATTCAGGCAAAATGTGCTGCAATTCACCGCTAATCAATTCATCTGCCACATCCCAGATCGAACGTAAGATAATGCCATGTCCTTCAATGGCTAACTGGTGAATAATCTCGCCATTATTGGAAATGAAGCGCGGTGTGACATGGACGGACATATCTTCCGAGGTATGGCGCAATTTCCATAAGACTGAGGACTGATCACGTTCACTGATAGTTAGGCAATCGTGGCTGCGTAAATCTTCCAGATTTTCAGGCATGCCATGTTTCAACAAATAACTGGGTGCTGCACAAAAAATCCGAAAATTTGAAACCAGTTTTTTGGCAATCATATTCGGGGCAATATCATTGCCAATCCGAATATCCAAATCAATGCTGTGCTGAATCAGGTCTTTAGTGTTGTCGATGGTATCGAACTGGATCTCAAGTTTTGGATACATGGTCAATAGTTTAGACAGAATCGGCGCAACATGTTTTCGGCCAAAACCAAAGCTGCTGACAATGTCGAGATGACCCGTTGGCGTGCTTAAGGGGTTATTGACCAGCTCACTGATTTCATCGAATTCATCCAGAATATTGGAGACCCGATCCAGAATCAGTTTGCCATCTTCGGTCAAACTGACATGGCGGGTGCTGCGATGGAACAATTTGCAGTTCAGGTTGGTTTCTAAAATATTGATGCGTTTACTGATAAATGCAGGTGAAACGCCCAGCTCCTCAGCTGAATCGACAAAACTCTTGCGTTTGGCGACTGTGCAAAAAACCTTTAAATCCGATAGGTTAGGTAGATTATTCACGATCCGTGTCCATTGGGGTGATAGTTTTCTTATTGATCATTGTTGCCGAAAACAGCATGTTTACAGCTAAGGATATTAACCAAAGGTGTAAGGGAGCGTTATGGCAAAAAAGTATAAAGTTGCCACGATTGCGGGCGATGGAATTGGCTTAGAAGTTCTACCAGAAGGCATCAAGGTTGTAAAGGCAGCGGCAGACAAATATGGCATTCAACTTCAAATGGATAGCTTTGATTGGGCCAGTTGTGATTACTACCTAGAACACGGCAAAATGATGCCGGATAACTGGTTTGAAGTTCTACAGGAATATGATGCAATTTTCTTTGGTGCGGTGGGTTGGCCTGAAAAGGTACCTGATCACATTTCACTGTGGGGATCATTGCTGCAGTTCCGTCGTCGTTTTGACCAGTATGTAAACTTGCGTCCAGTTCGGTTAATGCCCGGAGTGAAATGTCCACTGGCGGGCAAGCAACCGGGGGATATCGATTTTTATGTGGTTCGTGAAAATAGTGAAGGTGAATACTCTGCGATTGGTGGTAAAGCCTTTGAAGGCACAGATCGTGAGTTTGTTTTACAGGAAGCAGTTTTTACCCGTCATGGTGTAGATCGCATTTTGAAATATGCGTTTGAATTTGCAGATCAGCGTGAGGCGAAAAAAATCACGGCTGCAACCAAGTCTAACGGGATTGCGGTGAGCATGCCGTACTGGGACGAACGTGTCGATGAAATGGCTAAACGCTATCCGCAAATCAAGGCAGATAAACAGCATGTCGATATTTTAGCGGCACGGTTTGTATTGCAACCTGAGCGTTTTGATGTGGTGGTGGCATCGAATTTATTTGGTGACATTTTATCGGATTTGGGACCTGCATGTACGGGCACGATTGGTTTGGCGGCTTCGGCAAACTTAAACCCCGAACGTAAGTTTCCATCCTTGTTTGAACCTGTACATGGATCAGCACCTGATATTTATGGACAACAGATTGCCAATCCGATTGCTGCAATTTGGTCGGGTGCGATGATGTTAGATTTCTTGGCAGACGGTGATGAACAGGTGATTCAGGCTGGACAGGAAATCATGCAGGCGATTGAGCATATTTTGGTGCATGGCCCTAAAACGCCAGATGTCGGTGGAACTGCCAAGACTTATGAAGTAGGCGATGCAATTGCATCCTGTGTGACTGAGCAAAAAATGGATTTATTCGCGATGGAGTAAGTATCTCTTAGGGAATAGTCACTATCCGAGATGGATTGAATAGATATGGATAATCAAATTACAAAACCTTATACAGATAAGACGCTTGCGATCACCAGTCTTGCCGTTGTGTTTACATCGGTGGCTGGTTTGGCAATCTACTCATCTGAATCAATACAACTGGCTGCAAAATGGATGCAGTGGACCACGTCAGTGTTTACTACGCCAGTACTTTTATTTGCTTTTTTATCAATTATTTTTACCTTTGGTTTGGCTTTTAGTAAATACGGCAAAATCAAACTCGGTGAAGGCAAGCCCCAATACAGCACCATGTCATGGATTTTCATGTTCATTCTATCTGGGATTGGGTCTTCCACCTTGTACTGGGGCTTTTTGGACTGGGCTTATTATTACCAAACTCCAGGTTTAAATTTAGCACCTGAATCGGCAGCAGCGCTGAAATACAGCGTGGCTTATTCCTTCTTTCACTCGGGTTTGAGTGCATGGTCAATCTATGCCTTGGCATCGATTTCACTGTGCTACAGCTACCATGTTAGAAAGAATAAAGGTCTGAGTCTCGCATCTGTGATTGAAGCGGTGACAGGCTTTAAAGCAACGGGTCCAGTCGGTCGTGTGGTTGATCTGATGTTCTTATTGTGTATGTTTGGTGCCTTGACCATTTCACTGGTTTTGACAGCCGTTACCTTTACCAACATTCTTTCGCAACTAACCGGTATTCCAAATACCTTCATGACCAAAGTCATCATTATTTTAGCGGTATCCATCTTATTTGCACTGAGCTCTTATGTCGGTATGGATAAGGGGATGCAACGCTTAAGTCATATGGTGTGTTTGGGTGTGGTGCTGTTCGCGATCTATGTGCTGTGCTTTGGCCCAACGCAATTCATTATGAATAATTCATTAATGAGTTTTGGCCTCATGGCGACCAATTTTGTCGATATGAGTTTGTTTACTGACCCGATGGGGGATGGAAAATTCACACGTGAATGGACTGTGTTCTATTGGTTATGGTGGATTTCTTATGCACCGGGTGTGGCCTTATTTGTGACTCGTGTATCCAAAGGCCGCACCATTAAAGAAGTGATTCTTGCCATGGTCATCGGTGGTAGCGTTGGTTTATGGTTCATCTTTGGGGTATTTGAGAACTACAGTGTCTATAGCTTTATTCACGGTATGGTCAATGTCCCGCAAGTCTTGAGTCAGCAAGGCGGTGAAGTGGCGATCGGTCAACTGCTCGGTTTATTGCCAGCAGGCAAGCTGATGATGTGGTTATTCCTTGGCATTATGGTGATTTTCCTTGCAGCACATATGGATGCGGTCGGTTATGCCGTCTCTGCAACCTGTACTCGCGGTTTGCGTGAAGGGCAGGATCCGTCTCCAAATGCACGTTTATTCTGGTGTGTGATGTTAACTCTAGTGCCGATTGCGATGATTTTCTCGAAGGCGCCGTTAGACACCATGAAAACTGCGACCATTGTGACTGCCTTGCCGTTTATTGTGATTATTCTGGTGCAGACCTATGGGCTGGTGAAGTGGCTGATTGAGGATTATTCCAAGGTGCCATCGCATTTGATCGAGCAGAATAGCTTTAATGACTTGGAAGCGCTTGAGCATACGGATTCAAATCAACAAATGCAGATTGATATCGCGGCAACAGCAGTTGCACATAAAAGTAGTCAAAAGGAATTGTCATGACACAGCAACCGAACACGCGCTATGAGTTAAGCGAAGAAATGCAAAGTCTGGTGTATTGGAGCAGCATTTATTCAGCAGCGGATAATGATATTGATTCAATTCGTGCAGCCTACGATGCCATGTGTATGCATTACACCTTGCCACGCGATGGTGCGGTCAATATTGAAGATAAAACCGTTGCGCATACCACTCATCCCGTCAATGTTCGGTTGTATTCACCACGGGGCGAGGCCCCTCAAGCGGGTTGGCCTTGTATTCTGTTTATCCATGGTGGTGGCTGGATGCTGGGTAATCTGGATTCACATGAATTTATTACCCGTTATTTATGTCGTGATCTGAATGTTGCGGTACTAAGTGTCGATTATCGTTTGGTGCCAGAACATCATTTTCCAGCCGCTTATGAGGATTGTGAAACGGTTTATCAGTGGCTCCGTGCGCATGGCACAGACTGGAACATTAACCCAGCACAGATTGTGTTAGCAGGCGACAGTGCAGGCGGCAATTTAGCTGCGGCACTGGCGGTTCAGCTACAGCATACAGGCAATCAGGCCTGTGGTTTGGCCTTGATCTATCCATGTTTGAGCAGCAGTTTTGATACAGCGTCTTGCCAGCAGCATGCACATGCGCCGTTACTCACGTTAGAGGAAATGCATTATTACCTAAAACAATATGCTCCGAATGAAACTGACTGGAAAGATACACGTTTAGCGCCACTGAATGCACAGGATTTTTCTGACATGCCCCATAGCTTTGTTGCGGTGGCTGAATATGATCCACTGAGTGACGACGGACGTATTTTCGTGGACAAGTTAAAACAAGCCAATATTGCCGCCGAGTTTTATCTCGGCAAAGGATTACTGCATGGCAGTTTACGTTTAGTACGTGATTGTCCTGTAGTGCAGGATTTATATCAGCACATGCTGAGTTCGTTAAAGCAAATGTTCAAGTGATTTGAACATCAGCCAATTTTGATAAAACGGTCGTTAGGACAAAAGAGTTTAATGGAGTAAAACCATGAATGCAGTTGAAAAATTACCAGAAGATTTCTGTTCAAACCCAAATGTGGCGTGGACATTTCCAAAAGTGTTCTACACATCTTCTCAGGTTTTTGAACGTGAAAAAGAAGAAATTTTTGCGAAAAGCTGGATTTGCGTGGCACATGGCAGTGAAGTTGCCCAAGCCAATGACTATATTACCCGTAAGGTGATTGGTGAAAATATTATCGTGATTCGTGGCAAAGACAGCGTATTACGTGCATTTTATAATGTCTGCCCGCATCGTGGTCATGAGTTGTTGAGTGGCAGTGGCAAAGCGAAAAATGTGATTACCTGTCCGTATCATGCATGGACATTTAAGCTGGATGGTAGTTTGGCATTGGCGCGTAACTGTGATCATGTTGAATCTTTCGACAAGCAAAACTCAAGCATGGTGCCGTTAAAAGTTGAAGAATATGGTGGTTTTGTCTTTATCAATATGGATGAAAATGCCACTTGTGTTGAAGATCAATTGCCTGAATTTGCACAGAAACTCAATGAAGCTTGTGCCGTAATCAAAGACTTGAAACTGGCTGCACGTTTCGTAACAGAAACACCTGCAAACTGGAAAGTGATCGTTGATAACTATTTAGAATGTTATCACTGTGGCCCAGCGCATCCTGGTTTTGCAGACTCGGTACAGGTCGATAAATACTGGCACACTACGCATCAAAACTGGACGCTGCAATATGGTTATGCACGTTCTTCAGAGAAGTCCTTCAAGCTTGATCCATCAGTCAAAGATCCAACTTTTAGCGGTTTCTGGACTTGGCCGTGCACCATGTTTAACGTGCCGCCAGGTGCCAACTTCATGACGGTGATCTATGAGTTTCCGATGGATGCGGAAACAACTTTGCAGCATTACGATATTTTCTTCACCAATGAAGAGTTGACTCAAGATCAGAAAGATTTGATTGAATGGTATCGCAATGTCTTCCGTCCTGAAGACCTTGAATTGGTTGAAAGTGTACAACGTGGCTTGAAATCACGTGGTTATCGCGGTCAGGGCCGTATCATGACCGATAAGCAACGTTCAGGCATCAGTGAGCATGGTATTGCTTATTTCCAGAATCTTGTTGCGCAGTATCACAAGTAATTTTGTATCAGGCTCATTAAGGGTACGGTGGACGATAAAGCCGTACCTTGCTTTCAATCGATAGGATGATGACATGTCAAGTTTGCAAGGAAGTCAATTATTTCAACAACGCGGATTGATTAATGGCCAGTGGGTCAATGCGCAAACCAATGCCACCATTCCTGTGACCAATCCAGCCACGGGTGAAGAAATTGGCTTGATTCCGAATATGGGTGCTGCGGAAGCCACTGAAGCGGTTGAAGTGGCGTATCAGGCTTTAGCAGCATGGAAAGGATTAACGGCACAAAAGCGTGCAGACCTGTTATTGGCTTGGTATCAACTGGTTCTGGCCCATGCCGATGAACTGGCACGCATTATGACTATTGAGCAGGGGAAACCTTTAGCCGAAGCATTGGGTGAAGTGAAATATGCTGCTTCATTTATTCAATGGTTTGCGGAAGAGGGCAAACGCGTTTATGGTGATGTGATTCCGACCATCAATAGCCAGCAGCGTTTTATTGTGACCAAAGAACCAGTCGGCGTGGTTGCGGCGATTACGCCGTGGAATTTCCCGATTGCCATGATTACCCGTAAAGCGGCACCTGCTTTGGCAGCGGGTTGTACCATTGTGATTAAACCTGCCAATGAAACCCCATACTGTGCGCTTGCAATTGCTAAATTGGCTGAAATGTCAGGCATTCCAGCAGGCGTCATCAATGTGGTGACCGGTAAATCGCAAGAAATTGGTTCGGTATTTACCAACCATGAAAAAGTCAAAAAACTGACTTTTACAGGTTCTACGCCTGTCGGTCGTTTATTGATGCAGCAATGTTCAGATACCATCAAAAAACTGGCACTTGAATTGGGTGGCAATGCACCACTCATCATCTTTGATGATGCTGATCTGGATAAAGCGGTTCAAGGTGCAATCTTTGCCAAGTTCCGTAATGCAGGACAAACCTGTGTCTGTGCCAATCGAATTTATGTACATGACAAAATTTATCAGGCATTTACCGAGAAGTTTGTACAAGAAGTACAGAAATTCAAAATTGGTAATGGTTTGGAACAGAATGTACAGATTGGACCGTTAATCAATGAAAAGGCCGTGCTTAAAGCTCAACAGTTAATTGATGATGCCTGTGGCAAAGGTGCGCAAGTGGCGTGCGGTGGTAAACAACATGCACTTGGACAAACTTTCTTTGAACCGACCGTGCTAACCGACGTATCGCGTGATATGGAAATTGTTCAGGAAGAAATCTTTGGCCCAGTCGCGCCTTTAATTCGCTTTACAGATGAAGCCGATGTGGTCGCGCAAGCCAATGATACGATTTTTGGTTTAGCGGCCTATGTTTATAGCGAAAACATTTCACGGATCTGGCGTGTTGCTGAACAGCTGGAATATGGCATGGTTGGGATGAACTCAACCGCGATTTCCAATGAAGTCGTGCCATTTGGTGGCGTTAAACAATCTGGTGTGGGGCGTGAAGGTTCTAAATACGGTTTAGAAGAGTTCATGACCATTAAATATATGTGTTTAGGATTATAGCAACAATACCTGTTGGGACTCTCTTCATCGAGGGTCAACAGGCAATATGCAGTTAAAATTAGAAAATGCTTAGATGAGCAGCATGCGGTAAAGAGGATTTAGACATGGCTAGTCATTATGAAATGTTCCCATCAGTGGTCACTCGTGTAGAGCAACTGACCCCATTGATTAAACGGTTCACATTTAAACGTCAGGACGGACAAAATTTTCCTCAGTTTAATGGTGGCAGTCATATCATTGTCAAAATGAATGATCAACTGTCCAATGCCTATTCACTGATGAGTTGTGCTCAAGATCTTTCGACTTACCAAGTCTGTGTACGTAAGGATGTCGAAGGTAAAGGCGGCTCCGTTTATATGCATGATCAGTGCAATGAAGGCTGTGAAATTCTAATTTCTGAACCAAAGAATTTATTTCCGTTGGCGGAAGAAGGTGAGAAACATATTTTAATTGCGGGTGGAATTGGGATTACGCCGTTTGTACCGCAAATGGATGAGTTGGCAGCGCGTGGTGCAGACTTTGAATTGCATTATGCCTACCGTTCGCCAGAACATGCTGCATTGTTAGAAGAACTCAAGCAAAAGCATGGCGAACATATTGTTAGCTATATTGATTCAGATGGAAAATATCTTGATCTCGATCAATTGATTGGATCTCAACCTAAAGGTACGCACGTCTATGTGTGTGGGCCTAAACCGATGATTGATGCAGTGATTGATCGTTGTAATTACCATCGTTACCGCGATGAATATATTCATTGGGAGCAATTTGCATCTACCGTACCAGAGGAAGGTGAAGCATTTACGGTTGTTCTGGCAAAGTCGAATCAGGAAGTGGAAGTACAAGGGAACCAGACGATCTTGCAGGCGATTGAACTCCTCAACATTGATGTGGAATGTTTATGTCGTGAAGGTGTGTGTGGGACTTGTGAAACCATGATTCTGGAAGGTGAGGCAGAGCATTTCGATCAATATCTGAGTGATGATGAAAAAGCATCACAGCAGTCCATGATGATCTGTGTATCTCGTGCCAAAGGCAAGAAATTGGTACTTGATCTGTAAACTGTCTGACTGATTGCCTCAGTGTGTTTTTTAGCTACTCAAATCAATGTAGATGTGAAAGGTTTAAAATTAATATTCATTTAAGCTAGGGCAATTAATTTAAAAGGACGGACATAACCGTATACACAGTACACCTTTCGCCACATTCCAGATGTGGCATTTTTTTTGCCTTAAGATTTTGAATTAAATCACTTGTCGTAAATCACGCGCCGTTTCTTGTAATAACGGCAGAATATGGGTAATTAAATAGTCTTTGGTGGTACGCATGGTCGGGGACACAATATTCAGTGCCGCGACTACGCTGGCATTGGAATCATAAATGGGTACAGCGACTGCATGTACGCCCAACTCATGTTCTTCACAAGAATAACACCAATCTTGTTCCTTGATTTCATGGAGTAAATCCAGAAATTCTTCACTATCGGTATGGGTATATTTGGTCAAACGTTTTAATGGATATTTTTCTAACCAGCGTTTTTGTTGTTCGGGCGTTAAATGTGCCAGTAAAATCTTGCCAGCCGAAGTGGCGTGGGCGGGGAGACGATTACCCAAATGTAAGCCATAAGGATTGACCCGATCAGTTTGTTGATGGGCGGCACTACGGGCAATGGTAATCGCTTCATAGCTATCCAGTACCATCACTGAATAAATCAGTGAAGTCTGATTGGTTAAGAGATTCAGCAACGGTTGACAGATTTTAGGGAGAGAAGAGCCGTCGAGATAAGCTCCTGAGAATTTTAAAATTTTTGGAGATAAATAATAATAATGACCATCAAAATCTAAATAGCCTAAGTATTCTAGCGTCAGTAGGTGGCGTCGAGCTGCAGCACGGGTCATTCCTGTTTTTTCAGCCGCCGTACTCATATTCAGGCGGTGGCGTTCAGGCCCAAAACATTCCAGAATGGACAGACCTTTGGCAATCCCCGCAATAAAATCCTCATGGCGTATGGTTTTTTTATTTTCACTATGATGAATGAGTCGCGGACTTTTATCTTGATCATTTTCCATTGTTTAGATTATCCATTTCAAATCCTTTGATGAAAATTATTCTAATCCAATCACGACTAATTTACTTGGATAATGTTCGATGATCGAACATAAAAAATAATAATCGAACAAAAACCATTTTAAAACGTAGAAGTCAGCGCAGAATTTATCAAGAATAAATAGAAGAAATCCGAACAAAACACTCAACTTCATTTTATCGGCTTTTAGATGGATGAATGGGTGATGCACAGTACAGGAAGTAGTCAGATGATTGATAAGAGTACCGCCTCATTGACCGAGGCACTGTCACAGATCAAGGATGGAGCAACCATCATGATTGGTGGCTTCGGCACCGCAGGACAACCCGCTGAACTGATTGATGGACTGATCGAACTCGGGATCAAGGATCTGGTCATCGTCAATAACAATGCTGGTAACGGTGATTATGGTTTGGCCAAACTGCTTAAAACAGGCGCAGTACGTAAAATCATTTGTTCTTTCCCACGTCAGTCTGATTCATGGGTCTTCGATGAACTGTATCGTGCAGGCAAGATAGAGCTGGAACTGGTGCCGCAAGGCAATCTGGCGTGTCGTATTCAGGCTGCTGGCATGGGCTTAGGTGCGGTATTTACCCCAACAGGTTTCGGTACGCTTTTGGCTGAAGGCAAGGAAACCCGTCATATCGATGGTAAAGACTATGTGCTTGAATATCCAATCAAAGCAGACTTCGCACTGATCAAGGCACACAAAGGCGATCGCTGGGGCAATCTGGTTTATAACAAATCAGCCCGTAACTTTGGTCCGATCATGGCGATGGCAGCGGATGTCACTATTGCGCAGGTTTCTGAACTGGCTGAACTCGGTCAGCTTGATCCTGAACACATTATTACCCCTGGGATTTTTGTACAGCATGTGGTTGCAGTTGATGCGACGACTGGCACAGGAGCATAAACATGAGCTATCAAAAACTAAGCCGTGACCAGATTGCTGAACGTGTCGCACAAGATATTCCAGATGGTGCTTATGTCAATCTCGGTATCGGCCTTCCAACCAAGATTTCAAACTATCTTCCAGCAGACAAAGATGTATTCCTGCATTCGGAAAATGGCTTACTCGCATTCGGGCCGCCACCTGCCAAAGGTGAAGAAGATCCTGAACTCATCAATGCAGGTAAGGAATACGTCACCATGCTGACGGGCGGCAGTTTTTTCCATCATGGGGATTCCTTTGCCATGATGCGTGGCGGACATCTGGATATTGCGGTACTCGGTGCTTTCCAAGTGGCAGCCAATGGTGATTTAGCCAACTGGCATACTGGAGCAGCGGATGCGATTCCTGCGGTGGGTGGAGCGATGGATCTGGCTGTGGGGGCCAAGAAAGTGTTTATCACCACTGATCACACCACCAAACAAGGTGAGCCGAAGATTGTTGAAGCGCTTTCATATCCAGCAACAGGTTTGAAATGTGTCGATCGGATTTATACCGACCTGTGTGTGATTGATGTGACCAAAGATGGTTTAAAAGTGATTGAGAAAGTGGATGGTCTGAGCTTTGAGGAGTTACAGGCGTTGACGGGTGCTCAATTGATTGATGCGACTCAAGGATAATGTTTACACAGCCACTCATTACGGGTTAAAGCAGAGACTTTTTGTATAGGCATTGCCTTACTTTTTAAGGATAAAAAGTAACAAAAATCCTTTGTTGGACTGATGGTACATCCTGAGCAATTTCAAAGCAATGCTTTGAAAGCAGCGCAAGACAGCCCAACGGGCGGCATCCATGCCGCCGCCGCGAAACGAGGCATTGCCTACGCAAAGGAAGAAAGACTAAACCCGTAATTTGTGGCAGTGATCACAACAGATTTAGAAATGGAAATGTAAGAATATGAAAAACGCTTATATCATTGATGCCATCCGTACTCCATTTGGTCGTTATGCAGGTGGTCTTGCACCAGTACGTGCAGATGATTTGGGAGCTATTCCACTTCAAGCCTTGATGCAACGCAACCCAAGTGTCGATTGGCAACAAGTGGATGATGTGATCTATGGCTGTGCCAATCAGGCAGGTGAAGACAACCGTAATGTTGGACGTATGTCAGCATTATTAGCAGGCTTACCTTATCAAGTGCCTGCAACCACCGTTAACCGTTTATGTGGTTCTTCACTGGATGCCATTGCTATGGCTGCCCGTGCCATTAAAGCCAATGAAGCTGACCTGATTATTGCGGGCGGTGTGGAAAGCATGAGCCGTGCGCCTTATGTGATGGGAAAATCAGACAGTGCCTTTGGACGGAGCCAAAAGATTGAAGACACCACCATGGGATGGCGTTTTATCAATCCAAAGCTCAAAGCAATGTATGGTGTGGACACCATGCCACAAACTGCGGAAAACGTAGCAGAACAGTTCAACATTAACCGTGCCGATCAAGATCAGTTTGCCCTCAATAGCCAACAACGTACTGCAACTGCACAAGCCAAAGGCTTCTTTGCCCGTGAAATCATCCCTGTGACCATTCCACAGCGTAAGGGCGATGCCATTGTGGTGGATACGGATGAGCATCCACGTGCATCAACAACTTTAGAAGCTTTAACCAAACTTAAAGGTGTGGTCAAAGCAGAAGGGACTGTGACCGCAGGTAATGCTTCTGGAATTAATGATGGTGCTGCTGCGGTGTTGATTGCTTCGGATGAAGCGGTGGAAAAATATCAACTCAAACCTCGTGCCAAAATTATTGCAGCCACCACAGTGGGTGTTGAACCCCGCATTATGGGTTTTGCACCTGCACCTGCGATCAAGAAACTACTTAAACAAGCCAATCTCTCTTTAGCGCAAATGGATGTGATTGAGTTAAACGAAGCCTTTGCCGCACAAGCTTTGGCAGTCACCCGTGATTTAGGTTTGGCAGATGATGATACACGCGTCAATCCGAATGGTGGTGCAATTGCCCTAGGTCATCCATTAGGTGCTTCAGGTGCGCGTCTGGTGACCACAGCTTTAAACCAGCTTGAACAGATCAAGGGTGAATATGCCTTGTGTTCGATGTGTATCGGTGTTGGTCAAGGGATTGCACTGATTATTCAACGTGTTGAGTGAGGTTTGCTATGAGCCAGTTATACGCCAGCTTATTTTATCAGCCTGATGTCACTGCAATTTTTAGTGATCATGCTTTATTGGGATATATGGTGCAGGCCGAAGTTGCTTTAGCTAAAGCTCAGGCACAGGTCAACGTCATTCCTGCTTCAGCGGCAATGATCATTGAACAGGTTGGTCAAAATGCTGTAGCGCAAATCGATATGGATGCTTTGGCTACAGCAACGGGCTTGGCTGGCAATATTGCAATTCCATTTGTAAAGCAACTGACCGCTTTGGTGAAACAGCAGGATGAAGATGCATCTCGCTATGTGCATTGGGGTGCGACTAGTCAGGATATTATTGATACAGCAACGATTTTGCAGTGTCGTGATGCCTTGGCATTGATCGAACAGCAAGTGCAACAGGCCTATCAGGTGAGCTTAAAGCAAGCACAACAATATCGTGATCAGGTCATGATTGGGCGGACTTGGCTACAGCAAGCTTTACCGATTACTTTAGGTCATAAATTTGCTCGTTGGGCAGGTGCTTTTAAGCGTGATCTTGATCGTCTGCATGCAATGAAAGAACGCGTATTGACTGCACAACTCGGTGGCGCAGCAGGCTCATTGGCATCTTTACAAGACCAAGGTTCGGCTGTGGTTCAGGCTTTTGCCGCGCAACTCAATTTAACAGTTCCAGCATGCACATGGCATGGTGAGCGCGACCGTATGGTTGAGATTGCCAGTACGCTTGCTTTGATTGTTGGAAATGTTGGCAAGATGGCGAAAGACTGGTCACTGCTGATGCAAACCGAAATCGCAGAAGTTTTTGAACCCGCAGCAAAAGGGCGTGGTGGATCATCGACCATGCCACATAAGCGTAATCCTGTGGCAGCAGCTTCAATTCTTGCTGCAGCCAATCGTGTGCCAGCCTTAATGGCAAGTGTTTATCAAAGCATGGTGCAAGAGCATGAACGTGCTTTAGGTGCATGGCATGCGGAATGGCTTGCGATTCCAGAAATTTTCCAGCTATGTGCAGGTGCTTTAGAACGAAGCAGTGAAGTGCTTGAGCACATGCAGGTCAACGCAGACGCGATGCAACGTAATCTTGAATGTACAAATGGCCTCATCATGGCGGAGGCTGTGATGATGGCGCTTGCACCAAAACTTGGACGGTTGAATGCACATCATCTGGTTGAGCAGGCTTGCCAGCAAGCGGTTGTCCAGCATCAGCATTTAAAAACCGTGTTATCCAACATGGAGCAAGTGAATGCCCATTTCAATGATCAGGCATTAGATGATCTGTTCAATCCTGCATCTTACCTAGGCAATATTCAGGCACAAATCGATGCAGTACTACATGCAGCACAAGGAGAGTAAGCACATGGTCACTCATATCAATAATCGTCAGGGACATCCGCTGGCTGTTCAGGTTCAAGGGCGCAAAGATGCACCTGTGATCATGTTCTCTAACTCTTTGGGAACCGATCATGGTATGTGGCAGGCGCAAGTGACAGCTTTGGCTGAGCACTATCAGGTCATTACCTATGACACACGTGGACATGGTACCAGCACAGTGATAGCTGATACGACCTTGCAAAATCTGGCCGAAGATGTTGTGGATATTCTTGATGCTTTAGCCATTGAAAAAGTACATTTTTGTGGCATTTCGATGGGCGGAATCACGGCTTTGGCTTTGGCAATTGATCACGCTGAACGTTTTCACAGCATTACTGTTGCAAACTCGGCAGCAAAAATCGGAAACGCTGCGGCATGGAATACTCGCGCGGATAGCGTAGAGCAAAACGGTTTGGCTGAACTTGTGAAAACCACGCATACCCGTTGGTTCAGCGAACATTTTGATTATGCGCACGATGTGCTGGCACAAAAAACTATTCAGAGTCTGGCTGTGACATCTGCACAAGGCTATGCCAATGCATGCCGTGCCTTAGCCGATGCCGATGTTCGGGAGCAACTCGGTCAGATTCAGCTTCCTACTTTAATTATCGCAGGGCAATACGACCCGATTACAACGGTACAGGATGCAGAGTTTATGCATCAACACATTGCAAACAGTCAGCTTGAAATATTGGCAGCTTCTCATTTGTCAAATATTGAACAGCCACAAGTGTTCAAACAGGCATTGTCCAAGTTTATTCAAAACATATAACCGCAAGGGTTAGAAAGGAATTCGCCTACAAGGAGGCAGTTATGGCACAGGAATTTGCTGCATCGAAAAATAGCGTAGATGCACAAGCATTAATTGATAATGCGCCAATTAGTAAATATCAGTGGATGATCGCAATTGTTTGTTTTCTCATTGTATTTGTTGACGGTATTGATACCGCTGCAATGGGATTTATTGCACCTGCATTGACTCAGGACTGGGGCATTGACCGTTCCCAGCTTGGGCCAGTAATGAGTGCGGCATTGGGTGGCATGATCATTGGTGCGCTGGTTTCGGGTCCAACAGCTGACCGTTTCGGGCGCAAGATTGTTTTAACCGTTGCAATGTTGATTTTTGGTGGTTTTACCTTGGCATCTGCTTATGCTGACAACCTGAATCAATTGGTCGTATTACGTTTTTTAACGGGGATCGGTCTTGGTGCGGCGATGCCGAATGCAGCGACCTTATTCTCTGAATATTGCCCGACACGGGTACGTTCATTGATGGTGACCTGTATGTTCTGTGGTTATAACCTCGGTATGGCGACAGGTGGTTTTATCAGTAGCTGGTTGATTCCCGCATTTGGATGGCACAGCTTATTTTTATTGGGTGGCTGGACGCCTTTGATTCTAATGGTTCTGGTGATTTTGTTCTTGCCTGAGTCTTATCGTTTTCTGATTGTCAAAGGTCGAGATTCAGCAAAAATTCGTACCATTTTAACCCATATTTCGCCTGAAAAAGCACAGGCTGCTGAGAGCTTCCATATCCCGGAAGAAAAATCTGCTGTGGCAGAAAAGAAAAATGTGTTTGGCATGCTGTTCTCTAAACAATATGCCAAAGGTACGGTTTTATTGTGGACCACTTATTTCATGGGTTTAGTGGTGGTTTACCTGCTCACCAGCTGGTTACCAACCTTGATGCGTGAGACTGGTGCAACCATGGAACGCGCAGCATTCATCGGCGGCTTGTTCCAGTTTGGCGGGGTGCTCAGTGCCTTATTCATTGGCTGGGCAATGGATCGTTTCAATCCAAACCGTATTATTTCAGGTTTCTATTTCCTCGCTGGTCTGTTTGCAATTGCGGTTGGGCAAAGTCTCAGCAATCCAACGTTATTGGCGATTCTTGTGTTATGTGCAGGCGTTGCGATTAACGGAGCACAATCTTCAATGCCGGCATTAAGCGCTCGTTTCTATCCAACGCAATGTCGTGCAACAGGTGTGGCATGGATGACAGGTATTGGCCGTTTTGGTGCCGTATTTGGTGCATGGATTGGCGCAGTGCTATTGGGTAATGACTGGTCATTTACCGCCATTCTCAGCTTGTTGATGATTCCTGCTACGGCAGCAGCCATCGCAATTTTTGTTAAATCTCTAGTTGCTCATACCGATGCAACCTAAGGCTCATATTTTCAAGATGAGGAGCAACGTTCATGAATGATGAACAGCGTTATCAGCAAGGACTGAAAGTCCGTACCGAAGTACTGGGTGAAAAACATGTCGGCCGCTCTTTAGCGAACCTTAATGATTTCAATCAGGATTTCCAGAATTTTATTAGTCGTTTTGCATGGGGTGAAGTGTGGTCGCGTGAAGGCTTGCCACGTCATACCCGTAGTCTGGTCACGATTGCCATCTTATTGGCATTGGGCCGTGAAGACGAACTCAGAATGCATTTACGTGCCTGCTTCAACAACGGTGTCACTAAGGATGAACTGAAAGAATTGATTTTACATAGTTCTTTATATGCAGGTTTGCCAGCAGCAAATGCGGCGATGCATATGGCAGAAGAAGTCTTTAAAGAACTTGGCATCGACGTGCAACCCGTTGCGGCACAACCACAGGATTAAGGAGACAGGCATGTTAAAGCATACATTAGGTGCATACCCACAACGTAATACTGATGATCATCCGCCAGCATATACACCCGGTTATAAGACCAGTGTATTACGCTCGCCAAAGAATGCATTGATTTCTATTAATGAGACGTTGACTGAAGTCACTTCACCGCATTTTTCACCGAATATCTTTGGCCCTAAAGATAATGATCTGATCTTGAACTATGCCAAAGAAGGTCTACCTGTTGGTGAACGTATCATTGTGCATGGTTATGTACGTGATCAGTTTGGCCGCCCTGTAAAAAATGCCTTGCTTGAAGTATGGCAAGCCAATGCATCTGGTCGTTATCGTCATCCGAATGACAAATTCATTGGTGCGATGGATCCTAACTTTGGTGGCTGTGGTCGTACTTTAACCGATGAAAATGGTTTTTATATTTTCCGTACTATCAAACCGGGTCCATATCCGTGGCGTAACCGTATTAATGAATGGCGTCCAGCGCATATTCATTTCTCCTTACTTGCAGATGGTTGGGCACAGCGTCTGATTTCGCAGTTCTATTTTGAAGGCGATACCTTGATTGATACTTGCCCGATTTTGAAAACTATTCCTTCGGAAGATCAGCGTCGTGCCTTGATCGCACTGGAAGATAAAAACAACTTCATCGAAGCAGATAGTCGTTGTTACCGCTTTGATATTCATCTTCGTGGTCGTCGTGCGACTTATTTTGAAAATGATTTGACTTAAGGGAGACATACGATGAATGCATGGAATTTTCAGGAATTAAAGGAAACCCCATCACAAACAGGTGGTCCTTATGTTCATATCGGTTTATTGCCGCAACAAGCCAATATTGAAGTATTTGAGCATAACTTTGATAACCAGTTAGTTAATGACCAAACTCAAGGACAACGTATTCGTCTCGAAGGTCAGGTGTTTGATGGTCTTGGTTTGCCATTAAGAGATGTATTACTGGAAATCTGGCAGGCGGATGCAAATGGTGTTTATCCAAGTCAGGCGGATACTCAAGGTAAAACTGCCGATCCACATTTTCTTGGATGGGGCCGTACAGGTGCCAATTTTGAAACAGGTTTCTGGAGCTTTAATACGGTAAAACCAGGCGCTGTTGCTGGACGTAAAGGTTCAATTCAGGCGCCGCATATTGCTGTGGCAGTGTTTGCGCGCGGCATCAATATCGGCTTACACACTCGTGTTTATTTTGAAGATGAAGTGGATGCCAATGCCAATGATCCAGTGCTAAACAGTATTGAATGGGCAGTACGTCGTCAGACTTTAATCGCCAAACGCAGCGAAGTGGATGGTGAAGTGGTTTATCGCTTTGATATTCGTATTCAAGGTGATGATGAAACCGTATTCTTTGATATTTAAATATATTAAAGAAACATATGTAGAAATTAGCTACTCGGGAATGTCATCTGCAATCTGAGCGAAGATAAACAAAGCAACGCTTTGTCTGAGCGTAAAACGAGTAGCTATGCTACGAATGTGGTATCGGAAGTGAACCTTACGGATGACAATGCTTTTGCCCTTACGAAGCTTCAAGCGCTTCTCAGGGCGGAACCAAAGTAAGTCCAGCCGAAAGCTTATCCTATCATTTAATCAAAATTCGCTAAGACCCCGCTGAATGAGCAAATCTATTATTAAGGACGATACAGATGAAAATGAAAACACTGGCAACATTGATGCTGCTTGTTAGCCCTCTATTGATGGTTCAAAGCGTACAAGCACAGGACAATCTGCACAAACAGGTTGAATTATCTGAACTGGCAAAACTGCCTGTGAAAACTATTGTACCAATTACGGCCAAAACCAAAGAGCAGGCGATTGCACAGGCAAAAGTAATTGCCGCCAATGCTGATGCGGATCTTGCTGAATTCCGGATTGATTTACTGAGCTTTGCCAGTGATAGCAAGCAAGTGATTGCCTTGGGGCATGAATTAAAACAGATTCTCGGTACTAAGCCGATGATTGCCACCATTCGTACTCATAATGAAGGCGGGCAACTGACCATTAGTGATGCAGATTATGGCAAGACCTATCAGGCTTATTTACAGCAGCCATTTATGGATATGCTGGATGTGGAAATGTTCCGCGATCAGCAAATTGTGAAGAATACGGTCAAATTAGCACATGCGAAAAAAGTGCTGATTGTGATGTCGAATCATGATTTTCAAAAAACACCCGCTGAGGCTGAAATCATTAAACGCTTGCTTAAGCAAGATGAGTTAGGGGCGGATATTCTTAAAATTGCAGTCATGCCACAAAGCAAACAGGATGTATTTACACTCATGAATGCGACATTGAAAGTCAGTCAGCAATCTAAAAAGCCATTACTTACCATGTCGATGGGTAAACTTGGGACGATTTCCCGCATTGCGACGGCCAATATGGGCGGCAGCTTCAGTTTTGGCATGATTGGTGAAGCTTCAGCACCAGGTCAGATCGACGTCACGCAACTGAAACAGTTTTTAAAAACGGTTCAACCTACACAATGATTTAAAAAGGATTTTTAGACATGAAAGCAATTTACTTACGTTTAAGCACTTTAGCTGTGGCGATGGCGGTTTCGGGAATGGCAGCAGCAGAAACTTATGTTGTTGATCGTTATCAAGATGATAAAGATAAAGGTTCTTTGCGTTGGGCAATTGAACAAGCCAATAGCAAGCCGACAGAGGCCAGCGAGATTCTGATTCAGGCAGTAGGCAAGGCGCCTTATGCTATTAAGGTCAACAGTCCATTACCTGAGATCAAAGCGCCTGTAAAAATCATTGGGACGCAATGGGCAAAAACAGGTGAGTTTATTGCAGTCGATGGATCGAATTATATTAAAGGAACAGGTGTTGAAGCCTGCCCTGGTGCAGTTGAAGGGCAGTTCGGAACCAATGTCCGTACCACAACTTTGCCTGGTATTGTATTGCGCGATATCAATGGTGTAACCATTCAAGGGCTGGAAATCCGCCATTTCTGTATCGGTATTCTGATGAACCGTGCCAGTAATAACCTGATTCAAAATAACCGTATCATGCATAACTACGGCGGCGCAGGTGTGATGCTGACGGGTGATGATGGCAAAGGTAATCCAACAGCGACCACAACCAATAACAACAAAGTGCTGAATAACTATTTTCAGGACAATGGTGATGGTCTTGAGTTAACTCGTGGCGCCGCATTTAATCTGGTGGCTAACAATCATTTTATTTCAACAGCAGCAAATCCTGAACCTTCACAGGGCATTGAGATCCTGTGGGGCAATGACAATGCGGTGATCGGCAATAAATTTGAAAATTACTCAGATGGCTTACAGATCAACTGGGGTAAGCGTAACTATATTGCTTATAACGAGCTAACCAATAATTCCAACGGCTTTAACCTGACCGGTGATGGCAATATCTTTGATAGTAATAAAGTACATGGCAATCGGGTCGGCATCGCGATTCGTTCCGAGAAAGACGCGGATGCACATATTACATTGACTAAAAACCAAATCTGGAATAATGCTAAAGAGATTAAACGTTGTGAAGCAGGCGGAAGCTGCGTACCGAATCAACGTGTAGGCGCGATTGTTTTTGATGTTCCTGGACTGGAACATGCGCATTATGTGGGTTCGCGCGGTCATGGCGTCAAGATTGATCCTGCCAACTTGCAGAAGACCTGTAAACAGGCCAATGAGCAAGGCTGTAATGCACAACCGAACCAGAATATTCAGGCACCAAAATTAACCTTGTCTCAAGGACAAATTGCAGTCGAAGTAAAAGGGCAGCCGAATCAGCGTTATCAGGTCGAGTTTTTTGGAAACTCATCGGCAAATTCAAATGAAGCAGAGTTTTATTTAGGTTCAGCGGTTGCTGCAACCAATGCACAAGGAACTGCAACGCTGACTTGGAAACCAACAGCGCAAGTTGCTTCAGTGACAGCAAATATCACTGACCGTGTAGGTGCGACATCTGAACTCAGTTCAGCTGTGAAACTGAAATAAACGGCAAGGAGGCTGAATATGAAATCGAATGCATTATTGCTCAAAATGAGCTGTCTGGCAGTTGCGGTATGTGCTGCTCAAGCTAGTTTTGCAGATCAGCCGTGGTCACAGGATCGCCAATGGCTACTGGGTGACTGGGATGGCCAGCGTCAGCAACTGGAAAAAGAAGGCTATAAATTTACGGCCTCAATCATGAGTCAAAGTGCCACTAATCTGGATGGTGGTTATGACGATAACAATACTTTTAAAAATGCAGCGCAATTGTCTTTAGGCGCCAATTTTGATTTAGAGAAAATTGCAGGCTGGAAAGATACCAGTGCCAGTCTTTTAATCACCAAACGTGATGGTAATGCGCTAACGCTGGATCGGATTAAAGATCCTCGTTCTAGTGCGCTAGGCAATTCACAGGAAATCTACGGTCGCGGCAAAATCTGGCGTTTGAGTCAGGCATGGGTGAAAAAGGGCTTTGTTGATAATACGGTTCAGTTCAAGATTGGTCGTATGGGCATGTCAGAAGATTTTAATGGCTCGCAATGCGAATTTCAGAACCTGTTACTGTGTGGCGGTCAGCTTGGAAAGTCGATTGGTTCAATCTGGTACAACTTACCTGTTGGATTATGGGGCGCCAATGTTAAATATCAATTCGCACCTGAATGGACGCTGGGCGTAGGTGTCTATGAGGTCAATCCAGACAATGTTAAAACTGATGGGAATAGTGATGGTTTTAATTTGGATATGGACCACGTCAAAGGGGCGACCATTCCTGTAGAACTGGCATGGCGACCAAAACTTGCTGCCTTTAATGGCTTGTCTGGTGAGTATAAAGTCGGGGCACTGTATTCAACTGCTGAAGCAAATGATATTGCGACCGTGGGCAAGGTACATGATGGTAAACATAGTTTCTGGCTCAATGCACAACAACAACTCAGCCAAAAAGGCGACGATCCAAAACGTGGTTTGTACGTCAGTTTCAATGCCGTGGTGAATGATAAAGCCACTACAGCAGTCAACAGTACCCAGCAACTGGCACTTTGGTACAAAGGGCCTTTTGATGGTCGTCCAAATGACTCAATTGGCTTTGGTATTGCCAATTACCTCGTAAATGATCGTTATAAAGATCGTCAGATTGAAATTAACCAGAGTCGTGGTTATGACCAATACGATGCGCTTGCTGCAGATTATGTACCCGTTCAGCGTGATGAGCTTAATGTTGAGCTGAATTACACTTATCAGTGGTCACCTGCGGTCATGTTAAGACCGAACCTGCAATATATTCATCAACCTGCTGGTGTTAAAGAAGTCGATGATGCATGGGTTGCAGGTTTGAGCATGCGCGTGAATTTCTAATACAGGAGTATGACAGATGTCTGAATCTTCAAGCTCGCATACCATATTGAAAATATGGTGTTTTATTTTAGGTCTGGTTTTATTGCTGACAGGACTGTTTTTTACAGTCGGTGGCGTAAAGCTGGCGACCTTAGGCGGATCATGGTATTTCGTGATTTCAGGTATATTAACACTGATCGCGGCACTTTTTATTTTTAAGAAAAAAGCGCTAGGTATCTGGTTATTTACATTGGTATTTGCGGGAACAATAGTCTGGTCGTTGTTTGATGCTGGCTTGGAGTTCTGGCCTTTATTTTCTCGACTGATGTTTCCCGCAGGCTTATTTGCGGCCCTGATGTTTACTTTACCTGCCATTCGTCGTTATCAATTTCAACCAAGTGCAGATTTACCTGCTTATGGTCTCGGAATATTGACGGTTATTGGTATGGTGATTGGCCTTTATCAGATGTTCCAGCCACATCCAACCGTGACGGCTTCTGGTGAGGCATTACCACTGATTCCTGTAAAAACGGATATGAAGCAGACCAACTGGGCGAATTATGGTCAGGATTCAGGGGGGAGCCGTTTTGCTGCACTGGATCAGATCACACGCGATAATGTGCACCAGTTGAAAGAAGTCTGGCGTTTCCGTACGGGTGATTTCACCACAGGTTCGGGAAATGGTGCAGAAGATCAGATGACGCCGCTACAAGTGGGCAATAAGATTTTCCTATGTACCCCGCATAACAACATTTTTGCGTTAGAAGCTGATTCAGGTAAACAACTCTGGAAAGCGGAAGTCAATTCCAAATCGGATGCATGGGAGCGTTGTCGTGGTGTTGCTTATTTTGACTCAACGCAAGCACTGGTTCAGCCGACTCTAGCGGGAGCGACACCTGTAAAAGCGGTGGCAAACAATACCTCATGCCTACGTCGTGTTTATACCAATACACCAGATGGTCGCTTAATTGCAGTCAATGCAGATACGGGCGAACGTTGTAAAGACTTTGGTGTAGAAGGCACCGTTGACTTGCTCAAAGGCTTGGGTGAGGGAACCACAGCACCACGTTTTGAAGTCACTTCAGCACCAACCATTGCGGGTACGGTGATTGTAGTGGGTAGTCGTATTGCCGATAACTTTGCTGCCGATATGCCGGGTGGTGTAATTCGTGCATACGATGTCATTACAGGTGAATTACGTTGGGCTTTTGATCCTCGCAACCCTGATCCAAACTATGTGTTGAAGGATGGAGAAACTTATAAACGTAGTTCAGCAAACTCATGGGCAGCGATGTCTTATGATCCGCAGATGAACACGGTATTCTTGCCAATGGGTAGCTCATCTGTCGATGTCTGGGGCGGTAATCGTCAACCACTGGATCACAAATACAACTCATCCGTTCTTGCTTTAGATGCAACTACAGGTAAGGAAAAGTGGGTCTATCAAACGGTGCATAATGACCTCTGGGATTTCGATTTGCCAATGCAACCAAGCTTGGTGGATTTCCCAATGAAGGATGGTAGTAATAAGCCTGCTGTGGTGATTGGTACTAAATCAGGCCAGTTCTTTGTATTGGATCGCGTAACAGGACAGCCATTAACCAAAGTGGTTGAGCAAGCGGTGAAGCCTGCAGATATTCCGGGAGAACAATACAGCCCGACACAACCACGTTCGGTAGAAATGCCACAGATTGGTAACCAGACCTTAACTGAGTCTGATATGTGGGGGACTACACCGTTTGACCAATTGATGTGCCGTATCAACTTCAAATCAATGCGTTATGAAGGCTTGTTTACCGCACCGGGTACGGATAAATCATTAAGCTTCCCAGGTTCTCTAGGCGGCATGAACTGGGGCAGTATTGCCTTTGATCCAAGCCATCAATATATGTTCGTCAATGACATGCGCTTAGGCCTGTGGATTCAGTTGATTGAACAAACACCTGAAGATCTGGCTGTTCAGGCCAATGGCGGTGAAAAAGTCAATACAGGTATGGGCGCGGTACCTATGAAAGGTACGCCGTACAAAGTCAATAAAGATCGTTTCTGGTCGAAATTGATGATCCCTTGCCAAAAACCACCGTATGGCACCATGACCGCCGTGGATATGAAAACCCGTCAGGTTGCATGGCAAGTGCCAATGGGAACTGTACAGGATACTGGCCCGATGGGAATCAAAATGGGCTTGCCTGTTCCGATTGGTATGCCAACCATTGGTGGTCCAATGGCAACTCAAGGTGGTTTAGTGTTCTTTGCTGCAACTCAAGATTATTACTTGCGCGCACTGGATTCATCTTCGGGCAAAGAGCTTTGGAAATCACGCTTACCAGTGGGCAGCCAAGGTACACCAATCAGTTATGTGTCACCGAAATCAGGTAAGCAATATGTATTGATTACTGCGGGTGGCGCGCGTCAATCGCCTGATCATGGGGATTATGTGATTGCGTATAGCTTGAACTAAATCCTTATTTACCGTTAAAAACATAAAACGGCAATCCCCAGTGATTGCCGTTTTTTTATTTAGATATCCAGCTCATTTTTAATAAATGCTATTGAAAGCTTCACGCATAATAATTGGCATAGTCATTGCTTAATTTAATACATCTGGTCTGACCAGTCAGACAATGCGTTAAATTGGAGCAGCGATGCAGCTAGAAACATTCAATCAACTGGACTCAGTGGAAGCAGGGCGTGTGTTACAAGCGTGTGTACATATCCCGACTTGGGGTTCTGAACTGGTACAACAACGTCCTTATCTGTCTATAGACCAGCTTTATCAAATTGCTGATGCACAAGCCCAGACATGGTCATGGTCTGATATTGCAGAAGCTTTGGCACAACATCCGCGCATTGGTGAGAAAAAAGCAGCATCGGTTTTGTCTGAAAAAGAACAGCAATTTTCTCAACGTGAACAAGCCCAAGTTGAAACAGACGCTGTCGTACAACTCGCGCTATATCAGGGCAATTTAGATTATGAGCACAAATTTGGACATATTTTCCTGATTCGCGCTGCGGGTCGTTCGGGGCAACAGATCTTGTCTGAACTACAACGTCGATTGCTCAATACGGTTGAACAAGAGCAAGCCGAAGTAAAACAACAGTTGGCTGAAATTGCCTTGATTCGTTTAAAACAGGAGATTCAATAATGGCGGGTATTAGCACACATATTTTAAATGCATCACTTGGTCAGCCAGCTCGTCAGGTATTGGTGAAATTACGTCAGGAAATCAATCATCAATATATTTTGCTGGATGAACAGTTCACAGATGCAGATGGTCGTATTCCTGCATTCAAAATCGACTCATTCATCCAAGCCAATTATCAATTGATTTTTGAAGTGGGGGATTATTTTCAGGCTTTGAACACAGACAGTTTTTATCCAAGCGTCTGTATCGATTTTAAGGTCGTGGATACGCAACAGCATTATCACGTGCCTCTATTGATCAGTCCTTTTTCATATTCAACTTATCGTGGTAGCTAAATCAACGCAAGCAATGTGGACCTTATGAATTTAATTTGAGGAATTAACCATGCATCAAGACAACACACATCCAGAACGAGATGAACTTATCTCGGCAGAACATCAATATTTAGGCATGAATAAAAACATCTTATATGGTTTACAACATGTGTTGACTATGTATGGTGGAATCATTGCACCGCCATTGATTATTGGAGCCGCAGCAGGTCTCGAAGCTTCAGAAATTGGATTACTGGTCGCTGCTGCCTTATTTGTAGGTGGTCTGGCGACGGTTATACAAACCATAGGTTTTAAACATTTCGGGGCAAAATTACCGATTGTACAGGGTGTTTCTTTTGCAGGCGTTGCGACCATTCTGGCTATTGTGAGTACGGGTGGAGGATTAGCATCTGCCTTTGGTGCTGTGATCGTCGCCTCTTTAATTGGTTTATTGCTGACGCCATTTTTCGCAAAAATCATTCGCTTCTTTCCACCTGTAGTGACGGGTTGTGTGATTACTATGATTGGTATTTCCCTGATGCCTGTTGCGATCCGCTGGATTATGGGCGGTAATCCTAAAGCTGAAAACTGGGGTGATCCAGCCAATGTCGGTTTAGCGGTGATGACGCTGGCGATTGTGATTATTTTTAGTATGTTGCGTAGCCAGATTCTACGTCGGCTCGCAATTTTGGCGGCAATTATTCTAGGGACTGTGCTTGCTTATATTGCTGGATTTACTGATTTTTCAAAGGTTGCTGCAGGTTCTATTTTTGCATTTCCTAGCTTCTTTCATTTCGGTTCTCCTGTATTTGAGTTTTCTGCCATTCTTTCCATGACAATTGTGACCTTGGTGATCATGACGGAAACCACGGCCGATATTATTGCGATTGGTGAAATTGTTGGAACTAAAGTGGATTCGAAACGTATTGGTGATGGTTTGCGCGCGGATATGTTATCAAGTGCAATTTCTCCGATCTTTGGTTCATTTATGCAAACAGCTTTTGCTCAAAATGTCGGGCTGGTTGCCATTACAGGAGTGAAAAGCCGTTTTGTGGTGGCGACTGCGGGTGGCATTTTAATTATTCTGGGATTATTGCCGATCGTGGGGCGTCTGGTTGCCTCGATTCCCATGCCTGTTTTGGGCGGTGCTGGCATTGTGTTATTTGGTACAGTTGCCGCAAGTGGTATACGAACCTTAGCCAAAGTTGATTATAACGATCACAAAAACCTGATTATTGTGGCGACTTCACTGGCAATTGGCATGATACCCATCGTTAATCAGGAGTTCTATGCACAATTCCCAACTTGGGTAAAAACCTTATTACATTCAGGCATTAGCTCGGCTTGTATCACAGCCATTTTGCTTAACATCATTTTTAACCACTTACCATTAAGTAAAAAGTCTGTTGATGTCGCTACGGTGCCTCTAAATTCAGGGCATTGATCGAGATTGATTTGAGACTGTTGTTTTAATCTAACCACACTTTTTATTCGAAAAATTTAAAAGTTGCTTATTCAACACTGAATAGGTCTAGAGGAGTTTTTGTCTTGAAAAAGCCAAAAACAAGATTTTAAAGACCTAAAGCGATTTTTAAATGAAATCTTATGGGGAATTTTATGAGAAATTTTAAATTAAAATCAGCAATGCTTATGTTCGCTATGACTTCAGCTATGCAGGCATGGGCGGCTGATACCAGTCTAAATCATCTGTTGAATCTGCAACAAGATTGTCAGGCGGGTGATGGACTGGTAGCGGCATTTGCCTGTGGAAGTGTTCATGGCGCAGTGAAATCGACCTATTACTCACTCAATAATGCTTATTTTGTGGATAATCTGAATCAGGATACGGCTGTCATCGGCGGCTATATTAAATATGAAACAGCGCCTTTTTATGGCATACAGGCAGGTGTTGGATATGATATACAACGCCGATTAGATGAGAAAAATAAAAATGACGAAGTACCTGAACTGCAAGAGGATCGAGATGGTCTGGCAGAAGCTTATTTAAGTTGGAAGAATGATTTAGCCAGAGTGACCATTGGTAATCAGCGTCTCAATTTACCGTTTATGGGAGATTATGCAGACCGTCGTGTTTTGATGTTTTTATATCAGGCAGCCGATGTTCAGATTGGAAACAATGACGATTTCTTGCGTCTGACCAAAGTTAATAAATATAAAAGTTATGGCGAAGATGAGTTCACAAAAAGCGCTCGTCAAAACTCGAATCTGGAAACCGATGGTGTCTGGTCAGTGGGTGTCGGGAAGGGGTTCAACTTAGCCGAAGATCGGAGTCTAAAAACGCAGTTATGGTATCAAAGTTATGATGACTATACCCGTTTGATCTATACACAAGCTGATTTGGCAATACCGAAGATTAAATATGCTCCTGAATTTTCACTGCAATATATTTCAGGTAAAGATCAAGGCAAAGCTTTAGCTGGTGAGGTAAATAGTCAGATTTTTGGTGCACAGGCGGCAGTTAAGCTATTACCTAAGGCGACTTTAAAAGTTGCATATAACTACATTAAACCGGATCGGGAGGGGTATTTGAATGGCGCACTTTTAACGCCTTATGCTGCCAAAACCTCTTCAGGTGAAATTTTTGCTCAGCCATTTTTTACCAGTACTCAGGATTTAGGTGCGGGTAATGCCTTTATGTTGTCTTTGGAAGGCAAAGTGTCTGATCAGGTGATTGCTGGAGCGCGTTATTCTTTTATGGATTTAAAGGAAGCAGAGCATGTTGCCAGCCGAAACCAATCTGAATATATGCTGTTTGGGATTTATAATTTTACAGGAGCTTTAAAAGGTTTTAGTGTCAGTAATTTTGCGGGTATCCAAACCTCTCCACGTTATGACAAGAATTTCTTACAGAACCGTTTTGCATTGACTTATAAATTCTAAGGTGTCAGCTGTTCAATCAATGCATATTTCAATAGAGATATGCATTTTTTATTTCCTACAAGCCTAAAAGGCAGTTGAAAAAAAGCCCCCTTAATAGGGGGCGACCATTAAAAAAGTTCTAATCGAGTGGGTTACCAACGATATTGCTTATAATCCCTTGCATAATATGTGAACCCTGTTCCTGATAGAGAGACTGATACCATTCTTGGGTCACTTGAGGGTCTTTCATATGAGTGACATCACAGCGTTTACGCGCTCTTAAGACCATTTCCTTAGTACGATCATTACGTTTGTTTTGATAACGTGCCAATGCATCTTCCAGACCAAAGGTATTAATTTGCAGGGCACGAGCAAGATAAATCGCATCTTCCATGGCCTGACAGCCGCCTTGTCCAATATCAGGCGTAGTGCTATGTGCTGCATCGCCTAATAACACGACACGTCCTTTGTAGAAGTCCATAAACGGTTCAATATCGTGGATTTCAACACGGTTGGTTTTATGTGCATCTAAACGGTCAATGAGTTTTTGTACAGGTTCACACCAACCTTTAAAATGGGCCTTTAGCTCTTGTTTATAATAGGCACGGTCATTAGTTAGCCCTGCATCTAATGGCACATCAAAAAAGAAATAGAAACGGTTTTGTGCAACAGGCATCAGCGATACGCGTTTACCTTCACCAATATAGGTTGTCCATTGCATGGCAGGTGCAATGGTTTCATCAATTTCGACCAATCCGTTCCAGTTCACATAACCTGCATAACGACGTTCGACTTGATAGCCGAGTACAAATTGTCGGGTGAGGGAATGTGTACCATCTGCACCAATCAGTAAATCAGCTTTAATCTGAGAATCATCCTGAAAATGAATGGTCACCTCATCTTGATGCGTTTCAATCGCGGTCATTTTCATGCCCAGTTTGATATCTTCCAGACCAAATTGCTGCATTAATAAATGCTGTAGATCGGCTCGGGCAACAGGATAGGCACGTTGTCCAACTTCCTTGTATAAAGGCGACAAGCTGAATTGCGTCATGGTTTGCTGACTGAGACCATCAACATAGGCCAAAGATTCCATTTGACCGCCTAAGGCCTGAATCTGGTCGGTTAAACCTAAATAATTAAGACACTTCACTCCATTTGACCAAAGTGAAATCGCTGCACCTACAGGTAAGATCTCGGCCGCTTGTTCATAGATGGTAACTTGATGCCCAAATTTTTTTAAAGCGATACCCGCAGTTAGACCACCCATACCAGCACCAACAATTGCAATATTCATTGTTCAGATCCTAAATATTTAAAAAGTTTCTAAACAGTTCTAAGCGAGAAGTGTGCCAATTTTAACAACTGGTTTTACTGGTCATACCAGATGGTTTGCTTTATTAAAATACATAATTATTGAGCTTGCATTGATGTGGTTCGGGACATGATGCAAAGTGGTGCGGGGTAATGATTTAAGCAATTAATTTGAGTGGTTTGGTGACATTCAATTGGGATGTCGAGAGAAATATACGCCCGCACGTTGTGCCGCACCAATAATATGCGCTTGCATGGCTTTTTCAGCCGCTTCTGCATCTTGTCTAAACAAGGCTTGTAGAATCAGCTCATGTTCCTGAATGGTTTTAAATGCCAGATTCGGCTGAACAAAAGGCAGAATCTGACTCTTTTTAATCCATTCGGTATGCATTTTAAGTGTTTGAATAATAGATTGATTATGGCTCAATTCAATAATGTGCTGGTGAAAAGCATAATCTGCCTCAGAAGCTGTTGTCCAGTCTTGTTGTTTGATTGCAGCGGCAAGCGATTGGTAATGTTGCTCTAAGGTCGATTTATCATTTTCAGTTAAATATTCACAAGCCAGTAGGGCACAAAAACCTTCCAGTACATAGCGTAATTGATAGAAATCTTTGAGTGAAACGCGGTGTTCACCTTCCCATTGCTCAGCAGCCTGACTATGTTTTGAAATAACGTAAACACCTTTGCCAGCCTTGATTTCCAATAATCCCAAGGCAGCAAGACGTGTTAAAGCTTCACGCAATGAAGCCCGACTGATGCCTAACTGGACGGCAAGATCGCGTTGCGAAGGGAGTGTTGAATCGACAGGGTAAGTACCTTGCTGAATGCGTTGATGAATCACTTCCACAGCTTGCTCAGTCACCTGAGATGATTTTCCATTGAGCATTGCTTGTGGACTCATAAGCCACGTACCTTATCTTTAAAATGAACAATTTGATTCTACACAAAATTTCTATTTTTGTTGTTGTTCCTGATAAAAAATCGCTATATTTTGATAACAGGTCAGACCAGTTGGACTGGTTTTTGCATAACAGAATAGAAATGAAATGTTCAGGATTGATCGATGACAGTGCATATTGCCAAAACAGTAACTTTACCGAGCCATTTTCAAGCGTTAACTAATCTTGCTGATGCCCGAATTGGTGCAACGATTGTGAGCTGTTCAGACGAGTTCTTTGCACAGGCAGAAAGAATGTTGCAAAGCACGCCAGCTCAATTTGTTGAGGGAAAATATGATGACAATGGTAAATGGATGGACGGATGGGAAACCCGACGCAAGCGTGAAGCTGGTTATGATTGGTGTATTGTCCGTCTAGGTGTGGCAGGGCTGGTATCTGGATTTGATATTGATACTTCTTTCTTTACAGGAAATTATCCAGCTTCTGCCTCGGTAGAAGGATGTTATGCACCAGACAATCAATTAGACAATATTGAATGGATACCCTTATTAGAAAATTCGGTTTTATCTCCAGACCAGCATCATTTTTTTGATTGTAGTGCACAGAAAATCACGCATATTCGCATTAACATTTTCCCGGATGGCGGGATTGCCCGTTTAAGGGTGTATGGTCGTGTGGTGGTCGAAAATGTAGATACATCCCAGCAGATCGACCTGATTGGTTTAAAAAATGGCGGACGTATTGTGGCTTTTAGTGATGCACATTTCGGGCATCCAAATAATTTGCTCAATCCTGATCGTGGTTTAAACATGGGTGATGGCTGGGAAACCAAACGCCGTCGTGCACCTGGTTTTGATTGGTGCATTATTGCTTTGGGACAAGCTGGATTAGTTGAAAAAATTGAAGTCGATACCGCATATTTTAAAGGTAATTTCCCAGCATTTTGTTCAATACAAGCGACTTATATTGAAGATACAACCGATGCACAACTGATTCCACAGAGTATGTTCTGGCCATTTTTATTGGAACAGCAACCTTTAACAATGGACAATATTCATGAATATCTAGCAGAAGTCATTCAACATCAAAAAGTGAACTATATCCGCGTCAATATGATTCCTGATGGTGGCATTAGCCGGATTCGTTTATGGGGAAAAGTGGTTTAGTAATTTCTCATGAGTAATCGCCTCATTGTGATTCAATGGGGCGATAAGAAATGGCAGAGAATAAACATATGCATGAAAAAAATATTGAGATTCAACCTTTAACTCAGGACAGTTTTGCTCCTTTTGGCGATGTGATTGAAAAAAGTGGTAAAGACTTTATTCCAATTAATCAGGGACTCACTGAACGTTATCACGCAGTATCACTGGCACAATGTTCAGGTGATCATGTTGCTGTTGGGATGAGCATTTTTCATAATCTGTTTGCGACATCAATTCCATTCCAAATTGAGATGTTAGAACGGCATCCGTATGGTTCGCAGTCTTTTATTCCTTTACAGCAGCAGAAATTTATTATTGTTGTGGCGTTACCATTTGACAAAACACGACCTGATGAACAGCTAATTTATGCTTTTATCAGCAATGGACAGCAGGGAATTACCTATCATCAAGGGGTATGGCACCATCCTTTAATTACCTTAGAAGCAAACAGTGATTTTTTAGTGGTAGATCGGATTGGTGGCGGCAGTAATTGCGATGTGCATCATTTATCTCAACCTTTATGGATTACTGAAGCTTTAGCACAGTCAGAGATCATCAATCTCTGACTATATATTGAAAAATATATTGACTTTAGAATATTGGAAGGAGATTCATTTTAATTTAGAATCCTAAAGCATATTAATATTCGAATCTTTTTATTTTTTAATTAAGATTTTTTGTATATAACCTAAATATTTATTTCTATTTTTTATGTCAACAAAACGCTATGTAGCAAGAGAGTTGCTTGAACAGCATACAAAGCAAAAGAAGCAAGAAAAATTAGAACAAAGACGTTTGGCGCTTGAACAACAAGCTAAAGAAAAAAGACAGGCCAAAATACATATTGCCCTTTTGATTATTGTATTCGTTTTACCGCTATTTTTATTTCCCGCATATCCACGCAATCATTGGCAGTATGAGGTTTATCGTTATATCACAGAGCAGATGTTGATTACGGTGGGGACTAAAGGTCCATTGCCATTTTTTACTATTCTTTCAAGTATTTATTGTACTGTTTTAGCCTTTGTTTTGGGTTGTTACATGTGCCTGTTATTTATTAAGAAAGTAGGCGTAAGCAAGGCGTTTCAGGAAAAAATTTATCGTAAATTCTTTCAAGCTGAGTTTGAGGCATCGAAGAAACACCCGTGGCTGGAGAAGCCATTGATTAAAAAAACAATTGTTTCAGGGATATTTTTATTCTGCTTTATCATGGGGATGAGTCATTTTCTTTTAGAGAATATCTCCTTTCAGGATGGTAGTCGTAGAGGTGCACTTATCCAGTTCGGTTATAATTATCGGATTGGTGTGCTTTTTTGGGAAAGTACGTTTAGTGTCTTTACTATATTCCCGTTTTTTTATTTTGGTTTTTTATTTATTTATCTTTTTAATTATTTCTTCCGAGGTTTAGGTACGGGAAAAATCATTATCCCTCAAAAAAAAACCAAGAAAAGAAATCAGAAGAGATCACACAAAATATCATAAACACGACTATAGATGATAAAAATAAATAAACTAAAGCTGAAATAACAGACAGAGACGATCTATCTCTGTCTGTAAAGAATAGAGGATTAATATTTCCCTTTGAAGTTGGCGCTGATGCGTTGTTTTAAATATTCTTTCGCGGTGATTGCAGGATATTTCTTTTGTGGGCTTTCAATGATCACATCTTCATTGGCTTGGCAGAAGAACGCCAGACTATAACGTGGCCCTTGATATTCATTGGCTTCTGGGTTTTTAACACGGTGGAAATTAGAAGGTAACTGGTCATCACTCCAACGCATCAGCATATCACCAATATTACAGGTAATCACATGATCAAGGGGTTCGATGCTGGTCCATTGCTGTTGTTCCATATCCTTGCCAGGACAGACTTGCAAACCACCTTGTCCTTGACGTTGGAACAGCAGGGTTAAACAGTCAAAATCGGTATGTGCACCCGCACGCCATAGTCCCAATTGATCTTTAAGCGCTGGATCAATTGCGTAGTAATGTAGCATTCTTAAGGTACTTTGATAGCTGTCCTGCTCAGGATCATGCGCCAGTGCAAAGAAGTTATCGGCAAAACCCAGTTTATAAGCAAAGCAGGACAGTATTTTCATACCGACTTGCCAGCATGCCTGTTCAAATTCCAGCATGGTCTTTTTAAAGTTCGGTAATTCCTGCTCACTTGGGTAAAGTCCTTCCATCCGGGGACGAGTGATTTGGTAGGATTCTTTTTGATCTGGCGTACTGGTCGAAGGACGAACTTGTGCCTTACTTTCCCAACCCGCATTGCGATTCAGTGGATAACGCGCTTTGACAGGTTCGGGCAAAGCAAAAAATTGCTGTGTCATCTCGAAAGCTGTTTGAATCTGTTCCAATGGGATACCATGATTTGCGACCTGAAAAAAACCGATATCCGTTGCTGCTGCCCAAAGCTGTTCTGCAATCTCATACTTTCGTTGTTCAAAGTTGGATAAATCAATCACCCGAACTTCACGTTCAAAGGTTTCTTGTCCCAAAGCACCCATACGGGCTTCTTTTTGTAGTTCTTCTAAGCTGTAGTCATTTTCAGCGATTGGAGTCATGTTAGCGCTATTCATATTTCAACCTCATCTTTTGGATAAACCGTGACCCAATCCAATCAATTGAAAGAGACGGGGTCACATTCAAAAAAGAGCCGCACTTTCTCCAAAAGATATTTTCTTATGAAGAGTGTGAGCTGATTTCTGAGCAATGACCCACATAGCAGTTGGTGTGACTGTATGCTGAACGCTTCTACTCTGACATAAACACATAAGCATTTTTTATACCAGTTTATAAAGCAGCTCGTGGAGGGCAATCAGCACAAGCAATTTATACAATGGGCTTGAGCATGAAATATCGGGAAACTGATAAAGATTTGTTTGGTTGAACAGTTGCGTCGAGATGAACAAGCAATCTATAAAAGATTGCATTGAAATATTTATATGGATTTAAATCGTCAGCGTCAGTGATTCATTTCTGCGCATTGAGCTGTTTTAAAATAGTGCATTTTTAATACAGTCTTATTTTTTATGGCCTACAAAACAAGATAATGAATACTGTTTATTCATCTAAAAATAATCAAAAATAAATTCAAACTAGATTATGCCTATGAAAAATAAAGTGAAACCAATCTTGGCACAGAGCTTGCTAAATCATTACTGAGTATAAGCGGTCAGTGTGTACCAAACACGCGGGACATTGCTCTACAGCGTTTGCTGTTCCTCTTTCGGGGACAAAGCCAATTGGGTTTGGCTTTGAGAGAAATGTGTAGCTTATACATTGATTGACCCCCTAAAAAGAATAGCAAGATGAATCCATACAGATTTAGGGGTGTTACTTATGAATATTCAACACTATGTAGGCAAAGGACGTCGTACTGTTATCGCGCGCGCGTTATTGGGCTTTATCACCGTTCTCAGCTCAACCAGTTATGCAGCAGATAAACTTGTGTTACAAACCACATGGTATGCGCAAGCTGAGCAAGGTGGATATTATCAGGCACTAGCACAAGGAATTTATAAAAAATACGGCCTTGATGTCGATATTAAAATTGGTGGGCCACAAGTCAACAACATGACTTTGTTATTATCAAAACGCGCTGACATTATTATTAATTATGACCTACAGGTCTTAAAAGGCATTGAAAGCAATTTTCCGATTAAAGCGGTTGCAGCGCCATTTCAGTTTGATCCGCAAGGTGTATTGACCCATAGCGATGTAAAGTCTTTGGCCGATCTGAAAGGAAAAACGATTCTGGTCTCGACCAGTGGACAAGCAAGCTGGTGGCCTTGGTTAAAAGGCAAATATAAATTAGATGCAGCACAAGCTCGCCCGTATACCTTCAATATGCAGCCTTTTTTAGCGGGCAAAAATGTCGCACAACAAGCCTATGCGACCTCTGAAGTCTTTCAGGCCAAAAAAGCAGAACCATCGAGTAATTTCTTTTTATTTGCTGATGCTGGCTATCCAGCTTATGGCGGTATTTTAGTGACACGAAATGATGTGATTCAAAACAAACCTGATGTGCTGCGCCGTTTTGTCCAAGCTTCGATGGAGGGATGGAAAAACTATTTAGCTGATCCACGTTTGGGCAATAGCATCATTAAAAAAGAAAATCCGAATATGAATGATGAGTTACTCACGTTTGCTGTAGGGCAAATGCGGAAATTGAAATTGATTGATGGTGGCGATGCCAAGACTCAAGGCATTGGCGTCATGACGGATGCACGTTGGAAAGCAACGCGAGATTTTATGGTGAGTGCAGGGTTGCTGAACACTAAAACCAATTGGAAAACCGCTTATACCACGCAATTTATTAAACCAGCCAAATAATCTGGAATGTCGATCAGGATTTTTTAGGGTTAAAAAATAGGGCACTGGCACAAAGGGGAAACCATATGAATTCTGCTTTACCAATGGATACGCCAATCCATGAATCTTCAAGCTTTGTCACGCCAATGATCATGGCCAGAGGCGTAGAGAAAACTTATCCGAATGGCACCAATGCATTACAGCGTTTAGATTTAAATATTGCACGTGGTGAGATTGTTTCATTACTCGGGCCATCAGGTTGCGGTAAAAGTACCTTACTCAAAATGTTTGCTGATCTGGAGCACCCATCTGCCGGAGTAGTGCGCTGGAATGGTAAAGCTGATATTCAATCCCAATGCAAAATGGCTATGGTGTTTCAGGAAGCAACGCTCATGCCGTGGAGCAATATTGAAGACAATGTTCGTTTGCCACTCGATTTACAACATATTTCAAAATCGATTAGTACCCCGAAAGTGATCGCGGCTTTAGCAGCAGTGGGTTTAGAGAAGTTTAGCAAAGCTTATCCACGTGAACTTTCAGGGGGGATGCAAATGCGCGCTTCATTGGCTCGGGCACTGGTGACGGAACCAGATTTATTGTTAATGGATGAACCTTTTGGCGCATTGGATGAGTTTACCCGCCATAAACTGGATAGCGATATTCGCCAATTATGGTCTGAACGTGATTTAACCGTAGTTTTTGTCACGCATAGTATTTATGAAGCGGTTTATTTATCTTCGCGCGTGATTGTTATGGGCGCGCGACCTGGGCGGGTGGTCGCCGATCTGGAAATTGAAGGGCCTTATTTGCGTGACGAAGCCTTTAGAAGTTCAGACATCTTTATTCAACAATGTTCGCATCTATCGCAATTATTGGCTGAGGCAAGTGGAGGACATCACCATGATTAAACCTTTGATACAACATCCAACTGTACAACGTATTGCTGCGCCACTTGGGCTTGGTTTGATCTTCCTGTTGTTTTGGCAGTTGAGTTTTCAACAGCTAGAAGTGCCTATTTATGTGGTGCCAAAGCCGAGTGATATCGTTATGGCGATGGTCAATCAGTCCAGTGTGTTATTTGGCAGTTTATGGGTCACGCTAAAAATCACCTTATTGGCTTTTGTCTGTGCGGTGATTATCGGCACATTGGTCGCTTTTGTGTTTGTACAAAGTCGTGTGGTCGAAGCCTGCTTTATGCCTTATGCCATTTTATTTCAGGTCACGCCGATTGTTGCGATTGCGCCATTGGTTATTATCTGGATTCAAAATACAACTTTGGCATTGGTGGTGTGCGCCATGCTGGTTGCGGTTTTCCCGATACTGACCAATACCACTTTGGGCTTGCGTAGTGTCAATAAAGGCTTGCTCAATCTTTTTCAAATCAATAAAGCCAGTCGCTGGCAAATTCTGATGCGCTTACGTGTACCGAACGCTTTGCCTTATTTCTTTGGTGGCTTACGTATTTCCTGTGGCTTGGCACTGATCGGTGCTGTGGTGTCCGAATTTGTTGCTGGAGCGGGTGGAACCAGTGCAGGTTTGGCTTATCAAATCTTGCAAGCAGGCTTTCAGTTAGATTTACCTCTGATGTTTGCTGCATTATTCCTGATTACCTGCACAGGTTTAGGCTTATTTGTTCTGATGTCCTTATTAAGTCAGTTTTTTTTAAACAAATGGCATGAGAGTGAGCAAGTATGAGTCTAATGTCTCTGAATCATAGTTATTTAATTAAAAATGCACATGCCATTTTGACAGGGTTATCTGGCAATGCAGCGCGTTGCTCATTCAGTGATATTCGTATTCAGGCAGGTAAAATCACTGAACTCGGCCAGTTAACTGCCCAGCCGAATGAACAGGTGATTGATGCCAAAGAATGTGTAATTTATCCTGCGTGGGTGAATACACATCATCATTTATTCCAATCTTTATTGAAGGGCGAGCCACAAGGACTGAATCAAAACCTGACCTCATGGCTTGCCAGTACGCCGTATCGGTTTCGTGGTGCATTTGATGAAAACACTTTCAGGGTTGCGGTACGGATTGGCTTAATCGAGTTATTGCGTTCAGGCTGCGCAACAGTGGCGGATCACCATTATTTGTATTGGCCAAAGATGCCGTTCGATGGTGCAGCAATTTTATTTGATGAAGCCGAAAAGTTAGGCATGCGTTTTGTGTTGTGTCGTGGTGGCGCAACGCTCACGCGCGGTTTGGAAAGTGAATTGCCACAAGCATTGCGTCCTGAAAAGTTTGAAGATTATATGATGGATATTGAGCGTTTGGTGCAGCAATATCATCAATCAGGTTCAGATGCATTTCGAAAAATTGTGATGGCACCGACTTCAACCCTGCATTCGACCACAGCGGCACAATTGCGGGAAAGTGCCAAAATCGCCAGACAATTGGGGATTCGGATGCATAGTCATTTATCTGAAACGGTGGACTATCTAGATGCCGCCAAAGCCAAGTTTGGTATGACCCCCGTCCAGTTTTGTGCTGAACAGGACTGGATCGGAAATGATGTCTGGTTTGCGCATCTGGTGAAATTATTGCCTGAAGAAATTCAGTTGTTGGGGCAAACTCAAACAGGAATCGCGCATTGTCCGCAGAGTAATGCACGTTTGGGTAGTGGCATTGCTGATCTTGTTGCACTGGAACAGGCAGGCATGACGATTTCGATTGGCGTCGATGGTGCAGGTTCTAACGAAGCCGCAGATATGTTGTCTGAAACCCATGCAGCATGGTTGTTGCAACGGGCCAGAAAGGGCATGTTGGCGACACCACAATATGAGGGCGGGCAATTTGAAGGGGGTGCAGATGCTGCCAGTATTGAGGATGTGACCCGTTGGGGAACGGCGGGTGGTGCCAATATTTTAGGGCTTGATCAAGTGGGTACAATTGAGGTGGGGCAACAGGCCGACTTGGTAGTGTATCAATTGGACGATCCACGTTATTTCGGTTTACATGACATGGCGATAGGGCCTGTGGCAAGTGCTGGACGGGCGCATATCAAGGCCATGTTTGTTGCTGGGAAAATGGTGATGGAGAATGATCAGATTCCTGATCTAGACATGAGGGAGTTGGCTTGGCAAGCAAAGCAAGCGGTGAAACTCTTACAACAGCGGAGTATGGAAATGGCAAAAATAGCCTAAGCTAAAATAATGGATTACCTTATGAAATTGGATAGTACTTTTTCTTAAATAGTAACTATCCAAGAGTTAAAATCAGAGTGTCTATATTTTAACTAAAAATTCGGTTGCATTTCCGCCTTCGCATTTCCAATCTGCAAATACACCAATAAGTGAGCAAATTGTACAGCGACCGCCTATGTAGTACCAGCGGACATCATTTGATCCATCATAAAGTGCAACAGCAGATTCCAGTTCAAATTGTTGATTGTCACAAATACAAATATGTTCTTCTAGCTCAGCATCCTCAATATATTTAACGCTATCTCCCATTAAATGTGAGTGGTGACATTGAGTACAGATCCGCCTAGCAACACCTTCATTTTCATCACTTTCTAAATAGAAAATATAGTTTCCACATCGACAAAAACTTGATGCAAATTCTTTTGTTTCATAGCCATTTAGGCGGCTATAACGAATCATCTCTAAACGTAAATCATCTCGATTTATACCATACCAATATTTTCCTTTTTGATATAAAGACACTAAACACCTCTAATTCATTATAAAGAAGCATCATCATATTTCATGATTCAAATCTCCAAAAAAATCATCATTACTTATCATTAAATAATGGTATGGATTTAAATTTTAGTTTTATCGTGTTTAGTTATTTTCCATTTGGGTATTAAGAAATGTCGTATAAACGCATTTCATCAATTTGCAATCAGGTCATAAAATTGTATCAGCTAAAAAATTGGAAAAATCTTCCGAACAACCCATTTTATTTAACAGAATGGGTTATTTAGATTGGGTTGAGGTGTGTTCTTCGATTGACTAGTGCGATCTACATCGTAGGTAAAACAGGCTGTTTAAAGGGTTCAAAATTCTACCCATCAAATCGTTGTACTACGCTCAACGGTATAATGCAGTTCAACCATGCCTTCACCCATTTGATGAACAGAGATCAATTTAAGTGTCGGGGCAAACACTCTGCGGGGAAATAAGGGCTTACCTTGTGCAAGGGTGACTGAACCAATTTGTATAATGAGTTCATCAAGTAAATTTGCATCGTAGAACTGTCCAGCCAATTCTCCACCACCTACAATCCAGATATTCTTGTCTCCGATTATGGATTGTATTTCAGCATAAACGGGAGTGATGTCTCCTTGCACAAAATGGATATTTGCCCCTTCAATTAAGGGTAGTTCACGACTGGAAAACACCCAAGCTGGCTGAGTATAAGGCCAAGATGAACCTGTTTCAGCAGCAACCTCTTCAGAATTATTTAATATCCATTCATAAGTTGCTGATCCCATCACTAAAGCACCAACATTTTTAATAAATGACGGATAACTTGAGTTATCCAGTTCACCTAAAGTAAATAACCATTCTAAAGAATCATTTTCAGTAGCAATAAATCCGTCTAGGCTACTCGCTGCAAAATATTGTACTTTCATCCTGATCATCTCCTTTATATAAAGGAGTATCTTAAAACGGATGTTTATTTAGATAAATTTTTTAAGTCGCATAAGCGACACTGAGTGTCGCTTTAATAAATCAAAGCTTTATAAGGATGATGCGTATACCAATGCTCAGCAATTTGTTGACGGGTACAAATCCAGACCCGATCATGATTTTGTACATAGTCTAGAAAACGTTGTAACGCCTTGAAGCGGGCAGGCCGTCCTAAAATCCGGCAATGCATGCCAATCGAAAGCATCTTCGGACTCGTTGCACCTTCTGCATACAGGACATCAAAAGCATCTTTTAAATATTCAAAGAAATCCTCACTACGGTTAAAACCAGTCGGTGAAGCAAACTTCATATCGTTGGTATCGAGCGTATAGGGAATAATTAAATGCGGACGTGTTGTGCCCGTTTCATTACTGAGTGTTGTCCAAAAAGGTAAGTCATCGCCGTAATAATCACTGTCATATTGCACATGATCATATTCAGCTAGTAATTGACGCGTATTCGGACTATCGCGACCTGTGTACCAGCCCGTTGGCATTTTACCAAACAGGTCTTTGAGGATGTACATGGCTTCAGCCATATGTTGCTTCTCGGTTTCAAGATCAATATTTTGATAATGAATCCAGCGTAAGCCATGTGAGACCACATCATAGTTGTGCTGTTTAATCGTCTCGACCACCAGTGGATTTCGTTGCAACGCCATCGCAACAGCAAAAATAGTCATGGGCAATTGACGTTTGGCAAATTCTTGCTGAATCCGCCAGAAACCTACTCGTGAACCATATTCATAGATTGAGTCCATTGAAAGGTGTCGTGCAGGATAACTTTCGGCACCACTGATTTCAGACAAAAACTGTTCTGAACCTTCATCGCCATGCAGAATATGTTTTTCTCCACCTTCCTCATAATTCAGCACAAACTGGACAGCGATTTTTGCCTGATTAGGCCATTTGGCGTGTGGAGGGCGATCAGCATAACCAATCATATCTCGAGGATAATTGGTCGTAAAATCAATGTCTGTATTGGACTGAACCATAGCAATGCCTGAATTGTGAAATCATTGAATCTTCACATCAAGTTACTCGATAGAATAATCGGGTGTCAAATATTATATTTATTAAAATCAATAGCTTGATTGATTTGTTTTGGTGCAAAAATACAATTTTATTTGCTAAATATGTTTATACATGCGCAATTTTAGTGCTTCCATTTCTGCAATGATTTGATTCATCATGATTTGCGCAATCCGGGAAAGTTGCCGTTTTGGTGCAACACATAATGCAACCGTAATCGGATGCAGTCCATTATCGTCAATTGTTCTAAATACACATTCACCATTTTCAATGTATGGCGCGGCATCCAGATAACTCATCAGGCCAATACCCAAGTTTTGTCTGAGTAAGGCAATCATCATACGAATATCATTGCATTCAATTTTATGCTGTGGATGAAAGTCCTGTTTTTTATATAGGGCCGTAACATGATCATGAATAATCAAAGGTTCGGCAGGCAGGATATGATTGAACTCCAGTGTATCCGAGAAATAGATTTTTTCTTTATGGGCTAAATGATGTTGCTTTGGAACCACAAAGCCTAAGGGCATTTCTATGAATGCACTGATCTGTAACTGATGCTGATGTTTGGGATTAAGAATCAAGCCAAAGTCGAGATCTGCATTCATCACTAGATCAGCCACATTGTCACTGTCCAATACACGAATCTGAAAATTAATCCATGGATATTGTTGGTGAATCGACTGAATAACGGTGCTGACAAAGCTTTCGCTCAATGCAGAAATCATTCCAAACTCAATCGAGCCTCGCTGCAAGCCCTGAATTTCACCTAAACGTTTTTGCGTGATTTGAAAGCCTTTTTGCCAAGTACGTAAATCGGCGTAGAGCAGCTCACCAGCCAAGGTCAGTTTTAATCCATTGGGTCGCCGTTCGAATAGACTCACGCCAAGTTCTTCTTCTGCCAGAACAATTTGCCGATGGACTGCGGATACAGAAATGAAAAGTTGATCGGCTGCTTTTCTCAAGCTTCCTGTTTTGGCTACAGCCATAAAATATTCTGCAAAACGTGAAAATGGCAGGGCCATTACGTGCTCTCAATATAAAAAACTGGTGCAAATACAAAAGCAATTTTAATGCCGATACTGTTCTAATTTTTAGAATGATGCATGTAATTCATTCTAATAGACGAAAATAATGATCTATTCCACACTGCAAATAACAGAGAAAACATTAAAAATGAGCACAGGATATGAACGCAATTCCATTCATCAATCTTCCAAATAAGCCATGTCACAGCCAATTTGATGATCAGGATTGGCAAATTCTTGCGCAGCATTGGTATCCGGTCGCACGCATTAAAGACGTAACTCACAAACCACAGCAAGTCACTTTATTGGATATGAATTTGGCCTTGTATAAAACTGAAACAGGACAGATTCATCTGGCTCGGGATATTTGCCCGCACCGAGGTGTGCCGTTGAGTAAAGGTTGGGTGGAAGGTGAAACCATTATCTGTCCTTATCATGGCCTACATTTTAATGAAGATGGCAAATGTATCAAAATCCCAGCTCAACCTGATTTAACGAAAATCTCAGAGCGTTTTTCTCTGACCAAATTTCCTGTGGTTTTAAAATATGGATTGGTCTGGACCAGTATTCTTGGCAGAGATGAAAGTTTGGCTAATTTTCCTGTGTTGGACACGTGGGAACAGGAGGAGCATCAAGCCATTTTGCCGCCATCCGTGGATATTGCTGGCTCAAGTGGTCGTCAATTAGAGGGCTTTATTGATGTGGCACATTTTGCTTGGGTACATCATCAGGCTTTTGCAGACCGAGATAATCCAGTCGTACCCAAATACTCGACTGAACGTACTGATTATGGCTTACATACAAACTACACCAGCAATGTCAGCAATTATCCGCATGGGATGCAGCATCTCGCGCCAGATGATTTTGTGTGGGAGCGGATTTTTGATGTTTATCCACCATTTTCAGCGCTACTGACGATCCATTTTCCAAATGATGGCGTGCTCAAGATTTTAAATGCCTGCTGCCCAATCTCACATAACAAGACCCGTTTGTTTGTACCTTTAACCCGTAATTTCGATACTACGGGGGATTTACAGGCCGTCTATGATTTTAATGCGCAGATTTTCGCCGAAGATCAAGAGATGGTAGAGGCACAGAAACCCGAAGAATTGCCTTTAGATATTGGTATGGAGGCACATTTTGAAGCGGATCGTTCTTCGACCATGTACCGTCGTATCTTGGCGGAATGGGGTTTAAGTAAACGCTATACGGTATAAGTGAAAGAGGGATTTTTTTAAATATAAATTTGGAGGATTAGAAGAGGGTTTAAGCTAAAATGTTTATTTGTATAGGCTTGTATATACAATTTGCATTAATTCAATATACAATGACTTAGAATATTTAGTATGAGTTTTAGCCAATGTCAAGAGTGACAAAGCAAAATGATTTGGATTTGTCTCTAGAAGAAGATAGTCCAGTTCCTTTGTACTTACGTGTGAAACAAATGATTTCGCAAAAGATTTATGAAGGAACATGGACTGTTAATAAAAAGATTCCTTCTGAAAGTGAACTGGTCAATTTACTCGGTTGTAGTCGCATGACCGTGAACCGTGCTTTACGTGAACTCACCAGCGAAGGTTTGTTGGTGCGTATCCAAGGTGTCGGTTCTTTTGTGGCCGAAGGACAAGGTCGAACGGCTTTATTCCATGTCAATAATATTGCCGAAGAAATTATTGCCCGAAATCATAAACATCATGCCGAAGTGTTGGTTTTGGAACAGATTCAGGCCAATGCTGAACAAAGCATGTTGATGCAGATTCGGGAAGGCCAAAAATTGTTTCACTCGATCATTGTGCATTATGAAAATGATGTGCCTGTACAGATTGAAGATCGTTTGGTCGATCCAATGTTGATCCCAGATTACTTGGCACAGGATTTTAAATCCATTACACCCAATGCGTATCTAATGTCGAAAGCACCTGTGACCGAAGGCGAACATGTAGTGACCGCAATTCTAGCCTCAGCGCAAGAATGTAAATGGCTGAAAATTAACAAGACCGAACCGTGTTTATTGATTCGTCGTAGAACTTGGTCGAATAAACAACTGATTTCCAGCGCACGTTTGATTTATCCGGGTAGCCGTTATTATCTAGAAGGTAAATTTACCCAATGATCAAGCAGTTTACCAGCGCTGATTATCGGCAGATGCTATGGAAAAATGGTGCAGGTTATACGGTTGAACTGGCGCGTAGTGCGGGTGAAAATCTGGATACTTTTGACTGGCGTATTTCCATGGCTGATGTCAAAAGCGCAGGCGATTTTTCCAGATTTAACGGGATGCAGCGTATCTTAACCGTGCTGGAAGGTCAGGGCATCGAGCTTTATATTGAGGATAAGCATGAATCTCTAACGACTTTGCAATCGGTGCAGTTTAGCGGTGATCGTGCGACCCGTTGTGAGTTGATTGATGGCCCGATTCGGGATTTTAATCTGATTTATGATCCCAAGCAGTTTCATGCGCGTTTGCAATGGTATTTTGAACCGACAAGGTCCGAGGTTTTTAGTTCGGCTGATCTGATTTTTATATTTAACCAGAGTACAGAGCCATTAGAGATTGAAATTGATGGGCAGATTTTTCAATTGCAGCATCAGGAAAGTCTTCACATTGAGCAGGAAAAATCACTCAAAAAGGTGGTTCTGAATCCACAGATTTTAAAGCAAACTTGTCTCATTGAACTCATAAAAATCTAGTTTTCTTGTATTTTTGAGAACACATACAGTCTTAGGTTGTATGTGTTTTTTTATTGTCTATAAAAAATAAATCGATTTATTTCATTAGCTTGTGATTTATTTTCATAAAAGATTTGAAAAGCATCTTTTCAATAAAAAAGTTTTGTGTAGTATATGGATGTATATACAAGTTGATACATTGCTATACAGTAAAAGCAGATTAATTTGCTGGTTCAAACTCAATGGAAGGAGTCCGATTGTGACAACAACGACAACAAAATTTCGTGATGTAGAAATTCGCGCACCACGTGGTACACAGCTCAATGCCAAAAGCTGGTTAACAGAAGCACCACTGCGTATGTTGATGAATAACCTAGATCCAGATGTCGCAGAAAATCCAAAAGAACTCGTTGTTTACGGTGGTATCGGTCGTGCTGCACGTAACTGGGAATGTTTCGACAAGATCGTTGAAACGCTAAAGAACTTAGAAACAGATGAAACTTTATTGGTTCAATCGGGTAAGCCAGTAGGTGTATTCAAAACTCATAAAGATGCACCACGTGTTTTGATTGCAAACTCGAATCTTGTACCACATTGGGGAACTTGGGAACATTTCAATGAACTGGATGCCAAAGGTTTGGCAATGTACGGTCAGATGACGGCTGGTTCTTGGATCTATATTGGTAGCCAAGGTATTGTACAAGGTACTTATGAAACTTTCGTAGAAGCAGGTCGCCAACACTACAATGGTGATTTAACAGGTCGTTGGGTCTTAACGGCTGGTTTAGGCGGTATGGGCGGTGCGCAACCTTTGGCTGCAACACTGGCAGGTGCATGTTCACTCAATATCGAATGCCAGCAAACCAGTATCGATTTCCGCTTACGTACCCGTTATGTCGACGAGCAAGCAACTGATTTGGATGATGCGTTAGCACGTATTGAAAAATATACCAAAGAAGGCAAGGCGGTTTCGATTGCACTGCATGGCAATGCCGCTGAGATTTTACCTGAATTGGTTCGCCGTGGTGTACATCCAGATATGGTGACTGACCAAACCAGTGCACATGATCCATTAAATGGTTATTTGCCAATTGGCTGGACATGGGAAGAATACCGTCAACGTGCGAAAACTGAGCCAGAAGTTGTAGTGAAAGCAGCGAAACAATCGATGGCGCAGCATGTTCAAGCGATGTTGGATTTCCAGAAAATGGGTGTGCCAACTTTTGACTATGGCAACAACATCCGTCAAATGGCGCAAGATGAAGGCGTAGAAAATGCCTTTGATTTCCCAGGCTTCGTTCCTGCCTATATCCGTCCATTGTTCTGTCGCGGTGTTGGTCCATTCCGTTGGGCTGCACTTTCAGGTGATCCAGAAGATATCTATAAAACAGATGCTAAGGTAAAAGAACTCATTCCAGATGATGAACATTTACATCGCTGGTTAGATATGGCGCGTGAACGCATCAGCTTCCAAGGTTTGCCGGCACGTATTTGCTGGGTGGGTTTAGGTCTACGTGCAAAACTAGGCTTGGCATTTAACGAAATGGTACGTAGTGGTGAGTTGTCAGCACCAATCGTGATTGGCCGTGACCATCTGGATTCAGGTTCAGTCTCTAGTCCGAACCGTGAAACCGAATCAATGAAAGATGGTTCTGATGCCGTATCTGACTGGCCGTTATTGAATGCCTTGCTCAATACAGCAGGCGGTGCGACTTGGGTGTCATTGCACCATGGTGGTGGTGTCGGTATGGGCTTCTCTCAACATTCAGGCGTGGTGATTGTGTGTGATGGTACAGATGAAGCAGCAGCACGTATTGCACGTGTACTGACCAATGACCCTGCAACAGGGGTGATGCGTCATGCCGATGCGGGTTATGACATCGCAATTGACTGTGCCAAAGAGCAAGGCTTGAACTTGCCAATGATCACGCAATAAACAGACAAGGACATTACGATGCTTTTTGCAATTGTGTAAACAGCATCGTAAGAGAACAATAGAGTGCAAAACAGGACACCAACAATGGAACTTCTAATTCAACCCGGCAAACTTACCTTAGCAGATCTCCGCCACGCTTATTTAAATCCAATCAAAGTGAAACTCGATGACAGCGCTTCTGCTGGCATCAATGCAAGTGTTGCTTGTGTCGAAAAAATCGTCAATGAAGGCCGTACAGCCTACGGTATTAATACAGGTTTTGGTTTACTTGCTTCAACTAAAATTGCACCGGAAGATCTAGAGCAATTACAGCGTTCATTGGTACTTTCCCACGCTGCTGGCGTAGGTGAGCCGCTTGATGATGCGATGGTGCGTCTGATTATGTTGCTCAAAGCAAACAGTTTGGCACGTGGTTTTTCAGGTATTCGCCGTAATGTGATTGATGCCATTCTGGCATTGATTAATGCGGAAGTTTATCCACATATTCCATTAAAAGGTTCTGTGGGTGCTTCAGGTGATTTGGCACCACTTGCACATATGTCTTTGGTATTACTAGGTGAAAGTAAAGCACGCTATAAAGGTGAATGGTTGCCAGCCGTTGAAGCACTTAAAATTGCAGGCTTAGAACCTATTTCTTTAGCGGCGAAAGAAGGTTTAGCACTGTTAAATGGTACTCAAGTTTCAACAGCATACGCTTTACGTGGTTTGTTTGAAGCAGAAGATTTATTTGCTGCTGCAACAGTATGCGGTGGATTAAGCGTTGAAGCCATGTTGGGTTCTCGTGCGCCATTCGATGCCCGTATCCATGAAGTGCGTGGTCAACGTGGCCAAATTGATGTGGCTGCTGCTTATCGTGACTTATTGACTGAATCAAGTGAAATTTCACATTCACATGAAGATTGCAGCAAGGTTCAAGATCCGTACTCACTGCGTTGCCAACCACAGGTCATGGGCGCTTGCTTGACGCAAATCCGTCAAGCGGCAGAAGTGCTGGAAATTGAATCAAATGCAGTGTCAGATAACCCATTGGTATTTGCAGCAGAAGGCGACGTGATTTCAGGTGGTAACTTCCATGCGGAACCTGTTGCAATGGCAGCGGATAACTTGGCATTGGCAATTGCAGAAATTGGTTCACTGTCTGAACGCCGTATTTCAATGATGATGGACCGTCACATGTCACAGCTGCCACCGTTCTTGGTTGCCAATGGTGGGGTCAATTCAGGCTTTATGATTGCTCAAGTAACAGCCGCTGCGTTAGCAAGTGACAATAAAGCACTTGCACATCCTGCCAGTGTTGATAGTTTACCGACTTCTGCAAATCAGGAAGACCATGTTTCCATGGCGCCGAATGCTGGGAAACGCTTGTGGTATATGGCTGACAACGTTCGCGGCATCCTTGCAGTTGAATGGCTAGGTGCATGTCAGGGCCTTGATTTCCGTGAAGGATTGAAGAGTTCTCCCAAACTTGAGCGTGCGCGTAAAGTGTTGCGTGATCAAGTGCCTTACTACAGTGAAGATCGTTTCTTTGCGCCAGATATCGAGCAAGCAAGTGAATTGCTCGCGAGTGGCTGCCTGAACGAATTACTCATTCCGAAGCTATTACCGAGTTTGTCTGAAGTGTGATCAATAAATCGGTCACATGGAGTGGCCGAATCTAACTAAATTTCCTCAAGGATTGGAGATTATAATGTCACAGCACTCCACATTACAGCGGGGGCTAAACACCCGCCATATTCGTTTTTTGGCATTGGGTTCAGCCATTGGGACAGGACTCTTTTACGGTTCGGCCACTGCGATCAAAATGGCAGGGCCGTCCGTATTACTCGCATATATTGTTGCAGGGATTGCAATTTATATCGTGATGCGTGCACTCGGTGAAATGGCTGTACACAACCCGGTATCAGGTTCATTCAGCCATTATGCTTCTCAATATATTGGCCCGCTTGCAGGCTTTACCACAGGCTGGACCTATGTTTTCGAAATGATCATCGTTGCACTTGCCGATGTGACAGCATTCGGGATCTACATGGGATTCTGGTATCCCGATGTGCCACGCTGGATCTGGATTTTGTCACTGATCATGTTCTTGGGCGCAATCAACCTGATTCATGTCAAGGTCTTTGGCGAGCTTGAGTTCTGGCTTTCAATCGTCAAAGTCACGGCCATTGTGGCGATGATTGTTGGTGGTCTAGGGTTAATGTTCTACGGTTTCCATGCTGACCACAGTGGCTTTACCACAGGCATTCAAAATCTATGGATTCATGAAGGCTTTATGCCAAACGGCATTGCAGGTTTGGTCGCATGTTTATCTGTGGTGGTATTTGCTTTTGGCGGTATTGAAATTATCGGGATCACCGCTGGTGAATCGCAAGATCCGAAAACTTCGATTCCAAAAGCGATTAATGCCGTGCCGGTACGTATCCTGTTGTTCTATGTTCTGACGATTTTTGTATTGATGTCGATTTTCCCATGGAACCAGATTGGTAGTCAGGGTAGTCCATTCGTACAGATTTTTGAAAATCTGGGCATTGGATCAGCGGCAACCGTTCTGAATATTGTGGTGATTACAGCGGCTGTATCTGCCATCAATAGTGATGTGTTTGGTGCAGGACGTATGTTGTACGGGATGTCAAACCGTGGACAAGCACCAAAAGTATTCCAGAAAATTTCTAAGAATGGTGTGCCTTGGATGACCGTGGTGGTGATGGCAGGCGTGTTGTTGATCGGTGTATTGCTGAACTATCTCATTCCAGAAAATGTATTCATTATTATTGCCTCAATCGCAACATTCGCGACCGTTTGGGTCTGGCTCATGATTTTGCTTTCTCAGGTTGCGATGCGTCGCAAGTTGTCTAAAGCTGAGATCAAAGCTCTGGACTTCCCTGTGATTGGCTGGCCGTATGCACCTGCCTTTGCCATAGCGTTCATGCTGTTTATTTTAGCCATGATGGGTTATTTCCCAGACTCACGACCTGCAATTTATGTCGGTGCAACCTGGTTAGTTTTACTCTGGATTGCCTATACCATTTGGGTGAAACCCAAGCAAAACACGGTAAAAGAAAACACAGCTTTGCAACAAAACATTGAGATGGAAAGCTAATAATCAAGCTGTTCAAGTGTTAACAGCACTTGAACAGTGAGAGGAATTTTGAATGAAAAAGCTTTGGAAAAACTGTCATATCGCCACCATGCAAGCGGGTCAATATTCCAGTATTGAACATGCTGCAATTGTAACGCTCGGACAGCAGATTCACTGGATTGGTACATTTAAAGACCTTCCTGCCGATGCTTATGCGGAAACCATTGATCTGAATGGGGCATGGGTGACACCAGGTTTGATTGATTGCCATACCCATAGTGTGTTTGGTGGCAACCGTAGCGTTGAGTTTGAAAAACGCTTGCAAGGCGTTAGCTATGCGGAGATTGCAGCGAGTGGTGGTGGTATTGCCAGTACGGTTCGTGCGACCCGCGAAGCGAGTGAAGAACAGTTACTTGCATCGGCATTGAAACGGATTCGTTGTCTGCTTAAAGATGGTGTCACTACCATTGAAATTAAGTCTGGTTATGGTCTGGACTATGCCAATGAACGCAAAATGTTGCGTGTAATTCGTGAGATTGCAGAAACTTTGCCGATGACGGTACGCAGTACCTGTTTGGCGGCGCATGCTTTACCGCCTGAATATCAGGATCAAAGCGATGCTTATATTGAGCACATCTGTAATGACATGCTGCCAAAACTCCATCAAGAAGGTCTGGTCGATGCTGTCGATGCGTTTTGTGAATATCTGGCATTTTCTCCTACTCAGGTTGAGCGTGTTTTTAAAACAGCCCAGTCTTTACATCTACCCATCAAGTTGCATGCAGAGCAGCTTTCTTCGCTCGGTGGTTCAAGTTTGGCTGCGCGTTATCAGGCTTTGTCAGCAGATCATTTAGAATTTATGACTGAAGATGATGTGAAAGCGATGGCTGCTGCAGGAACCGTTGCCGTGTTATTGCCAGGCGCATTTTATTTCTTGAGAGAAACCAAGTATCCGCCATTGGAGAGTTTGCAGCAACATGGGGTACGGATTGCCTTGTCCAGTGATTTAAATCCGGGCACATCACCAGCTTTATCTTTACGTTTAATGATGAATATGGGCAGTACTTTATTCCGTTTAACGCCTGAACAGACCTTGGCCGCCGTGACTATTCATGCAGCGCATGCATTGGGCTTGCAAGAAACGCATGGCAGTCTGGAGCAGGGTAAAGTTGCAGATTTTGTTGCATGGGACATCGAGCATCCATCAGAAATCGTTTACTGGTTAGGTGGTGATTTGCCAAAACGCATCATTCAGCATGGCAATGAAGTTTCGATCTAATCTCAAGACTCATTTTAAAGCGTGGTATTTATAATGAATCATTCATTTAAATGGCAAGGAAGACATGATGGCGACGGTGAAGCGCACTTGCGTCTCCATCAAGTGGTCAATAAGCAACAACACGCTTCATTTGCTTTCATTGGTTTTAGTTCCGATGAAGGCGTTAAACGCAATAAAGGACGCTTGGGTGCAGCTGATGCACCTGACATGATTCGGGCGCAGTTGGCAAATTTACCTGTCCATCAACCTGTCACGATTGCCGATCTCGGCACGGTGGTGTGTGACAATGGTAAACTGGAACAGGCGCAGGCCGAACTGGCAGATCAGGTTGAACGCAGCTTAAAACAGGGAATGAAACCGATTGTTTTAGGTGGTGGTCATGAAGTCGCGTTTGGCAGCTTTTCAGGTTTGTTCCAGTATCTGCAGAATAATGAGCCAGATAAGACCATCGGGATCATTAATTTTGATGCCCATTTTGACTTGCGTGAAGCGGAACATGTCACCTCAGGCACACCTTTTTTAAATGCAGCAAGACTGTCTGAGCAGTATCAAAAGGCGTTTCATTATCTGTGTATCGGTGTTGCAAAACATTCAAATACCAAAGTCCTTTTTGAAACGGCAGACCGACTAAATTGCAGCTACATCTACGACTTTGAATTACAACCGAAAAACGTTGAAATTTTACTCGAAAAAATCACAGCTTTTATCGGAAAAGTTGACTATTTGTATATTACAGTTGATCTTGATGTATTTAGTGCTAGCATTGCTCCAGGTGTAAGTGCACCTGCGGTAAAAGGGATTGATTTATCAGTCTTTGACCCATTACTAGAGGCCATTAAGGAAACCGGAAAGATTAAAGTTTTTGATGTGGCGGAATGTAATCCACGGTTCGATTTGGATAGTAGAACTGCCAAGTTAGCCGCTTATATAATTTTTAACTACATATTTTATTGATGGATCATGTGAATTCATCAAAAGGTTAAAACATGTCTAATTTATCTTATGTCTCTCAAAATGACGGTCCATGGGCAACTTACCTCGAGCAGATCGAGCGTGTTGCTCCGTATCTAGAAGGTCTAGAAGGTTATGTGGATACATTGAAGCGCCCAAAACGTGCTTTGATCGTTGACGTGCCAATTGTTATGGACGATGGCACAATTCGTCATTTTGAAGGTTATCGTGTGCAACACAACTTGTCACGTGGTCCGGGTAAAGGCGGTATTCGCTATCACCCAGATGTAGATTTAAATGAAGTAATGGCTCTTTCAGCATGGATGACAATTAAGACTGCGGTGGTGAATCTACCATTTGGCGGTGCAAAAGGCGGTATCCGTGTTGATCCACGTCAACTTTCTCCACGTGAATTAGAACGCTTAACACGCCGTTATACTAGTGAAATCAGCCATATTATTGGCCCACAAAAAGATATCCCTGCACCAGACGTTGGTACCAATCCAAACGTAATGGGCTGGATCATGGATACTTATTCATCTGGTCAAGGTCATACCGTAACAGGTGTGGTAACGGGTAAACCAGTTCACCTTGGCGGTTCTTTAGGTCGTATTAAAGCAACAGGCCGTGGTGTATTTATCACAGGTCAGCAAGTTGCTGAAAAGATCAAATTACCTTTAGAAGGCGCTAAAATTGCGGTTCAAGGTTTTGGTAACGTCGGTAGCGAAGCTGCGTATCTATTCGGTGACTCAAAATCTAAAATCGTGACCATTCAAGACCATACGGGTACGATTTACAACCCTGAAGGTATTGATCTTGCTGCATTAAAAACACACATGGAAACTAACCAAGGTGTGGGCGGTTTTGCCGGTGCTCAAGTGATCAGCGATGAAGAGTTCTGGACAGTAGACATGGATATCTTGATCCCTGCTGCTTTAGAAAGCCAGATCACGGTTGAACGTGCGAAAAACTTATCAGCAAAACTGGTACTTGAAGGCGCGAACGGCCCAACTTATCCAGAAGCAGATGACATCCTCGTTGAACGTGGTATCACTGTTGTTCCAGACGTAATCTGTAATGCGGGTGGTGTAACCGTATCTTATTTCGAATGGGTTCAGGATATGTCGAGCTACTTCTGGTCTGAAGAAGAAATTAACGAAAGACTCGATAAGTTAATGATTCAAGCGATTAATGATGTATGGCACAAATCTAGTGAAAAAGAATGTACTTTACGTACAGCTGCTTTCATTTTAGGTTGTGAACGTATCTTAAAAGCACGTAAAGAGCGTGGTATCTTCCCAGGTTAATACTGCGGAATATCATCTAAAACGACCTTAAGGTGAATGCTTTAAGGTCGTTTTTTTATGTGTAAAAAAAGCTTAATCATTGCTCTAAAAGAGTATATTGATTGGAAATATGTTTGTGTAAATAGTCATCTTTGGTTTGAAAGAATATATCAAAACTTGAACTCATCAGATGATCTATTTTAGATTGTTTTTTAAAAATTAAATTTAAATGTTTGGTGTAATAATCTACCCATTCTTTCTCATTATTAAAAGTATAATAAGGCCTAAGGTTGTCATATAATGTTTTTAAATCAGACCTAATATGTGAAATATCTGGATTAAATAACCATAAAATAATTTCATTTATTTGGCACTGTTTTAATAGATAATCATCATTATTGTCAGGCTGTATTGTATATAGCTGAGCTCCCGATGATGTACTCTGGGAATACATAAGTTTTGTTGTGTTTATTTGAAAGTGCTTGTGTTCTAATTCTCTGATAAGTCTTGAAATTTTTAAGCATTTTGGGAGGTCTTCAATATTCGATTTTGAGAGTTTTATAAAGAATTCGATGGCTCTTGATATCACAGTTACCTCACCAGAACCGACGATAACACCTTTATTCCAAGCATATAATTTACTTGTTTTATTTGAATGGGTTTTATAATCAATGGTCGCACTGCGATTATCGGCAGCAATAATTATACTGTCTTGTAATTGCAGGGATATAATAAAGGTCATATGATAAAATTAAAGCTTTTTGATTATTTTTATTGTATGCTTTCGCATATTATTGTCAATCAAGGGAGAGGGAATGGCTGGCGGATCTCAAATCGTTATTAATAAAAATGGTATTACTTTTATTACGCCTGCCAAGTTTGAAGTTAAAGCAGGTCAGCATAGATTTGAAGGTGGCCAGAAAAAGACGGTTAAAATACCGAGCTTACCTGTTCTCAATCAATCCTATATTCTTCAATATCTCGTAAAGAATAAAGATAATATTCCACTCTCGAATAAGCCTTATTTCATCATTGATCAAGACGGTAAACTACAAAAAGGCGTAACTGATTCCGATGGATTAATGCAATTGCATACAACTGCATCAGCGCAAACGCTTATGACTCATGTTATGACGAATGAAATAGAAGAAGCACAGGAAGTGGGTGGAGAAGAAGAATAATGGCTACGCATTACAGTCGATTACAACTTAAGATAAGCTCACCCTTGCAATATAAAAACTTTAGTTTTCAATTTTTAGTCGTGGACAGAGAACGAAGCAAGACCATTTTTAAAGATGAGGGAAGCTTTGATCATAAGGGTTTTGGCAAATGGTTCCATATTTTTCAACCTAACCATGTGTTGATGTATAAAGTTAAATATCAGGGTGAGGTCATCAAAACACTCACTGCCAAAGCATATCCAGAGCCAAATAACTGGAGTTTATTTGAGTTTAAAACCACATCTGGGAAAACCGAAAATGCTAAAAGTAATGTAAAAGAAGTTCAGATGAATGATGGTGAAGTGGCTTGGTATCTGGTTAAGAAAACTGAGCCAGTAATGGCTTGGGCGCAGCGTGTATTTAAGAAACCGTTAGCCGCAAAAGATTGGGAAATTTTAAAGACCAATAATCCCCATTTATCTAATCTGGTTGCAATGGGGGTTTTACAGCCTGGACAGGTTGTGATTATCTCGAACTCAACCACTGCAAAGGAATTACCTGAATATAAGAAGCAAGCACAACTGGCTCATCAAAATTTGGAAGAAATGAAAAAGGATAAAGATTTTGATGCAGAATTTTTCGCACAGAACTATGAATTTTTCTATGATGCATTATTGAGAGAAAATACCGAGATTGTCGGTAAAAATATCTTTGAAGAAAATGACCATCCTTTAACAATTAAATTTAATCAGGAAGAAAAGAAGGATAGCTTTTTTGATCAAAAAATGGCTGTTGATGGCTCTTTATCACTAGTCCAAGGGCAAGCACATAGAGTTTACAGATTACATGGTGAACTCGCCCTCAAGTATGCAGAAGAACAAGCCAAAGGCTCAGGACTGGCGAATCCGAAAAATTTCACTCAATTTAAGCAAAAATATGCAAACCTGTATAAAGAGCTTGATCAAGAAGCAACTAAAAAATTCTTGCGCTGGGATCAGTCGATCAAAACCAACAATATGCGACGAATGCTAAAGCAATCAGCATTGGTTAGAGACAATAATTTTAAAGGTGGAGTTAAAGAATACGCCAAACAAATGGGCAAAATTGGTAAGTTTGCGACACAGTTAAAAATAGCTGGCTATATATCGATTGCTACTGACGTGGTGAGTTCAAGCGTAAATGTTTATGAAGCTGCTCCCGAAGATAAGGCGAGAACAACTGTAGTTGAAACTGCAAAGGTAGGCACTGGTATTATTGCTGGAGCAGTAGTGAGTGCTATAGTGATTGGACTTGCCACAGGTGGAACTGGATTAATCGTTATCGGTATTGTAGCTGTCTCAGGAGCAATGGCTACAAAAGGTGCTAGTGAAATTGCAGGATATGGTATAGGTGGAGCCTATGACTATATTGATGAAATTAGGAATAAATAATGTTTGAAATACTATTGACGATGTCTACAGATAGACCAGGTTTATTTATTATTCTGATTGGCATTTTTTTTATTATAGTAGCATGGATGGTTATAATACTTTTATATATATATATAAATATTTATCTAAAAGGAATTTGCAAAATTGTATATAAGGATGAGAAGCGATTTACAAGGTTGATGGAGCCATTTGATTTTTTTTATTTGAGTATTTTGCCTAGCGCATATTGGAAAGAGATATTAAATGTGAAGTTTAATACCTCATTTAAAGCTTTTTATGGAAATAATGTATATCACAAAATGGGTGATTCTCAGTTAAATGAATTGTTGGAAAATTATCCAATGTTCTTTCGTATCCATTATTTTTTTATGTTATCTGGTTTTTTAAGTATGTTCTTTTTATTTCTTGGCTACTCTATAGATCATTATTTTTAAAGGCTTTTTTAGCTTCTTATTAAAAAAAGCTAAGGTGGGCTCTGACTTTAGCTTTATTGGTTAAATAGCAGTTTATCTTTTAATTGTTATGGACGTTGTGAGTTGCTTGATCTTTGCTTATTTTGATTTCGGTTAAAAGCTAGATACTGCAAGACTCATGCAGTGCAGCATTTGCTAAACTGCCTCCCGGATCGAATTAATAAACAATTCCAACGAATGCTCAATTTGCTCGCTCCATTCAAAAGAACAATTCATACGAATAAAATGTTGATGCGAGGGCAGCACATTAAATAATGTACTTGGCGCAACACCGATCTGTTGCTGAATTAGGTGCTCATAGATTTTCATACTGCTGACTTTGTCAGGCAGTTGAATCCAGAGAAAATAACCGCTTGGATAATTGTAGACCTTACAACCTTTAGGCAAATGCTGTTTGAGATATTGAAAGAACTGCTTCTTATTTTTCTCCAAAGCACGTCTAAGGGTTCGCAAATGCTTTTCATAATGATGATGGGAGAGAAACTCAACCAACGCATTCTGAATCAGTGCATTGGCTGAAATGGTGCTCATCAATTGTAAATGCTGAATATGCTCGGAAAATTTACCTGCATAGACCCAACCCATACGGAAACCTGAACCTAGCGTTTTGGAAAAAGAAGAGCAGTGCAGTACCAGATTTTGCTGATCAAAATACTTCATCGGCAAAGGTTTATGATTGCCATAAAACAGTTCTTCATAGACATCATCTTCGATCAAATGGATCTGATGCTCGTGTAACAGTTTAGCGATTTTATATTTAATTTCCTCACTGACCGTGAAGCCAATCGGGTTGTGTGCATTGAGCATAAACCAGCATACTTTGATTGGATAGTTTTTGATGACTTGCTCAAAGGCTTCAATATCAAATCCATGTTGCGGATGCTCAGGAATGGTAATCACCTTTAAGCCCAAACGCTCCGCAGCCTGCCATGCGCCATAGAAGATGGTTTGCTGCAATAAAATATAATCGCCAGGTTGAGTGATCGCTTGCAGTGAAAGATTCAATGCTTCTAGGCCACCAGATGTAATCACAATGTCATCAGCATCGGTTGGAATGCCTTGCATACAATAGCGTTGAGCGATCAGTTTTCTGAGTGCCAAATTGCCCGGTGGCAGATTGGTGGTTTGATCATAACTATGCCGATTACGCGAAAGCTGCCCCATAATCTGAATCAGTTTGGGAGGATAGAGTAACTGACTGTCGGGAAAAGCTGAGCCTAATGGACTGACTTGCTTGGATTGAATTGATTTAAGATATTTAAAAACCAGTGAGTTAATTTCAATTTTAGGATTTAAAGACACCACTGAGTAGGCTTGCGGAATCTGAATATGACTTTGCTCAGCCACAAAATAACCCGACTTTTCTTTAGAATAAATTAAACCTTGCGCTTCCAGTTCTTGGTAAGCGTTCATCACGGTAATTAAGCTAAAACCTGAGCGTTGTACCTGTTCACGCAAAGATGGCAGTTTGGTGTGCGGCTTCCATGTCCCATTTTCAATGAGAAGTTTCAGGTTATGTGCTAACTGTTCTGATTTATACATAAAATAGGGGTAATCCGTGCGAAGGAACAGCCTTGATCAAAAGACTGTTCCATTCATCGTTCTAATAAGCAAACATCAACAGCAATCTAAACAGACCTGCAATAATGGCGAGTGCAAAAAATCCAAGTAACCATAAGATTATAAACCATTGCGTTGAAGTTAAATGCTGAGATTTTATTTTCATGCAACGTTGCTCCTTAGTGATAACCTGCATCACCCACACGGACCTTATCTCTAAATACCCAGTATGAGAGGATCGTATAGGCAATGATAATCGGGATGAGAATAAGGGCACCGACCAGCGCAAATTTCTGACTTGAAGCTGGTGCAGCAGCCTCCCAAATCGTCACTGATGGTGGAATAATATGAGGCCATAAACTAATCACAAAACCTGTGAAGGCTAAAAACACCAGCGCTAATGTATAGATAAATGGCTTTAAATCCTGACGGTTTTTACAAGCTTTCAAGATTAAAGCAGTAAATAACACGACTAAAACAGGCACAGGGCTAAAATAAAGCAGATTTGGCAAGGCAAACCAGCGTGCCGCAATTTCAGGATGAGTCAGAGGTGTATAAAGACTGACGCCTCCAAACACCACAAAGAGCAGAATGATCAGCTTCGGCATTAAACGATACATTTGATCCTGTAGCTCATGATCTGTTTTCATAATCAGCCAGCCACAACCGAGTGCTGCATACATGGCAAGTACCCCTAGACCTGTAAATAAGGCAAAAGGTGTTAGCCAGTCCAGACCCGAGCCTGAGAAAATTCCATTGGTGGTTTGAATCCCTTGAATATAAGCCCCTAGAATCACACCTTGGAAGAAGCTGGATAAAATCGAGCCCCAGATAAAGGCTTGATCCCATAAGTGCTTGGTACGATTGGCCTTAAAGCGAAATTCGAAGGCGACACCTCGGAAAATCAATGCAATCACCATTAAGGTAATGGGCATATACAAGGCGGAAAGTACGGTTGAATAGACCAATGGAAAAGCTGCGAATAAGCCTGCACCACCGAGCACCATCCAGGTTTCATTACCATCCCAGACGGGCGCGACGGTATTCATCATTACATCCCGTTCTTCTCGGTTTTTAATGAACGGGAACAGAATCCCAATGCCGAGATCAAACCCGTCTAGAACCACATAGATCAGTACACCCAGACCAATAATACCAACCCAGATCAGAGATAAATCAATCATGGCGTTTCTCCTTACTTTGGTCTTGTCCGTCAATGCTTTCATCGACTGCGCTGAGTGGACGCATTGGTGTTTTGAAATGACCGGGACCCGCAGGTTCAGGTTCAATTGCATCGATAAATTCAGGACCTTTTTTCAGTAGTTTCAGCATGTAGTAAATACCGCTACCAAAAACGATGGTATAGACCACCACAAAGATAATTAAACTGATCCCGACCTGATCGGCTGTCACGCTATGTGATAGACCATCTTTGGTACGCATCACACCATAAATTACCCAAGGCTGACGACCAACTTCGGTGGTTACCCAGCCTGCAAGCAGAGCGATATAACCCGCAGGGCCCATCACAAAAGCGAACTTATGAAACCACGAAGTACCATAAAGTTTGCCAGTTTTACGCAACCATAAAGCAACCAATGAAAGCAGTACCATCAGCATGCCTAGACCAACCATGACGCGGAAACTCCAGAACACAATGGTGGCATTTGGGCGATCTTCAGGGGCGAAGTCTTTCAAACCTGTCACTTTGCCATCAAGAGAATGGGTCAGGATCAGGCTGCCGAGGTGAGGAATTCCGATTTCATACAGATTTTCTTCTTTATCCATATTTGGAATTGCGAAAAGCAGCAGAGGCATGGATTCGTTATGATTGGTTTCCCAATGTCCTTCAATTGCTGCGAGTTTGGCTGGCTGGTGCTTTAAGGTATTTAAACCATGATTATCACCAATCACCACTTGCAGACATGAGGTGACCAGCACCATCCAGAGGCCCATCGAAAATGACTTTTTGACCAGTTCATCACGACGGCCTTTGATTAAATGCCATGCGGCAGTACCCACCACCAAAAGTGACGATACTAAAAATGCGGCAGCAGCCATATGCGCTAGGCGATAAGGAAAGGATGGATTGAAAACAATGGCCCACCAGTCGGTTGGGATCACAATACCATTTTCAATAATAAATCCTTGTGGTGTTTGCATCCAGCTATTGGAAGACAGAATCCAGAACATGGAAATACAGGTACCGATGGCAACCATCAGGGTGGCAAAGAAATGTGCTTTGGGACTGACCCGTCCCCAACCAAATAACATAATGCCAAGGAAGCCTGCTTCCAGAAAGAAGGCACTCAATACTTCATAGGTGAGTAAGGGCCCTGTAACACCACCAGCAATTCGGGAAAATTCACTCCAGTTGGTTCCAAACTGATAGCTCATCACGACGCCTGAAACCACGCCCATACCAAAGGCAACAGCAAAGATTTTGATCCAGAACTTGAATAGATCTTTATAAATCGGGTTTTGAGTTCGAAGCCATTTCCATTCCAGCATTGCCAGAAAGCAGGCCAAGCCAATTGAGGTAGCTGGAAAGATAATGTGAAATGAAACAGTAAAGGCGAACTGTATTCGGGCTAATTCTAAAGCAGTGAGACCGAGATCCATATATCCTCTCCTATAACAGACGAGTAAAGCAGTCGCTAGGAAAATGTGAAAGAAGGGGCTTAAACGATTAAAAATAAACAGAACCTTAAAAATGTTCGCGGCGTATTTAAAACCCTTTAAGTTTTATTCATCATCCAGTCTTCTGCTGTATATGAGTAGGTACAATTTCTTCTTGTTTTTTTATAACAGATACGGAAACGCGAAGTAATCTGTTATATTTTTTTAGCAAAATTCTGTAGCTATTCAGTTGTATGTTGCTCATTCAAAATAGCATACGCAACGATACAATGTGTTAAATATTGATCAAGCATTGTAAGTCGTTTGCATGATAATACTTCTGACTGAATGGCTTTTAATTATGTTTGTCACCCCAGAGCTTTATGCGCTTACCCGACTTTTTCAAGGCAAGATACCGTCCCAATCAGTACAAGAACAGTTACATCTTGAATATGTCAATCTTGAAGCAACTTTATTAAGAGGTAAGGTGCTTAGAGATTTTTCTAAAGACAAAGTGACCTATATCGCGCAGGCGAAGATCGTGAAAAATAATCGTCATCTGGGCTATGTGTTTGCGCCATTGATTATTGCGAATCTAAATCAGCCCGTAATCTATACCACGCCTGCTACAACGCCAGTTCTGTCAATTTTTAAACAATATTATCAGGCAGAGAAAAGTATTCATCTCAAGATTGAAGATGTCCTTGATAGTCTCAAGCTTTATATTGAACTGGTGAATGATTCAGGAAATGAGGAAGATTTTCTTTTTCGTAGTCTGGTGAAAGCGCTTTGCAGAACGGATCTTACCCATCTTTTTCTGGTAACAGATCTGGCGATCGATATGCATAAGCTTAAGGTGTTGCAAGATTTCTTTAAGGTCAAAATCACGATTACTCATACCGATCAAGATGCACCTCAAGTGGATCATGCATTGATCAATATGCGCAAACTGTTATTTAAAAATAAAGATGATTTCCATAAAGAGATTTGTACGTTGTTCTCGCATCTGAATGCCCAATTGATTGCTAATATGGGTCAATTTTCCGAACAGCAGGCAGCGCACTTGATCGAAGATATGTTTTATTCCGAACACATTTTCGAGAAGTTATCGGTCTATGCGGAATATATGCAAACCCGTATTCAAAATGGCGCCAGTTTTAAGGTTTTATCGACGATGTAAACGAGGTTGAAAATTTCTTAATTTTTAAACAGGAGCAGATCTAATGTCTCAAGAGCAATCAAAATTTCCCTATTTAGCGGTGGGTATCAGTATTTTACTCGGCTGTTTATTTCTGGTGTTTTTCTTTCTGGCAGTGAGTAATCAACCTGATTATATGCCTTCACAACAAAAGCAGAATTCAACTCAAGCACAGCATTCTAGCCATACCCATCAATAGTTGATGCCACGTTTATTTAGTTTATTACTAAGTATTTGTTAGCAATTTTTTGTCTTGATTTCTTGGTTAAATGAATGCCGATTTTAAGTTTTATGTTGATAGGATGAGACAAATCAGGAATAGAAAAATACCCTGATTCATGGTAATCCTAGTTGAGTAAGAAATGAAAATAGCTCAGCTGAGGGCGACGCAATGGATAATTCAGAACAAACGGTTCATAAACAAGAAAATAATGGCTACGCGAGAATTGAGCCTTATACCCAGCCCGCAGGCGGATGGGGAGCATTGTTGAGCGTGGCTCGCAATCTTAAACGACAAGATATTCTTAAAAAAGGTTCGATTACTTTACTCAATATCAATCAGCCGACAGGTTTTGATTGTCCCGGTTGCGCTTGGCCTGAGAAAAAGGATGCGCATGCCTTTAACTTTTGTGAGAACGGTGCCAAAGCCGTTGCCTTTGAAGCCACCAGTAAGACCGTTACGCCAGAGTTTTTTGCCCAGCATACAGTGAGCTGGTTGGCAGAGCAGAGTGATTTTTATCTGGAAGATTTGGGGCGTTTAACCGACCCAATGCGCTATGATCCTGTTACCGATAAGTATGTGCCGATTTCTTGGGACGATGCATTTCAACTGATTGCCAAACATTTACAAGCCTTAGACCATCCTGACCAAGCGGCTTTCTATACTTCTGGTCGTGCCAGCAATGAAGCAGCATTTTTATATCAACTCTTTGTCAGAAGCTTTGGAACCAATAATTTCCCAGACTGTTCTAATATGTGTCATGAAACCACCAGTGTCGGTTTAAAAGATGCGATTGGTTTAGGTAAAGGGACGGTGATTCTGGATGACTTCGATCAGGCCGATGCGATCTTTAGTTTCGGGCATAACCCGGGCACCAATCATCCACGTATGTTAGCAACCTTGAGAGAGGTCTCAAGACGCGGGGGGAACATTGTTGCGATTAACCCGATCAAAGAACGTGGTCTAGAGCGCTTTCAAGATCCGCAAGCGCCTCTGGAAATGATGACCAATGGCAGTACACCAATCAGTCGCTATTACTTCCAGCCAAAAATTGGCGGTGACTACGCGCTGATGTTTGGGGTAATGAAGCATTTACTGGAGTGGGACAAAAAAGCCCTTGCCAAAGGCGAGCATAGTGTTTTTGACCGCAGTTTTATTGAGATGAATACCATCGGTTTTGATGAAATGCTGGCGGAGATTGACCGTACCGCATGGTCTGAAATCCACAAGCATACTGGACTTTCAGCCGAGCATTTAGAATCGATTGCCAAGATGTATCTGGATGCGAAAACGGCTATTTTCTGTTGGGGAATGGGGATTACACAACATCGTCATGGTACTGCCAATATTCATATGTTGGCCAATTTAATGCTGGCGCGTGGACATATCGGACGGCCAGGTTCGGGGCTTTGTCCAGTGCGTGGGCATAGTAATGTGCAGGGCGACCGTACCATGGGTATCAATGAAAACCCAAGTGATAAGCTACTCGATAGTATTGATCGCGTATTTGGCATCAAGTCGCCGCGTAAACATGGTTTTGGCGTGGTCGATACCATCAAGGCGATGTACGAAGGTGATGTAAAAGTCTTTATTGGCCTAGGCGGTAACTTTGCCGTTGCAACGCCTGATACACCTTATACCCAAGAAGCTTTACGCCGTTGTAATTTAACCGTCAATATTACCACCAAGCTAAATCGTAGCCATCTGGTGTGTGGGCAGGATGCGTTGATGTTACCTTGTCTAGGACGTACCGAAGTGGATATGCAGGTGCATGGACCTCAAGCGATTTCAGTAGAAGATTCGATGAGTAATGTGCATCTTTCAGCGGGACGTAATCCACCGATTTCTGAAAATATTTTGTCTGAACCCGATATTGTGGCACGCATGGCGGAAGCAGCATTGCCTGAGAGTCATGTGAAATGGCGCTGGTATATTGAAAGTTACGATCGTATTCGTGACTCGATTGCCGATGTTTTTGATGAGTTTCATGACTTCAATCAACGGGTTTATCAACCGAGTGGTTTCCATTTAGAGCATCCAGCCAATCAGCATGTCTGGAATACCCCAAGCGGTAAGGCACAATTTTTGATTACGCCATTGGCCGAAGTATATGAGGATGAAGAAAACCAGTATGCCGCAGCTTATAGTGAGCAACAAGTTTATACCTTGATGACCACACGTTCGCATGACCAATACAACACCACATTATATGGTTTGGATGACCGTTACCGCGGTGTATTCGGGCAACGTCGTGTACTGTTTATGAATCAAGCGGATATTGATGCAGCAGGCTTTGAGGCTGATCAGTGGGTTGATATCGAAAGTGTCTTCTCGGATGGGGTTAAACGGATTGTCCATAGTTTCCGGATCGTGCCTTATAACATCCCGCAAGGCAGTCTGGCGGCTTATTATCCTGAAACCAATCCATTGGTGGCATTGGGTAGTCATGATAAATACGCCAAAATTCCGGCATCAAAAAGCATCCCTGTGATCTTGCATGCAGGTCAGGCGCCTGAGCATTTTAACTTAGCGGTTGCAGTCGATCCTGAACATGCCAATGAACGTGTGGGTGGCGTCTAGTTGCGCGTCTAAGTAAAGAGGTCAATTGTGGATACCAAAACACGCGGCTATGAAACGGTGCAAGTGCATCGTTTCCATCAGGATCATTCTGAAGATGAAATGGATTATATTGTTCAGGAGTATCCTGTAGCACTGATTTATAATGGGATTTCTCATGCGGTCATGATGGCAACGCCATCAGACCTTGAGGTATTTGCCAAGGGTTTTAGTCTTTCGGAAGGGATATTACAAAGCTTAAACGAGTTGTATTCGCTTGAAATTCGTCACAATGCATTAGGCATTGAGGTCGATATGACGATTTCATCGCGTGCATTTATGGCTCTCAAGGAACATCGCCGCATGATGGTAGGGCGTACTGGCTGTGGTTTATGCGGGATCGAGAGCTTAAAGCAGTTTTATGCCGATCTACCTTTGGTGAGCAGCAAGGTTTCGTCCTTGTGGCTCAAGCAAATTCCAAATGCCATTGCTCAACTGAAAGCCCGACAAAAAATTACTGAACTCACTGGTGGTGCGCATGCTGCGGCGTGGGTGGTACAAGGGCAAATCGTGGTACTGTTTGAAGATGTCGGCAGGCATAATGCTTTAGATAAATTACTTGGTCATCTGGCGGAGCAAAAACTGAATGTTGCCGAGGGTTTTGTGGTGATGACCAGTCGCGCCAGCTATGAGCTAATCCGCAAATGCGCACAATATAATATTGGGCTATTGGCAACTATTTCCGCACCTACCAGTATGGCGATTGAAATGGCAAAGCAATTAAATCTCACCTTAGCCAGTTTTTGCCGTGGTGATAGCTTTGTTTTGTATACGCAATAATAGTAAAAAATTGTGATTTGTTTGATCTCTAATGCATTGATTTGTGTAGGATATGAGCATTAAGTTTTTTTATTCCCAAATATTATGAATATACCTTTAAGACCTCAGCCTGTGATCAACAATCTTTCAGGTGAAAATGCTTTATTTATCGTACTTGGAATCAATACCAATCCTGATCATTCAGGGGTGATAGATTTTCTCGCTAATTTCTCAGCGTTGGTCCGCAGTCTAACCAATCGTTTTCCAAACAGTAATTTCAGTGCTTCGGTGGGGATCGGCTCAAATGCTTGGGATTTGCTGTTCCCAGATTTAAATAAGCCGAAAGAACTGGCACCATTTCAAGAGATCAAAGGGCCGAGACATACTGCGGTCGCGACAACAGGTGATTTATTCTTTCATATTCGTGCCAATCAAATGGCAATTTGTTATGAACTTGCCTCAATTTTGCATGAGCAATTAAAAGAGGATACCTATCCAATTAGTGAGACCAAGGGTTTTAGATACTTTGATGGTCGCGCGATTATTGGCTTTGTGGATGGGACTGAGAACCCTGAGCATGAAATTGCCAAAGAGATTGCTTATGTCGGTCAAGAAGATGCCGAGTTTCTGGGCGGTAGTTATGTGTTTATTCAAAAGTATTTACATAATATGGAAATGTGGAAGGGCCTAAGCACTGAAGAACAAGAAAAGGTGATTGGTCGAAAGAAATATGATGACGTCGAGCTTGGCGATGATGTCAAACCACAAAGCGCACATAATGTCGCAAGTAAGGCACATGATGCGGATGGGAACGAGCTTAAGATCTTAAGAGCCAATATGCCATTTTCCAATCCAACAGAAGGAGAATATGGCACCTTCTTTATCGGATATTCACGTTCTTTTAATATCACCAAAACCATGCTGGAGAATATGTTCTTGGGCAAGGAAACGGGGCATATCGACCGGTTACTCGATTTTAGTACTGCAGTTTCAGGCAGCTTATTCTTCGTTCCAACCTTTGATTTTCTCGAAGATTTAGGCGAGTAATTCAGAACCGCTGAAATGAATGCGTTTATTTCAGCGGGAAATATTTATGGAGTGATCAGGTATTGTTGCAACTGGGTTCGGAATTGATATGGGATACGACCTGATTTTTGTGTACTGAAATCGAAATACACCTGAACCGCTTTACCACGCGCAACGCAATGCTCATTTTGCCAAGCTTCATGTGCAACAACGAATGAAGAATTTCCAATCTTTTCAATCCATGTTTTGATTTCGATATCCGCGCCGTAATAGATTTGGGCAACAAAATCGACTTCTACCCGTGCCAGAATCAAAGGCAGATTTTTGATTTCCATGCTTGGGTTGAATAGGCGGAAAACTGGTTCACGCGCAGTTTCAAACCAACCTGTGATGACAGTATTGTTGATATGTCCGAAAGCATCGGTTTCATAGAATCTGGGTGTAATCGAAAGTGTAAACATAGATGAATGGTTATTTTCTTATTTAAACTCAAATACTATAAGGGCTGAATCTGTAAAAATCAGCCCAAATAATCGACTTAAGCGTTTACGAAGCCCGAGATAACCCACCACCTAAAGCTTTATAGAGTTCGATCTGGTTATTTAACTTGGTTTGTTCCAGCATCAATAGACCTTGCTGAGCTGCATAAGCAGAACGTTGCGCATCCAACACGGTCAGATAACTGTCAATGCCTGCCCTAAAGCGAGCCGTAGATAATTTGTAGGTGGTATCAGTTGCAGCAACCAAACGGCGTTGAGCACTCAAACGATCTTCAATATGGGCACGGGCAGCAAGGGCATCATTGACTTCACGAAAAGCGGATTGAATGGCTTTTTCATAGTCGGCAACAGCAATTTTTTGCTCTGTTTCAGAAATTTTAATATTGGCTTTACGCGTTCCCCAATCAAAAATCGGAAGATCAATACTTGGCCCAACTGACCAAGAGAATCCTCCTGATTTAAATAAATCCTTGAGATCTGTCGATGCATATCCCGCTGAACCTGTCAGACTGATGGTTGGGAACATGCGTGCTTTCGCTGCACCAATATTTGCACCAGCAGCAAGCAGCTGATATTCAGCAGCTTTCAGGTCCGGACGATTATTGAGTAAATCACTGCTTAAGCCTGTTGTAAAAGTGCTTTCAGCACTGATATTTTTCACGGCATGATTCGGCAGGAGATTTTGAGGCACCGCTTGACCAGCCAATAGATCCAGTAGGTTTTGTGCTTGTGACACTTGAGTTTTATAGGTTGCGACATCATTTCGGGCGGTTTCAACTGAAATCTGTGCCTGTCGTAATGGAACTTCACTATCAATCCCGACATCAAAACGTTTTTTGTTGAGATTATAGGAATCGAGTTGTGCTTTTAAGGTCTGCTCAGCCAGATTTAAATTGGCCTTTGCATAGGCATAATTCAACCATGCTTGGCTGACCTGACTCACTAAACTAATTTGAGTAGCATCTCTAGCACTTTGGGTGGCAAGATAATTATTCAGCGCTGCATCTTTTAAACTTTGTACACGACCCCAAAAGTCTAACTCATAAGCAGTTACGCCAAGGCCGACTTGAAAGGTGGAATAAGGATTATTCGGGTTTACAGTAGGGTTAACCTGTCTTACAGCACTGCCAGTCGCACCAATGGTCGGTAACTGGTCATTCTTGCTGATTTGATATTGTTGCTGTGCACGTTGAATATTCAGCGTTGCTGTACGTAAATCACGATTGTGATTTAAACTGATTTCAATCACTTGTAATAAGCGTGGGTCAGAAAAAAATTGTTGATAACCTTGATTGGCAATCGAAGTTCCAGTTGTGGTTTGGGAAAAGGTTTGTGGAATATCCGATTGAATCGCAGGTTTTGGTGCCTGCATATTCATACACGCCGTCAAGGCAATTGAGAGCGTAGAGACAAGCAAGCCACGAGATAAGACAGTCGCTTTAGACATGGTCTTCTCCAAATAAGATAAGAATAAATGCAGAGGAGGAGGCAGAGGAAATCCGTTGATTCCCTCTGCGAAATGCCATTTAAGATGGATTTTTTTGCTTCGAAGAAAACAGCTTTTCAACTGCGCCTAGAATGAAGATGAAGAACACGGGTACAAAGAAGATTGCCAAAATTGTCGCTGAAATCATGCCGCCAAATACACCTGTACCTAAGGCATGCTGTGTTTCTGAACTGGCACCCGAAGCGATCACCAGTGGAATCACACCACAGGTAAAGGCCAGCGAAGTCATCAAAATCGGGCGTAAACGAAGTTTAGCTGCGGCAACGGTGGCCTCGACTAAACTCATGCCTTCTTCTTTCAGCATCTTGGCAAATTCGACAATCAGAATCGCGTTCTTGGCGGATAAACCAATAATGGTAATCAGGCCAATTTTAAAGAACACATCATTCATCAAGCCTCGAGACATAATCGCAACGATGGCACCAAAAATACCCAAAGGCACGACCAGCATCACTGAAAGCGGAATTGCCCAACTTTCATAAAGCGCAGCCAAAACAAGGAATACCACCAGCATAGAGAGTGCAAGTAAGAACGCCATTTGTGACTCAGATTGTTTTTCCTGTAAGGAAATACCTGTCCATTCATAGCCGATGCCTTTTGGCAATTTGGCAATCAGGTTCTCCATTTCACGCATGGCATCGCCGGATGACGTATCAAAGTTCGGGATACCTGCAATACTTAACGATGGGCGACCGTTATAGCGGTTATATTGCTGTGGTGCTTTATTCCATTGCGGTGTGACCACTTCTGATAAAGAGACCAATTGACCATTTGAACCCATCACTTTCAGATTCAAAATATCTTTTAATTGCATTCGTGATTTGGCATCGACCTGAACAATGACTTGTTGCATACGTCCCTGATTTGGGAAGTCATTGATATACATCGAGCCCATTGACGTTGAAATGATGTCCGAAACGTCAGAGAATTTCACACCAAGAACATTCAATTTCGCACGGTCAATTTTTAAAGAAATATTGTCACCTTGCGGTAAGCCTTCATTCCAAACCATATAGAACTTTTTATTCTTGGCTGCCATTTCCATTAACTGGTCTTGTGCAGCTAACAGCGCAGGCATACCCAGATTCGCACGGTCTTGTAAGCGTAAGCTGAAACCGGCAAATGTCCCAAGTTCATCAATGGCAGGTGGAAGCACCGCCATGGTTGCACCTTCTTTGCTATGTGCCATTGTCTCATTGACGCCGTTAGTCATTTCGCTGGCACTTGAGGTACGCTCTTTAAAATCTTTGAGCGTGGTAAAGGCAATACCTACGTTTTGACCTGCACCACTGAAACCCCATCCCATAATGGTGGTATTACTTTTGACATTCGGATTGTCTTTTAAACTGTTTTCAAACTCATTGACGACACCTCGCGTTCTTTCAGCAGTGGCATCAGAAGGCAACTGGAACGAAGTCAGGAACCAGCCTTGGTCTTCTTCTGGCATAAAGGCGGTTGGCCAGTATTTCATGCCTGCAAAAGTAAGACCTGTAATGACCACAAAAATCGCCATCATTGGAACGCTATGCTTGATCACTTTCAGCAGGATCAATTCATACTTTTTAGTAACTTTATCGAAGCTTCGGTCAAACCATGCAAAGAAACCTTTCTTTTGATGATGTCCATCAATCGGTTTAAGGATAGTCGCACATAATGCAGGGGTCAGGATCAATGCCAATAATGCAGAGAACAGAATCGACACTGACATGGTTAAGGTAAATTGTTGATAGATAATGCCGACCGAACCACTGGCAAATGCCATCGGTAAGAATACCGCTGCCAAGACCAAGGTAATACCAATAATCGGGCTGGTGATTTCCTTCATGGCTTTGGATGTCGCTTCTTTCGGTGGCAGACCTTCAGTTGCCATAATCCGTTCGACGTTTTCCACCACCACAATTGCATCGTCGACGATAATCCCGATGGCGAGCACCATACCAAACATGGTCAGTACGTTAATCGAGAAGCCTGCCATGAGCATGACTGCAAAAGTACCCAACAGCGCAATCGGTGCAACAATCGCTGGAATTAAGGTATAGCGGACATTGTGCAAGAATAAATACATGACAATGAACACTAGCACCATGGCTTCAAGTAAGGTATGAATTACTTTTTCGATTGAAATCTTAACGAAAGGCGCCGTGTCGTAAGGAATACTGAATTGCATGCCTTCTGGTAAATTGAGTTTTAATTCTTCAATTTTTTCTCTGACACCTTCAGCCGTTTTTACTGCATTGGCACCCGGACTGAGCTGAATCGCAGCAGCCGTTGCAGGTTTACCATTTTCTAAAATTGCAAAGTTATAGGCTTGGGAACCCATCTCCACATTCGCAACGTCAGACAGTTTAATAACACTACCGTTGGTCTTACTTTTGAGACTGATATTTTTAAATTGTTCAACATCGCCCAATTGACCTTCGGCAGATAAAGGAATTGTAATCAATTGACCTTTGGCAGCAGGCAGATCACCCAGTCGACCGGGTGCAATCTCGACGTTATTTTCTCGGATCGCATTATTGACATCACTAATCGACAGGCCGTAAGACACCAGTTTGTTTGGGTCAACCCAAATCCGCATGGCTTTTTCAGCACCGAAGGATTGAACTTTACCTACGCCTTCAACACGTTTCAGTTCTTCGACCACGTTACGGACCAGATAATCACTCACGTCAACTTCGGAATATTGTCCATTCGGTGAGTTAATCCCAACCAGCATCAGGAAGCCTGATGAAGAAGCCTCAACTTGTAAGCCTTGTTGGCGAACCACTTGAGGTAAACGTGCTTCAACAGCCTTGATCTTGTTTTGTACATCGACCTGTGCCATTTCAACATCGGTACCCGGTTTAAAGGTCGCAGAAATTTGAGCTGTACCAGAGGTATCTGTAGTCGCGCTATAGTAAAGCAGGTTTTTAACCCCAGATAATTCTCGTTCGATCAAAGTCACAACGCTGTCATTGATCGTTTTGGGAGTTGCGCCTGGATATACCGCAGTAATGTTGACTTGAGGTGGTGCCACACTTGGAAAGCGGGCAATCGGTAATTTGGGAATACTAAGGACCCCAAATAAAATAATGAAAATCGCAATCACCCATGCAAACACAGGGCGGCGAATGAAAAATTGTGACATCATCATTGGGCTCCTTGTGTTGCAGGTACTTTCCAGTTGCTGATTTCAAGTTTTTGATTGGGCTGAATACGGTCAATACCTTCTACAACCACTTTATCGCCTGTTTTCAGGCCTTTATTGGCAATATAGAATTGATCATACTGTTGACCCAACTCAATTGGGCGAATCTCTGCTGCACCTTTGGCATTGATCACATAGACTTGCGGCTCGCCATTGATATTACGTTGTACCGCTTGCGCAGGAATCAATAAAGCTTGAGGGATCGAAGCACGGTTAATATTGACACGCACATACATACCCGGAAGTAATTTTCTTTCAGGATTATTCACTTCGATACGAATGGTGACATCGCCAGTTTCTGGATCAACATTGATGTCTTCAAAGAGCATTTTGGCTGTGACGTTATAGGCTTGACCATGACTATTTGAAATACGTACCGTTTTTTCATTATTGGCAGACAACTCTCCACTTTGTAGCGCAGCCTGTAAACGTTCGTATTCACCAATCGACTGTTTTACATCGACATACACCTTGTCAATTTGCTGTACGGTTGCCATGGTGTTGGCGTCACCTTGGCTGACCAAAGCACCTTCGGTCACAAATGACTGTCCAATACGACCCGAAATCGGAGCGCGTACCGTAGCATATTGCAGATTCAGGTTTTGACGGGTAAGTAGCGCTTTCATCTGGGCAACATCGGCTAAGGCCTGACGATATTCAGCTTGTGCATTACTGACTTCTTGCTTACTGATCGCATTGCTTGGCAGTAATTGTTCATAACGTTCCAACTGAACTTTTAAACGTACCACTTCCGCTTCAGCTTTATTGAGGGAAGCTTTGTTGCTATTCACATCAGCCTGAAAAGTTTCCGCGTTAATTTTATAAAGTGCCTGGCCTGCTTTAACTTCACTGCCTTGTTTAAATAGCACTTTTTCAATAATACCGCCAACCTGCGGACGGATCTCGGCAGTACGGAAGGCCTGTACACGTGCGGGCAAGTTTTCGCTAAAGTTAACTGCTTGTGGTTGAAGACTTAACACGCTCACTTTGGCAAGCGGTGTTTCAGCAGGTTTTGCCTCGTCAGAACCACAGCCTTGTAGCACAAGCCCGATGGATAAAAATAATGGAAGTAATAAACGCTTTTGCATTCTGTCCGACCTTGGGAGTTTTTGATGCTGACATTATTTTCCTGCTTTGTGTAACCAACATCAGGGAAGTGTGGAAAAAGTGTGGAGATCGACAGATAAATCAGCGTATCATGCAAAATGACCGTAGTTATTCGATGATTGATTCATGTTTGAAGCCTCATTTTCTTTTGATTGCCGTGATAAGCAGATTCTCGTCGTAGAAGATGAGTACGATATTGGCGATATTATTGAGCATTACTTAAAACGTGAAGGCATGCAGGTGCTTCGAGCCATGAATGGTAAACAAGCAATTGAAATTCATGCTGCTCAGCCGATTGACCTGATTCTGCTGGATATTAAATTACCTGAATTAAACGGCTGGGAAGTACTGAGCAAAATCCGCCAAAAAGCCCAGACTCCCGTCATTATGCTGACTGCACTGGATCAGGAAATTGATAAGGTCATGGCATTAAGAATTGGTGCAGATGATTTTGTGGTTAAGCCTTTCAATCCCAATGAAGTGGTCGCGCGGGTGCAGGCTGTTTTGAGAAGAGCACAACAAAATCAGCAAGCGCAAAATAAAAATCTGCTATATAAAAATATTGAGATTCACACGGCCATTCATAGTGTTTATGTTCATCAGCAAGATCGGAAAACCTTACTGAATTTAACTTTGACCGAATATAAAATCCTGATTCTAATGTTAGAGCACCCGCATAAAGTATTTACCCGAAGTGAGCTGATGAGTTACTGCTTACCCGATAGCGATGCTTTGGAGCGGACAGTCGATAGCCACGTCAGTAAATTAAGAAAAAAACTCGAGGAGCAGGGATTAGAGCAGGTCTTAATTAATGTCCGTGGTGTGGGTTATCGTTTTGATCATCCGCAAACGTTTTAATTTTTAGTTTCAGATATTCGTACAAGTCGTTTGAGAAATAACATGAAAAATAAGTCAGGCATTAGTAAACAGCTCTTTATCGCTTTAAGTATTGTGAACTTGAGCGTGACAATTTTTTCGATTTTTCTTGGCTATTTCATTTATAACTACGCGATTGATGCGGGCTGGCTGACTTTAAGTTCATTGCAAGACGACTGGACTGAATTCCATTTTGTTGACTGGATCTGGTTAGGAACCGTAATTTTTTGTGGTGCGGTGATTTCTTTAATCATTGGGATGTTTCTTGCTCAGCGTTTTATTAAACCCATTAATTATCTGGCGGAAGCTGCACAAAAAATTAGTCAGGGAGATCTTTCAGCCAGAGCAGAGGATAGCCAGATTCATTCCGCTGAAATTTCTGAACTCATGCATAATTTTAATAATATGGCGAAAAAATTAGAAAGTTCAGTCGAAAATGCCCAGGTCTGGAATGCTGCAATCGCCCATGAATTAAGAACTCCCATCACCATTTTGCAAGGACGTCTACAAGGTGTTCTCGATGGTGTGTTTAAGCCTGATGAAGCTTTATTTAAAAGCTTGTTAGGGCAAGTGGAAGGATTATCACATCTGGTGGAGGATTTGCGGACTTTAAGTCTGGTTGAGAATCAGCAACTCAGATTACATTATGAGGCTATTGATCTAAAAGTCCTTGCAGACAACGTATTGAAACTGTTTGAACATCGTTTACAGCAAGCAGGATTAGAACCTGTACTTGAGATTTCAACGACCCCAGTAAATTGTGACCAGCGCCGTATTGAGCAAGTTCTTATGGCATTGATTGATAATGCCATTCGCTATGCCAATGCTGGAAAACTGAGCATTTCTTCAAAATTAGTTGCAGATCATTGGATCATTCAAATCGCTGATCAAGGGCCTGGTATTGCTTCTGAATATCAGCAAGATTTATTTGATCCTTTTTTCAGACTTGAACAGTCCCGTAATAAAGAATTCGGTGGAACAGGGTTGGGTTTGGCAGTTGTGCACGCGATTGTCGTCGCTCATAAAGGGACGATTGAATACAGCAATCCTGCCAATAATAGTGTGTTTACTATTAAGCTGCCTGCAACATCGTCTTCTGTATAGATGACACCATTTTTGCTGTTTAAACAGAGCGAAGCTGGACAAATCCAAGCACGCTGATTTTATAATCATAAAAACAAATAAATTAATATAAAAATATTGGTTCTTATATTAAATCGTTTGCATATATTTAATGAGATCACTCATTTTTGTGATTGAGGAATTGTGAATAAAATTCAACGTTAAAAAATATAATGAATGATCTATAGGAAAGAAAATGACAGTACTCACACAACTTTCAGCCGCAATTGAAAGTGCTCCACGTTGGCATGAATATAAGAAACATCGTTTAGATACTGTACAGATTACACCTATCGAAGGTGCATTGGGTGCAGTTGTGACAGGTTTGGATGCCAGTAAACCTCAAAGCGGGGAAGTGATCCTCAAGCTGAAAAAGGCATTGCATGAACATTTAATTCTGGTTTTCAAAGCACAAGATCTAGAAGACAATGACTTACTGGCCTTTGCGAGTTATTTTGGCGGGATTTTCCGTCCACCAACAGATATTCCGGTATTGGCAACACGGAATGATACCAATGCACCACCCGATATTGTGCCTGTATCCAATGCGGTTGGAGAGGGCGATTATACTGGTCATGGAGAACTCACTCCACATAGTGACCATCATTGGACCCCACAGCCTTCTAGTGGATCTTTACTTTATGCAATTGAACTTCCAAAAGATGGCGGCGCAACCAGTTGGTATAACACTGTTCAAGCGTATGAAGACCTGGATCAGGAAACCAAAGACGAAATCGAAGGGCTGCAACTGATTACTTATAATCCATTCTTGCGATTAAAGGATAAAAGCCCGATTCCCAAATATCGCTTCTCTGATCAACCTGTATTAGGTGCTGCATTTCCCCATCCATTGGTCCGTACGCATTCTGAGAGTGGTCGCCGTGGTATCTATCTGGATGCACAAACCGAAGTGGAAGTTGTCGGGTATGACGACAAAAAGGGTGCTACATTGATTGAACGCTTAAGAGCGCACATTGTGCAACCTCAATATCGTTATGAACATCAGTGGGAAATTGGAGATATTGTTTATTGGGATAATCAGTTGACCTTGCATTCGCGGACCGCTTTTCCTGCCGAGCAACGTCGTTTACTGAAACGTGTCAGTTTGGCAGGTGCAAGACCATTCTAAAATGAAACTGAGCCAGTGAAAGCTGGCTTTTAATTTCCAGCTTTTGCCAATTCTGCTTCGATATAACTAATAATCATGGTACTTAGACCTTTGACCATTTCATCAAAGCTGATTTGTGGATTTGGCAAGATCAAGTGCCGTGCGACATTAAAGATACTACTATTAATGCTGATATAAGCAGTCACACTAAGATTATTCACTTTCAAATAACGAGGATGGCGAATCATATATTTCATCAATACTTCCATCAGCGCCATTTCGATCTGACCAATATATTTTTCGTACTTGAGTTCAGTCGCATAGCGAAGGCAAATCAGATAACGATCATCATCACGCGTTAGCAAGTCTCTAAAGGTATAGAAAATCATTTCGAATAAAGGTTCCAACTCTTGCTCGATAATGATGGGCGTGAGTTCTTTCACCATATCCAAAACCTCTTTGACAAAGGTTTTTGCCATCGCGTCATAGATTTCTTCTTTATTCTTGAAGTATTCATACAGCGAACCGACGCTTACACCTGCAATATCAGCAATATGCCGTGTGGTGGTGCCGCTGGTACCGTTGGTTGCAACTGCAATAAAACCTGCTTCAATAATGGTGTCTACGGTCACTTTCGAACGTGACTGACGTGGTTTACGTGTAGCCATAAAGTATTATTATTAAAATCCGAACATAACTTCAGATTAACATGTGCAGCAATTGGTTGAAAGTGCCAGTCCAGTAATCCGAACAAATAAAATTACAAGTTTTTTAGATTTGTTTTTAATCGTGTAATAAATAAGTTTTTCTGAAATGAAGGAATTCAATTTTTAGAAAATATTAATTTTTATTTTTAATTTAATATATTGAAAATTATATATAAAAATAGATCCGCATCATCATAAAAGATATTTTTAGAGCAAATTTCCTTTAAAGCTGATTTGTTTAAAATTGAGAAAAAACCATAAAAATTACCCGAATTGAATCCGAACATAAGATCGGTTTACAGTTGCTTTATACGAGGATCAGGTTCAAGAAAATCTCCCGAATATTTTTTCGTACTTTCCTGTCAGTTGGGACAGTCGAAAAGAGATGAACCAGACGAAAAGAATGTAAAAGGGCAAATGACGCTCAAGTAACTAGGTAGGTGTAGCCATGATTAGCAGCACATTAAGGAAAGGTTTAAGCTTATTTAAATCGAATCCAATAACTGAGCAAATCGATTTTGCGAGTAAAAAAAGTATTCCAATTCGTCATTTAGCAATCGGATTTGAAGGCAAGGAAGTTGATTTATCATTCTATATGAACAATCAATTCGCAACGATTTTTTTCGCTACGCTTTCTGTATTTTTAACTTATGGCGAAGATCTGGTGATTGAGACAGCACGTCATCACCGAGACTTACTCAAAGATCCTGTTTTAAAACAACGTGTCACTTCATTGATTGGACAAGAGGCGATTCATTCAAAATTACATAATGAATTTAATGATGCGATTGTTGAGCTAGATTATCCTGTAAAACTATATCGCTTTCTGGGCGAGCAATTCTTTGAATATATTTTCTTAAAATTTCCGCAACCTCTAAAACTTTCTCTCATGGCAGGGATTGAGCATTTCACCGCAGTATTGGCTGAATACATGATGGAGCATGAGCAGAACTTCTATTTCTCGGATGATGCCAAAACCCGTGCTTTATGGATGTGGCATATGCTGGAAGAGTCAGAGCACAAAGATGTTGCCTATGATGTCTATCAGACATTGAATGGTAATTATGCGTTACGTGTTTCAGGCTTCTTCTTGGCTTATTTCACGATTTTAGGTCTTATCCCGTTCTCAGCAACCTTGGTGCCTATTTTCCGTAAGCCACAAGAAATGCTCACTACAAAATTCTGGAAAGATGCACGCCGTGGAGTGAAGCTGATTTTCAGTCCGAAAGATGGCGTTTTTGGTAGTACTCAAGGCCGTATTTTTGATTATTTACGCACTGACTTCCATCCAAATGATCATGATGCTTCAGCTTATTTTGCCTACTATGAGAAGAAGCTTTTATCTGAGGGTGGTGCCTTACATCCATTCTTTGTAAAAGAGTTCACACCTAAAGTACAGGCAGCCTAATCACAGGATTGATCAAGGGCAGCAGAGCTTGCATTTGTATGGATATGTCGAGTTGGCAAAATCGCTCATGTGGATATGAGCAATTTGGTTCTAGTCATATTTGATCTGTGCACTATGCTGTCAGGAACTTACTTAATAAGTCGAGTACAGAAGGCTTATTAGGAGAAATGACGCAGCATTGACTTAAATTATTTAAGGGTTGAATCAAGTAAAATTGTAGAAATAATCTTATAGACAATTTTATTTTCAATCGATGTGCTGTTGTTGGACTTTTATTCTCTCTGGGGATCAAGCCATGGTTGCTCAAATGATTCGAAATGTCTTTTCAGACAAATTAAGTACGAAATATCAGGGGATTATTCAGAACCTAGCAAATAAATCGCCCATTCCAATTCGTCATTTTGACTTTAAGTTTAATCCGTCAGAACTAGATGAACGATTTTTCTTAAATAAAGAATTAGCAACCTCTTACTTTCATGCCTTATCCATTTTTTTGACCTTTGGTGAAGATGTGGTGATTGAAACGGCTCGTCACCATCGTGATTTTATTCATGATCCGATTTTAAAACAAAGACTGACTTCTTTGATTGGACAGGAAGCTATTCATTCAAAAATTCATAATCAGTTTAATGATGAAGTGCTGAAAGAAAATGGCTATCCAGTCGAGTTATTACGTGCGATTGCTGGAAAGGTGTTTGATTATGGGATCTATAAACTTCCACAGTCTTTACAGCTTTCATTGATGGCGGGCATTGAACATTACACGGCTGTGCTTGCTGAATTTATGATGCAGCATGAAGAATATTTACTTGGCTCACAAGATGAAAGACAACGTGCCATGTGGATGTGGCATATGTTGGAAGAGTCAGAGCATAAAGATATTGCCTATGATGTGTTCCTTGAGTTGTCTGGTGATTATTGGCTCCGAATTACAGGTTTCCTGTTGGCCAGTTTGACAATTTTAGGGGGTGTTTCACTGGGTGGCTATCTGATGCCATTTGTACGGAAACCAAGCAATCTGATTAATCCTCGCTATATGAAGGATATTGTGGAGAGTACCGCGTTGTTATTCGGTAGTGAACGTGGCGTGTTCGGTAGCAGTTTCATGCATATTCTTGAGTATCTGCGTCCAAGTTTCCATCCCAATGACCATGATACGACAGCGTATATGGCGTACTACAAAGAGCGTTTACTGAATCCTGAAACAGGATTATTAAGCCCTTATTTCCTTAAAGAGTTTGTGCCACCTGTACGTGCAGCTTCTGCATAACTTGGTCCAAGTCAATATGATATTGCTGGGAAAACAATGATGAGATTATTTGCTAAGAAAACCAAGCCAAGCCAAAAAGCATTTGCTGTGGTGACGGGTGCAGGAAGCGGGATTGGTCGTAGTTTTGCGCTTGAATTGGCGAAACGTGGCGGCACTGTGGTGTGTTCAGATATCAATTTAGACGCAGCCAAAGAAACTGTAGCGCAGATTGAAGCGCTTGGTGCGAAAGCATTTGCGGTGAAATGTGATGTTGGTAATGCCAAGCAAGTGGAAAAGCTGGCAGAACAGGCTGAGCAACTGATGCAACATCCAACCACATTGGTCATCAATAATGCCGGTGTTGGTTTAGGCGGCAAGTTTGATGAAACTTCGCTGGAAGACTGGAAGTGGGTCTCTGATATCAATTTATGGGGCGTTATTCACGGCTGCCATTATTTCGTACCTAAATTTAAACAGCTCGGTCGTGGTGCGATTATCAATGTTGCATCTGCGGCGTCTTATACAGCTGCACCCGAAATGACAGCCTATAACGTCACTAAAGCGGGTGTACGTGCATTATCGGAGACGCTTTCTGCCGAGCTTCGTAAACATAACATCAAGGTAAATGTACTCTGTCCAACGCTGGTGCCAACCAACATTATCAAGAATGGCAAAGTCCCACATAAAGGGATTCTGGACTATGCATTGACCAATCTGGCCTTTACCACCAGTGACAAGGTCGCAAAGCTGACGTTGGACCGTCTGGATAAAAATGAGCTTTATACCATTCCACAGATTGATGCCAAGTTATTCTGGCTCATGAAACGCACGGCACCAAATTTATATGCAAAATTTTTGGGCACATCATATCGATTTATGAAATAACCCTGATTAAGCAATAGAACTGAAAGAGTGAAATAAAGAGAGAACCTGTTGGTAATCAACTATTTCAGCTACATGATACAAAGGACATTTTAAATGACAGCTCAAGCAAAAAAATTAAATTCAGCTGAAGGAAAGGCTTTACCCTCGCACATTTACGATACTTTTATCGTTGGTGCTGGTATTTCAGGTATTGCGACAGCAATTCGTCTGGATCAGGTGGGGTATAGCAACTACAAAATTATTGAAAAAGCGACACGTGTCGGTGGTACATGGCGTGAAAATACTTACCCAGGTTGTGGCTGTGATGTACCCTCAGCGTTATATTCCTACTCATTTGCGCCAAGTGCAAAATGGAGTCACTTGTTTGCGCGTCAACCTGAAATTCTGAACTACTTAGAAGAAGTGAGTGAAAATTTTGGGGTGAACTCAAAAATCGAGTTTGGTACGGAATTGCTCAATGCAGCATGGGATAACCAGCGTAATCTCTGGGTGATTGATACCAATAAAGGACAGTACTTGTCTAAGACCGTGATTTTTGCAACAGGACCGATTACTGAAGCACAAATTCCAAAACTTGACGGACTGGAAACTTTTAAAGGTGAAATGTTCCATTCAGCTAAATGGAATCATGATTATGATTTGACAGATAAACGTATTGCAGTGATTGGTACAGGTGCATCTGCCATTCAGTTCGTACCGCAGATTCAGCCAAAAGCCAAAGAGCTGTATGTGTATCAACGTACTGCGCCATGGGTGGTACCAAAACCAGATACCGACTTGGGTGACGTCAGCAAAGCGCTGATTGAGAAGTTTCCATTGATTCAAAAGACTTGGCGTAAAACGGTTGCCCAGTCTCTGAATGCGATCAACTTTGGTTTACGTAATCCAGCGGTATTAAAACCTGTGGGTGAATTGGCAAAACTGATTTTACGCTTCCAGATTGAAGATCCTGAACTACGTAAAAATGTGACGCCGAACTTTACCATTGGCTGTAAACGTTTATTGTTCGCCAACAACTATTATCCTGCTTTACAACAACCGAATACTAAACTGATTCCACATGGATTGGTGAAGGTCGAAGGCAATACCGTTGTTTCAGCAAATGGTGAGCGTCATGAAGTGGACGTGATTATTTGGGGAACAGGCTTTGAGGTGTCTCATCCACCGATTGGCAAACGTGTTTCAAATGAAAAAGGTGAATGTCTGAATGATTTATGGAAAAGCAGTTCGCCAGAAGCCTATTTGGGTACCAGCATTGAAAATGTGCCAAATGCATTCTTGGTATTGGGGCCTAACGTACTGGTTTATGATTCATTTATTGGCTTGGCTGAAGCTCAGCTGGATTATATCGTAGATGGTCTACTTAAAATCAGAGACAAAGGCATTGCCAAACTCAACATTAAGCCTGAAGTGATTAAGCAGCATAATGAATTGGTACAGAAACATCTTAAAACCACCGTGTTTAATGCGGGTGGATGTAAGAGTTACTATTTAGATGCCAATGGTCGTAACTTTGCCGCTTGGCCTTGGTCGTTGAAAAAGTTGAAGCAACGTTTAAAACGTATGGACTTGAATGATTATCAAGTGACCTATCAGACTGAAAAAACTAACTGATTCTAGATCAATCATCAAAGAGCAGTAAATTTTATCTAAGGATGGAATTTGCTGCTTATTTTTTGCAAGATAGAAAGAAATATGGGGGGGAATAATGAAAGAAGGACAATCAAGCCGAACCGCGGAAGCGGCTGCTGCATTGCGTGCCAATCATTTTCAGAATGCCGCAGATCCTGTCTTTGCTGATCCTTTTGCATTCGAGCTAACCAGTAAAGGCTGGAAGGCATTGCTCAGCACGCCATTAACCGTCAAGCTAATGAATTCTTCCGTGTTTAACCGCACCTTGGGCTTATTAACAGGACAAGTGGTAGGACGTTCACGTTATGCAGAAGATCAGCTCTATGCAGCCATTGAACGTGGTGTCGAGCAATATGTCTTAGTCGGTGCGGGGCTAGATTCATTTACCTTGAGGCAGGCACAACAATTTCCTCAGCTCAAGATTTACGAAGTGGATCATCCTGATACCCAAGCCGAAAAACAAAATAAATTACGACAATTGGGAGAGCTCCCAGCGAATGTAGAGTTTGTTGCAATCGATTTTGAAAAAGAATCTATTGCAGACGCTTTGGCACGTAGTTCGCTGAAGCAAGATCAAGCAGCTTTTTTCTCGTGGCTGGGTACGACACATTATCTTGAACCAGAAACAACCCTCAATACCTTAGCCAGCATTGCAAAAATTGCTGCACAGGGAAGTGAAGTGGTTCTGGACTATTCAATTGATTATCGGGAGCTGGAAGGTATTGAACGTTTCGGAAGCTTATTTGTCTCCCAATTTACCCGATTTTTAAAGGAACCATTAAAAGGTCAATTTAGACCGAAAGCATTGCATCAAGCTGTTGCTGAAATGGGATATAACGTGATTGAAGATTTATCAGGTGATGGGTTGAGTGAGCGTTATTTTCATGCTCGTCCAGATCATATCCGTCATACCATTGCAACGCATATGTTGCACTTACAGTTAGCTTAGCGTGGATGAGCCAGAGGCAAGAATAAAAAAGCCCTTAAATGCACATAGGCACTTAAGGGCAGATGCTGCTGATGCTATGGATTAGCGGCGTTTATTATAAACGGCCATCGCTGCTGGCAGGTTTTTACGCATGTCGCTGATACGTTGTGTATTTGATGGGTGAGTTGACAAGAATGAACTGCCACCAGCGCCATCTAAGCGATTCATTTTTTCCCACAGGCTGATTGCTGCATTTGGGTTATAGCCTGCTTTTGCCATCAACATTAAACCGCCGTAATCAGCACGGCTTTCAAGGTTACGTGAGTAAGGTAGACCGATACCAACCTGACTGCCTAAATCAATTGCAGCGCCACCTAGATCACCAATGCTGTTGCCTGCATAAGATTTACCAATACCAATTGCAAGATTAGTTAAAGCTTGTGCACCGATTTTGCTCTTTGCATGTTCTTCTAAGGCATGCGTCATTTCATGGCCCATCACCGCTGCAATTTCGTCATTGGTCAGGTTGAGCTTATTAACAATACCTGTATAGAAGACCACTTTACCGCCTGGTGCAACATAAGCATTGACCGTATCAGATTTTAATACCGCAAGTTGCCAATCAAAACGTTGACCTGTCTGATTCATTTGATCCGCATAAGGCTTTAAGCGGTTGAATACGGTGTTGATACGTTGATATGTACTTGAGCTACTATCCAACTGGTTTTTAGCACGCGCTTCCTGAGTCATTTTTGAGAAACTTTGTGCTGATTGCGCGTTTAAAGTCGCGCTGTCCGCACCTGCCATATCTGCGAACGATGCGCAGCCAGAAATTGTCATCACAGTTACAGCGCAAAGGCTTAAAGCTAATTTCTTCATACTTATTCTCTCCAAATCAGTATCTTATGAATATAGTCATGATCATGGTGGATTATAAAAAATGTTTACACCAGTTAACATTCTGAATACCTCTATAATCATTGTAATTATGTAATCAGCAATTGTTATAAATTTTGATTTAAAACATAAAAGCCAGTGACAGTGCACTGGCTTTATAGCGATTAATCCGATCTTAGATCAAATTAATCTTCGTCATCATACTCATCTTCAGGGAAAGCATTTTCTTCCAAAGAAGCATCAAAGATTAAGATGGCTTTACCGTCAGTTTGAATCATGCCTTGATCTTCAAGTGTCTTGAGGACACGTCCAACCATTTCACGAGAACAACCGACAATACGACCAATCTCTTGACGGGTAATACGAATCTGACGACCATTTGGCAGAATCATTGCCTCTGGTTGAGCAGATAAGTCAATTAAACAACGCGCGATACGACCAGACACATCAATAAATGCCAGATCGGTCACTTTACGTGTGGTGTTTTTAAGACGGCGAACCAGTTGAGCAAACACAGCATAGCTTAAGTCTGGATATTGTTTACTTAACTCGTGGAAATTGTCGTAAGTGATTTCTGCGATTTCGCAGACATCGCGTGTACGTACTTCTGCGGTACGTTGAGGGTTCTTTTCAAAAAGCCCCATTTCGCCAAAGAAGTCGCCTGGATTTAAGTAGGCAACTACGATTTCACGTTCGTCATCTTCACGTAAGATAATTGACACTGAACCTTTTAATATTAAATACAGTGATTTTGATTCCGTTCCAGCGTCAACAATCGTGGTGCGTTTAGGATATCTATTAATATGAGCACGTTTTAGCAGCGCTTTAACTGATTCAGGTAGTTGACCTGGTGATAAAGCATCAGTGCTAAGTTGTGAAAAATTTGAAGTCATGCTTAAAATTTCCGAATTTGGATAAAACCGATCGCACAGACCCTTGAAAGAGCCTTTTCTACACAGAAGAGATGAAATTCCTTATCAACTCATTTTATGTTAGTGTACAAGAACAGAGTAAATTTATAACGTTTTTCGGGTAGTTGCAATGCAAACAAGTGTACATTGGTTAGAGAATGTTGCTTTTGAAGCAAAATCAGAAAGTGGCCACAGTGTGGTGATGGATGGTTCTGCCGAATATGGGGGTGAAAACCGTGGTCCACGTCCTATGGAATTGATTTTAATGGGACTTGGTGGGTGTGCTTCGTTTGATATTGTGACTATTTTAAAGAAATCTCGTCAAGATGTGACCGATGTCGTATGTCAGCTTAAAGCAGAAAGAGCAGATAGCATTCCAGCGGTGTTTACCAAAATTCATTTGCACTTCGTTGTGACTGGTAAAGCTGTGAAATCTAAACAGGTGGAAAAGGCAGTCGAATTGTCTGCTGAGAAATATTGTTCAGCCAGCAAAATGCTTTCTGATGGTGGTGTCGAAATTACCCACGACTTCGAAATTATTGAAGCTGCGTAAAGCTTAAACTATTAAGTTTTGCTAAAAAGTGATCTGTTTTGAACCGATCACTTTTTTATTTGTTGCTCTGTTTATTTTAAAAATAATTGTGGATCTACCCGAGCATTATTCAGGCTCATTCCCCAGTGTAAATGTGGGCCTGTTACGCGTCCTGTTTTACCGACCAGCCCAAGTATCTCACCTTGCTGGATGCGTTGGCCTTTCTCTACATTAATTTTGCTGAGATGGCAGAACATACTGATCAGCCCCTGACCATGATCAATCAGTACCGTATTACCATTAAAGAAATAATTGCCTGTTCCTACAACAACGCCATCCGCAGGGGCTACCACTTTCTGTCCTACAGGTGCTGGAATATCGAGGCCAGAATGTGGTGCGCGTTCTTCACCATTGAAAAAGCGTTTTCTGCCAAAAGAGTTGCTAAATTTACCTGCGGTAGGGCGGATGAAATTGGGGAAGCTATTCCAGTTACTTTGAGTAAATGAACTATAAATATCATTTTGTTCTTTTGCTTCACGTGCATAGCGGTCGAGCTGATCCTGATTAGGATTGACATAATCCTGATTCTTGACGTTTAAACGTTGTTCCGCATAACGGTATGGCGTTACTTCGATCTGAATCGGAGAAGCATTGGTGGTTAAGCTCAAACTGCCTAATGGCGCAGAAAGTGGAATACCAAACACGGCATATCGTTGTGCGCCTTCTTGTGTAATGAGTACAGGTTTTTGCTCATAAAACACTTGAGTGGTATTTGCTGTCAAGGGAATGACTGCAATCCCACCAGCGCGGCGAGAATCTTGTGGAAGTTGGGCAAATGCCGAATGAAGAGGAAGTAGGCAAGCTGCGCCAAGTAAAAATTTTTTTAAGTACATGAGCATCATTTTGAATCAACTAAAGTGTTAAGCTAAATCGTTCGGTCAAAAATCACAACAATGATTTTGTTCAGAATCGAATAGACAGAAAAATTATACAAAAGATACTTGAAATAGATTGTTTATACACCCATATTATTACTGAGTTTTATCTATATAATGTTTTATAAAATATTGAAAAATATATAAATTTTTATTTGAAATTTAGAAAAGCGTTCCCATCTAAGTGATAAGTTAGAAATTTGTTGTGAGGAATAACAAGAATGCGATTTGAAAAATTTACAAACCGCTTACAGCAAGCACTCTCAGATGCACAATCATTGGCAATGGGTAAAGACCATACCTCGATTGCAGGTATTCATATTCTTTCTACCTTATTGGAAGAACCTGCCAATTTGAGTTTGCTGCAACAAGCGGGTGCACGTTTACCAGAGTTAAAGCAGAAACTGGAACAAGCATTGCAAAATGCACCAACCTTGGCAAATCCTACGGGTGATATCAATCTTAATCCTGAAGCGGTAAAGGCGCTGAATTTAGCTGACCGTTATGCACAGAAAGCAGGTGATGAGTTTTTATCAACCGATTGGGTGTTACTCGGTCTGGCAGAAACAGGCGAAACCAAAACCATTTTAAATGGTGTGGGTGTTACGCCAGATAGTTTACGTAAAGTAATTGAAAATATTCGAGGAAATGACAAAGTCATGAGCAATAATCATGAAGATCAACGTGACTCACTCAATAAATACACCATTGATTTAACTGAACGTGCCTTAGCGGGCAAGCTTGATCCCGTGATTGGTCGTGATGATGAGATTCGCCGTACCATTCAGGTGTTATCGCGCCGTACTAAAAACAACCCCGTGTTGATTGGTGAACCTGGGGTGGGTAAAACAGCGATTGTTGAAGGTTTGGCACAACGTATTATCAATGGGGAAGTTCCAGAAAGCTTAAAGAACAAGCGTGTGCTTTCACTTGACTTGGGCTCATTGCTTGCGGGCGCAAAATATCGTGGTGAGTTTGAGGAGCGTTTAAAAGCAGTCCTTAAAGATCTTGCGAAGCACGAAGGTGAGATCATCCTGTTTATTGACGAGCTGCATACGCTTGTTGGTGCTGGTAAGGGGGATGGCGCGATGGATGCAGGTAATATGCTAAAACCTGCTTTGGCACGTGGTGAGCTCCGTTGTGTGGGCGCGACTACTTTAGATGAGTACCGTCAATACATCGAAAAAGATGCTGCGCTTGAGCGTCGTTTCCAGAAAGTGTTGGTGGATGAGCCGAGTGTAGAAGATACCATTGCGATCCTACGTGGTCTTAAAGAAAAATATGCAACCCATCACGGTGTGCAAATTCTCGACTCAGCCATTATTGCTGCGGCGAAGATGTCTCATCGTTATATTACTGATCGTCAGTTACCAGATAAGGCGATTGATCTGATTGATGAGGCTGCATCGCGGATTAAAATGGAAATTGATTCTAAGCCAGAAGCTTTGGATAAACTTGATCGCCGTTTAATCCAGTTGAAAATGCAATTGGAAGCGGTGAAAAAAGATGAAGATGCGGGTAGTAAAGCCGAAGTAAATCATCTTGAGCAACAGATCGCTGAAAAGCAAAAAGAGTACAACGATCTTGAAGAGATCTGGAAAGCTGAAAAAACACTGGTTGAAGGCGATAAAAAGGCACAGGTTGAACTTGATCAGGCGCGTAGTGCTTTGGAAAAAGCCAAACGCGAAGGTGATTTGGCTGAAGCTGCACGCTTGCAATATGGTGTCATTCCAGAGTTGCAAAAACGTCTGGAGCAGGCCGAAGTTGCTGAGGAAAATGAAGAACCGAAGCTGATTCGTACCAAAGTCACTGAAAACGAAATTGCTGAAGTCGTGAGTGCGGCAACAGGAATTCCTGTGGCGAAAATGCTACAAGGTGAACGTGAAAAACTTCTCAATATGGAAGAGTTTTTACACAACCGTGTTGTTGGGCAGGATGAAGCTGTGGTTGCTGTTTCCAATGCAGTACGCCGTTCACGTGCAGGTTTATCTGACCCGAACCGCCCAAGTGGATCATTCTTATTCCTTGGCCCGACAGGTGTGGGTAAAACGGAGCTAACCAAAGCATTGGCTAACTTCTTGTTTGATAGCGACGATGCCATGATTCGTATTGATATGTCCGAATTCATGGAAAAACATTCTGTCAGCCGTCTAGTCGGTGCGCCTCCAGGCTATGTCGGTTATGAAGAAGGTGGTGTTTTAACTGAAGCCGTTCGTCGTAAGCCGTATAGCGTGGTGTTATTCGATGAGGTGGAAAAAGCACATCCAGATGTATTCAATATCTTATTACAAGTATTGGATGATGGTCGCTTAACGGACTCACAAGGCCGTGTGGTTGACTTTAAGAACACGGTGATCGTAATGACCTCTAACTTAGGTTCGCAAGATGTGCGTGAACTGGGAGAAGGTGCAACTGATGATGAAGTACGGGCAGTGGTGATGAGTGCGGTAACGCAGCATTTCCGTCCAGAGTTTATCAACCGTATTGATGAGCTGGTCATTTTCCATTCTCTGCAAAAAGCACAGATTCGTGGTATTGCAGACATTCAGTTAGATCGTTTACGTACACGTTTGAGTGAACGTGATATGGGCTTAACTGTGGATGATACTGCTTTTGATCTGTTGATTGATGCTGGTTTCGATCCTGTATATGGTGCGCGTCCATTGAAACGGGCGATTCAGCAACAGGTTGAAAATAGTCTGGCTCAGAAAATCCTATCTGGTGAGTTCCAGCCTGGAGACAATATCCTGATCAAAGGTGAGAATGGTCATCTGGTATTTGATAAGTTAAAACTGAGCTAAGCGGAAGTTTTAATGTTTTACCCAAAAAGATGGTGATGAAAGTCACCATCTTTTTTTATGTTGGTGCATCTGGTCAGATTTTTACAGGAATATTACCAATGACATTGCCACGTCTATAAAAACTTGATAGCTTCAAAACAAATAAGAAAAAAATTCAGGATGAATTAAAATGCAAAATAACAGACATCATTGCACAGGTGCGTGTGTAATTTTGTTGTTCGCCGCTTTATCTTCTATCGGACATGCTGCACAGCCATTGCCTGAGGGAACCTTGTCTTTGCAAACAGGTGCATTGAATAATGCCTTGCCAAGTATCATTATCAAAGCTCAACAAGATGCATTAAAGCCTGCGGAGGAACGCTGGCGTTCACAGCGTGTGTTGAGTGACCGGAATTTACGTGAAATTCGTGTCAGTATGCTTGCCGAAGGAGGTTTTTCGGCTTACGAAGAGCAGAAAAAAACCACAGTGATGGATGTTCGTGAGAAAAGAAAAGCGACCATAAAACCCCATACTGAGGCTCCTGATCGCTTTATGATTTATGAGTTTGACTCACCGAACGTAAAAAAAAGCAAAATTACCTTTCGGTGAATACTCAAAACACTTAAATACTTGGGTGCTGAATTTTCCATGCACGGTGGATTTTTTGATTACGTTTGAAATCCAGTCCGATGGTTTCAGAAGTGATTTCTTCGACCTGATACATGGCTTCAATCTCTTCGTCTAGCTCAAAACCACGATAGTTATTTGAGAAGTAGAGCGTACCATCGCTGGTTAAGCGGTTCATGGCACGTTTAAGCAATGAAACATGGTCACGTTGCACGTCAAAAGTACCGTAGAACTTCTTCGAGTTAGAGAAGGTTGGTGGATCAATGAAGATGAGATCGTATTGCTCATGACCTTCTTTTAACCACTCAAAGCAGTCACTGGCGAAGAACATATGTTGTTCATCTGCATGATCTACGGTTAAACCATTCAGAACAAAGTTCTCTTTTGACCAGCTCAAATAGGTATTCGATAAATCGACACTGGTTGTGCTCGCTGCGCCACCTAAAGCCGCATGCAGGCTGGCAGTAGAGGTATAGCTATACAGATTAAGGAAGTGCTTGCCGCGTGCTTCTTTGGTAATGCGCAAACGCATCTGGCGGTGATCAAGGAACAAACCTGTATCAAGATAATCAGTCAGATTCACCAAGATACGTGCATCGCCTTCTTGTACGATAAAGCGTTTAGATGCAGTACTTTGTTTGGTGTACTGATTCGTTCCAGCTTGACGGGCACGAGTTTTAATAAAGATGGCATCACGATTTAGACCCGTTACTGCACGGATTGCAGCAAGACCAAGGTTAAAACGTTTTTTTGCTTTTTCTGGGTCAATTTTCTTTGGTGGTGCATATTCTTGTACATGCAATTTGTCACCGTACAAATCAACTGCAATATTAAAGTCTGGTAAATCTGCATCGTATAAGCGTAAGCAATAGATATTTTCCTTCACTGCCCACTTTTTCAAAGTTTGCATATTTTTTTGCAAACGGTTGGTAAAGTCTTCGGCACCTTCAATCGCTTCGAATTGTTGTGGTTGCCAATTTGCCAAGAAGGGTTGAGTGACAGTCGCAGGTTTTACCGTACCAAAACGGGTATAAATTGGTAATTTACCGTTCATCAAACGCAAGGTTTGTGGATCGTTAAATGCCAGTACATCTGCCTGCTCAATTTGAGCCGCAATAATTGCTGCACGCTGATTTGGGAAATTCTTTTGAAGTAAGGCAGATAAGCCTAGATACAAAGAACGATTCGATGCTTTATCGCCTAAACGCTCACCATACGGTGGGTTGGTGACGATGAAGGCTTTTTTACCTTCGGCATGGAAATCATCCCAGTCTGCCAAAGTGCGTTCTTCAATCTGGATTTGATCAAGTAACTTTTCAAAACCCGCAGCGATAATGTTTTGGCGTGTCGCTTTTACTGCTTCCCAATCTGCATCATAAGCATAGAATTGTGGTAATGGCTGCTGTAAGGCTTTTTCATGACGCTCAGCGGCTTCTGCTTTGAGAGACATCCATAATTCATGGTCATGCCCATGCCAGCCATTAAAACCAAAACGGCGAACTAGACCAGGCGCACGATCAGTCAGGATCAAAAGCGATTCAATAATAAATGTACCTGAACCACACATTGGATCAAGAATAATATCGGGCTGATATTGCGCAAGTTGTGCTTTTTGTAAAATTGCTGCAGCCAAGTTTTCTTTAATCGGTGCATCGGTCATAAAGCGACGATAGCCGCGTTTATGTAAAGAATCACCAGATAAATCTAGGCAATAGGTATGTTCGGTTTTACCCGCCAATACATAAAGCGTAATTTCTGGTTGTTTGATATCAATACTTGGACGTTTGCCCACAGCTTCCATAAAGGAATCGACTACACCATCTTTTACACGGAGTGTCGCGAATTGAGTATTAACCTTAATTTCACGTTCAACGTGCAAGCGAATTGCAAAGGTACTTTGTGGTGCAAAAATCAAAGACCAGTCAAAGCTGATCGCACCTTCATAGAGTTCTTCAGCGACATCACGGGCGTCATGTGTATGTTCTAGTTCATGTGTATGAATCGGTAAAAGTACGCGAGAGGCGAGACGCGACCACATACAAATGCGATATGCATTTTCGAGTGTGCCTTTAAAAACCAAACGTCCAGCGAAGCGTTGAATGTCTTGAATCCCTAACTGTTCGAGTTCTTGTTGTAATAAGGTTTCAAGTCCATCCGCACAGGTCACCCAATAGTTTGTCAGACGTTGTGTAGAATTCATGCACATTTCCAAAAAAGCAGTTCAGCAATCGTCTATTTTAACTGATTTTTGTTTGTTCTGTCGGTGCATATTTGTGTGATTGTCAGCTTTATCATCGTTTCGATGCAATTTTTTCATTGATAGGCTGTGATTAAGCACGATTTTTTAAATTGATCGGGCGGTTTTAACCATGATTTGAATAATTGGTATAGCTTTTGCTTTTTAGTATTCCATTCATTGGCAAACAATTTTACTTAAAGCGAATGAAATTTAAGCATTTAAATTTGAAGGCTGGGAGAATGTGATGAAGAACGAAGTTTTGGTCAATGCTGAGGCATTTACGATTGCTACTCAAATGTATGTCCGTTTAAGACGTGTTTGTGGGCGTGTAATTGATGTGATGTATCTGGTGAATAATAAGGATTATGCCAAACATGTGCTGGGCATTGCTCTCGATACTCAAGATCCAGAATTAGAGCGCTTTGTGGCACGCTTGAGTCCATTGGTCGAGCTATATCCTGAGCCTGTTTCGATAGTAAAGGAGAACACGTCAGATCTTCAAAAAGAAGTCACTTCAGATGCCTATTCAATAGAAGTAACCGAGGAAGAAATTTATCAGGCTCAGGTTCATCATCACTATATTGGTGCATTACGTTAAGTTATAAGTCACATAAGCTATAGATTATAAAAAGGATGTAAGGGGGAAATTGCATCCTTTTTTTACTTAAGTGCTGAAAACTTCAACTACGCACCAAATCTAAAGTCTGTATAATGCGTTAACTTAACGTGTTAGGAATCTCTTATGCACTTGGCGGCATTGCATACTTTGAGTCAGATTCAGCTCAATCAACAAGGAAATCTAAAACACTTTTTAACAATTGAGGGTCTTTCTAAAGAAACCTTGACCAAGATTTTAGATACAGCGCAAAGCTTTTTAGATGAAAATAATAATTTGATCAACCGTCCGTTACTTGAAGGACTGACGGTAATGAATCTCTTTTTTGAAAACTCCACCCGTACTCGTACCACTTTTGAAGCAGCAGCAAAACGTTTGTCTGCCAATGTCTTGAATATCGATATTGCACGTTCAAGTACCTCGAAAGGCGAGACGCTACGCGATACATTGTGGAATCTTGAAGCCATGGCGGCGGATATTTTCGTGGTACGTCATTCTTCATCGGGCGCAGCACATTTCATTGCCAAAGATGTCTGTCCGAATGTCGCGATTATCAATGCAGGTGATGGTCGTCACGCACATCCAACTCAGGCCATGCTGGACATGTTGACCATTCGCCGTGAGACCAAGAAACCATTTGAAGAGCTGACAGTCGCCATTATTGGTGACATCAAACATTCACGTGTAGCACGTTCGAATGTAGCAGCGTTGCAAACATTGGGCTGTAAAGACATTCGTGTAATTGCACCAAATACTTTATTGCCAGTGGGTTTTAATGAATATGGTGAGCATGTTCGTCTGTTTAATAAAATGGATGAAGGTGTGAAAGATTGCGATGTGATTATTGCCTTACGTATCCAAAATGAACGTATTGATTCACCAGCCTTATCATCACAGGCCGAATTCTACAAAATGTATGGTTTAAACAAAGAGCGTCTGGCGCTGGCAAAACCTGATTGTATCGTGATGCATCCTGGCCCAATGAACCGTGGTGTTGAAATTGACTCGAGCGTGGCAGATGGGGATCAGTCTGTGATTTTAAAACAGGTCACCAACGGTATTGCGGTTCGTATGGCTGTACTGGCACTTGCGATGCAAGGGCAGTTACAAGAACAAGGTTTAATTGAAGCGATTGCACTGTAAGGGATAGATCACATGAGTATTGTAAAAATTGAAAATGTCCGTGTGCTCGATCCAATTCAACAGACTGATCAGGTGCAAACGGTTTATATCGAAAATGGTAAGCGTATTGAGGCCGTTGATCAGGTGGATGAAACCATCAATGGCCAAGGCAAATGGTTAATGCCAACCATGGTGGACTTGTGCGCAAGAATGCGTGAGCCAGGTCAGCAACAGCATGGAACCTTAAAGTCGGAAGGAAAAGCTGCACGTGCCAATGGTATTTTGCATGTTATTACGCCACCAGACTCAAAGCCAATCGTGCAAGATAATGGTGCCTTGATCCACGGTCTGATTGAAAAAGCTCAACTGGATGGCGGAATTTATCTACATATTATTGGCGCACAAACGCAAGGTTTAAATGGTAAGCAACCTGCCAATATGGCAAGTTTAAAGAAGGGTGGCTGTACTGCTGTTTCAAATGCCAATGCTGCATTTGAAAATGATGATGTGGTGATCCGTACCCTTGAATATGCTGCAGGCTTGGGTTTAACCGTCGTGTTCTATGCAGAAGAACCGCAAATTGCCAAAGATGGTTGTGCGCATGAAGGCTTCATCGCTTCTCGCCAAGGCCTACCGATGATTCCTGCAATTGCGGAAACGGTTGCGATTGCTAAATATCTTTTGATGATTGAAGCAACCGGTGTGAAAGCACATTTTGGTTTATTGTCTTGCGGCGCATCGGTCGATTTGATCCGTGCAGCAAAGGCCAAAGGCTTACCTGTGACTGCAGATGTCGCGATGCATCAGTTACATCTCACCGAGCAATTGACCGATGGCTTTAATTCGCTTGCACATGTGCGCCCGCCATTGCGTTCGGAACAGGATAAAGAATTATTACGTCAGGGCGTAAAAGAAGGCGTGATTGACGCAATCTGTACCCATCATGAGCCTTTGAGCAGCTCAGCGAAAATGGCACCTTTTGCGGAAACTCAACCGGGAATTACTGCATTTGATACCTATGTCGCTCTCGGTGTACAACTGATTCAGGAAGGACTGTTTGAGCCGTTGGAATGGGTGGCAAAAGTCACTTCGACACCAGCACAAGTTGCCAATATGACAGAACGCTGGATACAGGAAGCAGGCTGGGTATTAGTTGATCCAGAACTACAATGGACTGTGTCGAAAGAGACTATTCTTTCACAAGGTAAGAATACACCACTTATTGGTCAGCAATTGACAGGTAAAGTTGTGACCACTTTCGTGTAAAGCAAAAGCTTGTTTATGCAGCGGAATAGGAGCTAAGTCTTATTCCGCTTTGTAAAATGTGATGTAGATATTGTATTTAAATTTTACAGAATAGATAAAAACAAGAAAAAATAGATTAAAGTAATTATATAAATGAGATATGCCTTACATAAAATTATAAAAAAGAGAAATAAGCCATTCTAATAATTGGAGCTTAATACGATGTCTATACATCCTATGGAATTACTTAAACAGAAAGTTTCATCTGTGATTGTAAATGATCAAACCAGCTTGGTGAATGAAAAAAATGATGTCTTATCAAGGTTTTATCCTATTTTACTTTATCGTTTTCTAGAAAAGCCTGAGCTGGTCGATAAGTTAAGAGAAAAACTTACGCCTTCTATTTTTGATTTACTGGAAGAAAATGAGCGTGTTAAGAATGCATTGTTGTTGAGACTGGCCGCAGGAAAGGTGTCCGTAGCTGAGGTCGAAATTACCTTAAATCGGGCTATTCCTAAAAGTCTGGCGGTTTTATCCAATGAAGTGGGCAATGATGCGATGGCGATCATTTATTATTTAAGAGATCATAAAGCATCGATTTATTCTTTATTGCCGAGCTGGACAACCGAAGTTTTGGCACAATTAAATGAAACCTATATTAAAGAGCAGTTACTGGACGTTATTCCTGCTATTCCTATCGTGCCTCCTACAAAAAAGCAGAACAAGATCTTTCCACTTTTTACAGTGCTTTTTGGCTTTTCCCTGATTTTTTTATATCATTTAAGTAAATGATGCTTGTTGGTTTGAATGTATAGTCTAGAGTGAATTTTTTATTTTTATAAATCCATGATTTTAAATGTAAAGATAGATAATTTTGAAGAATAGAAGGGAACTTTTAGATTTAATAATATTGTACCAATTGTTAAAAAAGATGCGCATTTCTTATTTTTCTTTGTAAATTGTGATGTAAGTATTGTATTTAAATTATATAAAAATGAATAAAAAAAATACAAAAGATTAGAATGAAAAAGCAGCAGTTCACTTGAGCTTCGCTTTTTTCTTGAGTGTTCTGAATATTATAAATTTAATGTGTTGGAGTGAATAACAATGTCAATAAACCCAATGGAACTGTTAAAGCAGAAAGTGACTTCGATGATCGTGAGTGATCAAGACGGTCTAGTGAATGAAAAAAGTGCTCTTTTATCTAGGTTCTATCCCATTTTACTTTCTATTTTAGCGGCAAAACCTGAACTTATTCAGAAATTAAAAGATTCTATTTCGCCCTCACTATCAGATTTATTAGGGCATAACGACCAAGTCAAAAATGCGCTTCTGACCAATTTAAGCAATGGGCAACTTTCTAGTGCGGAAACAGAACAAACGTTAACTCAAGCGATTCCAAAAAGTCTGGCCGCTTTGACCAGTGAAGCTGGCAATGATACGCAAAGTATTGTGAATTATTTAAAACAACATATGGATTCGATCCGTTCATTATTACCTGCATGGGCAGTTGGTCTATTGGCACCACTCGGGTTGGTGTCGAGTGCATCTGCTGCTACTTCTAACTTTGCCAATACTTCGGCTGCGACGGCACCTAAATCTCGTGCATGGCTGCCTATTGTGGCCTTGATTATTCTCGGTTTATTGGTGGCTTGGTTGTGGAAGTCTTGTCAAAACAAACAGGCGACTGCACCTGTAACTCATGATACAAATTCAGCCTCAGAAGTTGCGGCAGATGCTGCACCAGCGACATTATCTCTAAGCACCGATGGTTCAGGCAATCTTGCCCAATGTCAGGTGGGTGTCGGGGATCAAGGATTTTTGGCGACCATACAGGCCAAAGTCAAAGAGGTTTTTTCTGCGAATCAGGAATGTACCGTTGATACTGCAACAAAACATGCTGGAACCTTTATGGATCAGGCGGGCCTTGCTGGCGTATTAGGTCTACTGAAAGGCGTACCGAATGTTTCTCTGGACTGGATTGGTGACAAGATCACTTTGAAAGGTGGAGATGCGAATCAACTTAACGATTTACTCGGCAAAATTAAAGCTTTAGTACCCAATACCGAAGTGATGGTTGAAGCACCAATGACTGCTGCTGACTCTGTGAGTCATAGTTTAAATGCCGCACAGGATGCTTTGGCAAATATTGATGCCAATCAGGTTGATATTAATGATGTGATCAAGGCGTTAAATCTACAGATTATTAATTTCTCTACAGGTTCAAACCAGATTCCAGATGAAAATAAAGCTACTCTGGATAAAGCTGCGGCATTAATGAAAAATACCAAAGATGCGAAATTGACTGTGGCAGGTTATACCGATTCAACAGGCAACGCGAACAGTAATAAAACGTTATCGCAAAAACGTGCCCAAGCGGTAGTGGATTATTTGGTGAGTCAGGGCGTTGCTGCTGACCAGCTAACAGCAGTTGGACATGGTGCGGATAATCCAGTTGCAGATAATACAACGGAAGAAGGGCGTTTTAAAAACCGTCGTATTGAGTTCTCAATCACACCTTAAATTTAGAGTGATGCAACATTTTAAAGGAGCTATTACGTTAATAGCTCCTTTTATTTTGACTTATCATTACATTTACAGTCTTATCTCGAAATTAATTTAAATAAATTCAAAGAAAAGACTCGAATAGATCGAATTAAATTGAGTAGAATACGCCCGAAAAATAAGATAATAGGGTAATTAATATGAATAAGTTTTTGATATTCACCACATTAACGACAGCAATTTTATTAACAGGATGCGATAAATTCAAACCCAAAGAGAAAGTTGAAAATATTGATACAGCTATTTCAGAATGGAGTTGTACCAATCAAGATAACTTGAATAATATTCAGGCAGCTTTGAAGAAAGATTATTTAAAGCAAATTGAGCGAAGTTTGCGAGAAAGCGAATATCAGGCTGATTATGAAATTTTAGATAAAATTAACAAGGGACTGAAATTTGAAATCAAAAATGTCCGAACTTTAGATAATAGCGACAGTGAGCAAGCGTCAAAAACATTACTGGATTGTGATAGTCAATTGGTGATTTCATTCCCGAAAGGCTTACAGAAACGTGCTGAAAATGCGTATCTCGAAGAGCAGAAATATCAACGAGATGGTGAGGATGAAGGCCAGTCGACTTATACTTTAGGTGATTATTTCTCGGATAGTGACTATCCATTAAAGCTTGAAGATGATCAGTTGCGTGGTGAGTTTTCTTATAACCTGACCAAAACCGATAAAGATGGTGTCGTGCTGAATATTCCAGATCAAAACGCCGTTATTGATGGTGTTGTGTTTATGGCGACCAAAGCCGTGCATTACATGGCGTATTTAAAAGAAAACCGCCTGATTGAACAGAATAGTGAAAAGGCCCAGCAGGAGTATGATGCAAAGTCATCTGCTCAAATGGATCTGGCACAAAAAGCCATGAATATTCGTAACAAAGAGCTGGATGCTGAAAAGGCAAAACAAGTGGAACGTTTAAATCAGACGTGGGATAAGTTCAGTCCTGAACAAAAAGCTCAGTTACAGCAGGATCAGTCAGACTGGTTTGAGAAACGTGATGTGGATTGTAAAGTGCTGTCACAGAAGAGTGTTTATGATACTCCTGAAAAAGACCGAGAAACTTATCAGAAACAGGCGGGTTACTGGAATGATGAGATGCATCAGCAAGATCAGGACATGCAATATACTAAATGCTTTATTCAACGCACGATTGAACGGATTGTTTACCTAAATAATGTCAATTAAATAAACAAGTAGAAGAGGACGAATTGATTCGTCCTTTTTTTATTGGCATGCTTAAGCAAATCTCGTGCTTAGATAAAGTTTATGAAAATTACATTGATTGGTGCAGGGCGGGTTGCGACACATTTAGCTCGAGCTTTAAAACAGCAACATCAGATTGTGCAAGTGTTTAGCCGAGACTTACAGCATGCTGAGACCCTTGCAGATCAAGTAAATGCTCAAGCGATTAATCAGGTTAATCAACTTGATCCACAGGTAGATTTGGTGATTATTGCGGTAAGTGATCAGGCCATTTTCAGCGTAATTGAATCGATTACATCATATTTACCAGACAATTTGATTGTGCATACCTCGGGCAGCACCAGTTTATCGGTTCTACAAAATAGTCATCATCGAGCTGGTGTGTTTTATCCCTTGCAAACCTTTAGTTTTGATAGGGAAGTTAACTGGGCAGAAACCCCTTTGTTTGTTGAGGCTGCCGAGCAGCAGGATTTAGCTTTTTTAACAGAATTAGCAAACAGTTTAAGCCATCGTGTCTATCAATATAGTTCTAAGCAAAGACAAACTTTACATTTGTCGGCTGTATTTGCTTGTAATTTCAGCAATTATTGCTATGACTTGGCAAAACAAATAGTAGATGCCGAGCAGGTTGATTTTAGTTTGTTATATCCTTTAATTATGGAAACTGCGAATAAGGCAACCCAGAATGACCCTAAACAAATGCAGACAGGGCCTGCAATGCGTGGTGATCAGAATATATTAAAGATGCAGCGCCATTTATTAGCGGAGACACAACGTAATGATCTGGAAAATATCTATGCTTTAATGAGTGAAGGGATTTATAAACGCCATATAAATCAAGAGTAACGATAATTATACAAAATAGACAAATTTGTCTATTTTGTATAAAATGCGGAAAATTTGAGTAAATATTTTATAAAAAATATGTTGAGCAATATATTTCAAGCCTTGGACAGTTTAGGCCTCACAGCACAGAAACGTGCGATCCATATTCAGTTTTCAAATCAAAATTTAAATTCCCAAGTCTTCCTGCAACGTATTGATGGCCAGCATGAATTAAACGCTGGCTTTAAGGCAGAGCTGATCTGTTTGTCGACCAATGCTGCCATTCCACTCAAACAATTTATTGGCAGCCAAGCCGCAATTGACACCGTTACCGATCAGGGCCAACTGAGCCGTGTCACGGGGATTATTACTCAAGCCTTACAAGGCCAGTCTGACGGTAGCTTAACTCTCTATAAACTGACACTCGAAGACCCAACAGCTTTGTGGAAACAACGCCGTAATAGCCGTGTGTTTATGAATAAAAGCGTGCGTGATGTGGTTGAAATTGTCTTTAAAGAATGGCAACAAAAAAGCCCCTTATTTGCCTCGAGCTTAACACTTGATTTAAGCGGACTCAGTCAAGACTATGACATCCGTCCATTTATCATGCAATCCAATGAAAGTGACTATGACTTTCTGACCCGTCTGATGCGCAGTGAAGGAATTAACTGGCTGGTCGACGAATCAAAGCTGAAAGTCGGCAGTGCCAGCGAACAGATTCAGGCTCAGAAACTCCGTTTAATTGATGACAATAGCCAGTACCAAGCCTTAGACCGTCGCTATATTCGCTACCATCGCAGTAGTGCCACTGAACAGTACGACAGCATGACCAGTCTGGTCGGGCAACGCTCATTACAACCGAGTGCGGTGCATGTACAACGCTGGCAAGCCGATGCACTGGAACAGGAAGAAGGTGCAGGCAGTGTGCAGAGCACCCACAAACATAGTGAACAACATGACAATGCCAGCCTTGGTTTAGAACAGGCATGGCACTTCTCACCCGCCTGGATGCAAGACCTCAATGGAGAAGATGGCGCAACCCAATCTGGCAATGTGCAAATTGAAAAGCTCAATCAAAATTTGGGTCAATACTACGATCTACAGTCCAAACAGTTCGTGGCGAAGAGCACCGTGCGAGATACCCATGTGGGTTACTGGTTTGAGCTGGCAGAACACCCTGAAATCGACCAACACAGTGGCGCAGACAAAGAATTCCTGATCACAGGCAAGCAGTTTTATAACCAGAACAACCTACCCAAAGATCTGCAGCAGCAGATTAATCAACTTTTAGCACAAAGTCATTGGCAGCTCACCCAACAAAGCAACACAGCAGAACGCCAAGCCAATCAACTCACACTACAACGCCGCAACATCAAAACGGTTCCTGAATACAACCCATTACAACACCGACCAACAGCATCTCCACAACGTGCCAAAGTGGTTGGCCCAAGTGGCGAAGAAATCCATGTCGATGAATGGGGACGGATTAAAGTCCGCTTCTTGTTTACCCGCAATGAAGACCACAGCCATGATGGTGGTGCAGGTGCCAATGACAACGACACAGATTCCGCTTGGGTCGATGTTCTAACGCCTTGGGCAGGCGAAGGCTATGGAGCCCGTTTTCTGCCACGTATCAATGAAATCGTGGTGATCGACTTCTTTGATGGCAACATTGACCGTCCATTTGTGGTGGGACGCATTCACGAAGCCCAACGCAGCCCGACCAAATTTGACAATGCAGGCAAGCTTCCAGACACCAAGAAACTGGCAGGGATTAAATCTAAAGAATACCAAGGCGAAGGCTTTAACCAGTTACGATTTGATGACACCACAGGACAAATCAGTGCCCAACTACAAAGTAGCCATGCTGCTAGCCAGCTTAATTTAGGTAAACTGAGCCATCCTAAAGACAAGGCCGAAAGTGAAGACCGTGGTGAAGGGTTTGAACTACGTACCGATCAATGGGGTGCAGTCCGTGCAGGCGATGGCTTACTGCTTTCCACGCATAAACAGGATCAAGCCAAAGGTGAACACCTTGATGCCCAACCAGCGAAGCAACAGCTTGAAGGCAACCAGAGCAATGCCAAAGCTTTAAGTGAAGTCGCTAAGAACCAGCAGACCGATGAAATTGAATCATTGGATCAGTTGAAAGCATTTGCTGATGAAATTGAAGCTGATATTGCCAAGTTTAATAAGGCGATGCTGTTATTGAGTTCGCCAGCAGGCATTGGCCTAAGTACCAATGAAGATATTCATTTATCTGCGGATGGGCAGATCAATCAGTTTGCTGGTGACAGTATTAATTTGAGTACGCAAAAGAATCTGGTAGCTCATGTCAGTGGTAAAGCGAGTCTGTTTGCCGCACAGAATGGGATTAAGCAGGTGGCTGCTAAAGGTAAGTTTGAGGCATTGGCTCAAGCAGATGGAATGGATTTGCTTGCGAAGCAAGGGATTCAGATTATTTCAACAGAAGATCGCATTGAGATTAGCAGTCCGAAAGAAATTGTGATTACTGCGGGCCCATCACAAATCAAGCTGAATGGCTCAGGTATTTTCCCTGTGACCAGTGGGAAATTTGAAGCGAAGGCGGGGCAGCATTTGTTTATGGGTGGCGCGAAAGTTGATTTTTCTGTCCCTAAGTTTAACGAATTAAACATAACTAAAAGATTCAGTAATAAATTAGATATTTATGAAATTTTTCCAACTAATAAATTTTCAGATTTGACAATGTCTGTAAAAGGAAATGATGGGATTGTTGAAGATCATATTATTGATAAATATGGTAGAAGCTCAAGAATCTCTAGTGTTCAACCGAAAGAAGTAGAAGTGTTGGTAGGCGGTGATGTTTGGAATTATTTTATTAAAAATATAAGCGGTACTAAAAATGATCCTTTTTATTTCAAATTTTTAGATTATATAGGAAAGCCAATAGTTGGTTTAGACTGTTATCTTTTGGATAATGAATTTAAAATAATTCAACAAGATGTTACTGATACCAATGGAGAAGTTGAATTCTTGTGTTTAGAAGATCATCTTCCAATAATGGGGGTGAAGAAATTTGATGATAGTACCATTAAACCCATTTGTTATATTAATCATCATAATTGTAGAGAGTATATATTTATAAGTCCGAAAGTAAAGACTAATTTAATATTGTTAGAGGAAGGTGAAAAAGGACAGTACTTGAGAGCAGGCTATTTGGTAAAAGATGGTGATTCTATAAACTCTATTGCTGCTAAATACTCAATAACTCCTGACTCTATAATTAGTTTAAATGCTGGTATGGAAAATGTGGATGTAGATACCAAATTGAATAAAGGTATTTACGTTAGATTGCCAAATTATATTAATAGAGAGGAGTGGTGATATGGCTAGTGGAAAGCAAGAGAATAGTAGTAAAGGAACCCCTATTTATCTTTTAAAACCAGATAATGATTTTCGTAAAGCTGCGGATAAGATCATTAATGAAACTATAAAGAATCCTAAAAAAAATCCTCTTTATGTGATTGCACCTGCACAAATTAGTCTAAAAGAAAAAGAAAGCCTTAAAGAAAATATTGTTAATAAATATAAGGTCGCAGTGGAAAAAACAAAATTAAAAGTTAAAGAACATAATAGTAATGAAATAAAACAGAAAGAAGAGGATTATCAAAAAAAAGGAGTTTTGTTGACTGAAATGCAAAGTGGTCAAAAAGCCGCGGATTTATTGTTGAACTCTTTAGCAGTAATTGAAGACTCTAATGTAAGAGTATTTGATTATGAAATTTTTAAAAAAGATTTTTCTAAAGGCAAGGCTGAATTTGACAAAAAATTCAATCGAAGTAAACCTGCAATTGATCCTCAAAGCTTAGTAAGCATGCAAATTCAAAAAGCCAAACAAAAAGTTGGAGGAGCTGGTGCAGGATTGAAAAAGGCAACTGAAAATCAGTCTAGAATGTACCATCCTTCTGCACCTAATAATGGCGGAGGACAGTTTCAAGGAGGAACTAAGGCTAATATTCAAGTTGAACGAGCTGGTAAGGCTGTAGGTTCAATTGGTAAAAAAGTTGGGATAGCAGGTACTTTCTTAGATTCATATGAAGCTGCAGCTTATTTCGAAGATGGGAAGCCAGCTGAAGGTACTGCAAAAGTTGCAAGTATTGGTGGTTCAATGTATGGAAGTGGAGTTGCTGTAGGTATAGCAGGCAAAGTTTGCCCCAAAATGGTAAAAGGAACTCGAAAACCTTATCTTTTGGGAATCGCTGGTTTAAGTTGTTTTGGTATTTTATGGTACGCAGGTGATAAGACTGGTGGCGACGTTGCCGAAGGTTTGATTATGGATATGACAAGCATGACTCCAGAAGAAAAAATTGAATATAATAAAAAATTAAAGGAACAATTTGGAGTTGGTATGTATGATGAACATACACTTTCTAGCGATTAAGTATATTTGATGAAATATAAGGATTTTTTGATGAATTTTAGATTAATTTTTATTGCCTTAATAGTTTTTACATCTGCTTGTAGTGAGGGAAGTAATCAGGCATTAGATTCTCAAGTATCAAATTCAGGATTTTCATCTCAAAAAGAGTTAGAAAAAGCTGCTCAAAAAGGTGACTCTAAAGCTTTATTTATACTTGCATCTAGTTATGCGACAAATAGTGATAGCTTTGATGATCAGAAAAAGGCATTTAACTTATTTGAGCAGGCTGCAAATCTTGGTAATGATGAGGCTATGTTGCAGCTTGGTCTTTTATACCAAGATGGATCAAGTTACGTAAAAGAAATTGATAATCAAAAAGCTTTATTATGGTATAAAAGAGCAGCAGAAAAAAATAATATAGTTGCTTTACATAACGTTGGTGTAGCTTACTATGATGGTGTGGGAGTTACTGAGGATAAGAGTAAAGCTTATCAATATTTCCAGAAAGCAGCAAAATTAGGATTTTTACAATCTCAGAAAATTATAGCTTATCAACTATATACTGGTACTGGAGTAAATAAAGATCTAGAGCAGTCTTTTTATTGGTCTATGAAGGCGGCTGAGCAAGGAGATATTAAGTCTCAAAATAATGTGGCTCTCAATTTTGAAAAAGGTGAAGGGGTTGTAAGAGATCCTATTCAGGCGATGAATTGGTTTTTAAAATCAGCAAATAATGGTAATCCTGAAGCACAATATAATGCTGCTCTTAAATATTATACAGGAAATGGTACTAATCAAGATCTAAGTAAATCTATTGAATATGCAGAGAAATCAGCAATGCATAAAAATAAACCAGCAATACAGCTTTTGGTTGATATTTACTCTGATGTACAAAGTCCAAAGTATAATACTGAAAAAGAAAACTACTGGAAGTCTAAACTTTAGTTTTAATGGGTTGATTGTCATATCGATAGGCTTATTAAATTAAGCCTTTTTAAATTGTAGATATCGATTTACTGCAAAAATCTCTGAAATTACCTCTTTAACTTGGGATCAGACTCAATCCAGTTTAAAAGGTTTAATTGCTGCGTTTGTCAGTGCTGACCAGCTTTGGGAGCAATGGTTAGCCGACCCAAATAATAAAGTTAATGACCTGAAATGGTATAACCCTGCAAGGGCTTTACCCTGGATCTCTGAAATTACACGCAGTGTAGCCAAATGGAGCCTACAATATAATGCAAGTCCTTTGATTGCAAAGAAACTTTCAAGGGTTTCTTTTATTGCCTATGCTCATAGTTCGTTATTAACCGACAAAGTGCCGAAATGGTCATTGCTCTATAATATAGACTTAAAAATGACGAATGCTGCAAGTCAGCTGAATGCGACTGAAATCCAAAAACGTTGGAAAAATGCAGGGCAGAATACGGCTGCACAGAAAATTAAAGAAATTCTGAGTAAATCTCCTGTGAGTGTAGCGCTCAGAATTTCGGGGGTTGTTGCTGTATTTGAGTTAATGAATTTGGGAACGCAAGCCAGTCTTTTTGCTGGTGATAGGAATTGGGAAAACGGTTTTAAGGTAACAGCGGGCCTATTTGCGTCAACTGCAGCAATCTTAGATATTGCGGGTGGAGGAATGGCTGCTTTAAGTTTTGAAGAAAAAGCGAATAAAATTAAGCATTTTGGTGCATGGCTTGCTATTGGTGGTGCAACATTTAGTTTATTTGTAGAGACTATAGGTTTTGTTAAAGAATATAAAGGAGATCAAAATGCTTATATAATGGTTTTGTCTTTCGGTAAGGTTGTTAGCTCATTTATTATGGTCGGAGTGGGTGTTGGCTTATTACTGAATTTACCACAATTAAGTACAAGTAAAGCTGTTCAATTTGCTAATAGATACGCCTTAGGGCGCGTTTTACTGGCTGCAAACTTTATTAAAATAACTTGCTATATTAATTGGATTGGATTAGCACTTACAGGGATTGATATAATTTTAAGAAACTATTGGCTAGACGATGAAATGCAAAAGTGGTGCAAAAAATCTTCATTTGGTTTAGATTCCAATAAATTTAAATCTATGACAGATGAAGAGGAAGCATTTAGTAAGGCTATTGTGAGTATTTAATGTGAGTAAGATGTTTATTATTGAAGGTGATATAAAGAATCTTCAAATTGAAGATTCTAAAATTCATCCTTTAAAAAATATAGAGAAGCAAGCTGTTGGTTCGGCAATGCTAGGTACTTTAGCCAGCAGTAGTGGATTGATGACAAATGCTCCAATTATGCTTATGGCTGCAAGAGGAATTGATGCTAAAACTTTTACTTGTGAAGTGAATGGTTATAAGATAATAGGACAGTTTACAACAGTACAGTTCCAAGAAAATGATTCTCTAATATTGGTGATAAGTGAGGAAAAAGAGCAAGGTCGGCATTTAGCATATACTATACTTGATCCTGAAGTGGGGCTACTTTATATGATGTACGAGATGGGGAGGTCTCGGAAAAAAGGATTAAGATCTATTTTAAAGTTATCCTTATTTTTTTCGGTATCTTTTTATATTTTCTCAATAATAGTTTGTCTTATTTATAATTTTTTCTCAGAAGATAAAATTGAAATTTTAGAATTTGATTTTATAAAAGATTTTCTGTTTCTTGTGATTGTGAGTTTTTTAACTTTCTCACTTGTTTTTTTTGCTGCTTTATATAAAACAGTTAAAAAGGCTGGAGGACTATCTGAGAAAATATTTTCTATTTTGGGTTTTAAAAATGTAGATGAACAAGATTTTTACAATGATTTTATTATTAAAGATGGGATACATGTTAGTGTCATGGAATATCGAAAAAACCTAAAAGGCCCAGATCCCTATCCAGAAGATTATTTTGACAAGAAATGATAAAAATTGAAGGTCGTGTAAGGAGTCTTCAAATTGAAGACTCCAGAATCCATCCATTTAGAAACATTGAAAAACAAGCAGCAGGTACAGCTGTGGTTGGAGCTTTAACTGCAAGCAGTAGTTTGGCAACCAATGCTCCTATTATGATGATGGCAGCAAGAGGAGAAGCTGCCAAATCTTTTACTTGTGAGGTGGGTGAATATCGAGTAATTGGTCAGTTTACAACAGTACAATTTAAGAATGGGGATGAACTGGTTTGGGTAATTAGTGGAGAAAAAGAACGAGGACAACATTTGGTTTATGCAACCCTAGACCCCAAAACTGGATTATTGCATATGATTAATGAGATGGGGCGTTCTTTAAAATGTGGTTATATTAGTATTATTAAAACTGCTTTTGGCGTATCACTCTTTTTTCTAATATTTATTAATTTGATTGTTTTAGTTACATGGTTTATTTCTGAGGATGGTTTAGGTTTTAGCTTGATTGAATATATATTGCCACTTGTTTTAGCACCATTTGTTTTTACATTTTTATTTGTATTAAGTACCTTTTTATTTTCACGTGATCAGAAACAGGCTTGTCGGCTATCAGAACAAGTTTTTACGGTTCTAGGTTTTAAAAATGTTAAGAATCAGGATTTTAGAGCTAATAACTTTTTTATTGATGATCAGGGTAAATTAAGACGAAGTGTTATGTATTATCGAAAAAATTTAAAAGGCCCAGATCCCTATCCAGAAGATTATTTTGATAAAAAATGAAAAAGATAGAAGGCCACGTAAGGAGTCTTCAAATTGAAGATTCCAGAATCCATCCATTTAGAAACATCGAAAAACAAGCAGCAGGTACAGCTGTGGTTGGAGCTTTAACAGCAAGCAGTTTGGCAACCAATGCTCCTATTATGATGATGGCAGCAAGAGGAGAAGCTGCCAAATCTTTTACTTGTGAGGTGGGTGAATATCGAGTAATTGGTCAGTTTACAACAGTACAATTTAAGAATGGGGATGAACTGGTTTGGGTAATTAGTGGAGAAAAAGAACGAGGACAACATTTGGTTTATGCAACCCTAGACCCCAAAACTGGATTATTGCATATGATTAATGAGATGGGGCGTTCTTTAAAATGTGGTTATATTAGTATTATTAAAACTGCTTTTGGCGTATCACTCTTTTTTCTAATATTTATTAATTTGATTGTTTTAGTTACATGGTTTCTTTCTGAGGATGGTTTAGGTTTTAGCTTGATTGAATATATATTGCCACTTGTTTTAGCACCATTTGTTTTTACATTTTTATTTTTATTAAGTACCTTTTTATTTTCACGTGATCAGAAACAGGCTTGTCGATTATCAGAACAAGTTTTTACAGTTCTAGGTTTTAAAAATGTTAAGAATCAGGATTTTAGAGCTGATAACTTTTTTACTGATGATCAGGGTAAATTAAGACGAAGTGTTATGTATTATCGAAAAAATTTAAAATGCCCAGATCCCTATCCAGAAGATTATTTTGATAAGAAAAAAGTTAGTGAGTGATGACTGGTCTACAATTAAATCTAAAACTGGTAGAAGGCCCAATCCATTCTTTAGAAAAAGCCAAGTCCAAAATACCCGTAAATCAAAATGTAGGTGGAATTGCCGCTGGAACTGCTTTTGCAGGTGTACTGGCTGAAAGTAGTTCTTTGCTTACCAGTGCTCCTATCCTAGTGATGGCAGGTAAAGCTAAAGATGGCATCACGTTTACGGGGAAAATAGAAGGACATTCTTTACTAGGGCAATTTACGACGGCTCGTTTTAAAGAAAGTGATGAACTGATCGCTGTAATTAATGACAAGCCTGTAGATGGACGTTATCAGGTCTATGCCATTCTTGATCCTAAATCAGGCTTATTATATATGATCTATGAAATGGGCCGTTCAGTAAAAATGGGTTATAAAGCCATTATTATGCAGACTTACTATTTTACATTGTTGTCATGGGGATTTCTCTTTATTTTTATTTTATTCTATTTTATTTTCAATTTTTCCTACTCTATGAACACTATTTTATACTTTCTAGAGATTGTGGGAATTTCTTTATTTGTTTCTGTAGCAATTTCTGGTTTTGTTAACTATTTTGGCTATGGGCGGTCATATGAAATTTTTGGTGAATTATCCGAACAGATATTTGAAAAGCTAGGTTTTGATGATCCTAAAGAGCAGGATTTTTATAATGAATTTTTAACTGATGATGGTGTTCAGATTAGTGTAATGAAATATCGTAATAAGTTAAAAGGCACAGATCCTTATCCAGAAGATTATTTTGATAAGAAAAATTTTTAAAGTAAAAGGTTACGTAATGAAGCTTAAATTGTTTGTCATTATTTTAATATTATTCACCTCTGCATGCAGACAAGACAAAGAAGCAAACACTCACGGAACTTTGACTAAAGATTATAAAGATGTGACTGAATATAAGTCTAAACATGATCTGGAAAAGGCTGCAAAAGCAAATGATGCAGAGGCTATTTTTGTATTGGCATCTATGTATGCCACAGGTGAAGGTAAAAAATTTGATCAAAAGAAAGCATTGGAATTATTTGAGAAATCTGCACAACTAGGTTCTTCAAATGCCATGTTACAGTTAGGTTTGATTTATAGGAATGGCAATGAAGCTGTAAAAAAAGATGATCAAAAAGCGTTGATATGGTTTGAAGAAGGGGCTAAAAAGGGAAATCCATCTGCGATTCATAATGTGGGATTGGCATATTATAAAGGTTTAAATGTAAAACAGGATAGGGCAAAAGCGTTTACATATTTTATTCGATCTGCCGAATCTGGACTCATACAGTCCCAGACAGTTGTTGCTGCTCAATTATATGGTGGGGATGGCGTTGAAAAGGACATCAAAGCATCTTTTAAATGGATATTAAAAGCAGCTGAGCAGGGTGATCTCGAGTCACAAAACAATGTGGGCTTGGCGTATGAACGAGGAGAGGGTGTAGAACAAGATCCACTTCAAGCCCTTGTCTGGTTTAAGCGGGCAGCAGACCATGGTCATCCGTTAGCGCAATATAATACTGCACTTAAATATTATAATGGCGCCGGTATGAAACAGAATTTAGATGAGTCAATACGATATGCAGAAATGGCTGTACGTAATGGAAATTCATCAGCTAAAGCATTGTTATATGATATTTACGCAGAAAGTAGTAGCTTTAAATATAGTCCTGAAAAAGCAAACTACTGGAAAGCAAAGTTGTAATCGTACATTCAATCTTTCTATGGATATGAAAATCTGACTTTAAACTCATCTGATTTATACAAGGTATTTATCTTCAAATGAAAGAAAAACTTATTCTTATTTTGATACTTTTAAATTTCGCTCAATTGAGTGGCTGTTCAGATGTCACACAAAAACATAATGATCAGACGATTCAGGCGGATGCGCTATATCAAGAAGCTGAAAAATACTATTTGGGACAAGGTATTTCACAAGATTACAATAAGGCATTCACTTTATTTGAAAAAGCTGCGAAACAAGGTTCAGCGGCTGCTCAAAATGATTTGGCCAGTATGTATTTTCAAGGGTTAAGTACTCAACAAGACTATGAGAAAGCTTTTTTCTGGTTCAGCAAATCAGCACAACAAAACTTTCCAGAGGCCCAATATAACTTAGGCCTTATGTATGCTCACGGAAATTTTTTAGCAGAAGATAGCATTAAGGCATTAGATCTATTCGTTCAAGCAGCAGCGCAGAATTTTGCGCCAGCTCAGTTTAATGTAGCTAATGCTTATCTAAAAGGTGATGGTTTACCTAGAGATGAGAAAAAGGCCTTAGAACTATATGCCAAAGCAGCAGAGCAAAATTTCCCTCCAGCCCAATTCAATTTAGCGAATGCATATTTTAATGGTGATGGTGTACTTAAAGATGAGAAAAAAGCATTAGAATTATATACTCAAGCAGCAGAACTGGATTTTCCCCAAGCTCAATATAACTTGGCATATTTATATCAACATCATTTTAATAACAAGGAAAAAGCTAAATATTGGTTTAAGAAAGCTAATGATAATGGAGTACAAGAGTCTGTAGATGCTTTAATGCAGTTAGAGAACAACTCATAGTAACTATTTTTAAATCTTAGATTTTAAAAAGCCACTAAACAATTAGTGGCTTTCTTCGAAAACTAAATCAGCTTATTTAATTTTCTTAAAAATAAAGTCATTAATCTTATGACCAGATTCAAGACCACGACGCTCGAATTTAGTGACTGGACGCCATTCTGGACGCGGGTAGCTATTGCCTTTACCTGCCAAGTTTTCCATATCAGGACGATTGTCTAGGATATCAAGCATCCACTCTGCATACGGTTCCCAATCTGTTGCTGCATGGAAAGTCCCACCCAACTCAAGCTTTTGTTCAACCAGTTGCATACGCTCATGAATCACAAAACGACGTTTAAAGTGACGCTTCTTCTGCCATGGATCAGGGAAGTAAAGCTGTACGCAGTTAATGCTGTTATCTGGCATTTCACGTAATACCTGAATTGCATCTGCATCCAGTACAAACAGGTTCTTTAAGCCAGCCATACCCGCTTCATAGACACACTGTGCAATACCAGGCACATGCACTTCAATCCCGACAAAGTTGCGCTCAGGATTCGCCTTTGCCATTAACACTAAAGAACGGCCCATACCAAAACCGATTTCAACAGTTAATGGGCGTTCAGGATGTTCAAAATGCTGGCGTAAATCACCAACAGGGTATTCCAAAATTAAATCACGATAATCTTCTAAAGCAGTACGTTGTGAAGTATTGAGCGGAGCTGAACGACGCATAAACGTCACAATTTCACGGTGCTCAGGCAAATTGTCGAGTTCCGTAATTTGCGTTTCTAACTGATCGTTTGACATGATTCTGGAGATATAAATATAGAAATGCCGTATTTTAAGTGCTCAGGTGGACAAGTCAAACTTTTTAAGTGATTTTATTTCGCTGATTATTTTTGAAAATGATGAAAATTTGTCAAAAAATCTTCATGGTGCTGTCACAGAACTTGCATAGCCTAATGGCAATTTAAACACTAAGTAAAAATCATGAATAATTTTAAATATCATTCGATCGCCATTTGTCTAGGTTTATTAGGTGCATCTTCAATCTTTTCTGTTGCACATGCACAATTGATGTTTAGCCAATATGTCGATGGCAGTAGTAATAAAAAGGGACTGGAAATCTATAATCCAGATGCGACTACGGTGAATCTGGCGGATTATGAAATCCAGCAGTTTAATAATGGCGGCACCGTTAAAACCGTAGCATTTCCCTTACAAGGCAGTTTAGCCAGCAAACAAAAATTCCTGATCGGCCGTTCAGAATTACAAGCGCAATTAGGCAATAAGGTGAATCAGATTGCTGGCTTATCCTTTAATGGCGATGATGCAGTTGTGTTGCTGTATCGAGGTACACCTGTAGATCGTTTTGGTCGCATTGGTGAACGCCCTACAAATGGTTGGGGTACAACTGTTTTCAGTATGGGCAACAGCTTTAAACGCACACAGACCGAAAATCCTGTGGTGGGTATTGATCCAACCAGTCCATTTGATCTGGATCAATCTTGGCAGGCATGGACAGATCGGAATGATTTTTCGAATTTAACTGGGTCAACCACAACTCCGCCTGTCACTGAAAATGTAAGCTGTAGCAGTAGTGATACGCCGATTGCAAAATTGGCAGACTCAACACAAGACCAAAGCTATACCATTCGTGGTATGATCACAGGGGATTATCGCTATAACAATGGCTTCTCAGGTTTTTATGTACAAACGCCTGATAGCAAAGCTACCCCAAATGTCAGTAATGCCATCTTTGTCTATATTCCTGCGAGCAGTACAGTGAAAGGTGGGCAGATCGGCGATGAAGTCATTCTACGTGGTCGTTTGACCAGTTATCAGAACCAGCTTCAGATCGATCAGTTACAACAGGATATTCTCACCTGTAACCAGAATATGGCAGATCAGATCCAGCCAATTGCGTTGAACTTGCCATTTAACAGCTTAACTGATGCTACGGGGAACTCACCGAAGCGTTATCAAGGTATGCTGGTCAAGTTCCCGCAAACGCTTACCGTCAGTGAAAACTATAATTTTGGGCGTTATGGTGAATTATCTTTAAGCCTTGGCCGTTTGTTTATTCCAACCAATTTGTATCCAGCACTGTCGAATGAAGCAAAAGCCTTAGCACAACAAAATCTGCTGTCCAAGATTATTTTTGATGATGGCTATAACAACCAGAATCGGGCACCGTGGTTGCCACAAAACTTTAGTGCCTTAAATACGCTACGTTCAGGATATCAGTTAAAAAATACTCAAGGTATTTTGGAATATCGCTTTAATGCATGGCGCGTACAACCGATAGCGGGGGCGAACTTGCCAGAAGTGGTGAGTAGTTCTAATCCACGCACGAGCATCGCCGCTAAACAAAGCAAACATGTCCGTGTAGCAGCATTTAATGTACTCAACTATGACAATGGCAAGAATGGCTTTCCAACCGAACGTGGTGCCAATAGCAAAGCTGAATTTGACAAGCAGCATGCGAAAATCGTCAATGCATTGAAATCAATTGATGCTGATGTATATGGCTTGATGGAGATTGCCAACAATGGTTATGGTAGTGATAGTGCCATTGCCAATTTAACCAAGGCGCTAGGCCCTGACTGGAAATATGTGATTCCTGAAGGATTGAATCAGCTTGGTACTGATGTGATTGCAGTTGCGATTATTTATAACGCTAAACGGGTGCAACCTGTCAATAAAGCCGCTGTACTGGATTTGGGGGATAAAAACCGTAGCACGATTGCACAGTCATTTAAACCCGTGCAGGGCGGACAGATTTTTACGGTTATTCCGAATCATCTTAAATCGAAAGGCTGTTCTGGTGTAGATGCCAATTCTTTAGATGCTGATCAAAAAGATGGACAAGGCTGCTGGAATCCAACGCGTGTGAAAGCGGTTGAACAATTAACGCAATGGATTGCCAAGAATCCAACTCAGGTCAAAAATCCGAATATTTTATTATTGGGTGATATGAACAGCTATGCCAAAGAAGATCCAATCCTGACGTTTGAGAAAGCCAATTATAAAGTGTTATTGAATGATAATAAGGTCGGTGAGGGTGCCAATGCCTATAGCTATGTTTTTGGTGTATCGAGCAATGCTGAGGGTTATGGTGGTGCAGGTAATCTGGATCATGCCATTGCGGATGCCAACCTTTATAAGCGTGTGATCAAAACCTTTGCATGGCATATCAATGCGGATGAGCCAACGGTACTGGACTATAACGAAGAATATAAAACCGATGAACAAAAAGACCTGTTCTTCTCAGCCGATGCATATCGTTCTTCAGACCATGATCCTGTGATTGTTGATCTGGATATGAAATCAGCCGATTCGCAACTTGAACCTGAACATCCGAAAAGTGTCATTGCAGCGTTCTTAAATTCACTTTTTGAATGGTTAGGCAAACTTTTTGGCAGAGCGTAACGGTATATCCGTAACGAGATCGAGTGAGTTTTTTCATAAATTAATCAATCGTCACGGAATATAACTTGCAAGGCAGAAAAAAATTCATTAATAGTAGTGGTGTAGATGTTCTTAGCATGAAAGCTATTATAAGTTTGAGTTATTCTGTTCTCGAGTTTCGTAGGAACGTTCTAGAGCATAAGTTGTTAGATAACAAGGATCAATTATGAAGTTGTATTATTCACCTGGTGCATGCTCATTGGCAGCCCATATTATTTTAAATGAAATAAATGTCGATTTTGATTTAGAACGCGTTGATCTAAAAACACATAAAACCTCAAAAGGTGCAGATTATTACGAGATTAATCCAAAGGGATATGTCCCTGCTTTGGAAATTAATCCAGGTTTGATTTTAACCGAGAATGTTGCGATTTTACCGTTTTTGGCGCAACACGATCCAAAACAGGACTTAATTCCGCCATCAGGGATGGGAAGAGCAAAAGTACTTGAATGGTTAGGATATTTGAATTCGGAACTGCATGATGCTTATGCGGTTTTCTTCACCGGTAAACTGACTGACGATGAGAAGACCAAGGCATATGCTGAAGTGGATCGTTTGTTGAAATATATCGATGACTATCTGGCAGGTTGGGATTGTGATTATCTGGTCGATGATAATTTTGGTCCAGCAGATGCCTATTTGTTTGTGTTAACCAACTGGTCAAACCATATCGAACATGATTTAACACCGTATATCCATATCGTAGCGCTACGTAATAAAATTGCTGAGCGTCAATCGGTTCAGATTGCGATGCGTGATGAAGGGCTGTTGAGCTAATACAACCCAATAAAAAAGCCTCTGTTTACAGAGGCTTTTTTATTTCAACTGTCTCGTCCTAGATAAGGTTGACACTTTCTAAACTTAAATTTGGAGAGTGTAATGAAAACAATAGTTAAAAGAACACAACGAGATTACAGCCTA